>NZ_RAVX01000004.1:0-657790 GCF_003611605.1 Corallococcus sp. AB011P
GCTTCGTCGAGCGTATCCTCACGGCCGTGATGACCCTCCGCAAGCAGGAGCGCAACGTGCTCGACGCTCTCACGGCGTCCCTCGAAGCCCATCTCCACGGCACTCCCGCGCCCTCGCTCCTGCCCGGCACATAATCTCAGCTCACGCTCCGCGGCCTTCGGCCCCCGTGAACGCTTACCCTTCGTCGCGGCGCAATCCTGTGTCAAAGCTGTAGAAGTCATGCACGGACGAGTCGGCGATATACTGAAAGGGAATGAGCCGCCTGCGCACCTCCAGCTCGCGCAGGGCGGCTTCCCGCTCGTCCTCCTCTTCACCAAAGGAGTCCTCCTCCACGAACTCCTTGTACCACTCGTGCCGCTCCAGCACCTCGGAGGGACTCAGCATCCGTGCCCGCTCGTAGCCGGATGCATCCGTCGCGACGAACAGGCCGTGCCGCGTGATGAACTGGAGGTAGGCATTGGGGAGGAGGGGGCCCAGCGCATCTTCCAGCAGGCGCAGGTCCTCCTCGCGGACCGGGGTCACGCTCACGGCTCGGAGGGGAAGCCCCTGCTCGCGCGACAGTCGTTCCTTCAGGGCGTTGATGGCTTCGATTGCGCCTGGCATTCCCTGGGCTCCTTCCCGGTAGGCCCCATCGATGTTCCGTACCACGGAGGGGGGCTTGTCCCCTCCGCTCCCAGTGTCCGCGTATGACACGGATGTCCTGATGAGGACGACGGCGCACGACGCACGGAGCCCGCTTCCCTCTGGGAGCATGTGGCATTGAGCTTGCTGTGCGTCTCGCCACCCGGCGTTCCCCGTACGCCCGGAACCTTCACGCCTGCCCGAGGAAGCCATGCGTCGAGCCCGTCCCTCCGTCTTCGAGCGAATCCCCACCGCGGCCCGCACCTGGGCGTCACGCCTGGTGCTGCTGATGGCCTGCGCCAGCGTCGTGGCCACGTCGCGAGCCCGGACCGAGGATGTGGCGTCCCCGGTCCACACCGGCACGCCCTTCCGCCTGACGACAGAGACCGGCAGGGTCACGCGCACGGTGGTCGTCCGGGCCTCCGCGACGAAGAAGTTGTCGGATCCGGTGGAAGGCGAGGTGCGCATCCAGGCCAAGGCGAAGTGGACGCCGGGTAACCCCACCCCAACAACGCAGCCGTCGTTGGTCATCAGCTACCTTCACGGAGACGCCTTCTATGAAGACCGCAGAAGCGTCCTGGAGCCCGACGTCGCCGTGACGGTGGAGAGCGTGAAGTACCTCGACGAGAGATGCTCGGAGGGTCAAGGCTGCGAGTGGACCGTGCAGGCCGTTTTTGACGTCGGCGTCCAATCCGACGCGGACTCCGGCACGGTCGCGGCCCCCGGCACGATCGACGTCGAGTGGACGGCCCAGGCCTTCATGCGCGTGCTGGACGAGTCCAATGTCCCCAAGGGCTTCACCGTGAGCCTGTCCGAGCCCTGATGCCCCCTGGCATCACGGCCCGGTCTCCGGGGCCTTGATGAAGTCGATGAACGCCCGGAGCGGCGCGGGCACGAAGCGCCGCCCCGGGTAGTAGAGGAACGGCCCCGGGAAGGGCTGCCACCAGGGTTCGAGCACGGGGACCAGCGCGCCGCTGTCCAGGTGCGGACGCAGCCAGTCCTCGAAGAGGTGCACGATGCCGGTGCCCGCGATCGCGGCGTCGACGGCGAGGTCCGTCCCCCCGCCCGCCCGCACGATGAGCGGTCCCGAGGGCTCGACCGTCACCACCTCGCCGTCGCGTTCGAACTCCCAGAGCGTCATCGCGCCGCTCGCGAAACGGCCGCGCAGGCACGCATGCCGCAGCAGGTCCCGGGGGTGTTCCGGCCGCCCATGCCGCTCCAGGTACGCCGGGGCCGCGGCCGTGGCGTGGCGCTGGACCCGCGGCCCGATGGGCACAGCGATCATGTCCTGCTCCAGCCGCTCGTCGTAGCGGATGCCCGCGTCACAGCCGGCGGCAATCACATCCACGAAGCTGTCCTCGGAGATGACCTCCAGGTGGATGTCGGGGTACGCGGCGAGGAACGGCGGGACGATGCGCGGCAGCACCAGCCGTGACGCGCTGATGGGCACGTTGAGGCGCAACACGCCCGCGGGCCGGCTGCGAAAGCCGTTCACCACGTCGAGCGCGGCCTCCATCTCCGTCAGCACGGGCGCCAGGCGCTCCAGCAGGCCCTCTCCGGCTTCGGTGGGGACAACACTGCGCGTCGTGCGGTTGAGCAGGCGGACGCCCAGGCGTTCCTCCAGCCGGCGGACCGCGTCGCTCAGCGAGGACGCGCTGCTCCCGCTCAGGCGCGCACCCTCGCGGAAGCTGCGGGCCCGCGCCACCACCACGAAGGCGTTCAAATCACCCAGGTCGACCTTCACTGTTCGCCGCTCCGCACAACCTGTACGGGTCGTGCCCCGTTATGCAGAAAGTCCACGGTGGCTATGCATGATTCATCTCAAAAAGGAGATGGAGCATGCCCGGTATCGATTCATCCAGCACCTTCCCCCTCGGGGGCCGCCCCGTGAAGCGTCTCGGCTATGGGGCCATGCAGCTCGCGGGACCCGGCGTCTTCGGCCCGCCCAAGGACCCGGACGCCGCCCGGGCCGTGTTGCGCGAGGCCGTGGCCCGCGGGGTGAACCACATCGACACCAGCGACTACTATGGCCCGCACGTCACCAACCAGCTCATCCGCGAGGCGCTCGCGCCCTACTCCGACGGGCTCGTCATCGTCACCAAGATTGGCGCCCGGCGCGGCAATGACGGTTCCTGGCTCCCGGCCTTCTCGAAGGAGGAGCTGACCCAGGCCGTGCACGACAACCTGCGCAACCTGGGGCGGGACGTGCTGGACGTGGTCAACCTGCGCTTCATGTTCGACACGCACGGGCCCGCCGAAGGGCCCATCGAAGCGCCCCTCACCGCCCTCGCCGAGCTCCAGCGCAAGGGACTGGTGCGCCACATCGGGTTGAGCAACGTCACCGCTACGCAGGTCGCGGAAGGACGGCGCATCGCGGACATCGTCTGCGTGCAGAACCACTACAACCTGGCGCACCGTCACGACGACGCGCTCATCGATTCGCTCGCCCGCGACCAAATCGCCTACGTGCCGTTCTTCCCGCTGGGAGGCTTCAGCCCGCTTCAGTCGTCCACGCTGTCCGCCGTGGCGGCTCGCCTGAACGCGACGCCCATGCAGACCGCGCTGGCGTGGCTGCTGCACCGCTCGCCCAACATCCTCCTCATCCCCGGCACGTCATCCGTCGGGCACCTGAAGGAGAACCTGGCCGCGGCCGAGCTCAAGCTGCCGGATGACGCGCTCAAGGAGCTGAACTCCGTGGCGAGCGCCCAGCCCGCCTGAGCTTCAGGAAGCGCCTCCACGGCCGTCGCGCAGCCGCGCCAGCAGCTCCGCGACGGCTGGCCGCACGGGGGACCTGGGTGCGTTGCACGGCACGCACCGTGTTGGTCAGCGCGGGCTTGCCCCAGCTGGAAGGGGGGAGGTCCGCGTGGGAGGTGTGCGCTTCATCGCCCCTCTCCTCCTGGTGCGAACCGGCGGGCAGTGGCGCATCTCCGTTGCGGCCTGGGGCAATCCCGTTCCGCCTCCGTGAGGCGACTCAGGACACCGACTCCAACGCGGCGAGGGCTTGAGCCAATGCGCGGGTGAGGGGGCGTTCGTCCTGACGTTGCCCCTCCAGTGCGCGCAACGCAGGGAGCAGCGATGGGTCGCCCAACGCTCCTGCGGCTTCCACGAACTCCTGTCGGACCCGGGAGCGGCGGAGGACCTTGCGCAGCGGCTCCAGCGTTCGCGGGTCCTTGCGCTGCGCGAGCAGGAGCACGGCTTCGGCCCGGAGGATCGGACTCTCGTCGTCCATGCGGCGCACGAGCGAATCCCGGAGCGCAGGCGTATCGACCTCCGGAGGCAAGGTCCGCAGGTGGGCCATCGCCAGCCCCCGGACGCCATCGTCCACGTCATCCGCGAACGCGAGGAGCACGGACAGCGGATCCTCACCGGGCGACTTCAGGAGGCTCAGCAACACGGCGCCACGAACCTGGGCGGAGGGATGATCCCGGAAGGATGTAATCGCCGACGGGACCCGCGCGTCCTCCAGGTGTCCCAGGCCCGTGATGAGCGCTGGCAGGACCTGCGCGTCCTGTTCCTCGTTGAGCAGCGGCAGCATCCGGTCCGCGGCGCGCGACCGCACGTCGGAAGGCTGTTCAAGCTGCGCCAGGATGTCGGCGCCCCGTGCGCGCTCCCGGGGGAGGCGCGAGCGAAGCAGCGTGCTGGCGGCATCGAAGACGGCTTCCCCTCCCCTGCGGTGCAGGGCGCGGATGGCCTCCCAGGCCTCGGAGCTTTCTGGGACGCCCTGGAGCGCCGTGGCCACCAGCGCCTCCACCGCCCGGTCATCCTGGTCTGGCTCGCGTGCCACGCGACGAGCGTAGCCCCAAGCTCCGGGCCTGAGGTGCGGGGACCGCCCGGCAAGCGTTCGGACATGGATTCCGCCCCCGACGGATGGGGACAGGAGAACCTTGCTGGGGTTCCCCGTCGGCGGCGCAGCCGACAAACCTGTCCGACTGTCCGACAAGTTTGGAGGGACCTCGCCCGGGGGGAGGCACCCTTCACCTGCTCCGCGGAAACCTGTCCGACTGTCGGACAGGTTCTTGAGGGCCTCCGCCGGGGGCCGCTCCCTTCATCCGAGCCGCTGAATCCGGTCCGACTGTCGGACAGGTTCTTGAGGGCCTGCGCCGGGGGCCGCTCCCTTCATCCGAGCCGCTGAATCCGGTCCGACTGTCGGACAGGTTCAGGCCGGGTCGGGGCGGGAGGTGGACCGCAGGGCCCCGGGGGCTCAATCGCGGAAGAAGGACGCCTGCTGGAAGCGCAGGCCCGCGAGGACCTGTTCGACCCGTGCGTCGGAGAGCGCCCCTATGCGCTCACCGAGCCGAGACTTCTCCACCGAGGACACCTGCGACACGACCACGACGCTCTGCTTCGCCAGGCTGCCCTCCCCCACTTCGAGCAGCACGTTGCCGGGCTCGCTCGCCTTCCTCAGGTTGGAGGTGAGCGCGCAGACGATGACGGTGTGGATGCGGGAGCGGTTGAAGACGTCGTCCTGGATGACGAGGTACGGGTGGGCGATGGGCGGCACGGAGCCCCGGGCCTCGTCCGGCTCGCACCAGTACAGGTCGCCCCGGCAAATCGTCTTCGGGCCCGTGCTCATGCGCCGGGTTGTGCCACGCCGTGTCGAACCGGGGCAATCCTTCCCGGGGTCGCGAGTAGGCTGTAGGCAGGGCGCGCAACCACGCTGCGAGGTTCATCATCATGAAGGTCGTGTTCCGGGATGGCGAAGGGCGCCTGCGCAACGGCTGGAAGGGCGCCGGCTTCCTCGTGGTGTCCGCCGTCCTGGCCGGCATCCTGATGTGGCTCCAGACCTTGCTGCCCGCGGCCGTGAGGCCGTTCGTGCCGAACCCCTTCTTCGGCTTCCTGGGCGTGCTGCTCGTGAGCCTCGACTTCCTGTATCTCGAAAAGGAGCCCCTGACGTCGCTCGGAATGTCGCTGGACCGGCGCGCGGGCCGTGACCTCGGCGTGGGGGCCCTGGGTGGCGTGGTGCTGGTGGGGTTCGTGGCCCTGCTCGCCTGGGTGGCCGGTGGCTACCACCTGGAGCGCGCCGCGAACGCCCAGGTGACCGCGGTCGTGAAGCTGGCCTGGGTGATGCTGGGCGTGGGCCTCCTCGAGGAGGCGCTGTTCCACGGCTACCTCTTCCAGCGCGCAATCCGGGGCCTGGGCACGCGCTGGGCGCAGGTGGTCATCTCCCTCCTCTTCTGCCTGGCACACCCCTTCACCCCGGAGATGGAGGTCCCCACGCGCGTCGTGGCGATGGTCGCCACCTTCCTCGCGGGCTGGATGCTGGGCCTGTGCTACCTGCGCACGCGGCACCTGGCGCTGCCAGTCGGCGTGCATATGGGCTGGAACTGGTTCCTGGGCACGCTGGGTTTCGGCGTGAGCGGCAAGGAGGCCCACGGCTGGTGGACGCCCGTCTTCCACGGCCGCCCGGAGTGGCTCACGGGCGGCGCCTATGGCCTGGAGGCGTCCATCTTCAGCGTCGTCGTCCTGGGCGTGGCAATCATTGCCCTGACGCGCTGGAAGGGTTCCGCCGCGCCAGAACCGCGAGAGACGCCCCGCTCCGACGAGGCTCCGGCGCTGCACGGACAGGCGCTCACGCCCCCACGCTGACGGTCTCCTCGAAGCCACCCTCTCCCCTGACGGTGATGGTCTGGAGTTGGGGAAGCGCCCCTTCACCCGCTCCACCAGATCCGGCAGCGCATCCCGGGCTTGCGGATCACGGCGTCCTCGCCCGACCCCGCCATCACGCTTTGGGCGATGGCAGAGACCTGCGTGTCCCATGGCTCCAGGGCGTAGGGCTCACCGCGAACGTCCAGGGCCTTCAGGCGCCGCGTCAGCTCCTCCACCTTCGCGGTGAGCCCTTCCTTCGCCAAGAACTCGGGTCGCACCACGTCACCGCGCGTGGTCGCGGCGATGCGTGAGAGGCCTTCACCCGAGTCCGGGTTGACGAGGTCGACAGTGAACAGGCTTTATCGACGACCTCCACCGGGCCGACGACGAGCGAAGGCTTCCGCTTCGGCCTGCGCGGCCAGGTACTCCGCGAACACGGCCTCGAAGGTCTTCGCGAACTCCCGGATGCGGGGCACCTTGCGCAGGTCCTTGTGCATCGTGAGGTAGAAGCGCAGCGACGGCAGCGGCGTCTCCAGTCGCACCCGCCTCAACTCCGGATGCTGCTTCTCGGCTCCCACCCCGAGAATGACCAGCCCCATGCCTCCCTTCGCCGCGTGCAGCCGCGCCTCCATCGAATTGGAGCGGAAGGGAAAACGGGAGGCGCCCCGCTGGCTCAACCACTGCGCGGGGCCCTGTCCACGTGGCGTCTCGTCCTCCACGACGAAGTCCTGCCCGCGGTAGTCGTCAGCGCCCAGGAAGCGCTTGGGAAGGGAGCGCGAGAGGTAGTCCTCGCTCGCGTAGAGGCCGCTCAAGACCTCACCCAATGGCTTGTCGACGAGCACCGGAGAGGAGGACCGGCCACCCCGTACGCCCATGTCCGCCTCGCGCGAGGACAGGTCCACGAAGCGCAGCTCCGAAATCACTTCAATCAGCGTCTCCGGATGCAGCCGCCGGAAGCGAGTCGCCGCCTCCGCCGCTCCCGTCAGGAAACCGTCCGGGAGGGAGATGCGAATCCTGCCCGCGTAGGGTGAGCCTCCACCGCCATCGCGCCGGTGCGCGCGCAGGGACTGCTCGAAGCGCTCCGCCAGCGTGATGAGCTCCAGGGCTTCCTTCTCCAGCCACGCGCCCTGCGAGGTGCGGTGGACCAGCGTGAGCCCCAGGTCCTGCTCCAGCGCCCCGATGCGGCGCGCGACCGTGGACGTCGACAGGCCCAGCGTGAGCCCCGCCGCGAGGAAGCTGCCGCCTCGATGCACTTCGAGCAGGACGCGGAGGTCATCCCAGGCGGGCAGCTTGTTTTCCATGAATGGAAAGCACTCTAGGTCGCCGGGAGCGCGGGCGTCTTCGGCCGGGTCATCCACGCGATGACCTTCGCGCTGAGCTCCCGCGAGAAGAACCGGTTGGCGAACGCCGCGAGCTGGTTGCCAAAGCCATGCACCACCGACGAGCGCCCCGCGATGAACGCATCGAGGCCGACCTCCACCACGTCCTCCGGGCGCGCCTTCTTCCCAGGCGAAGCACCCTCCCCCGAACGCTCGAAGAACGGCGTGTCCGTGGCCCCCGGCGACAGGGCGAGCACGCGCACGCCGCGCTCGCGGTACTCCGCCCAGAGCGCCTCACTGAAGGACAGGACGAAGGCCTTCGTCGCGCCGTAGACCGCCATGTACGGCGTCGGCTGGTACGCCGCCATGGAGGCCACGTGGATGACGCCTCCCTGGCGCCGCTCCAGCATGGGCAGGAAGACGTGCGTCAACTCCACGAGCGCATGGACATTGAGGTCGATCTGCTCCAACTGGTCCTTCAAGGGCAGCACGTCGAAGCCACCGTGGAGCCCGAACCCCGCGTTGCTCACCAGGACGTCCACCTCCAGCCCCTTCGCACGCACCGCCTCGAAGAGCCGCTGGGGCGCGCCGGGAGCGGTCAGGTCCGCGGGAAGGACATGCGCGTTGCCCAGCGCCGCCGCGAGCGCCTCCAGCTTCGCCTCGCTCCGGGCCACCAGCACCACCGTGGCCCCGCGCCGTGACAGGTGCCGGGCGAACTCCGCGCCGATGCCCATGGAGGCTCCCGTCACCAGCACCGTCTTGCCCGCGAAATCAAATCGTTTCATGGGACAAGGATGGGCGCCGGCCGCCCCGTCAACAACGGGCAGCGGCGGGCACCTGCTTTCCATCAATGGAAAACGGCGCTACTCGCGTGACGGAAACGGCGGTCCGGGGCGCGGCGTGTACACGTTGGCGCTCACGGAGCGCGCCGCCGCGGTGATGCCAATCAGGCTCTCCGCGTGCCCCAGGAAGAAGTAGCCCGTCTCCGGCAGCCGCGACAGCAGCCCCTGGATGACTCGCGTCCGGGCCTCCCTGCCAAAGTAGATGAGCACGTTGCGGCAGAAGATGATGTCGAACGGCCCCACCGGCCAGGTGGCCGGCGCGTGCAGGTTCGCGCGAGCGAAGCGCATGATGTTTCGCAGCTCCGGGCCCGCCGTCATCAGGCCCTCCTGGGTGCGCACGCCCTTCAGCATGTACTTGCGCAGCAGCAACTGCGGAATGCTCCGGGCCCGCTCCATGCTCCAGAGGCCCTCCTCCGCGCGCTGCACCGCCCAGGTGGACAGGTCCGTGGCGACGATCTCCAGGCTCCACCCGGAGCCCTTGGGGAACGCCTCCAACAGCTCCATCGCCAGCGAGTACGGCTCCTCGCCCGTGGAGCACCCGGCGCTCCAGACGCGGATGCTCCGGGGCCGCCGGCCTTGCGCCGCCTGGGCCGCCCACTCCGGGAAGACGTGCTCGCGCAGGAGGTCGAAGTGCCGGGGCTCACGGAAGAAGGACGTCTCGTGGGTGCAGAGGCTGTCGAGCATCCGCACCTTCTCCGCCTCGTTCCCCCGCGAGGTGACGTACGCGTGGTAGGCGGCGTAGGACGTCAGCCCCAGCTCCCGCAGCCGCCGCGACAGCCGGTTCGCCACCAGCGCGTTCTTGGCCGAGGACAGGTGGATGCCCGCCTCCGCCTCCACCAGATGCTGGAACAGCGCCAGCTCCGAGCGCGACAGCGCCGGAGGCAGCGCGGACGGCCAGGGCGCGTCCTCGCTCATCCCCTCACCCGTTGCCCGATGCTTCCGGCGCAGCGGCCGGAGCCACCGGTGCCGGCGCGGGGGCCGCGGCCTCGTCGGTGGCGGCCGTCAGCCGGAGCAACTCCTCCAGCGACAGGAGCCGGTCCAGGTCCAGCAGCAGGATGAACGTGTCGTTGTGGCGGCCCATCCCGCGCAGGAATTCCAGCCGCACGCGCGTGCCGAAGGCGGGGGGCGGTTCGATGTCCGCGGGGCCCAGCTCCAGCACCTCGCGCACGGTGTCCGTGAGCAGGCCCAACACCGTCTGCTGGCCGTCGAGCGCCACCTCCACGATGACGAAGCAGGACCAGCGCGTGATGGGCCGGGGCGGCAGCCCGAACTTCACCGCCAGGTCCACGACGGGCACCACGCTGCCGCGCAGGTTGATGACGCCCTGCACGGCCGCGGGCATCCCCGGCACGCGCGTGACGGGGCGGTGTTCGATGATCTCCCGCACCCGCAGGAGGCCCACGGCGTACTCCTCGCCCGCGAGCATGAAGCTCAGGTAGCTGGACCTGCCGCTGCCTGGTTCGGTGGACTGGCTCATGGTGCGCGCCCCTTCCTAGAACCGCTGGAAGTCATGAGGGGCCGGCGCTTCCGCGCCGTTCTGGAGCCGGGACAGCGCCCCGTTCGTGGACGTGGCCAGCGGCCCCTGCGCCGCCGCCTGGAGCCCCCGGACGGGCGACATCTGCGGCCGGTGGGCCGGGGCGCGCGGCGCGGAGGAGGCGTTGAAGCTCAAGCCCTCCACCAGCCGGAAGAAGTTCATCATCTGCAGCAGCGACTCCGCCTGGGTGGCCATCTCCTCCGCGGTGGAGGACAGCTCCTCCGCGGCGGACGCGTTGCGCTGCGTGACTTGATCCACCTGCGTCATGGCGCGGTTCATCTGCGACACGCCGATGGACTGCTCGCGCGAGGCGTTGGCCACCTGCTGCACCAGCTCCGACGTGCGGCGGATGGCGGGCACCAGCTCCGACAGCAGCTGGCCGCTTCGCTCGGCGACCTTCACGCTGGAGGTGGCCAGGCTCCCGATCTCCTTCGCGGCCTTCTGGCTGCGCTCCGCCAGCTTGCGCACCTCCGTGGCGACGACGGAGAAGCCCCGGCCGTGCTCCCCGGCGCGCGCGGCCTCCACGGCGGCGTTCAGCGCGAGCAGGTTCGTCTGGTAGGCGATCTCCTCCACGATGTCGATGCGCTCCGCGATGGCGTTCATCGCCTCCACGGTCTCCTTCACCGCGCGGCCGCTCTCCTCCGCGTCGCGGGCGCCCTTGACCGCCGTCTGCTCCATCTCCCGGCTGTTCTCCGAGTTCTGGCGGATGCTGACGTTGAGCTGCTCCAGGCTGGCGGTGGTCTCCTCCACGGAGGCCGCCTGGGAGCTGGTGCCCTGCGACAGTCCCTGCGCGGCGGACGCCACCTGGAGGGACGCGGACGACAGAGAGCCCGCGGCGCCGCGCACCTCGCTGATGACGCCCGACAGCCGGTGGATCATGTCCCGCATGCTGCCCATCATCCGGCCCGTCTCGTCCGTGCCACGGGCGGTGATGTTCGCGGTGAGGTCGCCGGCCGTCACCTGCGCCGTCACCTGCACGGCCTCCGTGAGCGGCTGCACGATGCTGCGGGTGAGGAAGTAGGACAGCAGGGCCGCGAGCACCACGCCCAGGGCGCCCCCCATGATGATCATGTCGTACAGGTCCACCACCATGCTCGCGGTGCGGGCGGTGCGCTCGGCCAGCAGGGCCGTCTCGTCGTCCGCCAGCTTGGTGAGCTGCATCCGGATGCGGTCCGCGGTCTGCTTGCCGCGCGCGGACTGCTCCACCGCGATGAGCTGCGCCAGTTCACCGCGGCCCGCGGTGACCTCGCGGCGCTGGGCGATGAGCGGCTCCAGGTGCTGGGAGATCCACTGCTGCAACAGGTCGCGGATCTCCTGCTGGCGCTCCTGCTGGCGGCGGTCGCTCTGGGTGTGCTGGCGGATGCTGTCCAGGCTCTGCGACAGGCTCAACCGGGCCAGGTTGTAGGGCTCCAGGAACTTGTCGTCGCCGGTGATGAGGAAGCCGCGCTGCCCCGTCTCCAGGTCGGCCATGTCACCCTCCAGGGTGCGCACGGCGATCAACACCTTGTGGCTTTCGGTGTCGCCCTCGGCGGTGACGGAGACCTTGACGATGGTCGTGTACACCACCACGACCAGCGCGATGATGATGGCGACCATCGCGCTGAAGGCGAGCGTCAGCTTCGCCGTGATGCTCAGGTTGTTGAACATGATGACTCCGGAAACAGAGACGGACCGCTACGGCGCCCGGGGGGCGTTCGCGGGAGAAGGGGTTGCCAGGGGGGAGGGAGGACTGAGCGCGGCCTCGGAGGCGTGGAGGATGGCCCTGCGCACCAGCGCGGGCGTGTCCAGCAGCAGCCCCACCCGGCCGTCGCCCAGGATGGTGGAGCCGGAGATGCCAGGGATGCCCTGGAAGAGGCGCCCCAGGGGCCGGATGACCCGCTGGCCCTCGCCCTGGAGCTCATCCACCGCCAACCCGATGACGCCGTCCGGGTGCCTCAGGACGACCACGTTCTCCCGGGCCGGCGTGCTGCCGCCCAGGGAGAACACCTGGCGCAGCCGCAGGAACGGCAGCGGCTGGCCACGCAGCGACAACACGCCGGACGCATCCGCCGTGCGCTCCTGGGCGGGGACCTCCATGCACTCCTGCACGCCCTCGATGGGGACCACGTACACCTGGTCCCCCACGCCCATGGCGAAGCCCTGGATGACGGCGAGCGTGAGCGGCAGCCGCAGCGTCAACGTGGTGCCCTGCCCCTCCTGACTCTGGATGGACACGGAGCCGCGCAGGGCTTCGATGTCCCGGCGCACCACGTCCATGCCCACGCCTCGGCCGGACAGCTCCGTCACCTCGGTGGCCGTGGAGAAGCCGGGCTCGAAGATGAGGCGCAGCAGCTCGTCGTCGCGCAGCCGCTCGGGCGCCGCCACCAGCCCCTTCTGCCGGGCGCGCTCGCGCACCCGTTCGCGCTGGATGCCGCGGCCGTCGTCGGCCAGCTCCACCACGACGCTGCCGGCGTCATGGTAGGCCTTGAGCCGCAGGCGGCCCCGGGGGTCCTTGCCCGCGGCGCGCCGTTCCTCCGGCGACTCGATGCCGTGGTCCAGCGCGTTGCGCAGCAGGTGGAGCAGCGGGTCGCGCATCGCGTCCAGCACCGCGGTGTCCAGCGTGGCGTCCTCGCCCTCCAGCTCCAGCTGGGCCAGCTTCTGCTGGGAGCGGGCCAAGTCGCGCACGGTGCGCAGGTGCTGACGGAACAGCGGCCCCACCGGGACCATCCGCACCTTCATCACCTCTTCCTGGAGCGCCTCGAAGAGCGGATCCATCTCCCGCTGCTGGGTGAGCGCGTCCTCCCAGCTGGCGCCGGAGTCCTCCGCGCGCGCCAGGAACTGCGCCATCCGCCCGCGCGCCACGGACAGCTCCGCGGTGAGCGTGACGATGCGGTCCAGGCGCTCCATGTCCATGCGCACGCGGGTCCGCGCCGTGCTCCGCACCTCCGGCATGCGCGGCAGCGCGGCGGGAATCGGCAGCGCCTCCGTGGGAGCCCCCGCGACGATGCCCTCGCGCAGCAGGGAGAGGTGGATCTGGTGCACCGCGCCCAGCGAGTCCACGCCCGCGAGCGACGCCTGGCACAGCTCGCGGAGGTGATCCACCGCGCCGAGCAGCAGCGACACCCGCGTCTCATCCAGGGCGATGCTTCCGTCGAGCAGGGCCTGGAGGAGGTCCTCGACGCCGTGCGTGTAGTCCGTCACGGCCTGGAAGCCGAGCGACGCCGCCGCGCCCTTGAGCGTGTGGGCTCCACGCAGGATGCCTGGCAGCAACCCATCCGCCGGAGAGACCTCCAGCGCGATGAGGTTCTCTTCCATGGAGGAGACCAACCCCTCCGCTTCGTCCGCGAAGACGGCCAGCACCTTCTGCCACTCCGCTGCGGTCTCCGACGGTATGTCCCCCGGGCCTGTCGTCACCTCGCGCCCCAGGGGCGAAGGGAGACCGGCACACGTAGGGGGATGGGTGGAGGGATTCTCAAGAACACGGACTGGCGCCCCCCTTCCTCGACATGCAAGGCATTGCCATGAAGGTGGGCCGTCCCCCAGGCGAGGAATGAATCGAGAACTGAACAGTAGCGAAATGAACACAAAGAAACAACCTCACCGGTGATTTCACGGAGCGTTGGAATCCACGGGAAAACGAGGCCGGAAGCAGGGCAGGACGTCACGGGTTGGCTGAAAGAGGCACCGCGACGAGAGTGTGTCTCGCCTGTCTTGAGTTACATGTTTCAATCCCTTCCATATCCAACACGCTGCGTCTCGTACGTTCGTCCAAGACATCTCACTCACACTCCGGGGTGATGCGGACTCCCTGGGGCCTACGCGACGCTCCCCTGCGCACACGAAGCCCAGGCAAGGGAGCCATATGCCCAGCGTCATCGTGGTGGGAGGGGGCGTCGCGGGACTGACGGTCGCGCACGAGCTGGTGGAGCGCGGCTTCGAGGTCCACGTCTTCGACACGCGGACGAGCTGGGGCGGCAAGGCCCGCTCACAGCCGGTGGTGGGCACCGGGACCCAGGGCCGGCGCGACCTGCCAGGCGAGCACGGCTTCCGCTTCTACCCGCGCTTCTACCGCCACGTCATCGACATGATGCAGCGCACGCCCGCCGGTCCTGGCGCGGCCACGCCCACGGTGGAGCAGCAGCTCAAGGCGACCACGGAGAGCGCCATCGCGCTCATCGACGAGGACACGTGGTACCGCTTCTCCCGCCGCAAGCTGGACAAGCCCTATGACGTCCTGGAGGCGCTGGAGCTGTTCTTCCAGAAGCTGGACTTCGACAAGGCCGACAGCAGCCTCTACAGCCTCAAGATCCTCCAATTCCTCTCATCCAGTGAAGCCCGCCGGTTCGGCCAGTATGAGCGGATGTCCTGGTGGGACTTCGCGCAGGGGGACCTGTACTCGCCGAAGTTCCAGCGGCAGCTGCGGGCCGTGCCGCGCACGATGGTGGCCATGGATCCGCGGCGCGGGTCCGCGCGGACGATTGGCGCCATCTCCATGCAACTCATCCTCGACTTCGCCCAGAGCGGGGTGAACAACGACCGGACGATGGGCGGCCCCACCAGCCAGCTGTGGCTCGACCCCTGGATTGCCCACCTGCGCGGACTGGGCGTGCAGTTCCACGCGGGCATCGGCTGCACCGGGCTGGACGTCGCGGGCGGGCGCATCGCCGGGGTCCGCCTCACCAACGGCGAGCCCCGCACGGCCGACCACTACGTGCTCGCGGTGCCGCTGGAGGCGGCGCATGCGCTGATAACCCCGGAGCTGGCCGCGTTGGACCCTGCGCTGGCCAGGCTGCGCGCGGCGGACGTGGAGCAGCTGGTGTCCTGGATGGTGGGCATCCAGTTCTTCCTCTACGAGGACGTGCCGCTGGTCCGCGGCCACACCTTCTATCCGGACTCGCCCTGGGCGCTGACGTCCATCTCGCAGCCGCAGTTCTGGCGCGAGCTGGGGCTGTTCCGGCGCGTGTTCGGGGATGGGCAGGTGGGCGGGCTGCTGTCCATCGATGTCTCGGATTGGAACACGCCCGGCACGTTCGTTCCGAAGCGCGCGAAGGACTGCACGCCGGAGGAGATAAGCACGGAGGTCTGGGGACAGCTCAAGGCGGCGCTCAACGGGCTCGACCCGGACGAGCAGGTGCTGACCGACGAGCTCCTGCACTCCTTCCACCTGGACGCGGACCTGGACTACGGCGGAGGGCTGCCGCCGCGCAACTCGTCCGGCCTGCTGGTCCATCCGCCCGGCTCCTGGGACGTGCGTCCGGAGGCCGCGAGCGCCATCCCCAATCTCTGCCTCGCGGCGGACTACGTCCGTACGCACACGGACCTGGCCTCCATGGAAGGGGCGTGCGAGGCGGGCCGTCGCGCGGTCAATGCCATCCTCGACCGGACGCAGTCCCAGTCCCGCCGCGCGCTCATCTGGCCCCTGGAGGAGCCGGCGTGGGTGGAGCCGTGGAAGCGCCTGGACGCGGCGCTGTATCAACGCGGACGCCCGCACCTGTTCGAGCTGCTGGGCCTGCGCACCGCGGTCCAGGCCTCGGACGTGCTGCGCCGCTTCGCGGCGCTCACGGGCCTCACCGACGTGGATGATTGGCTGGACCAGTTCCGCGTCTCCAACGTGGTGGACGCGCTGCTGGAGCGGCTGGGCATCGACTGAGCGACGGAGGACTACTGGAGCGACGGCTGCTCCTGTTCCTCCTTGCTGGCCTTGGCGTAGTCCTCCGCGCCGGTGAAGTCGACGACGCGGCAGGGTTCATCGCCCACGACCCAGGCGTCATGGCCTGACGGGATGAAGGCGACGTCGCCCGGCTCCAGGTCCAGCTCCTGACCGTCATTCATCAGGACGTGCATCCGCCCGGACAGGACGCTGAGGGTGTGGACCACCTCGCAGCGCTCCGTGCCCGCGATGGGTTTCACGTGCTCCGACCACCGCCAGCCGGGCTCGAAGTAGCCCCTGCCGATGCTGAGCGCTCCCATGTTCAGGACGATGGCCTCTCCGTGCGACACGAAGGGCCGGCGCTCGTCCGCCTCGTTGGCCTTCTTGATGATGGCGCGTGCCATGGTGCAATCCCTCGCGGTGAATGGGTCCTGGGAAAGCTGGGGGCTCCGCGCGCCGGAGGAAAGGGTTCGAGCCCGGACGCGAGCGGTGCACCGGAGCACGGGGTGTAGCGCCCGTCCCCACCTCCGTACCTTCGTGCCGCAAACCGGTCCCGAGGGAATCAAGCCATGCGCCTCACGTCGCGCCTTGCCCTGTGGGCATGTCTGTTCATCGCGCAGGGATGCCGCACGCATCACGAGCCGCCTCCCGCGCCTCCACCCACGCCGCCCACGGCCACCGCCCGGCCGCTCAACCTGGCGAAGCCGGAAGCCATCGAGTTCGAGTTCGGCCAGCCCCAGGCCACCGCCTGCAATTGCTTCAAGGCGGACGCCAGCGCGAAGGAGGCGGGCGCATGCGCGACGCCGCGCTTTGGCACGTACCTGCTCGCGCTGACGTGGGCCCCCACCTTCTGCCGGACCCATCCGGACAAGGAGGAGTGCGGGGACCTGGAAGAATCCTTCGGCGCGACGCACCTCACCATCCACGGGCTGTGGCCCCAGTTCAACGACGAGGAGGCGCGGGAGCTCAACTGCACCTATCCGGCGTACTGCGGTGGGCTCTGCGAATGCCAGGGCAGCAATGCCCCTTCGAAGTGCTTCCCCGACCCCGCCACGATTCCGCCCGCCATGGGCACCTACGGGCCGGGCTTCGTCACGGACAACTTCTTCCTCGCGAACCACGAGTGGCCCAAGCACGGCAGCTGCACGGGGATGGATACCCGGACCTATTTCCAGAGCACCATCGACGCGCTGCTGTCATTGCCGGGCGACCAGGGGACGCCGGCCGCGATCACGGACAACGTCGGCGGGAGCGTGGCGCTGGAGAACCTGCGCGCCGCGTTCGGACAGGGCGACAGCGTCGCCTTCTCTTGCGACCCGAACTGCAACCTCATGGAGGTCGGCGTCTGCTTCTCCGTGGATGATCAGCGGCGCCCGGCGGCGCGCATGACATGCCCGACGAACGTCACCGGCGGCGCCACCAACAACTGCATGGGCAATGGTTCTCAACCCCGCTGCCCCATGGTGAAGATCCAGGCCGCGAAGTCCGGTGTCGGGCCGTCCCCCTCCTGCGGACAGCCGGGCCAGGGCCCGGCGTGCACGAATGATCAGCTCTGCCAGAACCAGGGCTGGGTCCGCTGCGCGCGCTCCGGGTGCTGCACCACCGTGCCCAAGCGCTGAAGGCCCGGGCCAGGCTCGGTGTCGTCAGGCCACGGCCTGGAGGTCGGCGGCGCGCGGCACCTTCGCGGCGGCGGCGCGCACCAACTCCGGGCTCGCGCCGTCCTTGTGGGCGTTCTCGCTCAGGTGCCGGCGCCAGGCGCGCGCGCCGGGCAGGCCCTGGAAGAGGCCCAGCATGTGCCGGGTGATGGCGCCCAGCGGCGCCCCCTGGCTCATCTGCGTTTCGATGTACGGCAGCATCGCGTCCACCACCTCGTGCCGCGTGAGGGGCGCCTGCGTGCCGCCGAAGAAGCGCCGGTCCGCGTCCGCCAGGAGGTACGGGGATTCGTAGGGCGCGCGGCCCATCATCACGCCGTCCACGCGGCCCAGGTGCTCCGCCGCCGCGTCCAGCGTCTTGATGCCGCCGTTGAGGCTGATGTCCAGGTGCGGGTACTCGGCCTTGAGCCGGTGCACCAGGTCGTAGCGCAGGGGCGGCACGTCCCGGTTCTCCTTGGGGGACAGGCCCTGCAGCCACGCCTTGCGCGCGTGCACGATGAAGCGCGTGCAGCCCGCCGCGGAGACGCGCCGCACGAAGTCCTCCAGCGTGGGCCACTCCTCCAGGTCGTCGATGGCGATGCGCGACTTCACCGTCACGGGGATGCGCACCGCTTCGCGCATGGCGGCGACACCGCGCGCCACGAGGTCCGGCTCCGCCATCAGGCACGCGCCGAAGCGGCCGGACTGCACGCGGTCGCTGGGGCAGCCCACGTTGAGGTTGATCTCGTCGTAGCCCCACTCCTCACCGATGCGCGCGGAGGCGGCCAGGTCCGCGGGCTCCGAGCCGCCCAGCTGGAGGGCCACGGGGTGCTCGGCGGGCGTGAAGCCCAGCAGGCGGTCGCGCTTGCCGTGCAGCACCGCGCCCGTGGTCACCATCTCCGTGTAGAGCAGCGTGTGGCGGGAGATGAGCCGGAAGAAGTACCGGCAGTGCCGGTCCGTCCAGTCCATCATCGGCGCGACACACAGCGGCATGGGGTAGGCCAGGGCAGTCATCGCCCTACCCATATCCGGACTCCCGCCGTCCGCCCAGGGTCTCCCGAGGCCCCCTCTGGCGGCAGGCGGACGACCGAGCCCAGGCGGGCACCACCGGCCCTATGCTCGCGGGCCATGTCCCCTTCCCCGCCCTGGCTTCCCGCCGTCCGGAACAACGCGGAGTGGTGCGACGCCGTCTGCCGCGCCCACGGCCGCCCGGGCCGGTTCGAGGACGGCCTGTGGCTCAACCCAGCGCCAGTGCCGGCCTTCTATCCCAATGCCGTCACGCTGACGGCGGACCGCACGGAAGCCTCGCTCCACGCCCTGTCCCGACTGGAGCTGCCGGGCCGCTGGGGCGTGAAGGACAGCTTCGCGACGCTCGACCTCGCCGCGCACGGCTTCGACCTGCTGTTCGAGGCCTGGTGGATCCACCTGGCGGCCACCGCGCCCGTGCCGTCCCCTGCTTCAGGCACGGCGTGGCGCAAGGTGCGGACACCGGAGGAGTTGGAGGCGTGGGAGGCCGCATGGAGCGGCCTGCCCCCGGGAGCGAGGCCCGCGCCCGGGGCGCGCGTGTTTCCTCCCTCGCTGCTCCAGGAGGAGGGCGTCGTCTTCCTTGCCGCGGGTGAGGGGACGCGCCCCCTGGCCGGAGGCATTGCCTCCTTCGCCGCGAAAGCGGTCGGACTGTCGAACACGTTCCGCGTCGAAGGCGCGCCCGCCGCGCTGGACGCGGAGCTGCTCACGCACGTCCGAGCCCATTTCCCGGGCCAGCCCGTCGTCGGCTACGAGCACGGCGAGGCGCTCGACG
Organism: Corallococcus sp. AB011P; assembly: GCF_003611605.1. Lineage (NCBI taxonomy): Bacteria > Pseudomonadati > Myxococcota > Myxococcia > Myxococcales > Myxococcaceae > Corallococcus > Corallococcus sp. AB011P. Next base: position 18,961 of record NZ_RAVX01000004.1, read on the forward strand.
CCTGGCGGGCCCTGGGCTTCGAGTCCGGGGGACCGCTCAGGGTGTGGCTCAGGCGGGAGGGCTGAGCACCACGCCCTGCTCCGCGAGCCACGCGTCCACCAGCCGCTGGCCGGCGTCCGTCAGCGTGAAGCCCAGCCCGGCCCACTGCTGGCCGTTGAGCATCACCACCTGGCCCAGCGCGCGGGCGAAGGCCACCTCCGGCGCCGCGTGCTTGAGCAGCGCGCCCGCGTAGTGGTGCAGGAACAGGTCGAAGTTCTTCGCGAAGTCCGGGTGCCCGGGCAGCGAGTCGCTGCGCGTGTCCGCCGTCACGTCATACGTCTGGATGACCGCGCCGAAGCCCAGCACGTCCACCAGGAACGCCTGCATCCGGTCCTTCCCCCGCACCCGCCCGGGCAGCCACCGCTCAGGCCCCGCCGGCGTCTGGAACGTCCACAGGCCGCGTTGACGCGTGGCGGCGAACGGCAGCCCCCCACCCCTCCGCTCCACCTGGACCGCCCGGCGGTGCACCCTCAGAGGCGAGGTCTCCGAACGCGCGGGGAAGTAGACGATGACCGCCGGTGCGGAGCGCGCGCAGTTCATGGGAGACACGACTCCAGAGGGGGAACACCTGCACCGGAATTATCCCGCGCCAGTGCCCAGGAGTTGCTTCCCGCTCAACGCTTTTCAGGGGCCGCCCGGCATGGGCCCGGCCAGCGCCTCCACGGCCTCGGGGAGCATGCCCCGTTCGAGCGCGGCCTGGACGGCGTTCATCTGGGCGGTCACCTCCGCGCGAGACACCTTGGCGCCCGCGCCGTCGCGCACCAGCAGCTCCAGGGTGGCCTGGGCCAGCAGCAGCGGCAGCGTGGTGAAGGCGAGCACGTCCCGGGGCGCCCCCGCCAGGTGCAGGGAGCGCACGTAGCGCGCCGCGGCGATCAGGTCCTGGCCCGCGAGCCGCTCCACGTCCTGGAGCTGCACGCCGTCCGGCAGCCACACGCGGCCCTCCTTCCGGTCCTGGCGCGCGTCCTTGAGGATGTTGACCAGCTGGAGCCCCTCACCGAACAGCGGCGCCACCGAGCGCAGGTTCGGCGCGTACGGCGCGAGGCGCGGCTCCAGGACGAACAGCTCCGTGAGCAGCTCGCCCACCAGTCCCGCCACGATGTAGCAATAGTCACGCAGGGACTGGAGCGACCCGAGCTTCAACAGCCCGTCTTCGGAAGCACCGGCCAGCACCTGCCCCATGCCCTGCACCGTCTTCACGACGAAGTGGCGCAGGATGGCGCCGGCCTCCGGGCGCAGCGCGTCCAGGCTCGCCAGCAGCGTGGGCGTGCGCGCGAGCAGGTCCAGGTAGCCCGCGTTCTCGCTGGGACGGCGCGCCAGCCACTCGCGCGACAGCGCCCCGGCGTCCACGCCCGGCTTCTCCTGGAGCAGCGCTTCGAAGGCGGCCAGTGCCTCCCGCCGCTCGTCGCGCGACCAGGGGGCGGCGTCCTCCAGCGTGTCGGCGACGCGCAAGAGCAGGTAGCCCAGGCCCACCTCGCGGCGCAGCGGCTCGTCGAGCAGCGGGATGGCGAGCGCGAACGTGCGGCTGGTCCGCACGAGGAAGTCCGCCAGCTCGTCATCCCGGAACGGAAGGGCCGTCGCGGTGGGGGCGTCACTCAAAGGAACCGTCCTCCGGGCACGGGCGCGCCTGCCGCCCGCGCCCTCACTGCCACAAGCCATTCACCGACACACGCGAGAACGTGCGGACCCGGCGCGCGGGGCCCAGGACGGACACCGCGCGCCCGGGTTTTCCCGGTGCTTCAGGGCGCCGGGGCGACCGTCGGCTTCGGGGCCACGGGCTGCGCGGGGGCCACGGGCTGGGCCGGCGCGGCGGCGGGCTTCGGCTCCGGCTTCTCGTGCGACTGCAGCATCTTGCCGTTGTCGGCGGCGATGCGGCGGTACCACGCGTCCGGGTAGCGGGGGTGGCCCACCTTGCCCGTGTTGTCGCGCACGTTGCCGTCGATGTACTTCACGAGCAGTTGCTCGCCCAGCTTGCGCCAGCGCGCGTGCACCTTGTCACCCTGCTGCAGGGAGTACTCGGTGAGGTACTGGCGGGCCTGCTCCGGCGTCCGCTTGTAGAGCACCTGCGCGATGCTCTCGATGTTGGCCTGGTCCGCCAGGAACTGGCCCTCCAGGTCGCCCTGCGCCTTCTGCACGTCCACAATCATGTCGCTCCAGCGCCCGTAGGCCTGGTTCGACACCCAGTTGAAGACCCAGAAGGACGAGTCCCAGGAGAACTCACCGCGGCCGGCCACGCCCTGGGCGAAGTTCTTCGGCACCTGCCGGATGCCCGCGTACATGGGCGTGTAGACGGTGGTGAAGGTGTCATCCACGCCGAACCAGAGCACCCCGCCGATGGCGTCCGGCAGCGCCGAGCGCATCTGCGCGACGAAGGAGAAGCCCGTCTGCTGCGTGGAGATGGCGCGCTCGTGCACGTAGTTCTTGCCGTCCACGTCCCACGTCATGGGGCGCCAGCGGTAGGGCACCGCGTAGGGCCCCGCGCCCACGTCCTTGGACATGTCCAGCGGCGTGCCCTCGAAGTGGTCGCGCATGAGCGCCATGGCGTCCTGCACGGACACCTTCTTGTCCGGCTTCACCCACAGGGGCAGCCGCTTCGTGGTGTCCGCGCCGTCCGCGTACTCCACGCCCAGCTTCAGGGACGGGGCCGCGCGGCGGAAGATGCTCCACACGCGCGACTCGCTGAAGCGCTGCCCGCCGAAGTCCAGCGGGTGGTACGTGTCCGCGAAGCTGAAGTCCTTGTCCGCGCCCGTGTACCAGCCCTTCGCGCGCGCGAAGGAGATGACGTCCGGCGAGTACAGCGTGGTGGCGCTGTCGTTGAGCGGGAACTGGCGGATGCGCGACTGGTTGGCGTGCGCGGAGAGGTAGCCGTCCGGCAGCTTGCGGGCCACCCACACCGCGCCCTTCTGCCCCTCGCCCTTGCCAATCATCTCCAGGATCCACGCCTCCTTGGAGTCGGCGATGGAGAACGTCTCACCCGTGGACGCGTAGCCGTACTCGGCGACCAGGTCCGTCATCACCTGGATGGCTTCACGCGCCGTCTTCGCGCGCTCCAGCGCGATGTAGATGAGCGAGCCGTAGTCGATGATGCCCGCGGGCCCCTCCAGCTCCTTGCGGCCCGTGAAGGTGGACTCGCTGATGGACAGCTGGTGCTCGTTCATGTTGCCCACCACCGAATAGGTGGCGGCCGGCTGCTTGATGCGGCCCAGGAACTTCCCGGTGTCCCACTCCACGACGTCGCGCATGGAGCCGGCCGCGTGGCGGCGCGCGGGCGTGTAGTACAGCTCGCCGTACAGCTCGTGGGCGTCCGCCGCGTAGGTGATGAACGTGGAGCCGTCCGTCGTGGCGCCCTTCGTCACCAGCATGCTGGTGCAGGCGTCCGCGACGACGGGGGCGACGAGCACCGCCGTCAGCGGCAGCGCGGTGAAGAGGGTCGAAGGGAATCGGTTCATGGCGGCGCAATCTAGCAGGACCGTCGCCCGCTGCCCTCCCGGACAGGTTGCCCGGCACCCAAGCACCCGGGCCCCGGCCGCCCTGCCGCGGGACGCCATGCGAGAAGCCGATGGCCGCCGAGCGCCGCGCTACTTCCCGGCCCTGACGTTGGATGGCACCCGCCGTGTGGGGAGGATAGGGTTGCCTTTTCCTGCCCTGGGTCTTTCCAGAAACCCCGGGCTCCCTTTGGAGGAAGGCGTGACGGAGATCGTGGTGGGCCTGGTGGTGTTCTTCGTCTTCACTGTCGTGCTGGGGCCCGCCTTGTGGAGCTCCCGCATCTGGTGGAGCAAGGCGGACCGGGAGCAGGTGAAGGACAAGTACGGCCGCCCCCAGAAGGACCCGAAGGACGCTTAGGGGCGGCCGCCTGAAGTGCCTGGCTGGCGGCTACTCGTCGTTCTGGCGCAGCGCCGCCAGCACGTTGAGGTCCTCCAGCGTGGTGGTGTCCTGCGAGGACTGCTTGCCCGCGGCCACGTCGCGCAGCAGCCGGCGCATGATCTTCCCGGAGCGCGTCTTGGGCAGCCCTTCCGCGAAGCGGATGACATCCGGCCGCGCGATGGCGCCAATCTCCTTGCCCACGTGCACGGCCAGCTCCTTCTTGAGCGCGTCCGAGGGCGCGTTGCCCTGCTTGAGCGTCACGAAGGCGACGAGCGCCGTGCCCTTCAGGTCATCCGGGCGGCCCACCACGGCGGCCTCGGACACCTTCGGGTGCGCCACGAGCGCGCTCTCCACCTCCGCGGTGCCCAGGCGGTGGCCCGCCACGTTCACCACGTCGTCCACGCGCCCCATCAGCCACACGTAGCCGTCCGCGTCCGTGCGCGCGCCGTCGCCGGTGAAGTACATGCCGGGCAGTTCGCTGAAGTACGTGTTCACGTACCGGTCCGGGTCCCCGTACACGGTGCGCAGCATGGACGGCCAGGGCTTCGTGACGAAGAGCAGCCCGCCCTGCCCCTTCGGCACGCGCTTGCCGTCGCGGTCCAGGATTTCGGTGTGGATGCCAGGCAGCGGGAAGGTGGCGGAGCCGGGCTTGGTGGGCGTGGCGCCGGGCAGCGGTGAGACCATGATGCTGCCCGTCTCCGTCTGCCACCACGTGTCCACGACAGGGCAGCGCCCCCCGCCGATGACGTCGCGGTACCACATCCACGCCTCGGGGTTGATTGGCTCGCCCACGCTGCCCAGCAGGCGCAGCGAGGACAGGTTGTGTTTCTTCACCGGCCCGTCGCCCAGGCGCATGAAGGCGCGGATGGCGGTGGGCGCGGTGTAGAGGATGGTGGCCTTGTAGCGCTCGATGATGTCCCAGAAGCGGTCCGGCCCCGGCTGCGTGGGTGCGCCCTCGTAGATGATGGTGGTGACGCCGTTCATCAGCGGGCCGTAGACGACGTACGAGTGGCCCGTCACCCAGCCCACGTCCGCGGTGCACCAGTAGACGTCCTCGTCGCGCAGGTCGAACACCCAGCGCGTGGTGAGCGACGCCATCACCGAGTAGCCAGCCGTCGTGTGCAGCACGCCCTTGGGCTTCCCGGTGGAGCCGGACGTGTAGAGGATGAACAGCGGGTGTTCACTCTCCACCCACTCTGGTTCGCAGACGTCGGACTGGCCCTTCACCAGCGCGTCCCACGCCAGGAACTTCGGACCTTCGGGCAGCTTGCCGTCACCGGTGCGGGTGAGGACGACGACCTTCTCGATGCTGGGGGCGTTCGGGAGCGCGGCCTCCACGTTCTTCATCAGCGGCACCACCGCGCCCTTGCGCCAGCCGCCGTCCGCGGTGAGCAGCACCTTCGCGCCCGCGTCCTTCATGCGGTCCTGGAGCGCTTCGGCGGAGAAGCCGCCAAACACCACCGAGTGCACCGCGCCCAGCCGTGCGCACGCCAGCATCGCGACGGCGGCCTCCGGCACCATGGGCAGGTAGATGCCCACGCGGTCGCCCTTCTTCACGCCCAGCGACTTGAGGCCGTTGGCCAGCCGGTTCACCTGCTGGGACAGCTCCCCGTAGGTGATGCTCCGGCGGTCGCCCGGTTCACCCTCGAAGAGGATGGCAGGCTTGTCCTGGAGCTTCGGCAGGTGCCGGTCCAGGCAGTTGTAGGCAAGGTTGGTCTTCCCCTCGACGAACCAGCGCGCGTGGGGCGGCTTCCAGTCCAGCACCGTCTGGAAGGGTTCCTTCCAGAAGAGCTCCTCGCGGGCGCGGTCGCCCCAGTACTTGTCCGGATCCTTCGCGGCTTCGTCCCACAGCCGCTGATAGTCCTGCATGCCGCGGATGTGGGCCCGCCGGGAGAAGTCCTCGGGCGGGGGGAAGACGCGGGACTCGGTCAGGACCGAGACGATTTCATGCGGGTCTGCCATGGGCGTTCCTCCAGCTTTGGCGTGGGAACAGCCCTCCTGTTGTAGGAAGCCCTCTTCACTATCTCAAGGGTTCCCTTCACAGCGGGTGTTCCCTTGAACGCCGTCGAAGCGGATCCACAGCTCGCAGGTGCAGCCGGTGTTGTTGTTGGCGTCGTAGGCCAGCCGCATCTGCCCGCTGAACTCCGTGTCGCACAGGGTGGTCGCGTCCAGGTGCACACGGACCTGGTCGAGCAGGCACTCATTCGTCCCGTCGACGGTGGTGCTGACGTTGGCCACGCTGCCATCGACGGTGAAGGCCTCGCCGTCCTCCAGGACGTAGCCCAGCAGCTGCATGTTCTGCACGCCAAAGTCCGCGCGCACCACGCGTCCGGCGATTTGAAGATTCAACTGGAGGTTGCCCTGGAACTTCTCCAGGAGGTCGCAGTCGTCGCGCAGCGTCTCCGTGGGGATGAGCTCGTACACGCCCTCGTTCTGGCTGTAGGGCAGGCAGCCCGCCAGGGTGGAGGCCAGCAGGGCGGTGAGGCAGAGGCGTCTCAGGGTAGACACGGCACGCACCATCGCCCACGGGAGGCATCCGGAACGGGCGCTCGCCAGGGGGCTTTGGGTAGAGTGCGACGCCATGCCTGAATACCGCAACCCCAAACCCACCGTGGACTGCATCATCGAATTGTCCGGCGAGCGCATCGTGCTCATCCGCCGCGCGAACCCGCCGGTGGGCTGGGCGCTGCCGGGCGGCTTCGTGGACGAGGGCGAGCCGCTGGACAAGGCGGCCATCCGCGAGGCCAAGGAGGAGACGGGGCTGGACGTGGAGCTTACGGAGCAGTTCTTCAGCTATTCGGATCCAGCGCGGGACCCGCGCCTGCACACGATTTCGACGGTGTTCATCGCGAAGGCGACGGGCGAGCCGGTGGGCGCGGACGACGCGGCGGAGGCGAAGACGTTCACCGTGGACGCGCTGCCCAAGGACCTGTGCTTCGACCATGGCACCATCCTGTCCGACTACCTGACGTACAAGCGCACCGGGAAGCGCCGCAAGCTGTAGGCGGGAGACGGGCCTCCACGGATGCACTACCTCTTCGTCCTCCTGGCTCTTGGAGCGCTGCTCATCGTCCATGAGCTGGGGCACCTGGTGGCCGCGCGCCTGTTGGGCGTGCGGGTGCCGCGCTTCACCGTGGGCTTCGGGCCGCCGCTCCTGTCATTCCGGCTGGGCGGGACGCAGTTCGTGCTGGGCGCGGTGCCGCTGGGCGCGTCCGCGAACCTGCAGGGGATGAACCCGCACCGCTCCGCGGAGGAGGACACGTCCGGGTTCGGCACGCTGGGGCCGCTCAAGCGGATGGCCATCATCCTCGCGGGGCCGCTGGCGAACTACGCGGTCGCGTTGGGGCTCCTGTTCGCGCTGTATTCGTCCGGGACGCACGTGGTGGTGCCGCTGACGGTGGGCACGGTGCTGCCGGGTTCGGAGGCCGCGCGGGCGCAGCTGTTGCCGGGGGACCGGCTGGTGGGCGTGGACGGCAAGCCGCTGGCGAGCTGGTCGGACTTCGTCGCGCGGGTGGCGGACGGCGTGGGCGGGCAGCTGGAGCTTTCGGTGGACCGGCACGGCGAGCCGCGCAAGGTGACGGTGCGGCCCCGGGCGGACGAGCGCGGCGCGGGGCGCATTGGCGTGAGCCAGCAGTACGTGTTCCGCACGCACGCCCCTGGCGAGGCGTTCACCCAGTCGCTGGTGCACACCGGGCGCGTGGCGTCCGAGGCGCTGTCCACGCTGGTGGCGATGGTGCGCGGGCCGGAGGTCGCGGGCAAGGCCGGGCCGGGCGCGCTGATGCGCCAGGAGTCGTCCGACGTCGCGTCGTCCACGGCGTCCGGGGCGGATGCGCTGGTGCGCGCGTTGGTGGCTGCCTCCGTGGCGCTGGCGATGCTGACGCTGGTGCCGGTGCCGGGACTGGATGGTGGCCGGGTGCTGCTGCTCGCCATCGAGGCGGTGAGCGGCCGGCGCATTCCTCCGCGCGTGGAGACGGTGGCGCAGACGGCCGGGTTCCTCTTCCTGTCGATTGGCATCGTGGCCACGGCGGGCGCGGAGATCCGCCGCGCGCTGCCGTCGCCAGAGGCTCCGCCCCCTGGAGTGAAGCCCCCCGCCGTCGCGCCCGTCGCCACGCCGGCTCCGGCCGCGCTGGATGCGGGCGTCGTCGCGGTGGCGAGCCCCGCGCCGGTGGCGACGAAACCGGTGGCCGTGGCCCCCGCGATTCCGGATGCAGGGACGCCCGCGGCCGCGGCCGCTGCCGCTCCTCGGGTGCAGGACGCGGGCACGGTCGTGTCCGTCACCGCGCAGCCGGATGCGGGCTCGGCCGTGTCCGTCACCGCGCGGCCGGATGCGGGCTCGGCCGTGTCCGTCACCGCGCGGCCGGATGCGGGCTCAGCCGTGTCCGTCGCCGCGCGGCCGGATGCGGGGACGTCCGGGTCCGCCGTCGCGCCTCTGGACGCGGGGACTTCCGTGCAGCCGGCGCGCGTCGTGACGCCTTCGTCTCCCTGAGGCGTCCGCCCGCCTGCTCCACTGGCCTCCCGCCTGGGAGCGGAGCCTTTGTTGGATGGCGGGTGCCGCACGGTCGCGGTCGGCCTCAGTGATTGCACGGCCGCATGTGGGCCAATAGAAGCCCAAGGCTTCTTCCACCTCGCGCCGTCCTTCAGAGATCCGCATGCTCCAGTCCCCGTTCCCCGCCGTCCCCCCTTCCGAGGAGCGCCACTTCGCGGGCGGCGGTGAGATGGGTGAGCTGGTGCGCTCGCTGGACTGGTCCCGCACGCCGCTGGGTCCGTCACGCGACTGGCCCGTCAGCCTGAAGACGATGGTTGGCGTCGTCCTCCACAACCGGTTCCCCATGCTCATGTGGTGGGGCCCGGAGATGATCCAGGTCTACAACGACGCGTACCGTCCGGTGCTGGGCCGCAAGCACCCGGGCTCCCTGGGCGCGCCGGGTGAGAAGATCTGGTCGGAGATCTGGGACGTCGTCGGCCCCATGGCGCGGGGCGTGCTCAACGGCGGCCCCGCCACCTGGAGCGAGAACCTGGCGCTGTTCCTCAACAGCCGGGGGTTCGTCGAGGAGACGTTCCACACGTTCTCGTACAGCCCCATCCCCGACGAGCAGGGTGGCGTGGGCGGCGTGCTCGTCACCGTGAGGGAGACGACACAGGAAGTGCAGCTCGACCGGCAGCTGCGCATGCTGCGCGACCTGGCGGCCCGCTCCGCCGACACGAAGTCCCCGGAGCAGGCGTGCCACACCAGCCTGGACGTGCTCGCGGGCAACGACCTGGACCTGCCGTTCTCCCTGCTCTACCTGCTGGACGCGAACGGCGACACCGCGCGCCTCGCGGGCAGCAGCCGATTGCCCGACACCGTCCTGGCCGCGCTGCCCGCGCAGCAGTCCCTCTCCACCGAGTCCGGCACCGACTGGCCCTTCGCCGAGGCCGCCCGCACCGGCGACGCCGTCGTCGTGAAGGACCTGGGGCAGCGCCTCCACGGCCTGCCCGGAGGCCGCTGGAACACGCCGCCGTCGCTCGCCGTGGTGCGCGCCCTGACGCGGCCTGGACAGTCGCGGCCGTCCGGCTTCCTCGTGGGCGGCGTCAGTCCCCGGCGGCTGCTCGACGCGAGCTACCACGCCTTCTTCCAGGCCACCGCCGAGCAGGTCGCCGCCTCGGTCGCCAACGCGCGCGCCTATCAGGAGGAGCGTCAGCGCGCGGAGGAGCTCGCCGCGCTGGACCGCGCGAAGACGGCCTTCTTCAGCAACATCAGCCACGAGCTGCGCACGCCGCTCACGCTGCTCTTGGGTCCCACCGAGGACGCGCTCGCCAGCCCCGAGCGAACACTCCAGGGCGACTCGCTGGAGACGGTGCACCGCAACGCCGTGCGGCTGCGCAAGCTGGTCAACACGCTGCTGGACTTCGCGCGCATCGAGGCCGGGCGCGTGCGCGCCGCCTACGAGCCCACCGACCTGGCCGCCCTCTCCGCCGGGCTCGCCAGCGCCTTCCGCTCCGCCATCGAGCGCGCGGGCCTGGTGCTCGACGTGGACTGCCCCACCCTGCCGGAGCCGGCCTGGGTGGACCACGAGATGTGGGAGAAGATCGTCCTCAACCTCGTCTCCAACGCGCTGAAGTTCACCTTCACCGGCACCATCACCGTGGCGCAGGCGCTGAAGGACGGGCACATCGAGCTGCGTGTCACCGACACCGGCACGGGCATCCCCGCGCACGAGCTGCCCCGCCTGTTCGAGCGCTTCCACCGCGTCCACGGCGCCCGCGCGCGCTCCCACGAAGGCTCCGGCATCGGCCTGGCGCTGGTGCACGAGCTGGTGCGGCTGCACGGCGGCACCCTCACCGTCCAGAGCGAGCTGGACCGCGGCACCACCTTCACCGTGCGCATCCCCACGGGCTTCGCGCACCTGCCGCCGGAGCACGTGACGTCCGCGAAGAGCCAGCGCTCGCTGCCCGCGGGCGCGGACCCCTACGTACGCGACGCGCTGGGCTGGCTCACGGAAGTGCCGCCCCCTCCGGGCGAGGACGGCGGGACGCCCCCGGCCCTCGACCCGGCGTCGATGGGCATGGAGGAGCGCGGGCGAGTGCTGCTCGCGGACGACAACGCGGACATGCGCGAGTACGTGGGCCGGCTGCTGGGTGCGCACTGGACGGTGGAGGCGGTGGCGGATGGCGAGGCCGCGCTCCAGGCCGCGCTCGCCCGGTCCCCGGACCTCATCCTGTCCGACGTGATGATGCCCCGGATGGACGGCTTCGAGCTGCTCCAGGCCCTGCGCGCGGACGAGCGCACCCGCACGGTGCCCGTCATCCTGCTGTCCGCCCGCGCGGGCGAGGAGGCCCAGGAGGAGGGCCTCACCGCGGGCGCGGATGACTACCTGGTGAAGCCCTTCTCCACGCGCGACCTGCTCGCGCGCGTCACCGCGCAGCTCACCCGTTCCCGCCTGCGCAAGCTGGAGGCCGCGCACGGTGAGCGGCTGGCGCGCATCTTCCAGCACGCGCCCGTGGGCATCGCCATCCTGCGCGGCCCGGAGCACGTCTTCGAGTTCGCCAACGAGAACTACCTCAAGCTCATCGCGCACCGGAACGTGACGGGCAAGAGCATCCGCGAAGCCCTGCCGGACCTGGCGCACCAGGGCATCTACGAATTGCTGGACGGCGTCTACGCCACGGGTGAGCCGCACATCGGCCGCTCGCTGCGCGTCGTCTTCAACGACGGCCCCAACCAGTCCGCGCGCGAGGTGTTCTCCGACTTCGTCTACCAGCCCATGAGCGACGCGAAGGGCCAGGTGGAGTCCATCATCGTGGTCGCCTTCGACGTGACGGAGCTGGCCACCGCGCGCCGCGAGGCGGAGTCCGCCAACCGCGCCAAGGACGAGTTCCTCGCGATGCTCGGCCACGAGCTGCGCAACCCCCTGGCCCCCATCCTCACCGCGCTCCAGCTGATGCGCCTGAGGGGAGAAACGGCGGCGGAGCGCGAGCGGACGCTCATCGAGCGGCAGGTGACGCACCTGGTGCGCATGGTGGACGACCTGCTGGACGTCAGCCGCGTCACCCGGGGCAAGGTCACCCTCAAGCGCGAGCGCGTCACGCTCACCGACGTGGTGGCCAAGGCCATCGAGCAGATCAGCCCGCTCATCGACCAGCGCCAGCACACGCTGGAGGTGGACCTGCCGGACCGGGGCATGGACCTGCACGGCGACCCCACGCGTCTGGCGCAGGTGTTCGCCAACCTGCTCACCAACGCCGCCAAGTACACGGAGCCGGGCGGCTTCCTGGCCGTGACGGGCACGCGCGAAGGCCGGGAGCTCGTCCTGAGCGTGCGCGACACCGGCGTGGGCATCGATCCGGAGATGCTGCCGCGCGTGTTCGACCTGTTCGTCCAGGAGCATCAGGCCCTGGACCGCTCCCAGGGTGGACTGGGGCTGGGGCTCGCCATCGCGCGCAGCCTGGTGACGCTGCACGAAGGCGCCATCAGCGCGCACAGCGCGGGCCGGGGCCGCGGCAGCACCTTCACCGTGCGCCTGCCCGCGCTGGAGGCGGAAGCCCCCGCCGCGCTGCCCACGCCGCAGCCCGGCGCGCTCATCCCCCAGGAGCCCACCGCCGTGAGCGCGCGCGTGCTCATCGTGGACGACAACCGGGACGCGGCGGACGTGCTGTCCGAGTCCCTGGAGTTCCTGGGCTGCACGACGCGCGTGTCCTACGACGGCCCCAGCGGCCTGGAGGCGGCGAAGGAGTTCCGCCCCGAAATCGCGCTCCTGGACATCGGCCTGCCGGTGATGGACGGCTACGAGCTGGCCCGCCTGCTCCGCCAGCAGGAGGAGCCCCGCCCCCTCAAGCTGGTGGCGGTGACGGGGTACGGCCAGGAGTCCGACCGCCAGCGCTCCAAGGCCGCGGGCTTCGACGCGCACCTGGTGAAGCCGCTGCACTTCGAGACGCTGGAGGCCCTGCTCAAGGAGCTGACGGGCGCCTGAGGGGCAGGCCGCCCGTCGGCCAGGGGACGTCCGGCCCCACGAAGCCGGGCCGGGCGGCCGCCAAGGCCTTATGCTCCGGCCCCACATGCCCACGCCTTCCGCGACCTCCGCCTCCGTGGCGGACGGTGGACTCTTCTGCGAGCTGTACTGGGGCACCTCCCTGGCGGAGGCCTGGAGCTATGGCCCCGAGCTGGGCCAGGTCCACGCCGCGCCCGACGAGGCGGCCCCCCTGCCCCTCTACGGCTTCACGCTGCCGGAGGAGCCCTTCCTCCTCGCCGAGCGCACCCCGAAGGGCTGGCGCATCCACGTGCCGCCGTCCGCCCGCGTGGAGAAGCGCCTCAAGGGCAACGACTTCCAACCGGTGGGCCCCGACGAGCTGACGGGCGCGCCGGGCCGCACGGCGGTGGAGCTGCACGAGGGCATGACGCTGCGCCTCGTGGAGGGCGAGCTGAACCTGCTGGTGCAGCCGTCGGTGGTGAAGGAGCGCGCGGGGCGCTTCCTCGTGAAGGACGTGGCCTGGATCATCACGGTGGCCATCCTCTTCCTGAGCGCGCCCGTCGCCTTCCTCGTCATGGGGCCGGATCCGGCGCGCATGGCAGCGAACAACGCGCGAGCGCTGCAGGTGGCGCACGACAAGGAAGAGGCGCGGCGCAAGGCCATGGGGTTGGACAAGCCCCTCAAGCCGCTGACGGAAACCGAGCGCGCCGCGCAGAAGCAGGACGGCGGCGCGCGCGTCACCGTCCCGGCGAGCTTCGGCGTGCGCTAGGGACGCGGGCTCAGGGCCCCAGGCCCACCCAGACCTCGCCGTCCTCGAAGAACTCCTTCTTCCAGATGGGCACGTCCTGCTTGAGCCGCTCGATGGCGTACTCACAGCCCAGGAAGGCCTCCTTGCGGTGCGCGGAGGCCGCGGCGATGACGACGGCCAGCTCGCCCGGCACCAGGGTGCCCACGCGGTGCATGATGGCCAGCCGCGTCCCCGGCCACGTCCGCGCCACCTCGTCGCCAATCTCCGTGAGCTTCGCCTCCGCCATGGGCGCGTAGGCCTCGTACTCCAGCCGGAGCACGCGCCGGCCCTTCGTCTGGTCGCGCACGGCGCCGGAGAACGTCACCAGCCCGCCCGCCCCTTCCGAGGCCACCGCGTCCACGACCTCCGAGAGCTGGAGCGGCCGGCCCACCACGCGGAAGAGGCGCGGCGCCCCACCGGCCACGGGCGGAATCAACGCCAGCTCCGCGTCCGGCGCCACCGGTGAGTCCAGCCCCACGAACTGCTGCTGCACCGCCACGCGCAGGTGCGGCAAGAGCGGCGCCAGCGGCGGGTGCTTCGCGGCGAGCAGCGCGAGCACGTCCGAGACGCGAGAGCCGGGTGGCACGTCCAGCGACTCGCGGGACAGGCCCGCGCGCTCGCGGGCCGCGGCGAAGTACAGCACCGTGACGGACATGGCCTGCCTCCTGCTGGCGTGTCCCTAGCGCTCGCGCAGCACGACGCGGCCCTGGAGCCGCCCGCCGCCGTCCACCGGGGAGAAGTCGAGGAACCCGTACTCGAAGGGAGTGAACTTCTCCAGGAGCGCCGACACCAGGAGCTGGCTCGCCAGGAGTTCTCCCGTGCCGACACCCGACACCGAGCGCACCCCGGCGAGGTCCGCCCTCAGTCGCCCCATGTCCACCATCAGCGACAGGTGGCCCGGCCCGAACGCCTCCGCGCCGAAGCGCGTGCGCAGCGTCGCGCCCACGTCCCCCAGCTCGCGGCCGGTGAGCACCTCGCCGGCCTCCAGCGTGGCGCGCTCCGGGGTGAGCGAGAGCGACACCGGCTGCTCCATGAGCCGCGTGCGGAAGCGCGTGGTGTTACCCTGCGCCTCCTTCTGGAAGACGAGCCCGTTGTCCTCCAGCTGCTTCTGGAGGAGCTTCAGCACCGGCTGCACGGACGCGAGCCCCGCCTCCATCACCACCGTGCCCTTGGGCGCGGGGCGCCGGTCCCGGATGAAGCTCCGGAAGAAGGCCGCCGCGTCGAAGTAGACGAGCATCGCCACGTCCCCGCGCAGCGCCTTCAGGAGCGGCTCCGCGTCCAGCCCCTGCGCGCGCCAGCGCTCCAGCGTCCGCTGCCGCCGGGGCGACTCCGGAGAGCCGAACACCAGCCGCGCCAGCTCCTCCGGAGGCACCGACAGCTGCGCCGCCGCCACCGGCCCCACCGCCGCGCGTCCCAGCAGCTGCGACGCCGGCCCCCGCGCGCCGCCCAGGAGCGGCCGGGACGAGGACAAGAAGCCGTCCAGCTCCGCCTGGTCCGCCTGCACCGCGAGCGCGCCGAAGAAGCCGCGCACCGGCATGTCCTCCTTCTCCGCCTCCGGCACCGGCGGCGCGGAGAAGAGGAACACGCTGCCGTCGCGCACCTTGCCGCGCAGCTCCGCCAGGAGCGCGTTCTCTGAGATGCCCGGCCCGGACAGCGCCTCCACCTTGCGGCGCACCTGCTCCACGTCCGGGGACTCCTGCACCGCCAGCGCCTTCACCGGCTCCCCGGGCTCCGGCGCGTCCGGCGAATCCGGCGAATCCGGCACCGCGAGGTACACGTAGCCCCGGTCCGCGAACAGCAGCATGGCGTTGCCGCCGTCCACTGGCTCCACGCGAGCGCTGCCGTCCTCGCGGGGCAGCACCCGGTGGCCGGCGTCGCGCAGCTCGCGCGCCACGGCCGAGAGCGCCGCCCGCGAATCCGTCACGCCCAAGAGCGCCACCACGCCGTCGAAGTCCGGCAGCAGGAAGAAGCCGAAGCCCTCCTCGGGATCCACCTCCGAGGGACCGGGCCTCAGGCTGCGCAGGAGCAGCGGCACGAGCGGCGTGTCCGCCAGCGTCTGGCGCACGTTGCCCTCGCCCACCAGCCGCCCGTAGAAGTTCACCAACCCCTCCACGTTGCCGCGCAGGCGGGGCACCCAGAGGACCGTCTGCGCATCCTCGGGCACCGCGCGGAGCACCGGACGCGGCACCACGGTGAGCACCACCCGGGCCAGCTCCTTGTCCCCGTCCAGCGCCCGCACGGTGTAGCGGCCGGCGGTGGCCCAGGCGTGCTTCACGCCCGGCACCGTCTGGGGAGGCGTGCCGTCCCCGAAGTCCCAGGTGATGGAGGGCGCCTTCGGGGAGGTGGAGCCGAAGGCCTCCGGCACTCCCGCCTCCAGCGTGCGCTCCGGCCCCAGGTCCGCCCTCAGCCCCCGGCAGCCGGAGGCCCCCAGGCCCACGGCGGCCACGAGGAGGAGGAACGGAAGCGGGGACGGGTGCGCGCGCGGTCGGGAGGCCATGGGCCTTTCGGTTAGTAGTCCAACGCCAGACCGAACATCCAGCGCCGGCTGCCCAGGTTCAGGCCCTTGCCGCCGAAGTTGTTCACATCCGCATGCGTGTACTCGGCGAAGAGGTACGAGTGGTTCACGCCCAGGTCCGAGTCGAAGTCGCGCGCGAAGCGCGGCTCCAGCACGTCCAGGAGGAACGACACGCCGGCGGTGCCGCCCCAGCCCCACTTGCCGCCGCTGGCCTTGCTGCCCTCCACCACCTCCGTGGCGCTGCCCTTGGTCATCCACCACGGGGAGTAGATGAGGCCCAGCTTGGCGTACGGCACCAGCGGGATGCCCCAGCGGAAGGCCGCGTAGTCGAACTTGTAGAAGGCGTTGAGCTGGATGGGCAGCACCTTCAGCGCCGCCTTGTCCGCCGCCGCCGAGCCGTCATCCAGCTTGGCGTCCGCGTACTTCTCCCCGTAGCCCAGGCCCAGGCCCAGGCCCGCCGTGCCGATGCCCTGGTAGAAGAAGCGCTGGAGCTCCCCCTCGACGAGCAGCAGCGACGTGTCACCGAAGGTGTCCTCGTACGGCGTCGCGCCGTTGAGGGCCTTCTCGGTGTCGATGCGCGGCTTGTAGCCGCCCGCGCGGAAGATGACCGCACCGGTGCGCGGAGAGCGCGTGGGGATGGTCACCTCCTGCGCCACCGCCGGTACCGCCAAGAGAAGCGCCGCGACTCCCAGGCCCACAGCCGTGCTGCTCATGACACCTTCCTCCGAGACGACAGCCAGATGCCCAGGGCGGCCAGCACCGCACCACCCGCGATGCCGCCGCCAGCAGCGGCACACCCGCCGCGCTCCTGACCGCCATCTTCCACATACTGATCGAACAAACCATTGCTCTTCACGGGCGTCGCATCCACCTGGGCGGACCCACCGCTCACGTTGCCCGCGGCGTCGATGATGGTCGCCTGGAGCCGGTACGTCACGCCATTCGTGAGGCCGTTGACGACGACGTTGCCCTCGCCGGACGCCTTGGTGACGCGCGTCACCGGCCCCGTGGTGCCCTCCAGCGCCAGCGCGCCCACCAGCCCCTGCCCGCCGTCCTCCGTGCCCGCGTCCACGTCCGTCCCGGCATCGACGTCCGTGCCGGCATCCTCATCCGTCCCGGCGTCATCCGAGCCCACCGTGGCCACCCTCGCCGCCTCCACCACGACGGTGGAGTTCGCCTCGGCGCCGTCCACCTGCACCGACAGCGCCGAGTCCCGGACGATGACCTTGCCGATGCTGGGCGTGTTGGGCGGCTGCGGGTCGTACTTCACCACGAAGGGGGGGCTGCCCACATTGGAGAAGGTCTCCTGGCAGTCGAACCCCAGGCTGCCGCCCAGCCGCCGCGCGGACGCGCACAGCTTGAAGGAGATCTCCGTGTCCTGGGTGTCGCACGTCGTCACGGTGCCCGCGTCCGCGCTGCCGCCGCGCGCGGCGAGCGCATCCGCCACGGTGAAGCGCACCACGCCGCTCGTCGGGTCGGACGTGTCGACCGAATCCAGGAGCAGGTCCGTGGCCGCGGGCCGCGTGCCGCAGGACCCCGTGGTCACGTAGATATAGATCGAGTCATCACAGGCGTTCCCGTTGCGCTGCCAACTGAAGCGGCGCTCCTGGCCACATTCACTCTTGGGCACCGTGACGGTGTTGTTCGTGGCGGTGGATGAGCTCGTGAACTGCACCGTGGGCCCCGTCTGGGCCACGGCCGTGGACGCGAAGAGCAGGAGGCCAATGAAGGGAAGGCGCATGGATGGGCTGGAAGCTAGCAAGGGCGGGGCCACCCTCAAGCCCCGACCGGACGGCCTGTTTCCCAAGGAAAACCCCGGGTTCGCGCGCCAAACAGGCAAGGCGTCCCCGGGGGCTTTGCCAAAATGTCAGGCGGGGCGTTCCGCCAGCTTGAGGCCCGCGTCCACCAGGTGGGCAGCGGCCCGGCCGGCGTTGTCCACGGACGCGAAGAGCGTCACCCACTCCGGAGCCTGGGGGAAGGCGCGCACCCGGCCCACGTGGACGGCCGGGTCGCTCATCACCAGCATGGGCATGGGGTAGACGCGCTCGCCGGGGACATCCAGCACCTTGAGGGACGGGGACGTCTTCAGCGCGGCGCGCACCTGCTCCACCGGGCCCGGCTTCTTCAGCTGCACGTTCACGGTGAGGCCGTGGCCGTGGAAGGTGGGCACCTGCACGGCGGTGCCGGCCAGGACGGGCGTCTCACCCAGGGCGGAGAACAGGCGCGCGGCCTCCAGCGTCCAGCCGCCCTCCTCTTCCGTCCACGGGCTGTTCACCATGAAGCCGCCCACCTGGGGCACCAGGTTGAAGCCCACGCGGTGCGGGAAGGCCTGCGGCTCCGGCTCGCGGCCGGAGAGGAGGTCCGCGGTCTGCTTCTCCAGTTCGGAGATGCCGCGCACGCCCGCGCTGGAGGCGCCCATCAGCGCCGTCACCTGCGCGCGCACCACGCCGAACGCGCGGCGCAGCGGCTCCACCAGGTGCACGGTGGCGCTGGTGACGATGCCCGGCAGGCTCACCACCCGGCCCTTGAAGCTGAAGCCCGGCCCCAGGGCCTCCGTGTTGAAGCCCGGGAGGATGAGCGGCACGTTGCCGTCGCCGCGGAAGGCGCTGCTTGCGTCCACCACCCACGCGCCCGCGGCCTGCGCGGCCGGAGCCAGCGTGCGGGACGCTTCCGCCGGTGTGGCCAGCAGCACGACGTGGATGCCCCGGAAGGCCTCCGCCGAGGCCCGCTCCACCTCCAGCGTGTCCTCGCCGTACTCCACCTCCAGGCCCTTGGAGCGCTCCGAGCCGAAGGCCCGCACCTGCTCCATGGGCACGTCGCGCGCGTACAGGTTCGCCAGCACCTCGCGGCCCACCACGCCCGTGGCGCCCACCACGGCAATCCGAAGGTTCTCTCTCATGACGGGCTCCTTTACGTCAGCGCCTCCGCCCACGCGAGCACGACGAAGCGCCCTTGAGGCGGAGGCCTCAGTCTTCCTTCAACCGCGCCGTGGGCGCGGGGCCCGGCAGCGGCGGGAACTTCGGATTGCGCTCCGGTTCGGACGCGCGGACGTAGTGCGGCTCCAGGGCGAAGAGCGCCTGTTGCGAATAGGCCTCCGGCAGCCTCGCCAGCCGCCCCACCTCCACCGCGGACGGGAAGGCCGGGCCGGACAAGAGCCGGTGCGGCGCGACGCCGTGCTTCTCCAGCGCCTGGCGGTAGTCCGCGAGCGCGGGGCCCAGGGCCACGGCCGCCGGTTCGGCCGCCATGCGCCGCGCGACCTCTTCCGGCGACATGGCCGTCTCCGGCTCCAGCGCCTCCACGGCGAAGCCCACGCGGCGGTAGGCGCCCAGGTAGAGGTCGTCCTTGCGCGCCACGGCGAGGCAGAACAGGGGCACGCCCTCCGGCCCCTCCAGCGCCACCGCCGCCAGCGACGACGCGCCGGCCACCTTGAGGCCCGTGGCGTACGCCAGCGCCTTCACCGTGGCCAGGCCGATGCGCAGGCCGGTGAACGAGCCCGGCCCCAGGCCCACCGCCAGCCCCTCCAGGTCCTTCAGCTTCAGGCCGTGGCGCTGGAGCAGGTCCCCGACGACGCCGGGAAGCGCCTCGCTCTGCTTGTCCGGCGGCGGCACCACCACGTGCTCCACGGCGCGCACGGCGTCCCCCTGGCGTTCCACCAGGGCAAGCGACAGCGTCAGCGTGGAGGTGTCCAGCGCGAGCAACACAGGCGACATCCCTTCTTTCGTTTCAAGGCACTCAGGCCGGAACGGCCCAGAACTCCACCGGCACCCGCGACACGCGGTCGCTGCCGCACCGGTACAGCCGCACGCGAGCCAGGCCCTTGTCCAGCATGCCCAGCTGCTTCGCCGCGGCCTTCGACACATCGATGATGCGGCCGTCCACGAAGGGGCCGCGGTCGTTGACGCGCACCTCCACCTCGCGGCCGTTCTCCATGTTCATCACCTTCACGCACGCCCCGAAGCGCGCCGTGCGGTGCGCGGCGGTGAGGGCGTTCTGGTTGAACCTCTCCCCGCTGGCGGTGGGCCGGCCGTGGAGGCCGGGACCGTAGAAGGACGCGATGCCCTCACCCAGGTAGTTGCGCGGCATCTTCTCCCGGCGCGTCACCTTCGCGCCTTCGCCACCACCGGAAGGGGTCTCCGGCGGCTGGGGCTTCGCCGCGCGCTGCGCGCAGCCAGCGAAGAATCCCATCCCCAGCAGCAGGAGCGCGGTCCGTCCTCGCATCATCACCTCGTTAGCGGGTCACGTCGTTGGTCACGGCCAGCAGCATGAGCAGGATGAGCAGCGCCAGGCCCACCATGTTCGCCACTTCGCGCACGCGCACGGGGATGGGGCGGCGGCGGATGCCCTCCCACGCGGCGGACAGGAGGTGGAAGCCGTCCAGCACCGGGATGGGCAAGAGGTTCATCACGCCCAGGTTGATGGAGATGATCGCCATCAGGTTGAGGAAGCTGTCCAGGCCCTGCTCGGCGCTCTTCGCGGCCAGCTGGTACATCATGATGGGGCCGCCAATCGTGCTGGGCGACACCTTGCCCAC
Source organism: Corallococcus sp. AB011P (assembly GCF_003611605.1). NCBI lineage: Bacteria > Pseudomonadati > Myxococcota > Myxococcia > Myxococcales > Myxococcaceae > Corallococcus > Corallococcus sp. AB011P. Next base: position 39,141 of record NZ_RAVX01000004.1, read on the forward strand.
GAACAGCCCGCCCAGCACCTGCACCATCTGCCCGACAATCTTGGGGACGATGAGCGCGGCCTCCTTGAAGGCGGCGGCCGGGCCCAGGTCGATGGTCACCTTCTCCACCGGCGGCAGGTCCGCGCTGCTGTAGCTCCACGGGCGCACGCCGAACACCAGCGGGGCGCTCGTCTGGCCGTAGTCGTCGCGCGTCTTGAGCGGCGCCTGCGCCAGCTGCTGCGTGCGCTCACCCTGGGCACCGCGCCAGGTGAGCGTGAAGGGCTGGGCCTGCAGGCCGTTGAGCACCGTCGCCAGCTTGTTGAAGGACTTCAGCGGCGTGCCGTTGATGGCGACGATGCGGTCGCCCGGCACGATGCCCGCGCCTTCCGCCACGCTGCCCGAAGCCACGCTCGCCACGTAGAGGTCCACGGCCTCCGCGCCCAGCGCCGCCGCGCCCTCGCCGGGCTGACGCGGCAGGGACACCTTCACCACTTCCGGCAGCCGGCCGGTGACGGCGCCCACGTCCACGGGGGCCAGGCGCGCCACGCTCAACTCCATGGGGGTGCCTTCCGGCACCTTGGCCACCTCCCGGTAGAGGGCGGCCTCGTCCTGCACGTGCACGCCGTTGACGGACAGCACGCGGTCGAAGCTCTTGAGGCCCGCGGTGGCCGCGGGGGACGTCGCCGGCACACCCACCACCGGCGGCTGCGGGTAGGGGCTCACGCCAATCATCCCGCGCTCGATGGTGTCCACCGGGGACACCTCCGAGCTCTTCTCCGGCGTCACCTCCACCACCTGCTGCTTCCCGTCGCGCTCCAGGGTGATGGGGACGGGGCGGTTGAACTTGCCGACGAACGCGTCGCGCATGTCGTCGAAGGTGCGGACCGGCTCGCCCTCCACGGACAGGATGCGGTCACCGGGGCGGACGCCCGCGGCGGCGGCGGCCATGTCCGGCGACACCATGCCCACGCGCGTGGACAGCGTCTCCTGGGGCCCCAGGAAGACGAAGAAGTAGACGAAGATGGGGAACAGCAGGTTGAAGGCCGGGCCCGCCAGGACGATGAGCCCGCGCTTCCAGGGCGGCTGCGCCAGGAAGCCGCGCGCGGCCTCTTCCGGCGGGAGCTCTTCGTGCGGAAGGTCTCCGGCCATCTTCACGAAGCCGCCCAGGGGCAACAGCGCCACCTGGTACTCCGTCTCACCCTTCGTGAAGCCGATGATCTTCGGACCGAACCCGATGGAGAACTTGAGGACCTTCACCCCGCAGGCCTTGGCCACGAGGAAGTGGCCAAGCTCATGCACCGTGACGAGCACGCCCAGCAGGAGGATGAAGTACCCGAGGTTCAGGAGCATGGCCGGAAGAGTAATCGCGGCCCCCGGGACGGACAACGCACAACGCAAGCCGCAAGGCGGGCGGCCAGGCGCGAAATCAGGCACTTACGGCAGCAGGTGCCTCACGAACTGCACATAGACGAACACCAGCGGCGCATTGAAGATGAGCGCGTCGATGCGATCCAGCACGCCGCCGTGTCCGGGAATGAGCTTTCCGGAGTCCTTCACGCCGTAGGCGCGCTTGAGCATGGACTCGCAGAGGTCACCCACGGGGCCCAACAGGCCACCCGCGATGCCCAGCACAACACAGTCCCACACGGTGAAGATGGGGAAGAAGCCGAGCTTGGCGACGAACATGCCCAGCACGGAGCCGACCATGCCGCCGAAGAAGCCCTCCCACGTCTTGTTCGGGCTCACCGCGGGGTAGAGCTTGTGCTTCCCCAAGAAGCGGCCGGCGAAGTACGCCAGCGTGTCGTTGGCCCAGGTGATGGTGAGCGCGCAGATGACCCACGCGTGCCCTTCCGGCAAGAGGCGCAGCGCGGACAGCGCGGTGAGGCCAATGGAGCCGTAGAGGAAGCCCGTGACGAGGTGCGCGGCCCGGGTGGGGGCCTCCGCGAGCACGCCCCGGAACAGGTTGTAGATCCACGCGAAGAAGAAGAAGACGGACGTGAGCCAGAAGGCCGCCTCGCCGGTGCGCGCGGCGTCCCGCAGCGGCAACAGCGGCATCACGAAGGCGAAGGCCATGCCCACCCAGGCGGCGGCGCCCAGGCGCTTCTGCGTGATGAGGTAGTACTCGCCGGCGCACACGGCCGCGGCGGCACCCAGGAGGATGGCGCTGGAGTACCCGCCCAGGAACAGGAGCAGGAGCACCAGCGGCAGGAGGGTGACGCCTGTGACAACGCGGATGAGGAGGTTCTTGTTCTTCTCGTTCACGCCTTGGCCCGCTGGGGGGTGTCGTCCCGGTTGACCTGGGCGGACGTCAGACCGAAGCGCCTCTCGCGGCCCTGGTACTGCGACAGGCAGCGGAGGAACTCGTCGGTGCGGAAGTCGGGCCACAGGGCGTCGGTGAAGCACAGCTCGGCGTACGCCAGTTGCCAGAGCAGGAAGTTGGAGATGCGCTGCTCGCCGCTGGTGCGGACGATGAGGTCCACCGGCGGCAATCCCGCGGTCCACAGCCGGGACTCCAGGTCGTCCGCGTCCAGGCGCGCGGGGTCCAGCTCGCCGCGGGCCGCCGCTTGCGCCAGGTCGCGCGCGGCGCGCAGCAGCTCCTCGCGGCCGCCGTAGGAGAGCGCCAGGGTGAGCACCATGCCCGTGTTGTGGGCGGAGTCCGCCCGGAGGCGCTCCAGGGGCTCGCGGACGTAGCGGGGCAGCTTGTCCACCTCGCCAATGGCGTTGAGGCGGATGCCGTTGTCCAGGATTTCCGCGCGCTCGGACTCCAGGTACTCGCGCAGCAGGTCCATGAGGCCGGCGACCTCTTCCGGCGGGCGGGCCCAGTTCTGGGAGGAGAAGGCGTAGAGGGTGAGGGCCTGGACGCCGACGCGGCGGGCGGTGCGGGTGACTTCCCGGACGCTCACGCTGCCCTCGCGGTGTCCCTCCAGCCGGGGCTGGCCGCGAAGCTCCGCCCAGCGGCCGTTGCCATCCATGATGATGCCCACGTGGCGAGGGAGCGGCCGGGTCTTGACCTGGAGCTCGAGAGCGGTGGGCAACACTGTGGGAGGGCGATCCATGAAGCCGCGCACCCTAGCGGCGGCGCCGCGTCGCGTCCACGGGCGCGTGGCCGCCCGGTCCCCCTCCCTGGGTGGGCGGTCGTCTGGCGGGGTTGAACGGTTCATGAGGGGACACGAGCCCGGCTAGAGTGGTCTTCCATGAAAACTCCTCATGGGTGTCCCTCCTTCCGGGTGCTCGGCGGGCTGCTTGGGTTCTGGGTGTTGGGGGTGGGTCCGGCCTTCGGGCAGGCGGCGGGGACGGGGACGGCGGCGTCCCGGCCGGCGGGCACGTACTTCGACGCGGCGATGGCGGAGGCGGCCCGGCTCTATGAGGACCTGGAGTCCGAGCGGGCCCTGGCGGCGGTGACCCGGGCGCGGCGGCTGGCCCGCTCCGAAGAGGAGCGCAGCGCGGCGGCCATCTACGAGGGCGTCATCCTGGCGGACATGGGGCGGCGAGATGAAGCGCTGGCGTCGTTCCGAGCGGGGCTGCTGCTGGCCCCGGAGGCCCGGCTGCCAGCGAAGGTGTCACCCAAGGTGGAGGGGGACTTCGAATCGGTGCGGAGCGCGGTGCGGCAGGAGCGCGCGGCGGTAGCGAAGCCGGCGGATGCGCCGGTGGTGGAGCGTCCGGCGGCGTTGAGCCCGCCTCATGTCGCGGCGGCGCCTGCTCCGGGGGTGGATTTGAAGGCGGATGCCCGTGAGCGCGGGATGCGCCGGGTGCCGACGGTGTCGTGGGTGCTCTTGGGCACGGGGGTGGTGGCGGGCGGTGTGGGGTCCATCATCGGACTCCAGTCGCGCGGCAACGTGAGCTCCGCGCGTGAGGCGGACCTGTCCGCGGACGTGGGCGGGCATCTGGACGACGCGCGGGGGCAGGCGGTCGTGGCGAACGTGCTGTTCGGCACGGCGCTGGCGGCGGCGGCTGGCGCCGTCACCACGTACTTCCTCAGCGGTGAGTCCACGGCGTCGGCGGGTGGCCAGTGAAGTGCTGGCTCGCGACGGCCATCGCCTTGGGAATCGGGTGCACCGTCCCTGAGACAGACCAGGTCCTCCTGGAGCGGTTCTGTGAAGGGCGAGGGCCGCAGGCATTGGACGGTGTCCTGAGGGCGGATCCGAGCGCCTGCGACCGGGGCCTGGAGTTGACCCTCCAGCCCGTCGGTTTCAATCCCGGCTGCATCCGCGTGACCCTCAGGACCCAGGATGGCACCCGGACCGTGTCCACCCTCGTGCTGGGGCGACAGGAAGCACAGCCTGGGGAGCCCCTCCGGGTGGCGGTCTTGCTGGCCGACACCTGGCGAGGCGACGTCCTCTTCCACGTGGATGCGTTCGAGCAGACCTGCGACACGGCGCCCGTCGCGAGCCAGGTGCTCCCAGCCGTCCCGACGGACAAGGGACAGGTGGCCCAGGCGCGGCTCGACCTGACCGCCGAGGACCTGGACCAGGATGGGTTTGTCTCGGCGGCCCGGGGCGGTACCGACTGTGATGACGCGAACGCGGCCATCCATCCCGGCGCCGTGGAGCGGTGCAATGGGGTGGATGACAACTGCGTCGACGGCGAACGCGACGCCGTGGATGCCCCCACGTGGTACGCCGACACGGACCTGGACGGCCATGGTGGGACGCCGGTCCGCGCCTGCGTCGCCCCCGCTGGTGCGTATGCCGTGCGCGACGACTGCGACGACCGCAATCGCCTCGTCCATCCAGGTCAGGCCGAGTCCCTTTGCGATGGCAAGGACGACAACTGCGATGGCGACGTCGATGAAGGCTTCAATGTTGGCGCCGCTTGCACCACGGCGCAGTACCTCCCCGGCAGGCTGAACTGTGACGCCGCGGTTCCCACGCGCACCGTCTGCACGGCCATTCCTTCGGTCACGGGAACCGATTCCTCCGAGGTCGTGGAATGACGCCCCAGTCTTCTCACCGGCAGCTCGCATCATGCGCGTGGATGGTGCTGGCCTTTCTGCTTCCCCTGCTCACTGTCTGTTCCAACCCTCCGGACCGCACCTGCCCCTCGGGCTTGCTCTGTCCCGAGGGGCGCCAGTGCGCCGCGAAGCAGGACATCTGCATTCCCTCGGATTGTGGCGACGGCATCGTCCAGAACGGCGAGGCCTGTGACGACGGCAACGTCATCGACGGTGACGGCTGCAACCGCACGTGCACTTCGATGGAGGTGTGCGGGAACGGCGTCGTGGACATCGCCAAGGGCGAGAAGTGCGACGACGGCAACACGCTCGACGGTGATGCCTGCAGCGCGGACTGCCGCTCCAGCGAGGTCTGTGGAAACGGCGTGCGTGACACCTCCGTAGGCGAGGTGTGCGACGACGGCAACAACGTGAGTGGTGACGGGTGCAGCGCGGACTGCCTGTCCCTGGAGACTTGCGGCAATGGCTATACCGACGTCGCCAAGGAAGAGCGCTGCGACGACGGCAACACCGAGGAGGGGGACGGGTGCAGCGCGGACTGCCGTGTGGCGGAGGTGTGCGGCGACGGCGCTCGTCAGGGCCGCGAGCAGTGTGACACCCAGGGCGAGTCGAGCACCTGCAATGCCAACTGCACCCTACCGGCTTGTGGCGACGGAATCGTGAATGCCGCCGTCGGCGAGCAGTGCGACCACAACAACACGTCCTCGATGAACTGTCCCTATGGCCAGGCGACCTGCACCGTCTGCAGGGAGGACTGCAAGGCGTTCGTCACCGCCCAGGGCAACGTCTGTGGCGACGGTGCACGGGACACGGCCTATGAAGCCTGCGACGACAGCAACAGGACCACCGAGACTTCCTGTCCCTACGGGCAAGCGTCCTGCCAGCGGTGCAGCAGTGACTGTCAGTTCGCGCTCGCCCTCCAAGGCAATGTCTGCGGCGATGGCACCCAGGACCCAAGTACCGCGAATGAGGTGTGCGACGACGGTAACACCACGACCGAGACGACCTGCCCGTATGGAGTGGCGAGCTGCACGGTTTGCAGATCCGACTGCAAGGAAGCCTTGAGTGTCACGGGCAACACCTGTGGCGATGGCATACGGGACCCCGTCAACGAAGCGTGTGACGACGGCAATGTGATCACGGAGACAACCTGCCCCTACGGCGCAGAGAGCTGCCAGCGATGCAGCAGCGACTGCAAGACCGCTCTGTCTCTCCAGGGCAATGTCTGTGGCGACGGCGTGCAGGACCCAACCAACGAAGCCTGCGACGACGGCAACACCCTCACCTGCGGCTCGTGCAGCGCCGACTGCAAGGTGAAGACGCTCCAGGCGGCGACGGGCACCATCACGGCCACCTCCAGCGCGAACTTTTTAGACGAGGAGACGTTCACCATCAGCGACGGCATCAACGTGCCCGTCACCTTCGAGATAGACCGCAACAACAATCTCAAGAACCCCGCCAACCAGCGGGTGCCCGTCGGGAACGGCACCCCCGCGTCGCAAATGGCGCTCATCATCCGGGATGCCATCAACTCGGTGGCGGAGCCGTTCGAAATCGAGGCGTCGGTCGTCACCGGAACGTTCGTCGTGAACATCACCCACAACCTGAAGGGCTCGATCGGCAACCAGGCGATGACCGAAAAGATCAGCAACACCTCGTTCAAGGTGAACGGGCTGAACGGAGGCAGCGGCTACGACTGCACCCAGGGCACGAAGTGCATGGGCAACGAGGACTGCGCATACGACCTCATCTGCAATGGAGCCCGGGTCTGTAGCCCTCCCTGATCACGCTGTCAGGCAGCTGCTCACTCCGCCGCGAGGTTGAGCTTGAAGACGTTGTCCTGGCCCGCCTTCACTTCGAAAGAGCGGGTCACATCCTTGCCCAGGTCCTTGTTCACGACGCGCACCTGATGCGAGCCCTCCGTCGCCTCCACGGCGGCGAAGGGCGTCTGTCCCAGGCTCTTGCCGTCCAGGTACACCGTGCCGAACGGACGGACGCGGAACTCCACCTTGCCCTTGGGCAGGTCGCGACGGACCGGCGTGGCCACGCGGCGGACCGGCGGTGTGACCGTGCTGGTCGTCGCGGGCTTCACGGCCACCGGGAGTCGCGGAGTCGGCGCCACTTCGGCGATCACGCCCGCATCGCGCACCTCGGCGGGGCTCTCCGTCGCGGGCTTCACCTCGGCCACGACGGCGGGAGTGCCGCTGTCCACTGTCTCGGCGGCCACCGGTTCCACGCGCGCCTCCGCCACGACCGGCGTCACCTTCGGCTCCGGCGGCTTCACAGGCGCGTCGTCCTTCCGAGCCACCGGCGTGGGCACACTCGCGGGCGCAGCGGCCTTCTCACCCCGCCCCGCCACCGCCAATCCCCCAGCGAGCCCCAGCACGCTCACGGCCACCATCGCCCCCACCAGCTTCCGCCGGGAAGAGGGCACCGCTCCCGCAAGCAGGGGCTGCTCGGAGGCAGCCACCTTCGAGACCTCCTGAGGCAGAGCCCCGGAGGAGCCTCGCAGCAGACTCCCTGCCGAAGGTGTCGCGGGATCCGTCGCCGCGTCGAAACGGCTCGACGGCATGTCGTGCTGCGACGCCGTCACCGCGGGCGCAGCCATCGACCCTCGCGAGGCCAACGGCTCCCACGCCGTGCCCACACGGGCAGGCATGGGCGTCGTCGCCGCTTCCGGCGCAAGTGCCAAGGGCGCCGTCTCCCGCCCCTTCGCGGGCGTGTGCGCGACGGGCGTGGCATCCACCCCTTCCATCACCTGCGCCACCAGCCGGGCAATCTGGTACGCGCCCACCGGCTCGCCCAGCGACAGCACGAAGCGCTCCAGGTCCGCCTGGAACGCGCGGCAGTCCGGGTAGCGCTGCTCACGGTCCTTCGCGAGCGCCCGCTCCAGGATGCGCTGCATCGTCTCCGGCAGGTCCGGCCGGCGCTGCACCGCGGGCACGAAGGGCTCGAAGAGGATGGCCTGCATCATGCTCACGTCCGTCGTCGCGTCGAAGGGGCGCTTCCCGGTGAGCAGCTCGTAGAGCACGATGCCGAGCGCGTACACGTCCACGCGTCCATCCATGGGCCGGGCCTGCAACTGCTCCGGCGGCATGTACGCCACCTTCCCCTTCACCACGCCCGTCGCCGTGCGGTGACTCTGCCCCGCCACCTTCGCGATGCCGAAGTCCACCACCTTCACCGTGCCCTGCCGCGACACCAGCACGTTCTCCGGACTGATGTCCCGGTGCACCAGCCCCAGCGGGGCCCCCGTCTCCGGGTCCGACAGCTCGTGCGCGAACGCCAGCCCCTCCGCCGCGGCGGCCACCATCTTCGCGCACGCGCCCGGGGGCAGCGGCTGCTTCAGCTCCGCCGAGCGCTTGATGAGCCGGCGCAGCGTGGGCCCGTCGATGTACTCCATCGCCAGGAAGTAGCTGCCGTCCACCTCACCGAAGTCGAAGATCTGCACCACGTTCGGGTGGTCCAGCCGGGCGGCCAGCTGCGCCTCGCCCAGGAACATCTCCACGAACGCCTCGTCCTCCGCCAGGTGCGGCAGGATGCGCTTGAGCACCAGCGTCTTCTCGAAGCCCCGGGGGCCCGCGGCCTTCGCAAGGAACACCTCGGCCATCCCGCCCGAGGCGAGCTTCCGCACCAGCTGGTACTTCCCCAATTGCATGGACCCAGAGCTTTCCCATGGTTCGCCGGAAAGTGAAATCCCTGCCCCATCCGGAGCCTCTGGATGAGCCGATACTTCCCGATTTGCATGGCCCGTGAGGTTTCACAGGCCACACTGGAAAAATGAAACAGCCCAGGGGTCAGGCGTCCGCTGCCCCTCACGCGCGCTGTCTGCGTGTTTGACCGTGACGTGACGTGGTCCGTAGGATCCGCGCTCCCATGCCTCCCAAGGCCATTGGTCCCTACCGCGTGCTGGAGACGCTCGGCAGTGGCGGGGCCGGGACCGTCTATCGGGCCCTGGACCGCCGCAGCAACGACGAGGTCGCGCTGAAGCTCCTGTCGACGGGTGGCCCGTCGCTGGACGACCGCGCGGCACGGAGACTCGCGCGCGAATTCGAGACGCTCGCGGACCTGGCCCACCCCAACGTGGTGAAGGTCTTCGAGGCCGGCGTCCACGCGGGCCAGCCGTACCTGGCCATGGAGCTCATCGAGGGGCTCACGCTGCGCCACTACCTGGACGTGAGCTTCAACGACCTGCACACGCCCACGCCCGCCAGCCGCTTCCCGCTCACCCTCCGCCGCACCGCGGATGACGACTTCGGCAGCGAGGACGGCCCGGACGACGACGCGGACGACGCCAGCGAGGACGACGGCACCTTCGACCTCAACGCCTTCGCGGAGGAGGCGCCCAGCGAGGACCTGGCCAGCTTCCACGGCGCCGGGGAAGACGACTCGGATTCGGACGGCATGCCCGTGGTGGATCCGCGCCGGGCCGCACCGCGCGCGCCGCCGTCCGCCGCCCACCCCGCCACGCCGAAGATGGCGGACCTCAACCGTCCGGAGCGCATGGGCAAGCTGAAGGACGCCATGCTCCAGGTGTGCGAGGCGCTGGCGTACATCCACGGCCACGGGCTGGTGCACCGCGACCTGAAGCCGTCCAACATCATGGTGGACGACGACCGGCAGGTGCGGCTGATGGACTTCGGCCTGGCCAAGTTCCTCGCGGACGACGCGGGCATCACCGCGGACGGCAAGCTGGTGGGCACCTACCGGTACATGGCCCCGGAGCAGATTCTCGGGGAGCCGCTGGATGGGCGCTCGGACCTGTACAGCCTGGGCGTCATCCTGTACGAGCTGATGAGCGGGCGTCCGCCGTTCGACGCGAAAACGCCGCACGAGCTGTGGCGTCAGGTGCTGGAGACGGAACCTCCGCCGCTGCTCGCGCTCAACCTGCATGGCGACCCGCAGCTGGCGCGGGTGGCCCATCGCCTCATCCGCAAGGAGCCGGACGACCGGTTCCAGACGGCCGAGGAAGTGTACGAGGCCCTCTCCGAGTGAGCACGACGACGACGCACACCCTCACCGTGGACGCCGCCAAGGCGGGCCAGCGGGTGGACCTGTTCGTGGGCGAGGCCCTGGGCCTGTCCCGCGCGCGCATGAAGCGCCTCTTCGAGGAGGGCCAGGTGCGCGTGGACGGCCGCCCCGCCAAGAAGGGCCTCCTCGTCACCGCCGGCCAGAAGGTCGCCGTGACGGTGGAGGAGGCCTCGCGCGAGGCCGTGCCCGACACGGACTTCCCGCTCGTCGTCCTGCACGAGGACCCTTCCCTGCTCTTCGTGGACAAGCCCGCCGGCCGCCCGTCGCACCCCTTGCAGCCGGGTGAGACGGGCACGGTGGCCAACGCCCTGGTGGCGCGCTACCCGGAGGTCGCGCAGGCGTCCCAGGACCCGCGCGAGGGCGGCCTGTGCCACCGGCTGGACGTGGAGACGTCCGGGGTGCTCGCGGCGGCCCGCACGCGCGAGGCCTGGACCACCGTGCGCGAGGCCTTCAGCAACCGCGCCGTGGACAAGCGCTACCTCGCCCTGGTGACGGGCCCGCTGGCGGACGAGGGCGAGGTGGAGGTGCCGCTGCGCCACCACCCGCGCCACCCGGACCGCGTGGAGCCCGCCCCCTACGGCGCCGAGGACGCCCGCGAAGCGCTGTCCCACTTCCGGGTGCTGGCCCGGTCCGGGGACTACAGCCTCGTGGAGGTCAAGATCCTCACCGGCGTGCTGCACCAGGTGCGCGCGCATCTGGCGGGAGTGGGCGCGCCGCTCGTGGGAGACGCGCTCTACGGGGGCCGCGAGGCGCCGGAGCTGGGGCGGTTCTTCCTGCACGCCTACTCGCTCACCGTGCCGCACCCGGTGACGAAAGAGCCCGTGAAGGTGGAGAGCCCGCTGCCGCCGGACCTGGCGGCGGAGCTGGGACGTCACGGGCTGCCCTGGCCCGTGGCCGGTTAGTCGCCCATCACCTTGACGATGACGCGCTTGCGGCGCTGGCCGTCGAACTCGGCGTAGAAGACCTGCTGCCAGGGGCCCAGGTCGAGCTTGCCGGCGGTGACGGGAATCAGCACCTGATGGTGGACGAGCATGGACTTCAGGTGCGCGTCGCCGTTGTCCTCGCCGGTGCGGTGGTGGCGGTAGTCGGGCCCGTGGGGCGCCAGGTGCTGGAGCCAGTCCCAGATGTCCTCGTGGAGGCCGGGCTCGTCGTCGTTGACGAAGACGCCCGCGGTGATGTGCATGGCGGACACCAGCACCATGCCCTCCTGGATGCCGCTCTTCTTCAGCAGGGCGGCCACGGTGTCCGTGAGGCGCACCAGCTCGCGCCGGGCCTTCGTCTCGAACCAGAGGTATTCGGTGAGGGTCTTCATGGCTCGCACTGTCAGAGGGGACCACTAGAGTGACTCACGCCATGCGAGCCATCCTCCACGTGGACATGGACGCCTTCTATGCGTCCGTCGAGCAGCGCGACAACCCGTCCCTCCGGGGCAAGCCGGTCATCGTTGGCGGGCATGCACAACGCGGCGTGGTGGTGGCCGCGTCGTATGAGGTGCGCCCCTTCGGCGTGCGCAGCGCCATGCCCATGGCGAGGGCGATGAAGCAGGCGCCGCACGCCATCGTGGTGAAGCCGCGCTTCTCCGCCTACGCGGAGGCCAGCGAGCAGGTGTTCGCCATCTTCGAGCGGTACACGCCGCTGATTGAACCCCTGTCGCTGGACGAGGCGTTCCTGGACGTCACGGCGTCGGTGGGGCTGTTCGGCGCGGCGGCGGACATCGCGAAGCGGATCCGCAAGGAGATCGCCCACGAGCTGAACCTGCCGGCGTCCGCGGGCATCGCCACGGCGAAGTTCGTGGCGAAGATCGCCTCGGACCTCGCCAAGCCCAACGGTCAGCGCGAGGTGCGCCCGGAGGAGACGGTGGCCTTCCTCGCCGGGCTGCCGGTGTCGCGCCTGTGGGGCGTGGGGCCCAAGACAGAAGAGGCGATGAAGCGCGCGGGGCTCGTCACCATTGGCGACGTGGCGACGAAGGACGCGGACTGGCTGGAGGAGCGCTTCGGCGCGTCCAGTGGCAAGCACCTGTGGGAGCTGTCACACGGCATCGACGCGCGGGACGTGGTGCCGGACCGGGCGGCCAAGAGCGTGGGCGCGGAGGACACCTTCGACGAGGACCTGACGGGCCCGGAGGCGCTCAAGCCGCACGTGCACGCGCAGGCCCTGCGGGTGGCCCGGCGGCTGCGGCGCGCGTCGCTGAAGGGGCGCGTGGTGCAGCTCAAGCTGAAGTTCGCGGACTTCACGCTCATCACCCGGCGCGTCACGCTGCGCGAGGCGACGGACGACGGGCAGGTCATCTACCGCGCGGCGCTGGAGCTGCTGGAGCGCGCGCACGAAGGCAAGGCGCTGCGCCTCACCGGCGTGAGCGTGCAGTTGGACGAGGACGAGCCACAGTTGGGGCTGTTCCCGGCGGCGGCGCCGAAGTCGTCGAAGCTGAACGAGGCGATGGACCGCATCGCGGCGCGCTTCGGCAGCAAGGCCATCACCATGGCGGACATCGCGGGAGCGGAGGCGTCGGATGACGACCAGCACCGCTCCGAGAAGCCCGTGGACAAGCCGAAGCGGTAGCGCCCTGGGACCCGGAAAGGGTCGAGGCTGCGAACGCGCCAGCCCGTTCACCGCACCCTCGCGGTGGGGGAAGCGGTAGCGCCCGCCGGATACGACCAGAGCCGGGACCGCGAGCGCGCCAGTCGTTTCGCTGCACCGTCGCGGTGGGGGAAGTGGTAGCGCCCTCGACGCAAAAAGGGCCAGAGCACCTGAGCGCTCCAGCCCTTTCGCTGCACCCGGCTGCTACGGGAGCGCTACCCCTCGCCCGCGTCGGAACCGGAGGAGGCGCCCGAGCCGCCACCCTCCCCGCTCCCGTTGCCGGAACGGCGGCGACGGCGGCGACGGCGCTTGCGGCGGGGGCCTTCCGCGTCCGCGCCACTGCTCGCTCCGGCGCGCGGCGGCGGCACCTCTCCGGCCTGCCAGGCCTCCAGCGCCTCGCGGCCCTCGCCCGTGGCCTCCACCGTCATCGCGTAGACGGCCAGCGCCTCGTTGAAGAGCGGGTGACGGCGGAAGGCGCCCGTCTTGCGGCGGCGCTCTCCGGACAGCGTGCGCTGCATCAGGAGCAGCATGCGGCAGCGCTCGGCGATGCGGCGCGGCAGCCGCGCGGACTCCACGAAGCCCGCCAGCAGGTCCTCGATGACGCGCGACACCGACGCGCGGCCCTCGTCCTGGGACTCCTCCACCGGCGGCTGCTCACGGCTGATGGGCACCAGCAACGCGGCCAGCAGGATGGCGTCGTCCAGCACCTCGCCCGCCGACACGCGCTTATCCAGCGCCTGCGCGAAGGCGTAGAAGGTCTTCTCCCCTTCCTTGCCGTTCTCACGCAGGTACTCGTCCACGGGCGGCAGGAGGATCTTCAGCGCGTCCAGCGCCGCCAGCAGCTTCAGCGCCGGGGCGGACACGCCGCCGCGGATGAGCCGGAACGTCTCCTCCAGGAGGCGCGCGGGCGCGCAGCGCGGCAGGTCCTCCACCGCGCCCTCCATCGCCGCGTACGTGCGCGACTCGATGTCCAGGTCCAGCTTCGCCGCGAAGCGCACCGCGCGCAGGATGCGCACCGGATCCTCGCGCATGCGGATTTCGGGGTCGCCAATCGTCCGGATGAAGCGCTCATCCAGGTCGCGCCGGCCGCGCACGTAGTCGATGACCCGGCCTTCGCTCGCGTCGTAGAACAGGCCGTTGATGGTGAAGTCGCGGCGGCGCGCGTCCTGCTGCGCGGTGCCAAAGACGTTGTCGTGCGTGATGAGGAGGTCCTCGCCGCTCTGCCCCTCCTCCGCCCCCGCCGCGCCAGCCGCCGGCTCCAGCTCCGTGGGGTTGGCGCGGAAGGTGGACACCTCCACGATCTTCCCGCCCTTGAAGTAGACGTGCGCCAGCCGGAAGCGCCTGCCGATGAGCCGGCAGTTGCGGAAGATGGCGCGCACCTCGCCCGGGTGGGCGCTGGTGGCCACGTCGAAGTCCTTGGGCTTCTTGCCCAGCAGCAGGTCGCGCACGCAGCCACCCACCAGGTACGCCTGGTGGCCGTGCTGGTGCAGCCGCAGCACCACCTTGAGCGCGTCCGGATCCATCTCGTCCGGGTCGATTTCCGCGGGCTCGCCCGTGCGGGTGGTGGTGGGCGCCTGCAACTCCGGCTCGTTCGCGGCGGGCTCCAGCTCCGGCTCCAGGATGACGGCCTCGGGCTCCTCGGCTTCGTCACCCGCCTCGGCGGCGGCCTGCGCGTCCTCCGCCTCCGCGGCCTTCAGGGCCTCGGTGGCGGCCAGGATTTCGTCGCTGACCTCCGGGCCGGCGTCCTCGGAGTCGTCATCATCGTCGAACCCGTCGTCCTCCGCGGCGTCCGCGGCGAAGGGGGGCTCGGCGGGGGCCGGGGTGGCCCGGGAAGGGGTTTCGTGTTCGCTGGGGTGCTCGGCGGAGTCCGCGGGCACCTGGGCCTCGGTGCGCTCGGTGCGCTCCTCGGAGTCCGTCAGGTCCAGGGGGGAAGACATGGAAAGAACCTCGCGCGCGGACCCGGATGCCGTGTCCGCTGCCGCCTCGAAGGAGGCCTCTCCGCGCGCGTCGTCTCCGGGCGCGGCTGGCAGCGTTCCGCCATGGGGCGGGGGATGGGTCGGGTCTCGCGTCATTCGCCTCGTAAGGGCAGCCGTCTAGCACGCATCCTCCCACCCATGGGGGTCGCGCTTAAGGACATTCTTCAGGGACGTCGGGGGTTCGCATGGGCCCCCCTGCCCGCCCTCCGTGCGCCCGCTGCCCAGGGGAAAGGCGCTACTCCTGGGTAACACCCAGACCCCAGGCGACGCCGGGTCCGGGCCGCAGGAGGGGCCCCAGGGCAGGCAGGCAGCCGAGCTCAACGGCCCGGCGCTTCAGGTGGGTGGCTTCAGGGTGCGCCCCTTATGGGTCCGGGGCAGCGCGTGGGAGATGAGCGACACGTAGTCCACCGCCTGCACGCGTGGTGGGGGGGGCTGCGTGCCCAGCGCGGCCAGGCGCTTGCTGAACGCGGCCAGGATGTCCGGCATGGGGCGCATGGCCTTGAGCAGCGCGTTGGGCCCCTCCATCGCCTGGGACAGCGCGATGGCCGCCTGCTGCAGCGGAAGTCCGCGCCTGAGCAGGTCCTGGAACGAGTTCGACAGCGTGATGATGTTGTGCCCCGCCGTCTGCACCATCTCCACGGCGATTTTCAGCACCTGCGGCGCCGTGAGGTGGCCGTCCGCCAGCAGCACCAGCGCCGCCTGGAAGTAGTTGAAGATGGGCACCACGCGCGGGCCGTAGGGCGTGAAGTGCGCGGGCGGCGTCAGCCTGTCCAGGTGGATGAAGATGCGCCGCACGGGGTCCGCGATGGGAATCTTCTTCCACGCCTCGTGCACCCGCGCGGCGTCGTCCGGGTACACCCCGCCCGCCTCCAGCACCTGGGCCAGCACGCGCTCGTCCACCCGGCCCGCGATGAGGTCCGCGTAGAGCGAATAGATGAACGCGTCCGCCTCCGCGTCGTCGCCGAAGAGCACCTCTTCCGCTTCCACCGGCGCGTTGACGCGGCTCTCCAGGATGGCGGGCAGCTTGTAGCCCACCTGTCCGCGCAGGGCCCGGAAGCGCCCGCGCAGCAGGTTGCCCACGTTGTCCTTGAGGACGAACTCGTCCCACTGGATGCCGTCCAGCTTGAGCTTCTCCTCCAGCACCGCGCGCATCTGCTTGGGGCTGCCGGACACGATGCACAGCCGCGAGTCCCCCTGCTCCGCCAGCTCGCGGATGAGCGCGGACGCGCCCGGGATGGCGACCTTCTCATGGGCCTTCTGGAACGCCGTGCGGAACAGGTCGCGCAGCGACTCGAAGTCCGTCTGGAGGTACGTCTTGTCCAGGTCCCACCGGTAGATGCGGCGCGGGGGGCGCGGGTCGATGCGGTCCGGCAGGCTCACTTCGCCAGGCCCTCCTGGATGGCGGTGCCCAGCTCGTTCGCCACCGCCTTCGCGGCCACCTTGCCCGCGTTCGCGATGGCGCGCGCCTTGGAGCGGCCGTGCGCCTTGATGAAGATGCGGTCGAACCCCAGGATGGGCGCGCCGCCGTACTGCTCCCAGTCCGTGATGTCCTTCAGCCGCTCGATGCCGGAGGACAGCATGGCCAGGCCCGCGCGCCAGCGCAGGCTCTCCTTGTAGGCGTACTGGGCCAGCTCCATCACCGTGTCGTGCACGCCCTCCAGCATCTTCAGGCACACGTTGCCCACGAAGCCGTCCGTGACGATGACGTCCACCGTGCCGCGCGGAATGTCGATGCCCTCCACGTTCCCCGTGAAGTTGAGCCCCGCCATCTGCGACAGCCGCTGGTGCGCCTCCACCACGCGCGGCGGGCCCTTCTGCGGCTCGACGCCGTTGGACAGGAGCGCCACCTTGGGCCGCTCGTTGCGGGAGATGATGCGCGCGTAGGCGCTTCCCATGACGGCGAACGCCACCAGGTCCTCCGCGGTGGCCTCCACCGTGGCGCCCACGTCGAGGATGAGGCTGAACGGGTCCTGCTTCGCGCCTCGCACGCCCCGCGTGGGGTACACCGTGGCCAGGGCCGCGCGGCGCACGCCGGGAATCAGCTGGAAGTGGCGCTTGCACGCGAGCACGCCCGCGCCCGTGTTGCCCGCGGAGACGAGCGCATGCGCTTCCCCCTCCGCCACCAGCCGGGCGGCCACCGCCACGGAGGACTCGGGCTTGCGCGCCAGCGCCTCGCCGGGCTTCTCGTCCATGCCCACGTAGTCACCCGCGTGGTGCACGGAGATGCGCTCCCCGTTGTGCTTGATGCCCGCCAGGGCCTCGTCGATGACCGGCCGGTCCCCCACGAGCAGCGCGTGGATGTGCGGAGACTCCAGCGAAAGCTGGGCGGCGCCTCGCACCACCTCCGCCGGGCCGTGATCGCTCCCCATCACGTCGAACGCGATGGTGATGTGCTGCGGCTTGCCCACCATGGTCCCCATCCTATGAGCTTTGCTCCGCGCCTGCTCCCGACATTCGCACCTGTGTCACCAGCGACAGTGCCAAAAGTCCACCCAGCGCCACCAGCACCGCGCCCGTCCCATAGGGGGCCGTCGGGCCCAGTCGGGTGAAGAGCAGGCCGCCCAGCGCGGGCCCGATGATGCGGCCCATGGACCCGGACGCCTGATAGGCCCCCAGCACCGCCCCCTGCCGCTCCATGGGCGCGTGCAGGGACACCAGCGCGGACAGGCACGGTGTCACCAGCGCGGAGCCCACCGCCAACAGGCCCATCACGGGGAAAAGCCACCCGTACGACGGCGCCACGGGCAGCAGGGCCAGCCCCACCGCCGTCAGCCCGAAGCCCACCGCGGCCACCGGGGCCTCCCGCCCTCCCCTGCCCCCCGGGGCACCTGCCGCCCCATGACCTGATGCGCCATGGCTGGCCGCCACCAGCCGGCGCATCAGCCCGCCCTGCACCAGCGCGGACAGCACGCCCACCACCGCGAAGAGCGCCCCGGAGCGCAGGCTCGCCTCCTTCAGGACGGCCGCGTCCGGGTGCACCGCGTGCACCAGCCACCCGCCCTCCAGCGGCACCGGCCCGGAGGAGAGGAAGCGCGTCAGCAGGTACACGGAGAAGGTGCCCTCCATCTGCGCGAAGGCCACCGTGTAGAGCAGCACCAGCACCACGCACCGGCCCACGACGGGCAGCGTCAACGCGGCGGCGGCGCCCCGCATGTTGCGCGTCGTGGCGGACGGCGAGTCCGCCCTGCGCGTCTCCGGCAGGAAGAACCAGGTGTTGATGAGGTTCAGCGCGGACAGCCCCGCCGCGAACAGGCCGATGGCCAGGTTGCCGCCCCACGCCCCCAGCACGCCGCCCAGCGCGGGCCCCAGCACGAAGCCCAGGCCGAACGCCGCGCCGATGATGCCCATGCCCCGCGCGCGCTCATGCGGCTTGGTGATGTCCGCCACCACCGCCTGCGCCGTGGACACGTTGCCACCGGACACCCCGTCGATGACGCGGGACAGGAACAGCAGGGGCAGCGTGTGCGCGAAGGCGAACAGCACGTAGCCCACCAGGGAGCCCACCTGGGAGATGAGCAGCACCGGCCGCCGGCCGAACCGGTCCGACAGCCGCCCCATGATGGGCGCCGCCACCAGCTGCATCAGCGAGTACACCGCGACGAGCAGCCCCACCGTGAAGGGGGAAGCGCCAAAGCGCACGCCGTACACGCCCAGCTGCGGAATCAGGATGCCGAACCCGATGAGGTCCAGGACGGCGATGCCGAACACCACCCGCAGCGACGCCTCCCGAGCCAACTTCGCACTCCCTCGTCCCGCGAGGGACCGTTGGAAAAGACAAGACCGCCGGAGCGCGCGTACGGGGCGCTCCGGCGGCCGGGAAGAATCCCACTCTCAGCGCGAGGCGTCTACATCGCCTCGGCGGACTGGATTTGACGGTTGGCCGAGTCGCGCTCGATGCAGCCCTTGGTCATCGTGTACTGGTACGTGCCCAGCTCATCACGCCAGTACTCGCCCTCGTAGGGCCAGTAGAGCTGATCGTCCGCCACCGCCACGGAGAACTTGTACTTCTTGACGATGGCCGTGCGGCCGCCCGCCTTGAGCTGCTCCTCCAGGAACTCCTTCTCCTTGGTGGTCGTCTCGAACTTGATGCGCAGGCCGTTGGCCAGCAGCAGCTTGAGCGCGCCCAACTCCGTCTCCAGCTTGCCCTTGGCCATGATGCCGGCCTTGGAGATGAGGCTGGTGCGCTGGACCTTGAGCTCCTCCAGCAGCTGCTTGGTCAGCTCCGAGTACTTGAACGTGTCGCCCTTGTTGGAGAACAGGTCCATCTCACCCTCGAGCTCCAGGATGGAGTCGTTGGTCTTCTTCAGGTCCTGATCCGTGAGGGCCAGCCGCAGGATGCGCTCCAGGATGACGTCCGTGCCGTTCTTCTCCAGGCCCTCCTTGTTCTTCTTCTGCACGTCCGCGAGCACCGTGTAGTACTCGGAGGCATCCATGTTCTTCTTCACGAGCCCGTCCAGCTCGTCGTGCACGGGCAGGTAGGTGCGCTCGAAGTCCTGGAGGATGAGGTTGGACTCCCGGTAGCGGCAGTTCTCGTAATAGATGACCGCCTTGAGGATGAGCGCCTCCGGGAAGTACTCCTCGCGGAAGAAGGGCGACGACAGGGTGATGAGGTTGCCCAGCGCCTGCTCGTACTGGCCGATGCGGTAGTTGGCCCAGGAGGACTCGAAGAGGGCCTCCAGCCACTGCGTGTTCCCGCGCTCCACCTTGTTCAAGTAGAAGATGGAGAAGCGGTTCTGCTGCATGCCGTAGTGCGTACGGGCCAGCTGCATGAAGGCCAGCTCGCGCAGCGACTTGTCCAGCTTCGCCTGCTCGCCGGTGCGGCCCGCCATGGGACGGGTGAGGCGCACCACTTCCTTCATCGCCTCCACGGACGCCATGACGTCCGTGTTGCCGCGCTTGGCCGCCGCGTCCTTGTGGTTCGTGCCGTTGCGGAAGAAGGCCAGGCCCTCCAGGTACTTCGCGCGCGGGTAGAACACGTCCGTGCGCGGGATGGTCAGCGCCAGGCGCTTCACTTCTTCAAAGGACTTGTCCGCGTTCTCCGTCTGGCCCACCTGGTCCAGCGCGCGGCCACGCACGAAGTGGTAGCGCGCCAGCAGGTAGCGGAACTCGTTCCGGAACTTCTCCGGGAACTCGTAGTTCGCGTACCGGGCGATCTCATCCAGGATGACCGTCTCGTTCTGCGTCTTGCGGCTGATGAAGAACAGCCACTCCAGGCTCGTCTTGAAGAACTTCGTGGACGGGCCCGCGGCGAGGATCTTGGAGAACTCGCCCAGCGACGAGTGGTACAGCCCCATGCGGTAGAGCGACTTGGCGAGCACGTAGCGCGCTTCCACGTGCAGGCCCTGGAGCTTGGGGTCCCCCAACAGCTCGTGGGACGCCATCGCGGCCTTCTCGTACTCGTCGTTCTTGAACAGGCTGACGGCCGCGTCCAGGCGCTGGCGGTCCGCCGTCTTGCCGGACACGTCCACCGCGTCGAACGTCATGGTGGGCGCGGGCGGCTTGTCGTTGTCACCCGTGAGGTCCAGGCCCAGGCCGGGGCTGCCCTGCGCGGCCGGCTTCGCGGACGGCGTGGGCTTCGCGGCGGGCGCGGCCGGAGTGGCCGTCGGCGCGGGCGTCGTCGTCACCGCTGCGGGCGGCGTGGCGGGGTTGCCCACGGGCGCGCTGGTGGCGGTGGAGGACTCGTCCGCGTCCTCGGCCTCGGCCGGGGTGGCCGCCTTGCCCTTGCCGCGCTTGGCGGAAGTCTTCTTCTTCGAGGAAGCCTTCGAAGAGGCCCCCTTCTTCTTCTTCTTCGACTGGCCAGCCAGGTCCAGTCCTTCGAAGGACTGGGCCAGCGTGGGGGCCGTGTACGCGAGCGTGAGCCCGAGGACGGCGAGGCGGAGGAACCGGTGGGTGCGCATGAGTCTCAGGAACCGGAGGGGAAGAAGAAGGACAGGCCCAGCTCGAACAGGATCTGGTTGCGGAGGTAGCTGGGCGTGGGCTCCCGGCCCTTCTCCACGTAGATGATGTCGCGCAGCTCCGTGCGCAGCGTCATCCACCGGTTGAAGAAGAAGCGCAGGCCGACGCCCACGTTGCCGCCGCCCGTGAGGTACGACTTGCTGCCCGCGACGGGCGTGTTGTCCGCGAGCGGCTCCGCCGGGCCCTTGTACTGGACGACGGACGCGCCCACGACGCCGTACATGTCGAAGTGGACGAACTTCTCCGCCAGCAGCGACAGCTTGCCGTAGATGGGCGCCCACTGGACGTCCACGCCGCCCATGAGGGTCATCTGGCCGGGCGCATACCCGTCCAGCTCCTCCCGGGTCGGCGGGCTGCAGCCGCGGGTGTCACCGCCCTCGCCCGGCGTGAAGGTGCATTTCTGCGCGGAGCCCGCCACGGAGTTCAGCGCGTAGCCGCCGCGCAGGCCCACGCCCAGCGTCTCCGTGGGGAAGTAGGTGACGGTGCCGCCAAAGAGGTACTTCTTGAAGAACGCGTCGCGGATGGTGATGGACGCGGACGGGCTCACCTCGAAGCGGCCCTTCTTGAGGAACATGTGGCCGGACACCGGCCGGATGCGCTCGCGAAGGGGCCCCAGGGCGTCCTTGTCCACCTCGGACACGTCGCCGGCCTCCTCCTCTTGAGAGGTGTTGGGCGGGTTGGAGTTGGCCGCGGTCTTCGGGGCCGGGGCCGCCGGAGCCGCCGGGGCCGGCGCGGGCGTGGCCGGCGCGGCGGCGGCCGGAGCGGGCGCGGGGGCCTGGTCGGCGGCGGCGAGCGTGGGCACGCCCGCGCACAGGGTCAGGAGCAGACGGAAGGCGGGCTTCATTCGGACTCCCTCCCCGTCGACTTGAGGGGCAGGAAGATGGAGATGCCCGCGTTGAGGGTCATGACGTTCTGGAGGGCGCCCTTGCTGCTGCCCAGGGGCTGGTCCACGTAGGAGGTGTTGATCAGGGCCACGTTGACGGCCAAGTAGTCCTTGGTGACGAAGCGCATGCCCAGGCCCAGGTCGAAGGCAGGGTTGAGGCCGCGGTCGGGCAGCGCGGAGGTCTCCGTCCTCACCACGCCCATGCCGCCCAGCAGGTAGCCGTCGAAGTGGAGGATGGAGTTGAGGAAGGACACCTTGCCGTAGAGCGGCGCCCACTCCAGGTCGCCCATGGCGGACCAGTTCGGCACGGAGTTGTAGATCTTGCTGTTGAAGGTGCGCTTCGCCGTGCGGACGTCATCCGACGGGATGACCTGGATGAGCGAGCCACGCGCCGAGATGGCCAGCGTGTCCGACAGGTACCAGGCCGCGCGCAGCGAGCCGCCGAACTTCGAATAGAACGGGTCGTTCACGGAGAGGCTCACGAACGGTGAGATCTCCAGGCGGTTCTTCTTCAGGTAGACCTTGCGCTGAACGCTCTTCACCCGGTCGTCCTGGGTGATGTCCGTGAGCGGCATCAGCGCTTCGATCGGGATGTCCTTCGCCGGGGTGGCGGCTGGCGGCGACGCGGGACGGGCTTCCTCGTCCGGCGGCGGCGCGGGGTTCTCTTCGGGTGGCTTGGCCTGGGCGTCCTCGGTCAGATCGAGGCCCATGCCTGGCTGGTTCTGGGCGGGGGCCAGCGCGGGCCACATCAGGCTCAGCGCAAGCAGCAGCGTGGGGCGGTTCAAGTCCGGGCGCTCCGTGGGGGGAGGGAACGTACTGCCACCGGAAGGCAGCATGACATCAGCCACTCCATCCTATCGGCCGTATTCCCAACCATCAACCAGCAGAATGCGCCTGCCTCCTCTGTATTCCTCCCGTATCCCTTCACAATTCCACTGTGCTCACGCCCCGCGGGTCAGGGGTTGGCGCGAAGAAGCGGTGTGCTACCGTTCGCGGGTTCCGGGCGTCGTCCTCCCCCCATGCGCGCCCTGCTTCCATCCTTCCTAGAGGTCCCAAAGATGTTCGTGCGAACCGCGCTCTTCCTGTCCGCCGCCCTGATGCTGGGAGGCTGCGACGTCACCACCGAGCTGGGCAAGCCGTGCCAACTGGTGCGCAGGGCCACGGCCGAGGAGCAGGAGAAACAGGGCCGCAAGTTCATGGAGATCCAGGAGAAGGACATCGCCGTGGATCAGGACTTCATCTCCTTTGGTTCGCTGGACTGCGAGGACCTCATCTGCGTCCGCGACGACCTGAGCCCCCGCAGCGACACCCCGGAGGCGTTCGCCCTGGGCTACTGCAGCAAGGAGTGCGTGCAGGGCACCACGACGGGCTGCGAGATCACCCGCACCGTGGGCGACGTGCCGGAGGGCCTCAAGGAGCGCATGACGTGCCGTCCCCTGCTCCTGGACCAGGACACGCTGGACGCCATCAAGGTCGCCGACGAGAGCTTCTACCGGCGCACCTTCGGGGAGAACAACTCGCCCTACTTCTGCGCGGGCGCCGTGCCGGACGCCCAGGGCAACTGAAGTCCGGGCTGAACAGCCCACTGAACAGTCGCCTCGCGCGAAAGGGTTAGACCTTTTCGCGCACCCCGTTCGTAAAGGCAGGGCCCGCGTTTCAAACGCCTTTGGAGCCCTGCCATGAATCGTACGGTCCTGTTCCTCGCCCTGGCTGGTGGCCTTGCCCTCACCGCGCTGGTGCTGGGCATGCCCCGCGGGGGCGGCCTCCCGCCCACGCCGCACGTCGTCGTGGCGCCGCCCACGCCCCCCCAGCCCGTCCCGCCGCCGGGGCCGCGCGCATCCACGGGCAGCCTCCAGGTCACGAGCCGGCTGTCGCACCCGTACGTGCCCGTGGGCCCTTCCGAGACATACGTGACGGTGGACCTCACCGGCGCGGAGGTGCCCGGGGCCAAGCGCAGCCCGGTGAACCTGGCGGTGGTCATCGACCGGTCCGGGTCCATGAGCGGCTACAAGCTCCAGCAGGCGAAGCAGGCCGCGCGGCACCTGGTGACGCTGCTGCGCGACGAGGACCGGCTGGCCATCGT
Organism: Corallococcus sp. AB011P; assembly: GCF_003611605.1. NCBI lineage: Bacteria > Pseudomonadati > Myxococcota > Myxococcia > Myxococcales > Myxococcaceae > Corallococcus > Corallococcus sp. AB011P. The sequence goes on from NZ_RAVX01000004.1 coordinate 62,576, forward strand.
GCACTACGGCAGCGACGTGAAGAGCCTGCCGTCCCTGCCGGCCACTTCTGGCAACCGCGAGCGGATGGTCCAGTTCATCGACGGCATCTGGGATGACGGCGGCACCAACATCAGCGCGGGCCTGTCCGTGGGCCGCACGCAGCTGGCGTCCGCCATGGGCGGGGCGGCCACGGTGAACCGCCTCATCCTGATGAGCGACGGCCAGCCCACCGAAGGGGTGTCCGACGAGGAGGGGCTGAAGAACGTGGTGAGGGAGATCCGCGCCTCCGGCATCACGGTGAGCTCCATTGGCGTGGGCACGGACTTCAACGAGGACCTGATGCAGGCCTTCGCGGAGTACGGCGCCGGCGCGTACGGCTTCCTGGAGGACGCGAGCAAGCTGTCCACCCTCTTCCAGCGCGACCTGCAGCAGGCCACCACCGCGGTGGCGCGCAACGTGGAGCTGTCCTTCGAACTGCCCCCGGGCACGACGCTGGGCGAGGTGCTGGGCTACCGCGCGCACCAGGCCGGCAACACCGTGCGCGTGGCGCTGCCGGACTTCTCCGCGGGCCAGGTGGAGCGCGTGGTGGCGAGGCTGCACGTGACGGGCACCGCGCCGGGCCAGTCCGTGCAGGTGGCGGGGCTGAAGGTCGCGTACACGGACCTGCTGGTGCAGAAGAACGTGGAGGACCAGTCCACGCTGGCCGCGGTGGCCACCAACATTCAGGAGGAGGTCGTCCAGCGCCAGGACAAGGAGGCCACGGTGTACGCGGCCCGGGCCCGCAGCGCGCAGAACCTCCAGAAGGCCGCGGAGGCCATGAGCCAGGGCAAGAAGGCGGAAGCGAAGGGCTACCTCTCCCAGAACCAGGCCCTCTTCATGGAGGCGGGCACGGTGGCGGGCGCGGCGGCGGTGGCGGCGGATCAGGCCGAGCAGGCCCGCGCGATGCAGGAATACGACGACGCGGAGTCCGAGGAGGCCCAGAAGGCCGCCGTGAAGAACAGCAAGGTGAAGGCGCTCAAGAGCTTCGGGCGCATGGGTTCGACGTACTGAGCCCCCTGAGGCGCAGGCCTTGAAGGCCCGGGGCGTGCAAGGGGGCATCGCCCGCCCCCCTGCCCGCCCGCCATCGCGACGTCACATCTTCGCGGTTGACCTCCGGAATCGCGTGGCCCTATCTCCGCGTTCTTCCAGGCTTCACCCCCTGGAAGCAGGGCGCACTGGAGGCGCGGACAAGCATGGCGGCGAGCGCGAGCACCCCGTGGGTCGGGGTCATCATGGGCGGCAGAAGCGACCTTGAGCACCTGCAACCGGCGATCGACATCCTCGCCGAGCTGCGCATCCCGCACGAGGTGCGCATCGTGTCCGCGCACCGCACGCCGGACTGGATGATGGAGTACGCGTCCAGCGCGGAAGGCCGCGGGCTGTCCGTCATCATCGCCGCGGCGGGCGGCGCGGCGCACCTGCCCGGCATGGTGTCCAGCAAGACGCTCCTGCCGGTGCTGGGCGTGCCCATGCCCACCACGGTGCTGTCCGGCTTCGACGCGCTGCTCTCCATCGTGCAGATGCCCAAGGGCGTCCCGGTGGGCACGCAGGCCATTGGCAAGCCGGGGGCCGCCAACGCGGCGCTGCACGCGGCGGCCATCCTGGCGCTGAAGTACCCGGAGCTGCGCGAGCGGCTGGCCGCCTGGCGCAAGGCCCGCACGGATGAGGTGCTGGCGCAGCGCGAGGTGGCGGGATGAGCGGCCCCATGGTGCTGCCGGGCGGGACGCTGGGCATCCTGGGCGGCGGCCAGCTGGGGCGCATGATGGCGCTCGCGGCGCGCACGCTGGGCTACCAGGTGCAGGCGTTGGATCCGGACTCGGCGTGCCCGTCCCGCTCGGTGGTGGACCGCTGCCTCACCGCGTCCTTCTCCGACACGACGGCGGCCGAGGACCTGGCGCGCCAGTGCGACGTGGTGACGCTGGAGATCGAGAAGGTGTCGCTGTCCACGCTCAACGCGGTGTCGCGTCACGCGCCCATGCGGCCCGGCGCCTCCGTGCTGGAGGTGGTGCAGCACCGCGGCCGGCAGAAGGGCTGGCTCGCGAAGGGCGGCTTCCCGCTGGGCCCGTGGCGCGAGGCCAACTCGGAGGCGGAGCTGTCCGCGGCCATCACCGCGCTGGGTGGCAAGTGCTTCATCAAGTCCAGCGAGGGTGGCTATGACGGGCGCGGCCAGTACGAGGTGACGGCTGCCTCCGAGGCGGGCGCCGCATGGAAGGAACTGGGTGAGCGCTCCGTGGTGGTGGAGGCCGCGCTGGACCTGAAGGCGGAGCTGTCCGTGCTGGTGGCGCGAGGGCCGGATGGGCAGCTCGCGGTGTACCCGCCCGCGTTCAACCACCACGAGGAGCGCATCCTCGCGTGGTCGCTGTTGCCGGGTCCGCTGCCCCAGGCCGTGCTGACGCAGGCGTCGCAGGTGGCGCGCGACATCACCGCCGGGCTGAAGGTGGAGGGGCTCCTGGTGGTGGAGATGTTCCTGCTGGGTGACGGGTCGCTGCTCGTCAACGAGGTGGCGCCCCGGCCGCACAACAGCTTCCACTCGACGGAAGTGGCGTGCCTGACGAGCCAGTTCGAGCAGGCCGTGCGCGCGGTGTGCAACCTGCCCCTGGGCTCCGTGGAGGTGGTGCGCCCCGCGGCCATCGTGAACCTGCTGGGCGACCTGTGGCTCCAGGAGGGTGGGCCCAGGTTCGCGCAGGCGCTGGCGATGCCCGGCGTCCGGCTGCACCTGTACGGCAAGCGCGACGCGCGCAAGGGGCGCAAGATGGGCCACCTGTCCGCGGTGGGAAGCACGCCCGAGGACGCGCTCCAGCGCGTGAAGGCCGCCGCCACGGCCCTGGGGATGTAACGCCCATGAAGACGAACGCCGCCCGGCTCCTGGACTCGCTCGGCATCGCGTACACGCTGCGCGACTACGACGTGGATCCGGACGACCTGTCCGCGGAGACGGTGGCCGCCAAGGTGGGCATGCCCGCGGAGCAGGTCTTCAAGACGCTGGTGGCCAAGGGCGACCGCACCGGCGTGTTGATGGCGGTGGTGCCCGGCAACGCGGAGCTGGATTTGAAGGCCCTGGCGCGGCTGTCTGGCGACCGCAAGGTGGACACCGTCCCCCTCAAGGAATTGCAGCCGCTCACCGGCTACATCCGGGGCGGCGTCACCGCGTTGGGGGGCAAGAAGGACTACCCCGTCTTCGTGGATGAGACGCTGGAGCTGTTCGACGCGGTCGCCGTGTCGGCCGGGGTGCGCGGGACGCAGATCGTCCTCGCCCCGGCGGACTACCTCCGCGTGACGAAGGGCAAGCCGGGACCCATTTCGCGTCCGAAGGCGTAGACCCTTTTCACGAGCCGCGCGTTCGAAGGGACATTCCCGGCCCGTGGGGGCCGTTCCCGGGGTGTCCCGATGAATGCCGCCGTGTTGCAATTCCACCACCGCGAAGCCTTCGAGCACACCGTCACGCGCGCGCTGGCGGCAGGCGCCGGAGCGGGGCTGGTGCAGTGGCTGTCCTTCCGCGTGGGCATGCCGATGCCGCTGACGTGGCTGGTGCCCGCGGCGGTGGTGCTGGCGTGCGCGCGAGGCGACCGGTGGGACCGGGGACTCTTGAGTGGCCTGGGCTTGCTGCTCGTCGCGCTGCCCTATGGGCTGGGCCTGTCGCCCGCGTGGACCGTGGCCACGAGTGGCGCGGCCGCGGGCGCGCTGCTGGTGCGCTCCCGCCTCAACGACCTGGGCGAGGAGGGGCAGGTCGCGGAGGCCCGCCCCACGCTCGTGCACTACGGTCTGGGCGCCGTGTTGGGAGCGGGGCTCACGCTGGCGGGCGGCGTGGTGGCGAACATCCTGTCGGTGCGGCTGGCGTCCGTGGCCACGCCCACGCTGCTGGCGGCGGCGGTGGTGGGCGGCATCGTGGGGCTCTTCGTGGGGCTGGGCGCCATCGCCGCGCACCTGGGGCTGACGGCGGATCCGGTGGAGGCGCGCGCGGAGGAGCTGCTTCCCCAGCTCTCCGGTGACTTCCACACGCTGTCCGAACGCGCGCTGTCCCTCTACCGTCAATGCGGCCAGTCCCTGGCGAAGCTGCCCCGCGAGCCCGCGCGCGAGGAACTGGCCCGCACGCTGGCGCGAATCACCCGGGGCGCGGTGGAGCTGGCGTCCGAGTGGGCCGGCGTGGAGGCGCAGCTGGAGGAGCGCGCCGCCGCGGAGTTGCAGGCGGAGCGCGAAAGCCTGGAGCGCAGCGCTCGCGCGAGCACGGACGTGGTGGCGCGCCGGCAGCTGGAGGCCGCGGCGGCGTCGCTGGCGGAGGAGGTGGAGCGGCTGGGAGACATGCGTCAGCGGCGCGAGCGCATCCTCGCGAGGCTGCGCGCGGAGGTGGCCCTACTGGAGCGTGCGCGCGTGGCGTTGCTGTCCCTGCGCAGCGGTCAGGCCCAGCTGAAGGCGGCGGAGCTGGCCTCGCTGGCCCGCCGGTTCCGCGCCCTCTCGACCGCTCAGGGAGAGGAGGGCCAGGCGATGGACGCGGTCGCTGCCCAGGTCACGCTGACCCAGGTGGCGGCGGCGAACGTGGCCCCGGTGATCCCGGTGGATCCGTCACCAGCAGAATCCGAGGGCGCCAAGGTGCCGGAAATCCAGCGGATTCAGGGGGAATAGGACCTGGGGAGGCTGACGGGGCCCTCCCGCCCCGGGCCCTGGGGGACGCCCTTGGCAAGCGTCCGTTTTCGATGTTGGCCCTGCCGAGTGGTCGGGGGGGACTGAAGCTTGCGCCAGAGCGCGGTACATTTCGGGAGCCATGAGCCTGCCCTCCCCCAGCAAGCCCGCACCACCACCGCCCTGGCTCTGGAACGGTGACGAGCCGAGGGTCGCCACCGTCTTCCAGCCCATCGTCGATCTGCTCAGCGGCGAGGTCCTCGGCCACGAGGTGTTGTCGCGAGGCCTGGGCCCGGTGGAGTCCCCCAACGAGTTGTTCAACCGCGCGCGGGTGGAGGGCTTCACCTACGAGTTGGAGCGCGCGTGCTGGACCGCGGCGGTGCGCCGCATCGCCACGCTGCCGGAGGCGCAGCGGCGTGGTCCGTTCTTCTTCAACGTCAGTCCGGACGTGCTGAGCGACGAGCGATTCGGCGGCGCGTCCACGCTGGAGCTGCTGCGTCAGCACGGCTTGAGTCCCCAGCAGCTGGTGCTGGAGATCACCGAGCGCAGCACGTTCGAGGATACGGAGCAGCTTCGCATGCTCGCGCGGCGGTACGCGGAGCAGGGCTTCGGCATCGCGCTGGACGACTTTGGCGCGGGGCACTCGGGCCTGGTGACGCTGGTGCACAGCGCGCCGGACTTCATCAAGTTGGATCAGGCGCTGGTGCGAGACATCCACCTGCACACGTACCGGCAGCACCTGGTGAAGTCGCTGGTGGCGTTCGCGCAGCGCGTGGACGCGGTGCTCATCGCCGAAGGAGTAGAGACGTGGAACGAGCTGGCCGTGCTGCTGCGCCTGGGCATCCGGCACGCGCAGGGCTATCTGCTGGCGCGGCCCGTGAGCTCGCCGCAGCGGCCGGGAGCGGACTTCGCGGAGCGTTGCCGCGAGGCCATCCGAGCCCTGCACCACCGCGAGCACGAGGATGACGAGACGGTGGGCAGCATGATCATCCGCCCGCCGTGCGCGCCGGTGACTGCGCAGGCGGTGGAGCTGGACCGGCTCTTCCGCCGCACGCCGGGCGAGGACCACGTCGTGCTGCTGGACGGCGAGCAGCCGCACGCGGTGGTGACGCGGCGAAGCTTCTACGCGCGCTTCGGGGGAACCGCCGCCAGCACGGAGTCCGCGCTTCCGGACGAGCCGCGCGAGGCGCCGATGGTGGTGGAGGACGCGACGGCCATCACGGCGCTGGCGCGCATGGCGATGCGCCGTCCGCCCGAGTCCGTCTACGACCCGGTGGTGGTGACGGACGCGAAGGGCCACTTCCTGGGCACGGTGACGATGAAGCAGCTCATCGCGCGGGCCTCGGACCTGGAGCAGCACGCGGCGACGGGCGCGCATCCGCTCACGGATCTGCCCGGCAGCCGGATGATCGAACGGTGGATCCGCGCCGCGCTCCAGGGCAGCGCGTTCACGGTCATCTACGCGGACCTGGATCACTTCGAGGCGTACAACGACCGCTACGGGTTCCTCCAGGGCGACCGGGTGATCCGCTACACGGCGAGCGTGCTCTCGGAGTGTCTGCACCTGCTGCCGGAAGGCTCGAACCTGGGCCACGTGGGCGGCGACGACTTCGTGCTCGTGTGTCCGGACGCGGTGGCGCCGGAGGTGTTGCGCACGCTCTGCCAGCGCTTCGACGCGGAGAAGGTCCCGCTCTACGGTCCGGAGGACCTGCGGCGCGGGGGCTTCACGGCCAAGGACGCGGCGGGCAACACGGTGCCGGTGACGCTGAGCCTCGCGGCGGTGGACCACCAGGGGTTGTCCGCCAACCCCCACCCGGCGGAGCTGTCCGCCGTCGCCGCGGCCCTACGCAAGCGCGTGAAGGCCGTCTCCGCGCAGACGCACACCAGCACGTTCCTGTTCCAGCCCGGCGCGGTGAAGTAGCCGGACCACGCCTCACTTAGCGGGTGAGGCGAGGCCCTCCATCCGAGCCCGCCGAGACGGCACTGCGCGGCACGCCCACGGGAATGCCCCCTGCCCGCCGGGACTCCCCGCCGCGGCACCCAGCACGAACCTGTCCGACTGTCCGACAGGTTGGGAGCACCGGCGCTGGGCCCGCCGCCCCATCCGGGCGGAGGAAAACCTGTCCGACAGGTTGAGCGAACCGCGGATGGGGGGGCCCTGCGCCACCCGGGCGGCGGAAACCTGTCCGACTGCCCGACTGGTTGGGCGAACCGCGGATGGGGGGGCCCCGCGCCACCCGGGCGTCGGAAACCTGTCCGACTGTCCGACAAGTTTGGGATGCCCCGTGGCGGAGGGTCTTCCGGTTCGTCCGAGCAGCGCAAACCTGTCCGACGGTCCAACAAGTTTCCGCAAGCCATCGCCGGGGGCCCTCCCCTCCGCTTGAGCAGCGGAAACCGGTCTGACTGTCCGACAGGTTTGGAGGCCCTGTCGCGAGGAGGCCATCCGGTCCATCCGGGCAGCGGAAACCGGTCCGACTGTCCGACAGGTTTGGAGGCCCTGTCACGAGGGGGCCATCCGGTCCATCCGGGCAGCGGAAACCGGTCCGACTGTCCGACAGGTTTGGAGGCCTGTGGCGAGAGGGCCTTCCGGCCCATCCGCGCAGCAAGACCTGTCCGACTGTCCGACAGGTTGGATGAACCGGAGCTGGGGGCCTCGCGCCACCCGTGCGGCTGAAACCTGTCCGACTGTCCGACAGGTTTCGGCAAGCCATGGCCGGGGGCCCTCCCCCTCTTTTCGACCGGCGGGAACTTGTCCGACTGTCCGACAGGTTTTGCCGCGTCCGGCGGAAGGGGGACACCCTGAATGGCCGGGGGCGCAGGTACTCGCCGTTCTTGGACGCGGTGCGGCGGTTCGCCAGCGAGACCCTATGCAGCGCGACAGACCGTTTCGCGAGCGCCGCGCCCTACTCCCAGGCCAGGTGCAGCCGTCCGTCGGTGTAGAGGCGACCCGTAGCCTCCAGTTCGGTGGAGCCGTTCTCCACGGCGCGGTGCACGTTCGCGGGCGGCGCCAGCAGCGTGTCCCGTCCCAACGCGAACGCCTGCTCCCGCACCAGCCCCAGGTAGGCCTTGTTGAGCTGGAGCGCCCGCTCCCGTGACGGCGTCACCAACCACGCGAGGTCGCGATCCCCTCCTGGTGCCGCGCGCCTGACCGCTGGCAGGTCCAGCACTCCGTTCGGGAAGAAGCGCGCGAGCAGCTCTTCGTTTGCACGGAACTCATCGCCGCCCTGCACTCGCTCGAAGTACGTCGCGGTCTCCGGCGCGGTGTGCCCTGCCTGCGGCACGTCCGGCAGGCCTCGCAGGTCCTGGGTCCGCCAGCCGTCACGCCCTGGCACCTTGCGTGGAAACGCGAAGGTCTGATCCACCGTCACGCCCAGGTTCGTGTGGCAGCCCATGCAGTACACGTGTTCCTCCAGCGTCTGGAGCCGCAGCCGTCCCTTCGCGTCCTCGATGAAGCCCTGCAGGCGCCAGCCGAACTCGTTGATCAGCCCCAGCTCCGGTGTGCCGGGAAACGCGGGCATACGGCCGCGCACCTTCTTCTCCTGCTCCTCCGCGTAGAAGTTCCGCACGCGGTCGTCCGCGGGTTCCTCGTCCTTGCGCGAATAGCGCAGCTCCTTCATCCGCGTGGACAGCAGCGCGGGCGCGTCCGGATCCACGTAGCGCACCGTGTGCAGGAACTCCGTGCCCTTCGGATACGTGTACCGCCGCACCCGCACGTCCGCGGCGCTGCCCGCGTAATGCGCCGGCAATCCGTACACTCGCTCCACGCTCGGGGACAGGACGCCGTCACCGTCCAGGTCCATGCCTCCCACGCGCTCGTCCACCGGCTCCACGCGGCGGCTCGCGCCCTTCACATCCAGGAGGCCCGGGGCCACCGTCATCGCGGCCTCCAGCACCGCGAGGTTGAAGCGATACAGCTCTCGCGACGGCTGCCCGCGCGCATCCTTCCGGAAGGCTTCTGGAAGCCGGACGTAGACGTCGTCCGTGCTGCCGTTGGTGGGCCAGAACGTGCCCAGGAACGGTTTGTAGCGCACGGCCCGCCAGCCGCTGCCGTCCCTCGCGAAGCCCTCCGCGTCGAAGCCCCGCGTCAGGTCCAGATCCGGCACCCAGCCCTTGTAGCCTCCCGCGCGCCCCAGGAGCGCGGCGCGCAGCGGCGTGTAGTTGTCCTCGCGGATGTACTTGAGCACCTCGTCATCGGTGATGGACGCCATCGCGCGCGTCCGGTCCGTGAAGAGGTTCGTCCAGTGGTTCGTCAGGCCCACGTCGCTGAAGGCGTACTCCGCCTGCAGCGAGTCGTCCGCCATCACGTTGTTTCCGACGCCGCCCGTGTGACACGTCCAGCATGGGTTCGAGACCCCGGCAGTCATCGTGTAACACATGGACGGAACCGGGGCCTCGCGGTTGGCCACGTGGCTCCCCGCCGCCAGGGCCTGCTCGAACGGATCAAATGGCGGCTCCACCTCGGCGGGCGTGCGCAGACGCCACACGCCCGCCGCCGCGGCGAAGGCCCCCAACGTCAGGACGATGAAGACGGGGCCTCGCACCCCATCGAGCACGGATGAACGCATGCGCCAGGCTCCGTCTTCGCGGACCCTCAGGTGGAACGACGACTACGGCCAGACGCTGAAGCTGTCCTCGCCCGGGTGCTGGACGCTGACGAACAGGGTGGTCATGTCCGCGTTGAACGCAGGCCCCGTGGCCTCCGCGTCGCTCGGCATGGAGAGCACGCGGAACGCCTTGCGGAAGTACGGGCTGTCACGGTGCGCGGGCGCCTGGTCCAGGTAGAAGATGCCGTCCGCGACCTTGTTGACCCCGAAGTTGCCGTCCGTGCCGAACCACACGCCGCCCTCGCGGTCGATGACCAGGTTGTCCGGCTTGGCCGCCGCGAACTCCGGCGCCGCGCTGGTGGCCGCCGCCTCGCCCTTCCACACGCGGAAGAAGTCGAACGTCCGCGACCCCGCGGGCGCCGCCGGATCCGCCTCACGGATGGCGAAGATGGAGCCCACCTTGTCCACCGCGCGGTTGTCCTGCGCGCCGCGATCCTTCTTCACCCACGCGCCGTCCTTCAGCTCGGCGGTGGCCACCCGGCCCTGCGGATCCAACGCCGTGGGGTCGCCGTGCTCGGTGAAGGCCACGTAGAGCAGCGGCGTGCCGCTGGGGTCCTTCGGGTTCCACTCCGTGTCCTCGGGACGGTTGAGCTCCATCACGCCCACCTTGTTGGCCGCCGTCCACAGCAGCTTGCGCACCTGGTCGTCGTTGACGAAGCCGCCCATCGCGTTGTGGTTCGCGTCACGCAGCGCCGCGCCCACCTGGAGCGTCGGCTGGCCGAAGGCCTCACCGTTCGGTGCCAGGTCCGTGCTGTCCAGGCCCAGTTGGATCCACCTTCCGTGGCCCGGCGCCGCGTCCGTCGGCACCGCGCCGCCCACCAGCGTGTCGCCCGTCGCGTTGTCCAGGCCCGCGAAGTGCGCCGCGTAGAGCGTGCCCGCGTCCAGCAGCGCGCGCACCTGCGCCTTCGTCATCCCCGGCGTGTACCGGCCCTGCGACACGAACTTGAAGATGCGCCCGCCGCGCCGGTCATCGCCGGCGTAGATGACCACAGGCTGGTTCGCGAGCAGCTTCCAGTCCGCGTCCACCACGAAGGTGGCGTTCTCCCAGTGCGCGCGGCCCATCACGCCCAGCTTGCGGTGGCCCGCGCCCGGCTTCTCCGCGTCCTTGCCGTACCAGAGGTCCGCCGGCTGGCCCGGATCCACCTCCGTCAGGTAGCCGTAGCCGTCCTTCAGGTGCGTGGAGTCGCGGTCCCCACTGCTGATCATGTCGCCCTCCGCCGGCGCGGAGAAATCAGGCGCGAGCGGAGCCCCCGGCGCGAAACCCGGCGCCGCCGCGATCCAGTCGTTCTTCCCCGTCCACAGCGCTGCCTCCGGGTCGCCGTAGACGCCCTGCACGTTCTCCTCGCCGACGATGACCGTGCCCCACGGCGTCTGGCCACCGGAGCAGTTGGAGTGCGTGCCGGGCACCACGCCCGCCGCCAGCGGCGCGCCGGAGTCGTCGTGCTCCTCGCCGGACAGTGTCACGCCCACGACCTTCGCAAGGGTGGCGCTGGAGGCGTCGTAGCGCACGTTGGCCGCGTTTCGGTCCACCGCCCAGCCGCCCGTCGCGGGGTCCTGCACCACGCGCATCCAGGTGCCGCCCACCTGCTTCTTCCATTCACGGTTGTAGGAGACGAGCGCGTCCGCCTGCCACGACGTGCCGTCCGCCACCGTGTTGGACAACGAGCCCGTGTTGCGAAGGAAGCGCGCGAAGTCCAGGTGCTGACCGATGGGCGCAGTGCCCACGCGCGGCTTCGTGCCGGAGATGTACTCGTGGTTGATCCACATCCAGCCGGCCGAGGCCTGCCCGTGGTACTGCGGCGCGCGTCCGTCCTGCGACCAGCCGTCACCAAAGAAGGCGATGTAATCCACGTTCGCCCCGAAGCGCGCCCCGCCCTTCGCGAAGGCCAGCGGATCCATCCACTTGATGACCGTGGTCGGATACAGCCCTGGCACCGAACGCACCGTGTCCGTGGACGCGGACGACAGCGGGAACACCAGCGGCGAGGGCAGCCTCCCCGTGACGACCTGCTCCACGCGCGCCTTCACGTACTCCGCCACGTTGGTCGCGCCCGTGCCCAGGTCCCCCCGGAACGTCACGGCGATGACGGACGACAGCGGCGTACCGGACTCCACGCCCGGCGCGCGAGCCGTGGCGCCCGGCCCCGGCTGTCCCTGGACACCACCAGGGCCCGGACCGCCCGGCTCACCCGAGGGCCCCTGGGCGCCGTCCTTTCCGTCCTGACCATCCTGGCCCTTCACGCCGTCCACACCCGCGGGGCCCTGAGCGCCCTCGCAGCCCACCCACGTCGCGGTGCCAAGCAAGAGCATCGCGCCCGTGGCGCGGCTCAACAGATGAGAAGCCATGCAGTGCATCCTCCAGAAGGTGGCGCGCGCTTCGACGCGCGGCGCGAATCCTGCGGAGGTGGCGTGGCGCTGCCTTGAGCAGCGCGTCACTTCTTCATCACGGGCACGCCGGTCGCGCGACAAACGCGCATCACCGGCTCCCGTTGCGTCACGGCGTGATGGGGAGGGTGCTCACGCCCTCGAACTCCGCCGTGCCGCCGCGGACGATGCCGTTCTTCTGGCACCAGCCGCCCGGCACCTCCAGCACGTACTGGCTGGGGATGCCCACCGTGCGGTTCGTCAGCGTGCGCGGCTCCGCGTTCTCGATGATGCCCACGACGCGGCCCTCGGACGTGATGAACAGCATGTCCAGCGGGATGAGCGTGTTGCGCATCCAGAAGCCGCGCACCTCTTCATCCGGGAAGATGAAGAGCATGCCCTGCCCGGCCGGCAGCGACTTGCGCCACATGAGGCCGCGCGTGCGCGACTCGTCCGTGGCGGACACCTCCACCTCCACGCGGTGCACACCTCCGTAGGCATCCTTCAGCCGCACGTGCGCGCGCGGCAGGGTCGGCATCACGTAGTCCTCCGCCGACACGTCCTTGGACCGGGGACGCGCCGGAGCGGGCGCGGCGGGCTTCGGAGGCGCGGCGGGCGCTTCCTGACACGCGCCGCCCGCGAAGGCCAGCGCCGCCAGGACGAACGTGAGGCGCGTCCGCGTCTTCATGACGGGTGCTGGGGATGCAGGGGCTTGTTGAGCAGCTTCTCGGTCAGCTCGGAGCCAAGGCTGTCCGACATGAGCCGCTCGACCAGCGTCTCGAAGTCCACGCGCTGGGACTCGCTGCTGTAGATGAAGCGGATGCCCATGCCGGGCTCCTCCGCGTCGGCCTTGGACCAGACGACTTCGCCCAGCAATTCAAAGGGTGCCTCTCGGTGCGGCACCGTCAGCTTGAAGAGGAAGCGCGTGCCAATGGGCAGCGGCTTCTTCGTCTTGATGAACGTGCCGCCCTTGCTGATGTTCTTCGTGTAGTCAGCGAAGAACGAATTGAGCTTCTTGTAGTCGACCTTCAGCTCGATGGGCGCACGACCGTGGGTGCGCAGTTCGGATCCGCTCTTCTGTTCGGACATGCGGCCGGGGAGTATAGGGGACGCCATGCGGCAAGTCCTCCCCCGTGCCCGTGCACTGTTGGGCCGTCCAGCCGTCCTGGCCACCGTACTGCTGCTCGGCGGTGGGGGGTCGGCCCTTGTCCTCCTCCCCCTCTTCGGGGTCCCCGGCTTCGAGCTGGGCCTGGCCCTGTCCATCGCCATCGGCCTGCTCGGAGGTGGGACAGGCATCGCCGCCGCCGCCCAGGAGCGCCGCATCCTCGCGGGCGCCGCCCCCCTGCCCGCCCGGGTGGAAGCGTCCGCCCTGCCCGGAACCGCCGTGGGCCGCGCCCTGGGGGCCAGCATCGTCCTGAACCTGGGGGTGCTCGTCCCCCCCTTCGTGTGCGCCCTGCTCTTCGCCCGGTTTCGCACCGCGTGCGACCCCTTCGAGCTGGCGGGCTTCTACCCCCTGCTCACCATTCCCTCCGCCCTGGTGGCCTCCGCGGCGGGCGTGCTCCTGGGCTTCGCGACGGCCCGGCCCCGGGGCGCGGCGGGCCTGTACGCCCTGCTCCTCCTCGCTTCACTGGCGGTGACGGTGTGGCCCATCGTCTTCGGGCCGCAGGTGTTCGCCTTCAACATCTTCCTGGGCCACCTGCCCGGCCCGCTCTACGACGAGGCCCTCCAGATGACGGCCGCGCTGGGCTGGTTCCGCCTGGAGACGCTCCTGTGGGTGGGCGTCTTCGCGGGGCTCGCCATCGCGCTGCTGGACGTGCGCACCGGGCGCCTGGCGCTGAAGGGCGCACGCATGGCCGGGCTGCTGGGGCTGGTGCTCCCCTGCGCCCTGGGCATCCTCTGGCTGGAGTCCCGCGCACCACAGCTGGGCCTGCGGATGAGTGATGCGTACCTCTCCGAGCAGCTGGGCGGGGTGCGGGAGACGGAGCACTTCGTCCTGCACTACCCGCGCGGCAAGGCGCGTCAGGACGTGGACCGCATGGCCCGCGACCTGGAGTTCCGCTTCGCCCAGACGTCGGGCTTCCTGGGCGTGGCCCCCACGGAGCGCGTGCGCGTGTGGCTCTACCGCTCCGAGGACGAGAAGCAGCGGCTGGTGGGCGCCGGCCGCACCCAGTTCGCCAAGCCCTGGCGCACGGAGCTGCACATCCAGGACAAGCCCTTCCCCCACTCCACGCTGCACCATGAATTGGCGCACGTGATGGCGGGCCCGGCGGGCTCCGGCTTCTTCCGCGTCACCACCCGGCTGGGCGTGTGGCCGCTGATGGGCGTGATTGAGGGGCTCGCGGTGGCCGCGGACGACCCCGTCCAGGGCGAGCTCACCCTGCACCAGTGGGCCGCGGGCATGCGGCGGCAGGGGCTGGCCCCGGACATGCGCGACCTCATGGGGCCCAAGGGCTTCTACCAGTCCGCTCCGGCGCGCGCGTACACCGTGGCGGGCTCCTTCCTGCGCTACCTGGCGGACACCTACGGCGCGGACCGGCTGCGCGCCGTCTACGCGCACGCGGATTTCAACGAGGCCTATGGCCGGCCCCTGGACGAGCTCGTCACCGAATGGGAGCGCACCCTGGACGCGCTGCCCCTGGACGCGTCCGCGCTCGCGCGGGCCTTCGCCCGCTTCCGCACCGGCAGCCTCTTCACCCGCGCCTGCGCCCGAGAGGTGGCCCGCCTGTCGGACTCCGCCCGCGAATCACTCGCCAGCGACCCGCAGGACGCGTTCGAGCGCTACCAGCGCGCCGCCCGGCTCCAGCCGGAGGAGCCCTCCTACCAGCTGGGCCAGGCCGTGGCCCTGGACGCCCTGGAGCGCGGGCCCGACGCGGCGAAGGTGCTGGCCGCGCTCGCGGACCAGGTGAAGGACCGGCCCGCGCTCGCCGCGGAGGTGGCCGTGGCCCGCGCCGACGTGGCCCTCCGCCTGGAGGACGTGGAGGGTTCGCGCGCGTTCCTCCAGGCCGCGCTCGCGCTGGACCCGGGGCCGGAGCTCACCCGTACCGCCCAGGTGAAGCTGGCCGCGCTGGAGACGCCGTCGCGCCGCGCGCCCATCGAGGCGTACTTCCGCGCGCCGCAGGAGGAGTTGCGGCTGCTGCTGCTGGACCGCGCCCTCCTCGCGGCGCCGCAGGATCCGTGGCTGCACTACCTGATGGGGCGGCGGCTGCACCAGGTGGGGGCCCCGGCGCTCGCGGGCGAGCAGCTCCAGCGCGCCCTTTCGGACACCACCCTCCCGGAGGCCATCCGCCGGGAAGCCACGCGGCTGAAGATTGAAGACGCCTACCTGGCGGGCGACTGCGGCGCCGTGCGGCATGAAGTGGGCGCGCTGCCGGACTACGGGGCCGCCTTCCGGGCGGCGGCCTCCGAGTGGCAGGCCCGATGTGACTTCGAGCAGACGGCCTATCGCGGGCCCCTGGTGCCGCGTCAGGCTTTCCGCTAGACGCGGGCCCCTGCGCAGAGACGATTCACGCATCGACGGAAAGGTGGATGGGGCATGCACTTCGAGAAGACGCAGTACATCCAGGGGACGGTGGACGAGGTGGAGCGCGCGCTGTTGGACGAGCGCTACTTTCCGTACCTCCTCCAGCACCACGGCGTGCTGCTGGAGCTGCAGCCCCAGGAGGTGCGTGTCGACGGTGACCGCGTGCACCGCAAGGTGCGCTACCGCCCCAAGCCCGTCATCTCCTCCGTGGGCCCCAAGAAGGTGTCGCCGGAGTGGTTCGCCTTCATCGAGACGTCCACCTACGACAAGCGCACCAAGCAGCTCTCGTTCACCAACACGCCCACCTCCCACACCATCTCCAAGATGCTGGTGAACACGGGCGTGCTGAAGCTGCGCGACCTGGGCAATGGCCAGACGGAGCGCAAGATGGAGGGCGAGCTGTCGCTCAAGGTGCCCTTCCTGCTCAAGCCCGTGGCGATGATTGCCGAGCCGCTCATCAAGACGGAGGGCCTCAAAATCCTCGACGGCGAGCTGCCCGTGCTCAACCGCTTCATCGCTGAAGTCATCCGCGCCAAATAGTCAAAGCGCACGGAGGGCGGCGGGGCCTGGGAATGGGTTGACACAAATGCGGTTGAACCCATAAGGCCCCGCCATGCACAACCGCTTCCTCGCCCTCTGCGCCGTCTTCTTCCTGGCCGCATGCGCCCCGAAGCGCATCCCCGGCACGGAGCTGGAAGACACCGGTGAAACCCGCGCCATCCTCGCCGTGATGGAGAAGTACCGAGCCGCCCTGGAGGCCCGCGACGCGAAGGCCATCCAGGCGCTGGTGTCCCCGAAGTTCCGCGACGACGCCGGCACCCCCGACGACCCGGCGGACGACCTCACCGCCGCCAACCTCGAGTCCCACCTCCGGGACCTCTTCCAGAAGCTCCAGAACCCCAAGGTGGACTTCAACATCCGCCGCGTGGAGTTCCACGAGGACGAGGACGTCGCGCTCGCCATCTACTACTGGAACGCGTCCTGGCGCATGCCCGGCCTCAACGCCCGGCCCCAGTCGGACTCGGAGCTGGAGCAGATGGTGTTCCAGAAGATCGACGGCGACTGGAAGATCGTCTCCGGCATCTAGCCGCCGGAGCATTCCCCGTCACACGCCCACGAGCGCCCTCAGCCCGTCCGGGCCCATGTCATCCAGGGCCCGCGCGCGGGACAGGTAGGTGCGGAAGTCCTTGGGCGCGAGCTTGTCCGCGCCCAGCGGGGACAGGTGGTAGTCGCGGATGCGGCTGGTGGTGAAGCGCACCG
Source organism: Corallococcus sp. AB011P (assembly GCF_003611605.1). Classification (NCBI taxonomy): domain Bacteria; kingdom Pseudomonadati; phylum Myxococcota; class Myxococcia; order Myxococcales; family Myxococcaceae; genus Corallococcus; species Corallococcus sp. AB011P. The sequence goes on from NZ_RAVX01000004.1 coordinate 78,960, forward strand.
CGCCGTAGAGGGCGTGGCCGTACAGCGCCCGCTTCTCCACGTCCGACAGCGGCCGCGCGTCCTGGTAGCCCCGCAGGAGCGCCTGGCACCGCTCGGGCTGGTACGCCCCCTCGAAGCACCACGCGTTGAGGGTGATGGCCACGTCCAGCGCGTACGCGTCCACGCAGGCCATCTCGAAGTCGAAGAAGGCGCCCACGCGGTCGCCCAGCCACTTCACGTTGTCCAGGAAGAGGTCCGCGTGGATGACGCCCCGGGGCTCCAGTCCCTGGCGCTCGGCTTCCACGCGCGCAAGGTACCGCTCCAGCTCCGCCGCCACCGAGACGAGCTCCGGCTCCGGCCGCTGCGACAGGCCTTCCAGCCAGCCCTTCACCAGGGCGGGGCCGTAGGGGTTCGCGCGCGTGCCTCCGAAGGACTGCGTCACCCGGTGCAGCTTGCCCAGCTCGGCCCCCAGGCGCTCCAGCACCTCCGGCGTGAGGCGGTCGCGGGTGTACTCCTCGCCGGCCAGCCACTTGAAGACGCTGATCCGCCCGCCGTGCAGCTCCAGGAAGGGCGTGGGCCCCGGAGGCACCAGCAGCACCGGCGCGGGGAAGTGCGCGCGGGACAGGTGATCCAAGAGAGATGCCTCGAAGCGCAGGTCGTCCGGCGAGCGCACCGTCGTGTGGCGCACGAAGACGCGGCCCGCGTCCGTCTCCAGCCGGTGGTTGGTGTTGATGGAGCCCTGGGGAATCGGCGTGATGGAGCGCACCGCCCCCAGGCCCCAGACATCCGCCACCTGGGTGAAGGCCTCGGGGGGAAGTGTCGTGTAGACGGCCATGACGTGCCTCCGGGGAGTGCCGCCCCCGCGTGCGTGCTGCCCCCACCCGTTGACACCCCAGGGGGCCGGACCTATCTGTCCATGCCCGTCCTACTTCGCATAACTGTCTGAAAATCTTCAATCTTTGCGCGTGAGGCCACCCCCATGGAAACGTCGGGCCGCGGTGACTGGAAGCGTCGCGAGGGACTCGGCAGCGCCCTGGCCCAGATTGGCGTCGTCGCCGTGCTGCTGGCGGCGGGGGTCGCCTGGTACGTGCACCAGGGACAGGTACGCCAGGAAGTGGACGCCCACCTGCGCACGGCGCGCTCCGCGGTGTTGAAGGGCAACCCCAGCGACCTGGCCATGGCGCAGCAGAACCTGGAGGCCCTCTTCGCGCTCGCGCCGGACTCGCGCGACGCGCGGGCGCTGGCCGCGGACCTCCAGGCGGAGCTGTGGCTCACCCACCACCAGCCCGGCGCGGACGCGAAGGCGCGCGAGCAGTTGGAGCGCGCGGAGGCGCTGGGCTCGCGCTCCGGTGAGCGCTACGGCGCCCGGGCGCTGCTGCTCGTGGGCGCGGGACAGACGGAGGAGGCGCACAAGCTGCTGGAGGAGCTCAAGTCCCAGGGCGCCAACAGCCCCCGGCTGACGCTGGCCCAGGCGCGGCTGCTGCAGAAGGAGGGGCGCCTCTCGGAGGCCCGCCAGGCCTTCGCGCGCGCGGCGGAAGGGGCCTGGAAGGATCCACGCTTCTCCGGGGCCTACGGTGAAGCGCTGCTCGACGAGGGGATGTTCCCCCAGGCGGTGGAGGCCTTCTCGCGCGCCACCACCGCGAACCCGGATCACCTGCTGTCGCGGGTGACGTCCGCCCTGGCGCAGCTGTACGCGGGGCGGCCTCCGGACGGCGTGACGGAGTTGCTGGAGGAGGTGCGCTCGCGCGGCAAGGAGCTGACGCCCGCGCTCCAGGCCCGCGTGGCGGTGGTCCAGGCGGAGGTCTCCCTGGTGAAGGGCGCCCCGGACGAGGCGCTCACCCACGTGGACGCGGCGCTCAAGGCCTGGCCGGAGGACCACTACGCCCTCTTCACCCGCGGCCGTGCGCTCGCGGTGAAGCGCGCCCCGGAGGCCCGCCAGGCCTTCGAGGCGGCGGCGGCGAAGCGGCCCACCGCGCCGCTCTTGACGCTGGAGGGCGCGCGGCTGCTCCAGGCCCAGGGCGACGGCGAGGGCGCGCTGGCCATGCTGGACACCTACGAGAAGACCTTCCGCGAGGTGAAGACGCGGACGGCGGACGGCAAGGAGCTGCCCGCGTTGGACCGGGACGACCGGTACTGGCTCGCGCGCGGCGGCGTGATGGAGGCGGCCGGCCGTCAGGACGACGCGCTCGCGGCCTACGACAAGGCGCTCGCGGCGCGCGGCGTGGGACTGGCGCGGGCGCAGTACGCCAAGGGCGCGCTGCTGCTCGCGCGCAAGGACTTCGACGGCGCGAAGGCGCTGCTCACCGCCGTGGCCCCGGAGACGGGCGCGGGCAGCATGCCGGAGGCGTACGCGGCGCTGGGTGAGCTGCTCTTCGCCCAGGGCGAGTTCGCAGCCGGGTGCCAGCAGCACTACTTCTCACTCGTGCGCGCCCGCGCCCAGGGCGCGCCCGTGGAGCAGCTGGCCACGCGCGCCAACGACATCAAGCAGCGCCTGGAGACCAGCGGCCAGGCCGCCATGGCCAAGGCGTGGCTCACGGAGGCGGGGCCGCTCTTCAACGACCCCGCCGCGGTGACGCGCTAGAACAGCTCCGAGGGATCCAACCGGCGCTGCTTCGCCTTCACCACGCGCCACTCGCCATCGTCCTCCTTCTCGAAGGTGCCCTCGATGGAGTAGGCGTTGAGGACGCTGTCCCGGGCCAGGTCCTCCAGCTTGTCCGCCTGTGAGCGGCCGAAGATGAAGCGCGCCTGGAAGTCACCCTGCGTGGGTGACACCTCGTGCACGTCGATGTCGGTGGTGAAGATGCGGACCCACTGACCGCGCAGCACCTGCGCGGTCAGGATGCCGCGCACGTCCTTCTTGCTCCAGCCTTCCGTCGTCTTGAAGCGCTCGGACACGCCCTCCATCACCTCGCCCACGTCCTTGTCCTCCGCCGAGCGCGTCATCGCGATGATGCGCCGGGTGACGGCGTCCTTCACGCCCGGCTCCTCACGCGGCCAGAAGAACAGCACGAGCGCCGCGGCGACCACCGCCGCCATGCCGCTCAACACCCGGGTTCGAGTCAGCACCATCTCAGGCGGCCCCGGTCTCCGGCTCCAGCATCATGTCGTCCGCGTCGATGATTTCGAGCGGGCGCAGCGCTTCGCCAATCTGCTTCAGGCGGCGGTCGGACAGCTGCTCCAGGTACGTGCGGATGTTGGGGAAGGTCGTCACCAGCTCCTGGAAGGCCTCGCGCTTGAGCCACCCCGCCGCCGTCTTGCGTGTCACGGACACCGTGGCCGTGGCCCGCAGGCCCGTGAGGAGTGAAATCTCTCCCGCCACGTCGCCCTCGCGCAGCACGCCCAGCGTCACCATGCCGCCCGCCGGGTCCTCCTTCTGCACCGTCAGCTCGCCGGCCAGCACCAGGAAGAGGCCCTGGGAGTACTCGCCCTCCACCAGGACCCTCTCGCCGGGCTGCAGCGCGCGGAAGGTGAAGCGCTGGAAGAACGCGCCCCGCTCCGACTCCGGCAGCTGCTGGAACAGGGGCGAGTTCGCCATCAGGTTGCGCATCATGCGCTGCTGCGCGAAGTCCGCCAGCAGCTGCGGCACCGCCGGGTGGCTCTTCGCCACCGCGTTGAGGTGCTCGCGGCGGATTTCGAAAACCTCCGAGTCCGACACCGCCGTCACCGACGCGGTGGGCGGCGCGCCCGTGAGCAGCGCCAGCTCCCCGAAGATGGAGCCGCCGCCCAGGAAGCCCAGCGTGCGGTCCTCGCCGTCCGTCCTGCGTGTCACCTCCGCCTTGCCGGCGACGATCACGTGCAGGTGATCATCCGGCTCACCCTCGCGGCTGATGACCTCCTCCGGCTTGATGGTGCGCCACACCATGCGCCCCACCAGGTCGAAGAACGCGTCCCGGTCCAGGTCCGCGAACAGCGGCAGGGGCGGACGGCTCTGCGGATCCGCGGTGCCGCCGGTGTCCGGAGCGGCCAGCACTTCAATCGCGCGGTTGGACAGCTCCTCACCAACGAGGCCCATCAGGTCCGTGTCCACCTTGCCGTCGTACAGGTGCTCCGGCGGCAGGGGCGGCGGCACGGCGGCGCGGCCCGGGGCGCTGCGCGCGGCGCGCGAGTGCACGCGGTAGAGCGTATCCTTCAGGCGGCGCTCGTTCGGCGACAGCTCCAGGGCCAGCTTGCACGCGGCCATGGCGCTCAAGAGGTAGTCGCGGCGCAGGAGCCCCTCCGCGCACGCGTGGTACGCGGTGACGGCGCGCTCGCGCTCACCCAGCTCCGCCAGGCACCGGGACGCCAGCATGCGCGAGCGGTGGTCCGCGGGCACGCGGCGAACGGCCTCCGCGAAGACGGCGAGGGCGCGCTCGAACTGGCGCTCCTCGAACAGGTCCATGCCCAGCTCACGCAACGACGACTCGTTCATCCGGTGTCTCCAGACCGCGCACGACGACAGGTGTGACAGGGATACATGAAAGAGGCCGCCCACCCCCATTCCACGGGCGGCGGCCCCCTGGCTCCAGCCAAAGCGCTACGAACCGCCGGCCTTCTGCAGGTCGCTCAGCGCCATCTCCGCCTTGCGCTTCACGTCCGCGCCGTCCGCGGACGCCTCGATGACGATCTTGAACTGCTCCGTCGCCAGGGCGGGGTCGCGGTCGCGCGAGATGTACGCCGACAGGTACAGCTCCTCCACCTTCTTCTGCAGCTCGTCCAGGCCGTCGCGGGCGCGCGAGTCACCCGGGTTGAGGCGCAGCGCCTCGCGGAAGCTGCGGCCCGCCAGCGGGTACTCCTTGCGCTTGAAGGCCGCCTGCCCCGCCGCCACCGACGCGGAGGCCAGCTCGTTGTCCAGCGTGTCGCCCAGCGAGCCCGCGAAGCCAATCTGCCGGTACACCTCCACCGCGCGGCGCAGCGGCTTCACGGAGGCCTCCAGCGCGTTGTTCTCGTACTTCTTCTGGCCCTCCTCGAAGGCGGAGCGGAACTGGGGGATGAGCTTCTTCAGGTTGCGCGCGCGGGCCTGGATGTCCGCCTCGTTGCGGTACTTGTCCATCACCCGGTCCACCTCCAGCGACGCGCGCTGGAAGTCCCCGCCGTTGAAGCGGCGCTCCACGTCCTGGAAGGCCTCCGCCACGAACTCCGCGCGGCGCTGCTTGGCGTTCTCCGCGGCCACCGCCTGCCGGATGCCGGCCTGCCGCACGGCCTGCTGCGCCTCCTTGGCCAACTGGTTCTCCAGGTCCGCCAGCTTCTCCTCGTAGAGCGAGCGCGTGCCCTGCGGCAGCTCCGCGATGAGGGTGCGCGCGTCGTCCGGCCGGCGCTCCTTCAGCGCCGCCTCGACCAGGCTCAGCGTGTACGCCTGCTCCTTGACGTCCAGCTCCTCCTCCAGCTTCTTGCGCACTTCGTCCGTGCGCGCCGTGCCCTGCGGCGTGCTGGTCAGCTTCGCGCGCGCGTCCGGGTAGCGGTTCTCCGCCATCAGGTCCCGGGTCGCCTGGAAGGCGTCCATGATGTCCTGGAGCTGCTGGGCCGCCTTGGCCACGCCGTCCACGTCGATGCCCACGCGCAGCTTCTCCGCCTCCTGGGCGAAGCGCACCGCGTCCGGGTAGTCGCCGTCGCGCACCTTGTCGCGCGCTCGCTGCATCAGCTCCTGGGCGCGCGCCTGGCTGGGGTCCACCACCGGCTTGGGCGGCGGCTTGTTCCCACCGGACATGGCCAGGCCCGCGATCAGCATCAGGAGCACCAGGCCACCCACCGCCGCGCCCACCTTCATCTTGAAGGTGATCTTGAAGCCCTCGCGCGCCGTCGAGCGCACCGGACGCGGACGGGGCACGCCCGTCTTGCGCGCCTTCTCGTCGCGCATCAGGTCCGCGAGCTTGTAGTTCGCGTTGGTCTTCTCATCCAGGCGCGGGTCCTTCTTCTCCCTCTTCTCCTCCTTCTTCTCGTCCGACTCGCCGGACTCGGCCTTGGCGCGCATCTCCTTGATGAGCTCGCCCTCGTCCACGAAGCGCAGGCGCGTCTTGCCCACGGAGATTTCGTCCCCGTGCTTCAGGATGCACTCGTCGACCTTCTGGTCGTTCACCTGGGTGCCGGAGATGCCGCCCAGGTCGCGCATCACCACGCCGCTCTCGCCGTAGACGAGCTCCAGGTGACGCCGGGACACCGTCTGGTCGCCCAGGGCGAAGTCGCAGTCCTTGCTGCGCCCCACCACCATGCGCACGCCCTTGAAGCGCTTCTTGCGCCCCTTGTCCGGGCCGTCCAGCACCAGCATCAGCACCGGGGGGCCGGCGCGCGTCGTCTCGGAGTTGTCCTCATCCTCCTCGGCGGGCTCCTCCACTTCCGGACGCACGTCGCCAATGGAGGCCACCCGCGTCTCGCCCGTGCGCGAGCGAACGGGCTCCGCGTCGCCGTACAGCTCCGGGTCTCCCCCGTCCTGGCTGTCCTCGCCGGAGAGCGGCGCGGACCAGTCTTCATCCGGCACGGCGGAGACGCGGCGGGAGCCGCCCCCCGCGGGGGCTTTGGGTCGGCGGTCCGCCGTCGCGCCCCCGGCCGAACGGCCGGTACCCGAACGCGATGACGGTGATGGACGGCGAGGAGGCATGGATGGGTCCAGGTTGAAGCGGCGAACATCTTAGAGCGCCCACCGCACGGTGGGAATGCGCTCCCAGCGTTCCTTTCAGGGAAGACGGGCTCGATCCGGTTCGTTGGCCCGCACGGCGTCCCGTCTCCGATGTAGGTTTCCTCTATTCCCGCTTCCTCAAGAGCCACGAGCCCTTCCATGCCCCGAGCCCTCGCGTCCTCCCGGCGCGCCCGTCCCGCCCAGCTCGCCCCCCCGGCGGCGCGGCAGCCGGCCGCCTCCCCGCTCCTGCCCCCCGGTCTGCTGGAACGTCTGCTGGCGGAAGCCATGGGCCGGGGCGCGGACTTCGCGGAGGTGTACGTGGAGCGCACGTCCACGACCGCCGTGGTGCTGGAGGAGCAGCGCATCCGCAGCGCGCAGGTGGGCCTGGTGCAGGGCGTGGGCGTGCGGGTCATCACCGGGGCCAAGGTGGGCTACGCCTACTCCGACGACTGGGACGAGGCCGCGCTCGTCCGCGCCGCGCGCACCGCGGCGATGATTGCCCAGGGCGGCGGCTCCGAGCGCGCCTACCCCGTCAAGCGCGTGCCGGTGCCCAGCCACTACCGCGTGGGTCAGCCGCTGGAGGACGTGGCGGTGGCGCGCAAGACGGCGCTGCTCACCCGCGCGGATACGGCGGCCCGCGCCTTCGACTCGCGCATCCAGCAGGTGAACGCGTCCTACGTGGATCAGACCAGGCGCATCGCCGTGGCCAACACCACCGGCCGCTTCAGCGAGGACACGCAGGACCAGTCCCGAATGAGCGTGCACGTGGTGGCGCTGGGGAAGAACGGCGAGCGGCGCACCGGCATGTACGGCAGCGGCGGCCGGGTGTCCTTCAGCTACTGGGACGGCGTGACGCCGGAGTCCGTGGCGGAGGAGGCCGCGCGTCAGGCCATCGCCACGCTGGGCGCGGTGGACTGCGTGGCCGGCCCGCAGACGGTGGTGCTGGCGCCGGGCTGGAGCGGCATCCTCCTGCACGAAGCGGTGGGCCACGGGCTGGAGGCGGACTTCATCCGCAAGGGCACGTCGCTGTTCGCGGGCAAGCTGGGGGAGAAGGTGGCCTCGGAGCTGGTGACGGTCATCGACGACGGCACGGTGTCCAGCGCGCGCGGCTCCATCAACATCGACGACGAGGGCGTGCCCGGCGAGCGCAAGGTCCTCATCGAGAACGGCGTCCTCAAGGGCTACCTCTATGATCAGCTCAACGCGAAGCTGATGAACCAGCGCTCCACGGGCAGCGGCCGGCGGGAGTCGTTCAAGAGCCTTCCCCTGCCGCGCATGACGAACACCTTCCTGGCGCCCGGAGACCACGCGCCGGAGGACATCCTCAAGGAGGTGAAGCGCGGGCTGTACTGCGCCACCTTCGGCGGAGGCCAGGTGGACATCAGCAACGGCAACTTCGTCTTCGAGGTCAGCGAGGCCTACCAGATTGAAGACGGCAAGCTGGGCCGCCCGGTGAAGAACGCCATCCTGATTGGCGTGGGGCCGGAGGCGCTGAAGAACATCACCCGCGTGGGCTGCGACCCGATGCCGGACCCCGGCATGGGCGTCTGCGTGAAGGACGGGCAGATGATGCCCGTGGGGGTGGGCCTGCCCACCGTGCGCATCGACAACGTCACCGTGGGCGGAACGAAGGTCGGCTGAGGACAACCGTGAACTACGAACAGCTCGCGAAGAAGGTCGTTCAGCGCGCCGTGAAGAAGGGCGCGAAGCAGGCGGAGGCGTACCTGGAGGTGGGCCGCCAGAGCAGCGTGCGCGTCCGCGAAGGTCAGATTGAAGACCTCACGGAGGCCACCAGCAAGGGCCTGGGCATCCGGGTCATCGTGAAGGACCGGCTGGGCTTCGCGTACACGTCCGACTTCACGCCCGCGGGCCTGGAGCGCGTGGTGGACCTGGCCGTGCAACTGGCGGAGGCCGCCGCGCCCAACAAGCTCAACGGCCTGCCCGGCGCGAAGGACCTGGGCAAGCGCGGCGACACCGGCATCCTCTTCGACCCCAAGGTCGCGAACCTGCCTGGGGACTGGAAGATCAACGCCGCGCTGGAGGCGGAGCGCGCGGGCCGGGCGCAGGACACGCGCGTCGTCACCTTCGACTCCGTGTCCGCGGGCGACTTCGTGGCGGAGGTGTACCTCGCGTCCAGCGAGGGCACTTCCGGCGGCTACTCCGGCACGTACGTGTACCTGGTCGCGGTGCCGGTGGCGTCGCAGGGTGGCCAGCTCCAGACGGGCTACTGGCTGGACTACAAGCGCTTCCTGGACGACCTGGAGTCGCCTGAGTCCATCGGCCGCGAGGCCACGAAGCGCGCCGTGCGCATGCTGGGCGCGAAGCCGGTGAAGACGCAGCAGGTGCCGGTGGTGTTCGACCCGCTGGTGGCCGCGAGCTTCGTGGGCAACCTGTCCCAGGCCGCCAACGGAAACGCCGTGTACCAGCAATCCAGCGTGCTCGCGCCCCACCTGGGCAAGCGGCTCGCGGGCAAGCACGTCACGCTGGTGGATGACGGCCTCCTCCCCCGGGGCCTGGCCACCGCGCCATTCGATGGCGAGGGCGTCCCCACCCGCCGCACGCCCATCCTGGATCAGGGCGTGCTGTCCGGCTTCCTCTACGACGCCTTCACCGCGCGCAAGGCGAAGGCGCGCACCACGGGCAACGCGTCGCGCGGCTACAGCGCGCTGCCGGGCATCGGCACCACCAACCTCTACCTGGAGAAGGGCACGAAGACGCCGGAGGAGCTGATCCGCGAAGTGCCCCAGGGCCTCTACGTCACCGCCCTGCTGGGCCACGGCGCGGATCCGGTGTCCGGGGACATGTCCTGCGGGGCCAACGGCCTTTGGATCGAGAACGGTGAGCTGACCCACCCGGTGCAGGAGGTGACGGTCGCGGGCCACCTCATCCAGATGTTGAAGGACGTGGACGCGGTGGGCAGCGACCTCCAGTTCCGGGGCGGCAGCGTGGGCGCACCCACTGTCCGCTTCCGACAGCTCACCGTGTCGGGCGCGTAGCCAGCCCGGCCCGGTCGCCTACGCTCGCGGACCTCATTTCCACCGGCACGAGGTGACGTCCGCATGGCCGCGAAGTCCGCCCGCAAGTCCGCCCCCGCGAAGTCGAAGTCGGCCACGCCGCGCAAGCCGCGCCGCAAGAAGGCCGAACCGAAGTCGCGGGGGCTGAGCGCGGCGGAGGTGGCGAGCGAGGCCGTGGCCTTCCCCGACGCCCTCCTCCAGGCCGTACGCGAGGACGGCGGCCAGGTGCTGTCCGTCTACCGCGACCCGCTGGGCGGACACCCCGTCGTCTTCGCCGTGCTCCCCATCGACAAGGTGGAGCCCACGCCCTACCAGCGCGACCTGTCCGAGCCCCACGTCAAGCGGCTCGCCACCGCCATGGAGCGCCTGGACCGCTTCCTGGACCCCGTCATCGCGGTGCGCGTGGAGGGCCGCTACTGGACGCCCAACGGCAACCACCGCCTCAACGCCAGCAAGCTGCTGGGCGCGAAGGCCATCGTCGCGCTGCTCCTGCCGGACGAGGACGTGGCCTACCAAATCCTCGCCCTCAACACGGAGAAGGCCCACAACCTGAAGGAGCGCTCGCTGGAGGTCATCCGCATGGCGCGGGGCCTGGTCGGCGCGAACCGCCCGGGCAAGGAGTCCGCCTTCTCCCACCTCTTCGAGGAGCCCTCCTTCCTCACCCTGGGTGCCGCCTACGAGAAGCGCCCCCGCTTCTCCGCGGGCGCCTACCACCCCTTCGTCAAGGTGGTGGACGGATTCCAGGAGGTGCCGCTGCCCCAGGCCCTGGCCGTGCGCGACGCCCAGGCGGAGCTGCTGCTGGAGCTGGACGACGCGGTGGTCTCCGTCGTCAACGCCCTCAAGGAGCGCGGCCTCCAGAGCCCCTACCTCAAGAACTTCGTCGTCGCCCGGCTCAACTTCCTGCGCTTCCGCAAGGACGGCCCGCCTCCCACCTTCGACACCACCGTGCGCCGCATGCTGGCCAGCGCCCTGCGCTTCAACGTGGACAAGGTGCGCCGCGAGGACATTGGCCGCATGGGCGGCGGGCCCCTGGAGCCGGACGAAGAGCAGGTCTGAAGGGAATGGGGATTGCAGGGCCGTGTTGAGAGAGGCCCGCACTCCCATGACATCTCCCACGGTCCTGGTCGTCGACGACGACCGCGCCAACCTCGATTCGGTCGCCCGCATCTTCCAGCGGGAAGGCTTCGCCACGTTGTCCGCCGCGCAGGGCACGGAGGCGCTGGAGTTGCTCCGGCGCCCCGAAGTCAGCGTCATGGTCACCGACCTGATGATGCCCGGCATGGACGGCCAGGAGCTGCTCAAGGCCAGCCGCGCCATCCGCCCGGACGTGGAGGTGGTGCTGATGACCGCCTACGGCACGGTGGAGACGGCCGTGGCCGCCATGAAGGACGGCGCCTACGACTTCATCACCAAGCCCCTCAAGCGCCACGCCCTGGTGAAGGCCGTGCAGAAGGCGCTGGAGAAGCAGGCGCTCGTCCAGGAGAACACCTCCCTCAAGGCGAAGCTCGCGGAGATCAACCCCGCGGGCGGGCGCGCCATGGTGGGCCAGTCCCCCGCCTTCCGCGCCATGCTGGACACCATCCGCCAGGCGGCGCCCTCCACCGCCACGGTGCTCTTGCTGGGCGAATCCGGCACCGGCAAGGAGCTGGCCGCGCGTGCGCTGCATGAGCACTCCGCCCGGGCGAAGCAGTCCTTCATCGCCGTCAACTGCGGCGCCATCCCGGAGAGCATCCTGGAGGCGGAGCTCTTCGGCGTGGAGCGCGGCGCGTACACCGGCGCCGTCACCCGCCGCGAGGGCCGCTTCGAGCGCGCCAACGGCGGCACCCTCTTCCTGGACGAGGTGGGCGAGATGCCCCTCTCCGCGCAGGTGAAGCTCCTGCGTGTGCTCCAGGAGGGAGAGCTGGAGCGCCTGGGCGGCACGCAGACGGTGAAGGTGGACGTGCGGCTGGTCGCCGCCACCAACAAGGACCTGCAGAAGGAGGTCGCGGAGGGCCGCTTCCGCGAGGACCTCTACTACCGCCTGCACGTGGTGGAGATCCGCGTGCCCGCGCTCGCGTCGCGCCGCGAGGACATCCCGCTGCTGGCGGAGGCGTTCCTGCGCCGCTTCTCCGCGAAGAACGGCAAGGTGCTGCGCGGCTTCTCCCCGGACGCCCTGGGCGTGCTGGAGAACTACGCGTGGCCCGGCAACGTGCGGGAGCTGGAGCACGCCGTGGAGCGCGCCGTGGTGCTGGCCCGCACGGACGTGCTGGAGGCCAGCGACCTGCCAGAGTCCGTGCGCAAGGGGCCCCTGGGCTCCGCCGGACAGCTGGTCATCCCCATCGGGACGCCCATGGAGGAGATTGAAAGGCGCGTCATCCACGAGACCCTGCGCCACACCCGCGGGGACAAGACGCTCGCCGCCCGCCTGCTGGGCATCGCCGCGCGCACCATCTACCGCAAGCTCGAACGCGAGCAGGGCGGCCCGGACTCGCCTCCAGCCCCCCCCTCCCCCCCCACCAGCGCGGACTGACAGGCCGTCACACCGGCCCCCGCCCGCTTTTGACAATTTGTCCCGACGTCCTGTCCCGGCCGCCCCCCTGGCCGGGGCCCCGTCCTATTCCGAAATAATTTCAAGGACTTGGCCGTAAGTCGTGGGTTTGACGCCCGCCCAGCGATGGCACCTGCCTTGCTCAAGGTCCCATCTGGGGCTGGCTTTCTCCCGGAAGCGTGATGGAACTCTTCTTTCGCAAGTACTTCTGGAGCGTGAACCTGTTGTTCATCCTGCTCGTCGCCCTGTTGGCGGCGCGCACGGTGAACCTGTTCGTCGAATCCTCCATCTCCCCCGCGCCCGCGTCCGAGGCTCCCGCCCGCGTCGCGCAGCGCACCCACGCCGCGGACAGCGGCCTGGCCACCATCGACGCGGAGCGTCTGTCGCGCCTCACCGGTGTGAAGCTGCCCGCGGAAGAGGTCGCGGTGAGGGAGCCGCCCACGTCGCCGGAGTTCGACGCCAACGCCCCGCCGGCCAAGAGCGGCCTGCGCGTGAAGCTGTTGGGCACGCTCGTCGCGGCCAACCCGGACTGGTCCTTCGCGTCCATCCAGGACATGAACACGCAGCGTTCGCAGACGTACATGATCGGCAACAGCCTGATGGGCGCCGCCGTCATGGAGATCGAACGCGAGCGCGTGATCATCAACAACAACGGCCGCCGCGAGTTCATCGACGGGCAGCCCGGTGACGGCGCCGTCGCCGCCTACACCCCGCCCCCCGTGGCGCCCACCGCCACCCCGACCAACAACCTGGGCAACGGCATCAAGTCCACCGGTGAGAACGAGTACGAAGTCCCCAAGGCCGAAATCGACAAGACGTTGAGCAACCTCAACGACGTGGCGATGCAGGCGCGCATCGTGCCGGCCTTCAAGGACGGCCAGGCGGTGGGCTTCAAGCTGTTCTCCATCCGCCCGGACAGCATCTATTCGAAGATCGGCGTCCAGAACGGTGACGTCATCCGCCGCATCAACGGCTTCGACATGAACAGCCCCGAGAAGGCGCTGGAGATCTACTCGAAGCTGAAGGACTCCTCCCGTATCGAGATCGAGATCGAGCGCAACGGCGCGCCGATCCGCAAATCCTACAACGTCCGTTAAACACCCCCGTCAAAGCGCCCGCTCCTCCATGAAGACGACGCTCCCGTCCTGGATGCTCTGCCTGTGCCTCGCGCTCTCCGTTCCCGCGTGGGCCCAGCGCCGTCCTACACAGCCCGGCACCCCGGCCCCCGCTCCCGCGACCCCGGGGGACCGTGACCGTGGCCGAACCATCACCCCGCAGGGCGAAGGCAGCGCCGCGCCCGCCGAGAACCAGGGCCCCCGCCAGACACCCACGTGCGAGCAGGCCCGGCGCAACGCGCGCTACGGCATCTACTTCGACAAGGTGGACATCGAGAAGCTCGTCCAGACCGTGTCGGACGCCACCTGCCGCACGTTCATCCTCCCGGAGAACGTGCGCGGGAAGATCTCCATCATCGGCCCGGAGAACGGCCGCGTGGAGGTGGACGCGGACTCGTTCTACTCCGCGTTCCTCGCCGCGCTCGACGCGAACGGGCTGGCCGTCTACCCGTACGGCCGCTTCCTGAAGATCGTCGACAAGCGCTCGGCGAAGCAGAACCCCATCCCGACCATCGTGGACGAGGACACCCCGTACACGACGAACGAGCAGATGGTCACCAAGCTGTTCAAGATCAAGTACGTGGAGGTGGAGCCGCTGCGCGGCGTCCTCCAGCAGCTCGTGTCCAAGGACGGCGACACCATCCCGTACCCGCCGGACACCATCATCGTCAACGACGTGGGCTCCAACATCCACCGCCTGGAGCGCCTCATCAACCAGCTGGACAGCCGCTCCTCCAGCGACGAGATGCGCATCATCCAGGTGCAGTACGCCACCGCGCAGGACGTGGCCAACACCATCCAGAAGCTCTTTGAAGCCAAGGCCGGCGCGGGCGGCCGCGCGGGTCAGCGCCCCGGCAACTTCACGCAGGGCGCCCCCGGCCAGCCTCCTCCGGGCACGGAAGGCGTCGCCGGCGGCACGGAGTCGGGCGGCGTTGTCACGCTGTCGCAGATCATCCCGGACGAGCGCACCAACAAGCTCATCATCGTGGCCAGCCCCGCCGCCTTCGGCCGCATCCAGGACCTGGTGCGCGAGGTGGACATCCCGTCTGGCAGCGGCAACAAGATCAACGTCTACCCGCTGGAGAACGCCAACTCGGAGGAGCTGGCCAGCACGCTCCAGTCGCTCGCGCAGGGCACCGCCAACCGCCCCCAGCGCGGCCCCATCCCGCAGCAGCCGCAGGGCCTGCCGCGCGCGCCCGCCCAGGCCGCGGAGCTGTTCAGCGGCGAGGTGAAGATTTCGGCGGACAAGGGCACCAACTCGCTGGTCATCGTCGCCAGCCAGGGTGACTACAAGAACATCGTCCAGATCATCCAGCAGCTGGATCAGCCGCGCCGCCAGGTGTTCGTGGAGGCGGTGATCATGGAAGTGAACCTGGACCGCAACAGCGAGTTCGGCATCAACTTCCACCAGGGCTTCAGCCTCAAGACGGATGACGGCGCCATCCCCGGCATCCTCGGCACCAACTACTCCGGCGGCGGCGTGCCCCCGTCCTTCTCCCTGGCGAACCTGGCCAGCATGGGCGGCTTCCTCGCCGGCATCCAGGGCCCCGTCCTGCCGGAGCTCAAGAACCTGGGCATCGACATCCCGGCCTTCGGAGTGGTGCTCAACGCCATGCAGCAGTCGTCCGACGTGAACGTGCTGTCCACGCCGCACCTGCTCACCAGCGACAACGAGGAGGCCGAAATCACGGTGGGCCAGAACGTGCCCTTCCAGTCCGGCTTCACCCCGTCCGCGCTGGGCAGCTCGCTCGGCGGCACCGGCACTGGCGCCAACGGCGTGCAGGCCTCGCTGCTGGGTTCGCTGGGCGGCCTGGGCTCGCTGTACGCGCCCATCACCCGCCAGAACGTGGAGCTCAAGCTCACCGTCAAGCCGCAGATCAACGAGAGCGACTTCATCCGCCTCGTCATCACCGAGCAGACGGAGGAGATCGCCTCCTCGGACCCCGTCCTGGGCCCCACGACGTCCAAGCGCAGCGCGAAGACGACGGTCATCGCCAAGGACATGGAGACGGTGGTGATTGGCGGCATCATGCAGGACCGCACGCTGGAGTCCGTCTCCAAGGTGCCGGTGCTGGGTGACATCCCCCTCTTGGGCCACCTGTTCCGCGACACCACGCGCCGCAAGACGAAGACGAACCTGCTGCTCTTCCTCACGCCCTACATCATCCGTGGCCAGGAGGACTTCCGTCGCATCTTCGAGCGCAAGATGAAGGAGCGGCAGCAGTTCGTGGAGCAGTTCTACGGCCAGGTCCCCGGCTACGACGTCGCGGTGGACTTCAGCCGCAAGCCCGGCCCCCTGTCGCGCATGAACCAGGCCGTCATCAAGGAAGAGAAGCGGGTGGAGAACGGCGGCAGCGGCACGGCCAATGAGCGCGTCATCCGTCCGGCCGGCTCCCCGGCCCCCGGCGGCACGCCCTCCCCGTCCCCCGCACGGCCGGGCGGGGAAGCGCCTGCTCCGCAGGAAGGTGCCGAGGGCGGACAGGCGCCGCGAAATTTAGAGGCGCCTCCGGAGGGTTCGGAGAGATCAGTCCCCGCGCCACAGCCCGAGGTGATCGCGCCCAGCCCGGACGCGGACGCCGAGCGGCTGCGCATCCAGCCGGGAGACGGGGAGTAACAGCCATGGACCTGACCGCCGACACCACCACCTCTCAAGGCTCCACCGCGACGCCCGACGTGTCCGGCGGCCGCAACGACGCCACCCAGGTCGTGGGCCACGGACTCGCGTACCTCTGTGGCCGGCCCATCGGGGAGATCCTCCGTGCGCTCGTGCCCGCCCTCACCCCGGAGAAGATTCAAGAGGCGCTCGCCACCCAGCAGGAGAAGGGCGGACGCCTGGGTGAAGTCCTGGTGGGCATGAAGGCGGTCAGCGAAGAGGACGTCGCTCGCGCCCTGGGCCACCAGCTGGACCTGCCCTACCTCCAGCGCATCTTCGTGGAAGAGGTGGACGCGGAGCTCGTCAAGCGCATCCCCATCAACTTCGCCCGCCAGACGCAGCTGCTCCCGATCTCCCAGGAGGGCGATGAGGTGGTGCTCGCGGTGGCGGATCCGCTGGACACGACGGCGCTGGATCACGCGCGCCTGCTGCTGGGTCAGGGCATCCAGCCGCGCATCGCGCTCGCCTCCACCATCGTGGACGCCATCAACAGCGTGTACGACCGCTCCGTCAACGAGGCCGAAGCGCTCGTGGATGAGATGGAGACCACGGAGGACCTGGACTCGCTGGCCCACGAGCTGGAGGAGCCCAAGGACCTGCTGGACGCGGACGATGAAGCGCCCGTCATCCGGCTGGTGAACTCCGTGCTCTTCCGCGCCGCCAAGGAGCGCGCGAGCGATATCCACATCGAGCCCATGGAGCGCGAGCTCCTGGTGCGCTTCCGCATCGACGGTGTGCTCCAGGAGGTCATCAAGCCTCCCAAGCGCTACCAGAACTCCATCATCGCGCGCGTGAAGGTGATGGGGCAGCTCAACATCGCGGAGAAGCGCCTGCCGCAGGACGGCCGCATCCGCATCAAGCTCGCGGGCCGCGACATCGACATCCGTCTGTCCACCACGCCCACGTCCTTCGGCGAGCGCATCGTCATGCGTCTGCTCGACAAGACGGCGACGCTCTTGGACCTGGCGGAGATCGGCATGAGCCCGCAGGTGCTGGGCAACATGGAGTCCGTCATCAAGCGCTCGCACGGCATCGTCCTGGTGACGGGCCCCACGGGCTCCGGCAAGACGACGACGCTCTACGGCGCGCTCTCCAAGATCAACACGTCGGACCTCAACATCCTCACCGTCGAGGACCCGGTCGAGTACCAGCTCAAGGGCATTGGCCAGATGGCCATCGCCCCGAAGATTGGCCTCACGTTCGCGCAGGGCCTGCGCTCCTTCCTCCGCCAGGACCCCGACGTCATCATGGTCGGTGAGATCCGCGACAAGGAGACGGCGGAGATCGCCATCCAGGCGTCCCTCACGGGCCACCTGGTGCTCTCCACGGTGCACACCAACGACGCGGCCGGCGCCGTGACGCGACTCGTGGACATGGGCGTGCAGCCCTTCCTCGTGGCGTCGTCGCTCACCGGCATCCTCGCCCAGCGCCTCGTGCGCCGGGTGTGCCCGGACTGCCGGCAGGCCTACACGCCCACGGACGCGGAGCTGAAGGAGCTGGGCTTCACGCTCGCCAGCTTCAAGGCGAAGTTCAACACGGACCGCATCTACCGCGCGACGGGTTGCCCGTCCTGCAACCGCAACGGCTACCGCGGCCGCTCCGGCATCTACGAGTTCCTCTTCGTGGACGACGACGTGCGCCAGCTGGTGCTCAAGAACGTGGACGCGTCCACCATCAAGAAGTCCGCCCTGGCCAAGGGCATGACGACGCTGCTGGACGACGGCGTGCGGAAGATCGCCCTGGGCGAGACGACCATCGCCGAAGTGCTGAGCATCACGCAGGAGGACATCTAGTCCGCCATGCCCGTCTTCGAATACAGAGGCCTCGATTCCCACGGCAAGCAGAAGAAGGGCTTGCTGGAGGCGGACTCGCCCAAGACGCTGCGCTCCAAGCTGCGCGCCGACGGCATCTTCCTGACCGACGTGCTCGGGCAGGCGGAGGGAAGCCGCGCGGGCGTGTCCAAGGGCGCCAACGCTTCGCTCGTGGCGCGCGACGTGGACCTGCGCAAGCTGGCCGGCGGCCGGGTCAGCACCGAGGACGTCGCCATCCTCACCCGCCAGCTCGCGACCCTGCTGGGCGCGGGCGTCACCATCGTGGACTCGCTCAACGCGCTGGTGGACCAGGCGGAGAAGGAGCGCCTCAAGCGCGCCCTCTCCGACATCAAGCAGCGCGTGAACGAAGGGTCCTCCCTGGCGGACGCGTTCAGCCAGCACCCGAAGATCTTCCCCAGCATCTACATCAACATGGTGCGCGCGGGTGAAGCCTCCGGCGCGCTGGACACCGTGCTGCTGCGCCTGGCGGACTTCACGGAGAACCAGGCCAAGCTGCAGCAGAAGATCATCGGCACCATGCTCTACCCCGCCATCATGATGCTGGTGGGCGGCGGCATCCTCGTGCTGCTGATGGTGTTCGTCGTCCCGAAGGTCACGAAGATCTTCGAGACGATGAAGGCCACCCTGCCCCTGAACACGCGCATCCTCATCGCCGCGTCCAACTTCATGCAGGCGTGGTGGTTCCTGGTGATTCCTTCCATGGTGGCGGGCTTCATCTTCTTCATGCGCTGGACGAAGAGCCCCAAGGGCAAGCCCAAGTGGGACCGCTTCACGCTCAAGGCGCCCATCTTCGGCAGCCTCGTGCGCCTGCTGGCCATCTCCCGCTTCGCGCGCACGCTGTCCACGCTGCTCAAGAGCGGCGTGCCCATGCTGGCCGCGCTGGACATCGTCAAGGCGGTGATGACGAACTCGGTGCTGGCGGACGCGGTGGAGAACGCCCGCGAGTCCATCCGCGAGGGCGAAAGCATCGCCACGCCCCTCAAGCGCTCCGGCCAGTTCCCGCCGCTCGTGTACCACATGGTCGCCATCGGTGAGAAATCAGGGCAGCTGGAGGACATGCTCCTGTCGGTGGCGGACTCCTATGAGACGCAGGTGAACGTGCGCATCGGCGCGCTCACCAGCCTCCTGGAGCCCATGCTCATCGTGGTGATGGGCGTGATGATTGCATTCGTCGCCCTCTCCATCCTGATGCCGATTCTGCAGGTGAACACGGCCATCCATTAGGTGGAGGGAGCCTCGCGATGAACGACACGCTCGACCGGTGGATCCAGCGCGCCACGCTGACGGGGCTCCTGGCCCTGGCCGCCACGCTGGCGACGGTGGGGGCCACCCTCTACGCCCACCGCGACCCGCCCGCCGCCCCCAGCGCGGGCACGCCCTGAATCAACGCCTCTGACATCCCGACACACCCATTGCGCGGTGGCTTGCCAGAAAGTCACCCGAAGGTGAGGACGACATGACGACGACGAACGCGAAGAAGCAGCAGCGCCGCAAGAACCGCGGCATGACCCTCATCGAGATCATGGTGGTCATCACCATCCTCGGGCTCATCGCGGCGGCGGTGGGCGTGGCCGTCATCCCGAAGCTGGAAGAGGCGAAGCAGGACACCGCGAAGCTGGACATCCGCAACATCCAGAGCGCGATGAAGCTCTACTACACGAAGAAGGGCTCCTACCCGGACACCGCGACGGGCCTCAAGGCGCTGGTGGACACCAACAACCTGGAGCGCATGCCGCTGGACCCCTGGGGCCGCGAGTACGTGTACATGAACGAGGGCGGCAAGCCGGTCATCACCAGCTACGGCGCCGACGGCAACCCGGGCGGCGAGGGCTCCGACGCCGACATCTCCTCCAAGGACCAGAACGCCCGGCAGTAACGGGCGTTTCCTGAAGCAAAGCCGCGCCTCCCGCGTGTTGTCGTAGGAATGCCCGTGATGACCCCCGAGCACACTTCCTCTCCGACGTCCGCGCGCGAGGCGCGAGCTGTTTCCAGCGAGCAGGCCCGCGCCCGCTCGCCGCGCCTGGGCCGCCTGCTGCTGCTGGGTGTCTTCGCCGGCGCCACCCTGCTCGCGTTCGCGCTGGTGTGGGCCACCGAGGACAACAGCCTCACCCCCACGCAGCGCCAGGCGCGCGAGCAGATCCGCCGCCTGGAGGGCTACTTCAAGGCCTACCACCGGCTGATGGGCTTCTTCCCCTCGCAGCAGCAGGGCTTCACGCCGCTCATCGAGTCGAAGGTGCTGGACTCGACGCCGCTCGACCCGTGGGGCCACCCCTACGTCTACCGCATGGAGGGCAAGTCGGGCGCCGTGCTGTCGCTGGGCTCCGACGGCAAGCCCGGTGGTACTGGCGACGCCGCGGACCTCTTCAGCGGCGGCATCGTGGCACAGGAGGTGCAGCCTTGAAGCCGGCCATGTCCCCTGCTCCCGCCCGCCGCCGTCGCGCCCCGCGCGGCCTCACGCTGATTGAAATCTCCATCGCGCTGGCCATCGCGGCGGTGATGTTCGCCGCGGTGACCATTGGCATTGGCGCCATCACCGGCGCGAAGGCGAAGGGCAGCGCCACGGAGCTCGCGGGTGTCATCCGCTCGCTCTACGACTCGGCGGCGCTCAGCGGCAGGACGTGCCGGCTGGTGTTCGAAATCCCCGACCCGAAGCGTGAAGAGGCCACGCGCTACCACGCCGAATGCGCCGCGGGCGGCGTCACCACCTCGCGCGACCGGGACTCGGCGCTCCGCGACGAAGCGCGCGACCGCGAGCGCGCCCGCAAGGAAGGCAACAACGGTGGGGATACGCGCAAGAACTACACGCGCTCGGAAGGCTCGCAGCCGTCCGCGCAGGAGCTGATGGACGAGGAGAAGAACCGCATCGAGTCCCAGTCCACCTTCTCCGCGTACACCGCGGAGGAGATCTCCCCCAAGCAGCTCCCGGCGGGCGTGGCGGTGTCGGTGTGGACGCGGCAGCAGCGCGAGCCGGTGGAGAGCGGCGTGGCCTATCTCTACTTCTTCCCGCAGGGCTACACGGAGAAGGCCATGGTCTTCCTGCGCCAGGGTGACAACGCCTGGACGCTGGACGTGTCACCCCTGACGGGCAAGGTGTTCATCGCATCCGAGGCCCTGGAGGTGCCCCGCTCATGACGACCCCAACGCGCAGGCGCGGGGGCTTCACCCTGCTGGAGACGATGGTGGCCATGGCCATCCTCAGCGTCGCGCTGATGGCCATCTTCGACCTCAACTCCGGCGCGGTGGCGAACCACGTCTACACCAAGCGGCTCACCGTGGCGGCGCTGCTGTCCCGCTCGAAGATGACGGACCTGGAGCAGAAGCTCTACGACGACGGCTTCGAACAGGACGACGACGAGCAGTCCGGCGACTTCTCCGACGAGGGCTGGCCCCAGTTCAAGTGGCGCGCCCGCATCATCGCGCCCAAGACGGACGGCGTGACGCCGGATCAGCTCATCGGCGCCATCTTCAACCTGCCCATGGGCGGCGGCGACTCCGGCGACCCGCTGGGCGGCCTGGCCAGCCTCTTTGGCGGCGGCGGCGGCGACGGCAAGGGCGGCACGCCCCCCGGCGGCACCACCAGCGCCAGCCCCCTGGGCGCGTCCGCCATGAGCATGGCGCAGCCCATGTTCACGCAGATGGTGGACCAGCTCACCAAGTCCGTCCGCGAGGTGCACCTCACCGTGTACTGGAAGGAAGGCACCCAGGTGGAGAGCGTGGACGTGGTGACGCATGTGGTGTCCCTGGGGCCCGGCGGCGACCGCAACGGCGGCTTCACGCCCAACGCGGGCAGCACGGCGGGCGCGGAGAACCAGTGGGTGAACCCGCGCACGGGCCAGGTGGTGGACAACCCCATCCCCGGTCCCAACGGGCAGATGCTGGACCCGAACACGCGCGAGCCGCTGGTCAACCGGGCGGCCCAGTTGGATCAGCTCAACAGGAACATGGGCGGCCAGCAGGGCGGCGGCAATGGCAACACCGGCATCAACCCGCGCGGGCCGGGCGGCATCTTCGGTGGACGCGGCCTGCCGGGCATGCCTCGCGGCGGAGGGACCATCCGATGAAGCGGCGCATGCGAGGCTTCACCCTCATGGAGGTCATGGTGGCGGTGGGCATCACCGCGCTTATGGGCACGGTCGTCGCCATGGCCTTCCAGACGGGCATCAACGCCAAGGAGGTCGTGGAGGGCGAGGCGGAGCGCTACCGCATGGTGCGCGTGTCGCTCAACCGCATGGCGCGTGAGGTGGGCTCCGCGTTCGTGAGCGACCGCTATGATCTGCGCCGCTTCCGCGACCAGAACGACCGGCCCACCAACTTCATTGGCGAGCGCGAGAAGCTGACCTTCACGACGTTCGCGCACCAGCGCCTGTACACGGACGTGAAGGAGTCCGACCAGGCGGTGGTGGAGTACTTCGTGGAGAACTCCTCCGAGCGCGGCGCCCGGCAGCGGCAGGACCTGAAGCGGCGGGTGAACCCCAACGTGGGGGACCGCATGGACCGGGGCGGCACCACGGACGTGCTCTTCGAGGGCGTCAAGGGCGTGGAGTTCGCCTACTGGGATTCCGACAAGAAGGAGTGGGACGACGAATGGGACACGCGGCGCACGGAGAAGAAGGACCTCCTGCCCACGCGCGTGCGCATCACCGTCATCGCCCTGGATGAGGCGGGCAAGGAGGCGCGCTACACCACGCAGGCGCGCATCGTGCTCAATACCACCCTGCCGAGGTTCAACTGATGGCCTTCCCCTACCTCCAGCAGGCGTCCCGCCGGCGCGGCAAGGCGCGGACGGCCGTTCCCCAGGCTCCGGCGCGGCAGCGCTCGCCCGCGGAGCGCAAGCACCGGCGCTCGCGCGGCGTGGCGCTCATCATCGCGCTCGTGTCCATCACGCTGCTCACGGTGGTGGCCACGGAGTTCGCCTACAACAGCCGCGTGGACCTGCAGCTCGCCGCCAACCAGCGCGACGAAGTGCGCGCCTACTACATGGCCCGCTCCGGACTGTCGCTGGGGCGGCTCTTGCTTCGCTTCCAGAAGCAGGTGGACCAGACGCCCATCCCCAACCCCGCGAGCATCCTGGGCGCGCTGGGCGGCCTCACGGGCGGCGGCACCCCTGGCGCGAACGGCGCGAACGCATTCCAGCCGCAGTCGCTCAACCTCCAGCTCTGGAAGCTGGCGCGGGTGGACTGCCACATGCTCAAGGGCCTGGTGAAGAGCGACGGCGCGCAAGGCGAGGACGGCCGCCCCGTGGAGACGGAGCCCGTGGCGGTGGACCCCAACTTCCAGATGGACGGCGAGGACGGGGAGAACGCGGGCGCGGCCACGCAGCTGGCGGCGCAGATGCAGCGCAGGTCTTTCGGCGGCTTCGAGGGCTGCTTCCTCGCGACCATCAGCGACGAGGAGGAGAAGCTCAACGTCATGCGCCTGAACACCGGCGGCGCGGAGTCGCAGGCCACCGCCGCGCGCATGCTGGACATGTTCGCGGACAAGCGCTTCGAGTTCCTCTGGCAGCAGGACGACGCCAACAAGGTGCGCTCCACGCCCAGGGACACCATCCTCGCGCTGAAGGACTGGTCGGACGAGGACACCACCCAGTCCACGCTCAACGAAAAGGACCCGACCAACCCCTTCGTCTCGGGCTTCGCGGACGAGGGTTCCCCGTACAGCCGCTACGAACCGCGCTATGACGTCAAGAACGCGCGCTTCGACAGCCTGGACGAGCTGTACCGCGTGCATGGCGTCAACGACCGCTTCATGGCGGCCTTCCGAGACCGGCTCACGGTGTACCCGGACATCAACTCCAAGCCGAACGTCAACACCGACGACCCCATCATGCTGGGGCTGGCCATCATGTCCGCCGCGGACCCCAACCGGCCGGACCCGCGCCTGACGGACCCCGTGTTCCTCAACGAGCTCATCAGCCGCATCCGCGCCGCGCGCATGTTCAGCTTCTTCGGCATGTCGGTGTCGGACTTCGTGGGCGTCATCGAGCAGGCCGGCATCGCGGTCAATCCGCTCATCAAGGGCAACGTCCAGCAGAACCGCTACCTGGGCGACAAGAGCAAGACTTTCACCATCAAGTCCGTGGGAGAGGCGGGCAGCGTCCAGAAGACGCTCACCGCCGTCATCCGCCTGGACGACGGGCTGGGCAAGCTCGTGTATTACAGAGAGGAATAGCATGGCCCGCATTCTTGGCCTGGACCTGGGCAGCCACTCCGTGAAGGGGGTGGTCCTCACCTCCGGGACGAAAAGCAACACCACCCAGGCCTACGCGGAAGTGCGCCGCGCGCAGGAAGGCGAGCGCGCGGAGACACTGCGCGCCGCGGTGGAGGAGCTGCTCGGGAAGATGCCGCAGGGGCACGTGGACCAGGTCGTCATCGCCCTGCCCGGCCCGTCCCTCACCACGCACGCGGTGAGCCTGCCCTTCTCCGACAGCAAGCGCGTGGAGGCGACGCTGCCCTTCGAAGTGGGCAGCCAGCTGCCGTTCGACATCTCGGAGGTCGTCTACGACTACCAGGTGGTCGGCCAGAAGGACACCGGCGGCAAGGAGAAGGCCGCGGACCTGCTGGTGGGCGTGGTGAAGAAGGAGGAGCTCCAGTCGCTGCTGGCGCTGCTGGGCGGACTCCAGGTGGATCCGCGCGTCATCACCCACCCGGCGCTCGCGTACCAGAACCTCTTCACCCAGCTGCCCGGGCTCTTCGACGACATGAGCGAAGGCGGCCCGGTGGCTGTGGTGGACATCGGCCACGAGCGCACGGCGGTGGCCATTGGCCAGCCGGGCAAGGGCGTGGAGTTCGCGCGCACCTTCGCGGGCGGCGGGCGGGACCTGACGCGCGCCCTGGCCACGGAGTTCCAGACGACGCTGCCGGAGGCCCACGCGTGGAAGGAAGCGCACGGCGCCATGGCCAGCGCCGCGCAGGGGCCGGACGCCGAGCGCGCCGCGAACGCCTTCATCCGCGGCCTGCAGCCGGTGCTGCGCGAATTGCGCCCGTCCTTCAAGGCCTTCGCCGCGCGCGCCCGCCGGCAGGTCTCCGCGGTGGTGCTGTGCGGCGGCACCGCGCGGATGCCGGGCCTGGCCGAGCAGCTGTCCAAGGACCTGAACCTGCCGGTGCGCGTGCTGGCGCTCCCCGTGGACGCGGCGGAGAAGATTGGCCCCCAGGAGACGGCGTCCGCGGCGCAGGCGTACGCGCTGGCCATGCGCGGCAACGCAGCCGGGGTGAAGGCGCCGCGCTTCAACCTGCGCCGCGGTGAGTTCTCCTTCAAGGGCGGCTACGACTACGTGAAGGACCGGCTGGGCCTCCTGGCCTCCTTCGCGGTGACGCTGCTGTTGCTGCTCATCGCCTTCGGCGTCGTGCGCAACACGGTGCTGTCGCGGCGCGAGGCGGAGGTGGACGCGGTGCTCTGCAAGACGACCCAGCGCATCCTGGGCACCTGCGAGACGAACTACGACCGCGCGCTCAACATGCTCAAGGGCGTGGAGAGCCCCGCCGCGGCGCTGCCCGCGATGTCCGCGGTGAACCTGCTGGCGGAGGTCACCCAGCGCGTCCCGCCGGAGCTGCCGGTGAAGTTCGACCGCATCCAGGTGGACCTGGACCGCATCATGCTCCAGGGAGAGACGGACAGCTCCAAGCAGATCGACACGCTCTCCGCCGCCTTGAAGGGCCACCGCTGCTTCAAGGACGTGAAGGAGGGCAAGGTGGAGAAGACACGCGACGGGCAGAAGGTGACCTTCCGCCTGGACGTGCAGGTGCAGTGCCCCGGCGAGAAGCCGGCGGGAGAGACCTGACATGGGAAAGCTTCGAGAACTCTTCGCGCCCCTCCAGACCTGGTTCGAGCGGCTCTCCGACCGCGAGCGCAAGCTCGTGGCGCTGGCCAGCTCCGCGGTGCTGGTGTTCGTGCTCTTCGTCACCCTCTTCAGCTTCGCCAACAGCGCGCAGGGCTACCGCCGGCGCACGCAGGACAAGCTGGCGAAGCTGCAGGAGGTGCAGGCGCTGGCGACCAGCTACGGTCAGGCGCAGGCGGACCGGCAGAACGTGGAGCAGCAGCTCACCCAGAGCAACGTGCGGCTGATCACGTACATCGAAGACAAGGCCACCGCCGCGGGCCTCACCGTCCCCAACATGACGCCCAAGGGCGACGTGGGCGTGGGGGACGGGAAGATCATCGAAAGCTCCGTGGAGCTGACCTTCACGGACGTGGACCTGCGCAAGCTGACGGACTTCCTGCGCACGGTGGAGACGGGCCCGGGCATCGTGAAGGTGAAGTACCTGCGCGTGGAGCCCCGGCCCGCCACGGACACCCTGACGGCGTGGACGACCGTCGCCACCTACCGGATGAAGCAATAGCCCATGGCCACTGAATCCAAGACCGCCCGCTGGAAGCTCGTCCTGGGCTACACCGCCTTCGCGGTGGTGGCGTTCATCCTCTGCCTGCTCATCACCTTCCCGTACGACGCGGTCCGCTCGCGGCTGGTGACGGAGGCCGCGGCCCACGGGCTGGCGGTGCGCATGGACAGCCTGCGTCCCGGCCTGTCCGGCGTCACCGCCACCAACGTGCGGCTGAGCAAGCCGCCCACGCCGCTGGGCTCGGAGTCCGTCGCGGCGCTCGCCCGGGGTGAGTCCGGCGGGCTGGGTCCGGACGAGCTGGGCGATGCGCTCATCTTCGACAGCGTGGCCCTGCGCCCGTCCCTCTTCCCGCCCGGCGTGGTGGTGAAGATGAAGGGCATGGGCGGCACGGTGAACATCCACGTGGGCGGCCTGAGCGCCACGTCGCTGAACGTGGACGTGGACGGCGTGCAGGCCGGCGGCGGCAACCTGCCGAAGTACACGGGCGTGGACATGGAGGGCACCCTCAACGCGAAGCTCGCGCTCACGGCGCCGGGGACCATGATTCGCGGGCAGCCGGTGGACTGGTCCCAGGCGTCCGGCACGGTGGCGCTGGACACCCAGGGGCTCACCATCAAGGGCGGCAAGGCGGCCATCCCCATGGGCGGCGGCCCCGCCATGCCCATGGAGCTGCCGCGCGTGGCGCTGGGCGAGCTGAAGGGCGACCTCCAGTTCGACAAGGGCATGGGCACGGTGAGGGACCTGAACCTCAAGAGCGAGGACCTGGAGGGCTCCGGCACCGGCACGCTGAAGCTGGGCCGCCGGCTGGAGTACAGCGAGCTGGGGCTCGACGTGCGGCTGAAGTTCGAGCAGGCCTTCCAGCAGCGGCTGGGCCCCCTGGCGCTCGCGGTGAACATGCTGCCGCAGGACCGGGACAACCCGGGTTGGCGCGGCGGCCGGCTCACCGGCATGGTGAGCAGCCCCCGCTTCGGTCCCAAGCGGTAGGCCCCCAAGCGGTGGGCTGGCGGGCAGAGGGTCGCTTCCGGCCCTCCCCCACCTGCGTCCGTCCCCTGGTTGATGCCCGCGCACGCGCCGTGTAAAGCGCTGCGCGCGGCCCTGGGGTGTCCGGGCATGGGAGAGAGTTCGTAATGCCGGAGCTGGTGTTCTTCCGTCGAGGCGAGGAAGTGCTGCGGGTGGCGGTGGACCGGGCGCGGGTGGTGCTCGGCCGAGGCGACTCCAGCGATGTGGCCATTCCGGATCCGGAGGTGAGCCGCCAGCAGGTGGCCCTCCTGTGGGACGGCCAGAAGTGCCGGGTGGAGGACCTGTCCGGCAAGGGCACGAAGGTCGCGGGCGCGGTGGTGGAGCGCGCGGACCTGCCGGACGGCGCGGACCTCGAACTGGGCCAGTGGCGCGCGGTGTTCCGCCAGCATGGCGCCAGCGACGACGCGGACGCGGCCACGGAGGCCGGCAGCGCCACCGCCGTGCAGGGCCGCGACTCGCAGCGCTGGCAGGCCGCGCAGCTGCGCGTGAAGCAGGGCGGCGCGGAGGCCGTGCACCGGCTCACCGGCGACAGCTTCACGGTGGGCAAGGACGCGGGCAACGACCTGGTGCTCCAGGACCGGTTCATCTCCGGCCGGCACCTGAAAGTGACTCGCCGGGACGGCGTCTTCCACGTCATGGACCTGCGCTCCACCAACGGCACCTGGCTGGGGCCGGTGCGCCTCTTCGAGGCGGAGGTGACGCTGCCCACCACGCTGCGCGTGGGCGAGGCGGAGCTGATCCTGGAGACGGTGCCCGCGGCGAAGAAGGAGGCGCAGGCCTTCCACGGCATCCTCGGGAGTGACCCGTCCGTGCGGCAGCTCACGGACCTCATTCAACGCGTGGCGCCGTCCACCGCGGCCGTCACCATCCTGGGCGAGTCCGGTACGGGCAAGGAGTTGGTGGCGAACGCGCTGCACGCGTGCTCGCCGCGCGCGAACCGGCCGCTCATCCCGGTCAACTGCGCCGCCATCTCCAAGGAGCTGATTGAGAGCGAGCTGTTCGGCCACGAGAAGGGCGCGTTCACCGGCTCCGTGGGCGCGCGCAAGGGCGCCTTCGAGGAGGCGGACGGCGGCACGCTGTTCCTGGACGAGATTGGCGAGCTGCCCCTGGACCTCCAGGCGAAGCTGTTGCGCGCGCTGGAGAGCGGCGAAATCAAGCGCGTGGGCGCCAGCCGCCCGCTGCACGTGGACGTGCGTGTGGTGGCGGCCACCAACCGCGACCTGCTGGCGGCGGCGCGCGAGGGCCGCTTCCGCGAGGACCTCTACTACCGCCTGTGCGTCGTGCCCCTGCACCTGCCGCCCCTGCGCAACCGCCGGGGGGACGTGGTGGCGCTGGCGGAGCACTTCGTGCGCGCGTTCGCCCCGCGCGGACAGACGGTGCGCTTCACGCCGGCCGCGTTGGACCGGCTCCAGCAGCACGCCTGGCCGGGCAACATCCGCGAGCTGCGCAACGTGGTGCACCGCGCGCTGCTGTTGCGCAAGGGCCCGTCCATCGACGCGAGCGACCTGTCCTTCGACCAGGAGGTCAACCGCGAGACGGGCATCACCGTGCCGGAGCTGCCGCCGGGCATGACGCTGGAGCAGATGCTGGAGAAGCTGGAGCGGCAGATCATCGAAACCGCGCTGCGCCGCTTCAACAACAACCGCGAGCGCGTGGCGCGGGAGCTGGGCCTCGCGCGCTCCACCCTCTTCAAGCGCCTGAAGGACTGGGGCCTGACGAAGCAGGACGAGCAGGAGTGATTTCGAAGGCCCTCCGCCCTACCCGTTTCCCGGGTGGGCGGAGTCGCCCCAGGCGGAGTGCGGCGCCGGGTGCGCCTGCGTGCGCATGTACCAGGGCACGCTGACCACCACCAGGCGCCGCTCGCCGGACAACAGCAGCGCGCTGCGGAGCAGCTCCGAGCGGCGGCTGTAGAGCATGGCCCGGTACCAGCGCTTCTCCAGCAGCTCCGGCAACACCATGGCCACGGTGCCGCCCGGCACCTCCGCGAGCAGCGCGTCCAGGTAGTCCATCAGTGGCCACACCAGCGCGCGGTACGGCGACCCCACGTGCACGAGCGGCGGAGGCCTCCGCCCGGCCTCCTGGAGCGGCCCCTGGACGAAGCGCTGCCACTGGGCGTCCAGCGCCGCCTCGTCGGTGTCGCCGCTGCAGATGTGCACCGCGCGCACGTCATCGCTCAGCGTCAGCGCGAAGCGCAGCGCCGTCTCCGACGCGTGGGACCAGCGGTCCACGGGCACCACGGCGACAATCGGCGACGCGGGCGTGAGGAGCACGGGCCGCTTCAGCTCCGTCACCTGCCGCGTGCGCGTGTACGCGGCGTGGACGCGTGACAGCACCAGCAGGCCCACGGGCACGAGGACGAACGCGGCCCAGCCGCCGTGCATGAACTTGGAGACGCCGACGATGCACAGCGTGAGCGCCGTCATCACCGCGCCCGCGCCATTGAGGGCCCGGCGCCAGCGCCAGCCCTCGTCCTCCCGGTGGCGGCTCCAGTGCACCACCATGCCCGCCTGGGACAGGGTGAAGGCCATCAGCGCGCCAATGGCGAAGAGGGGAATCAGCCGGTCCGTGATGCCCTTGCACACGATGAGCAGCACGGCCGCGAAGGCGGACAGGGTGAGGATGCCGCGCGACAGGGCGAGCCTGCGGCCCCGGTGGGCGAAGCCCGGCGGCAGGTAGCGCTCGCGCGCCAGCACCTGACAGACGAGCGGGAAGCCCGCGTAGCTGGTGTTCGCGGACAGCGCGAGCACGCAGAGGATGGCGGCCATGGCCACGTAGTAGAAGACGCCGCGCCCCATCACCGCCGCGATGAGCTGCGACAGCACCGTCTGGTAGTTCGCGCCGTCGGGGTCCGTGGCGCCCACGCCGTACGCCCGGCACAACAGCGCGATGCCCAGCAGCATCGTCACCAGGACCCCCACGATGATGCCCAGCGTGGTGCGCGCGCGGCGGATGTCGGGGTCGCGGAAGATGGGCACGGCGTTGCTGATGGCCTCCACGCCCGTCATCGCCGTGCACCCGCTGGCGAACGCGCGAATCACGAGCCATGCGCCCAGGGACGCGGTGGGCACCACCAGCGGCGGCGGCGGCCGCACGGGCGCCGCGTCACCGGTGGCCAGCTTGAAGAGGCCCACGGCCAGCACCACGCTCAACGAGGTGATGAAGAACCACGTGGGCACGACGAACACGGCGCCCGCCTCGCTGACGCCGCGCAGGTTCACCAGGGTGAGCAGCGCCAGCAGGGCCAGGGTGATGGGCAGCGTGTGCGGCCGCAAGGCGGGAACCGCGGACACCAGCGCGCCCGTGCCGGCGGAGATGCCCACCGCCACGTTGAGCAGGTAGTCCAGCATCAGCGCCGTCGCCGCGAGCAGCCCCGCGCCCCGCCCCAGGTTCTGCCTCGCCACGGTGTACGCGCCGCCGCCGCTGGGATACGCGGCGATGGTCTGCGCGTACGAGCTCGCGACGATCATCAAGAGCCCGACGATGGCGGCGGTGATGGGCAAGAGCAGCCACACCCCCGTGGCCCCCAGCGGGCGCAGCACGGTGAGCGCGGCCTCCGGGCCGTACGCGGCGGAGGACAGCGCATCCAGCCCCAGGAGCGCCACGCCGGTGAGGACGCCCGTCTTCTCCTGCATCGCCTGGGCGCTGGTGAGCGGGCGCCCCAGGAGCAGGTCCACGATGCCGTTGCCCTGACGGCGCCGGGGCATGAACGGCCTCCTGCGTCCGTACTCGGCCAGCTGAGCCATGGCGGCGTCTCCCCCTGGCCCGAAGGTGCGCACCGGCTGTCCGGGCGAAAACACGGCCCCGGAGTCCCATGCCCTCCAGGGCAATAGACCCTTTCACGCGCCCATTCGTTTCACGGGAAGACACAGGAGACCGTCCGCCATGGGCCCGCACGCCGCCGTCCTCCCCTTCCCCACCCTGGATGATTTGTACGCCCTGCACCGCCCGCGGGCGCTGGCCATCGCCCGGCGCATCGTGGGGGACACCGACGACGCGGAGGACGTGGTGCAGGACGTCTTCCTGCGCCTGTCGCGGCAGCCACCGGGACTGGATGGACGCGCGACGTGGACCACCTGGCTGCACCGGGTGATGGTCAACAGCAGCATCAACTGGCTGCGCGCGCGAAGGCGCCGGGAGCGGCTGACGCACGCACCCCAGGAGGCCGTGTCGCCAGAGGCCCACGCCATGGGCACGCAGATGCAGCAGCACTTCCACGAAGCGCTGGAGGAGGTGAACCCCCAGCAGCGGCAGGTGCTCTACCTGCGCGAGGTGCGCGGCCTGGGCTCCGCCGAAATCGCCCGGCTCCTGCACATCCCCGAGGGCACCGTGAAGAGCGCCCTGCACCGCGGCCGCCAGCGCGCCCTCACCGTGATGGAGGAGCGCGGCCAGCGGCCTTGAGTCTCCCGAGCCCGGGCGCCGCTACTCGTCGCCCTTGCTGCCCACGAACTGATCACCCTTCTCCTTGAAGAGGAGGTTGAAGCTGGTGAGCGAGCCGTAGACGCGGGTGATGTAGCCCTGCATCTCCGCCTTCTCCGCGTCCGTGAGCTTGGGGTGCGCGTTGAGCTTCTGCTCCAGCACGCGGATGCGGTCGCGCACCATCGTGACCTTGTGGAACAGGCCGTCGATGGGCATGTCCTTCGCCTGCAGCTCCGGGTTGCCCGGCACCAGCCGCACCGTGCCGCCCTCCCACTTGCCCGCGAGCGGCGGATCGCTCAGGGCCGCCGCCTCCCGGAAGATGTCCATCAGCTCTTCGCGCGTCATGTTCAGCCCTTCCAGGTCCACCACTTCGTGCGGATCCGCGCGGTGGCGCACCACCACGGGCGCCACGCTCCGCGGGGCGCGGGTTCGCGTGCTCGAAACCACGGGCGCCGGGGCCGCGGAGCCCCGGGGCGCGTACTTGTCACAGATGGGCGCGGAGGGCGGGAACATGCCGCGCGAGTTCTGCAGGCGGCACGGCCCCACCCATCCACGGTGATCCACGGAGTGCGGGCTCCAGAGCTTGCAGTTGCCACACACCCGCTCATCCGGCCGGAAGGTGGGCAGCGCTGGAGTCCCGTCCCCCGCGTCCGACATGTCAGTGCGCCTCCTTGGCCACCGGCTTGCCCTTGCGGACGTTGAGCTCACGCAGGAGCGCGTCCGCGTCCTCGACCTGGTCGAGCTGCCACAGCAGGTAGCGCACGTCCACGTTGACGTTCCGGGCCACGTCCGGATTGTAGCCGAAGTCGTTCGCGACGTTCTCCCACACGCGGTCGAAGTTCACGCCCACCAGCTGCCCCTTGCCGTTCACCGTGGGGCTGCCGGAGTTGCCGCCCGTGGTGTCCGCGTCCGCCAGGAAGTCCACCGGCACGTCCTTCAGCCGGGGGTCCGCCCACTGCCCGAACTTCTTCGCCGCCGCGGCCGCGCGCACCTTCTCCGGCGCGTTGAAGGGCTCCTCGCCGGTGTGCTTCTGCATCATCCCGGACAGCGTCGTCTGCGGCAGGTACAGCGCGCCGTCGCGCGGCGTGTAGCCCTGCACCTTCGCGAACGACACGCGCAGCGTGCTGTTGGCGTCCGGCGCAATCGGCTTGCCCGCCTGCGCCATCACGGCCTTGCGCCACGCCGGCCGCAGCCGGGACGCCGCGCCCTGGCGCCGGTCGCGCGTGTCATCCAGCGCGGCCTGCTCCTTCGCCAGCTCCATGCCGAACGCCAGCATGGGGTCGCGGCGCGCGGCGAGCTGCCCCGCGGACTCGTCCGCCATCTTCAGGCGATCCGCCAGGGTGAACACCTTCGTGCCCGCGTACAGCGAGTCGATCTTCGCGGAGACGTCCTTCTCCGAGTACGTCTTGCCGAACACGGCGTCCACGGCCGCGATGCGAGCATCCGCGGGGAGCGCCTGCGCGCGCTTCACGAACGCGTGCAAGAGCACCTTGTCCGCGGCGATGAAGAGGTTCTTCTGCTCGCGCTCCAGGCGGTCCTTGATGCGCGGCAGCTCGCGGTCCATGTACTCCGGGCGGCGCTCCAGGTCCGGCTTCGCGCGCTCCATGGCCAGCCGGGACACGGACGTGGCCAGCGCGGGGCCCCGCGCCAGACGGCCGGACAGGCCCAGGAGGAACTCACGGTCGAAGGTCTTGTTGGATTCCTGCTGCTCCGCGAGCAGCGCCTCGCGGGCCTTGAGGGCATCCCCCCACTTCGCGGCGTCCTTCTGCGCCCAGGCGACGGTGGCTCCCTCCGCGTCGCGCTGCTTCTCCACGATGTGGCCGCGCTTCAGGCCCGCCAGCTGGCCGCCCGCGTTCTTGTAGACGTTGTGCAGGCTCTTGAGCTGCGAGGCCACGGCGATCTTCCCAGCCGGGTCCTTCTCTCCTTCGGCCTCCAGGATGCGGATGGCCTCGCCCAGCACGTCGCGGATGCGCGGGTAGTAGCGCGCCTGGCGCTCCGCCATCTCGTCCGCGAGCAGCGTGCGGAAGGTGGTGCCCGGGTAGCCCAGCACCATCACGAAGTCGCCCGGCTTCACGCCTTCGGTGGACAGAGGGAAGAAGAACTCCGCCTTGTAGGGAACGTTCTTGTCGCTGAACGCCGCGGAGGCACCGTCCGGCGCGGTGTACGCGCGGATGATGGCGAAGTCGCCGGTGTGGCGCGGCCACATCCAGTTGTCCTCTTCGCCGCCGTACTCACCCACGGCGCGCGGCGGCGCGTAGACCAGGCGCACGTCCTGCAGCTCCACCGCATCCACCAGCGTGTAGTTCACGCCGCCGTCGAAGGTGGCCACCTGGCAGCGGGTGGCGGGGCGCTTCTCACACTCGGCGACCAGCTCCTTCTGCTTGCGGTCGATGGCCTTGTAGCGCGCGAGGTCGTCCGCGCCCTGCGGCACGGCGCCGTTGACCTCCGCCGTCACGTCCTTGAAGCCGCGCGGCACCTGCACGCGCGAGCCCTTGCCCGGGAGCTCCTCCGCCCGGCTCTTCGCGAGGAAGCCGTCGGTGATGAGGTCCTTCTGCGGAGAGCTGTGCTCCTGGATGATGGAGAAGGCACAGTGGTGGTTGGTGATGATGAGGCCGGAGGCGGAGATGAACGACCCGGAGCAGCCGCCGGTGTTCACCGTGCCCGCCAGCAGGCCCGTGCCCCGCTTGGGGTCCCAGAGCTTGCTGGGCGGCAGCTGGAGGCCCTGGGCCTTGAGCCAGGCAGGGCTCAGTTCCAGCACCTGCTGGGGGGTCCACTTCCCTTCCCCAGCGAAAGCCGGGGCAGCCACGAGCGAGAGGAGAAGGAGCGTCTTCTTCATGGTGCCCCATCCCTACTCCGTCCGTCGCCCTGGCGCGACCGTTACGGTGTCCGGAGCGCGCGTTTTCGCGGAAGATGGAACGCGCTTGGATGTTCCGGTGTCCAGGCAGGAGGGGACGAGCGATGCGGACCGCGAGCGGGGCGACACTGGATTTCGGAAGGCTGGCGCTGCTGCTGCTCCTGATGGGGGCGTCCTGGTACTTCTGGTATTCGCCGGTGCTCTTACCGGTGAAGGTGCTGGTGGTGATGATGCATGAGACCGGGCATGCCCTCGCCGCGCTGCTCGTGGGGGGCTCGGTGGACCGGGTGCACCTCCAGCTCAACGAAGGGGGCAGCTGCTTCTCCCGCCTGCCGCCCGGCGTCTTCAACCGCATCATCGTGTCGTCCGCGGGCTACCTGGGCAGCGCGGTGGCGGGCGCGGGGCTGATGCTGGCCACCTTCCGCTTCCGGCTGGGCCGCGCGGTGATGGGCGCGGCGTCCGTGTGGCTGGCGGTGATGGGCTTCTTCTACGCAGGCGACCCGTTCACCCTGGCCTTCTGCCTGGGCATGGCGCTGGCCATGGGGCTGGGCGCGCGCTTCTTGCCCACGGGGCTGGTGGACGCGCTCAACCTGTTCCTCGCGGCCTTCACCGCGCTCTACGTCGTCTTCGACTTGAGGGACGACCTGTGGAACAGCGCGGTGCGCGCGCAGAGCGACGCGGCCATCCTCGCCAGCGAGACGTGGGTGCCGTCCATCATCTGGGCGGCGCTGTGGACGCTCCTGTCCCTGGCCCTGCTGGGCGTGTCCGCCTGGTGGGCCATGCACGCGAAGCCGAGCGGCGGCGTGAAGATGCCGCCCATGGCCCGCGCGCGGCGGGTGTGAACGGAGCGGACGCTCAGGTCCGCAGGTAGGCGATCACGTCGTCGTACGTGAAGGGGTGCTCGTAGATGTCCATCAGGTAGTCCTCCGCCGGGTCCATCACCTCGTGGTAGGTGTGCACCGGCGTGAGGCTCTTGGGGTAGCCACCCACGGACTGGTCCGCGTTCCAGTAGCCAAAGATGCCGAAGGCCATGGCCTTCATCCAGCCCTCGAAGGTCCGGATGGCGTCGGCGCTCGCGCCGTTCGCGGGCCGCAGCAGGGCGACCATCTCGAACAGACGGGCCGCCGTGTGCGAGCGCCCGGTCTCGATGGGCATGTGGTGCTCTCGCGCCGTCTCCGTGTCCGGCGAGTCCTCATTGCGCGTGCCCGCGCCCTTGCGCCCCTGGTCCCAGCTCACCGGCCTGCGCTCCTCGTGCGGATTGCCGACGTAGCGCGTGAGGTCCTTCTTGAGCACGTTTGCGCGAGCTGCGCCGTCCGTCGTCCAACGCCTGGGCCGGGCGGGGCTCGTCGCGCCCTGGTACGGATTCGGCACCAGCTCCTTGTGCATGGTGATGAAGGCCCGGCTGTTCTTGATGGGGCTGAACAGCTCCTTGAGGTCGTGGAGGATGGCGACGTTCTCCGCGACGGTGAAGTCCCGCTTGTCGTAGCTCAGGCTCACCCGGTCCTTGCTGCGCATGGAGTAGTCGTACAGGGGCTGCGCCGTCAGGTTCATCACCAGGTTGAGGGGATTGAAGTTGCCGCCCAGCTTCTCCCACGGACGGCGCGCGTAGGCCGGGTACGAGTTGGCCTCGTTGTAGCTGCCCGTCATGTTGGGCAGCAGGTTGACGATCGGGTTGGCGGTCAGCACATGGCTGATCGTCCCCGCCCAGCTGTCGTGGTCCCAGAGGTGCTTGCCCAGCGCCCTGCGCAGCTCGTTGAGCGCCTGTCCGGTGCGGGCATGCTCCAGGACGTCCTCGGCGAGCTCCTGTTCCAGCTCGCGCTTGCGCTGGCAGCGGGCGTCAGCCTCGTGCATCAGGTGCTGGTAGAACTCGCCCTTGCTGTCGAAGGCCTTCCAGTAGGCCTTGGGCGCGGTGTTCGTCATGCCGAACGTGGTCTCGAAGGAGCCCAGCTTCGTGCCCTTCGGGAACGACCACGGCTTCGAGGCGATCCACGACCGGAGCGTGTTGCGCAGCCCCACCTTCGTCAGGTGATCCAGCCGGGTGCGGTCCGTCGTCCGCGCGTACGTATAGGCGCCGTCCGCCCACGTCTTCGCGTCCGAGTCCTTCACTGCGACCGAGTTGATCTCCACGGGCATCGCGCGTCTCCTCAAGCCAGGCGGAAGCCCTCTTCCGAGCTTCCCTCGCTTGAGTTTACTTCAAGACTGTCGCGAGTACGCCCGCACGCGAAATATCCGAGGGTGTCAGAAACGCCCGGACGTGGGGAGTCACCGCCGCGGTCGCATCCGGAAGGCCACGAAGGACGCCATGTCCGGGAAGCCGAAGTACGGGTTCTTCTGGCGGATGGCCTCCATCTGGGCCACCGGCACGTCCGCGTAGTCGTGCCCGGGGTACAGCCGCGCGGTGTCCGGCACCTTCGCCAGCACCTGCGACAGCGAGCGGTACATGTCCTCCGGGTTGCCGCCCGGGAAGTCGCACCGGCCGCACCCGTTGATGAAGACCGTGTCCCCGGACACGAGCGCGTCCTCCGCCAGCAGGCAGTGCGACCCTGGCGTGTGCCCGGGCGTGTGCAGCGCATGGAACGTGCGCGCGCCCACCGGCACCGCGTCGCCAGCCTTCAGGGGCTTGAGCGCGTCCCCACCCCGCTTGCGCAGCTCGCTGGAGAAGGCGACCTCCTCCGCCTGCGCGTACACCGGCACATCATGGCGCGACAGCAGCTCCTCGAGGCCGTTGATGTGGTCGCCGTGGCAGTGCGACACGAACACGCCCACCACGCGCTTGCCGTCCTGCGCCACCGCCGCCTCGATGGCCGGCACGTCCCACGCCGGATCCACCACCACCACCTCCGGGCCGTCCTGGGGACCCACGAGGTAGACGAAGTTGTCCATCGGCCCGAGCTTGAGCTGGCGTACGTACGGCGTGGGCATGGTTGTCCTCCAGACGGCCACTCTACGCCCCAGGCTTGCCGCCCCGGGGCCAGTTCCCTTTGAATGCCACTTTTTGATGCCCCACGCCGTCAGGAGGTCTCCGTCCGTGAAGCGCCTGCCCACCCTGCTCGCCTGTTCGCTGCTGGCCAGCGCGACCTCCTCCGCCGCGGGGCGGACCGCCTCCACCTTCCGCTACAAGCCGTCGCCGGACGACGAGCGCCCCGTCATCGTGGATGCCACCATCGGG
This sequence comes from Corallococcus sp. AB011P, assembly GCF_003611605.1. NCBI lineage: Bacteria > Pseudomonadati > Myxococcota > Myxococcia > Myxococcales > Myxococcaceae > Corallococcus > Corallococcus sp. AB011P. Next base: position 116,464 of record NZ_RAVX01000004.1, read on the forward strand.
CCCCAGGGCAGCGACTTCGCCATGCGCCTGAAGTTCAACAAGGACCCCTTCGGCGAGGAGTGCAAGCAGCGCTGCGCCAACATCACGCTCTTCCTGGACACCGACTCCAGCGTCCAGTCCGGCCTCCACCTGCCCGCCAACAAGGCCCCGGAGAACGGCGCCGACCTGGCGGTCGTCATCCAGGGCGTGCGGGAGTACAAGCGCCAGGACGCGCCCCCGGAGATGACCCTGCGCGTGAAGATCCGCCAGCTGGGCTCGGACGCCACCAGCGCGGACGCGGGCGAGCTGCTCGCGGACCTCAACCACCGGCAGGACCCGGAGCGCATCCAGACGGACGGCACCACGGTCTACCTGCTGGTGGACGCCACCAGCGCGCTCCTGCCCTCCGCCCGCAAGGTGCGCGTCATCTACCACCCGCCGGGCAGCAAGGCCCTCACCGCCACCATCAACGGGATGGCCGGTGGCGGTTCCGGCCGGGGAGTGCAGATCTTCAAGCGCGGCAGCGGCTGGGGCCGCGCCCCTGACGCGGAGGGCAAGAAGCCCCGCGCCAACCCCAACGGCGACAACGGCTAGTCCAAGCAGCCCGCCAGCCAGGCCCGGCCCCACTCCCCTCGGAATTCCGGGGGGTTGGCGGTGGGTTTCAAGCAGGCAGAGGACTGTACGGACGTGCAGAAGTTCCGGGCTGGAGCCGACGCAACCACCCGAATTCGTTCTCAATGTCAGAGGCCCATGGTAGTCCCGCCCATCTGACGTCGAGGGTCCGACCCGACTGGTAGTCGCAGCGCGCACGGCCTGACGCGCGCCGCGTCACGCCCGGCCGGCGGGCCCGTGTGAAACCCATCTGGATTCCATGACCATGCTCGCAGAAGCCGAAACGAAGTCGCGCAAGAAGCAGGGAGGCCCGGCAGGGGGCGGAGGCAAGGGAGGCGGCGGCGGCGGGTCCGGCGCCGGTGGCGGGGACAGCCTGCCCGCGGGCCTGGCCGAGGAAGCGCGCCGCCGCTACCTCAACTACGCCCTGTCGGTCATCACCTCGCGCGCCCTGCCCGACGTGCGAGACGGCCTCAAGCCAGTGCAGCGACGCATCCTCTACGGCATGTGGAACGACCTGAACCTGTCGTTCGACACGAAGTACCAGAAGTGCGCGCAAGTGGTCGGCGCCATCATGGGCCGCTACCACCCGCACGGCGACACGGCCATCTACGACGCGCTCGTGCGCATGGCGCAGGACTTCTCCCTGCGCTACCCGCTGGTGGACGGCCACGGCAACTTCGGCTCGCTGGACGGCGACTCCGCCGCCGCCTACCGCTACACCGAGTGCCGCCTGGAGAAGCTGGCCACGGAGCTCCTGGGTGAGCTGGACAGCAAGACGGTCCGCTTCCGCCCCAACTACGACGGCACCCGCGACGAGCCCGTCGTCATCCCGGCGCGCGTGCCGCAGCTGTTGATGAACGGCACCACCGGCATCGCGGTGGGCATGGCCACCAACATCCCGCCCCACCACCTGGGCGAGCTGGTGGACGCGCTCCTGGCGCTCATCAACGACCCGGAGCTGCAGACCAAGGACCTGCTCAAGTGGATCAAGGGGCCGGACTTCCCCACCGGCGGGCAGATCCTCAACGACAAGAAGGAGCTGCGCGAAATCTACGAGACGGGCCAGGGCTCCGTCCGGATCCGCGGCGAGTACAAGATGGAGGAGCACAAGCGCGGCGGTCAGATGATCGTCGTGACCTCCATCCCCTACACGGTGAACAAGTCCACGCTCGTCGCGAAGATTGGCGAGCTGGTGCGCGAGCGCAAGCTGCCGCTGATCACCGACGTGCGCGACGAGTCCACCAAGGACGTGCGCATCGTGATGGAGCTCAAGAAGGACGCCAACCCCGAGCTGGTGATGGCGTACCTCTACAAGCACACGCCCCTGCAGACGAACTTCGGCGTGAACCTGACGTGCCTCGTGCCGTCGGACAACCCGGACGTCGGCACGCCCAAGCGCTTGGACCTCAAGTCCATCCTCCGCTACTTCCTCGACTTCCGCCTGGAGATCGTGACGAAGCGGTTCGAGCACGAGCTGGCGGAGCTCAAGCGGCGCGTCCACATCCTCGAGGGCTTCGAGAAGGCCTACGACGCGCTGGATGAGATCATCCGGATCATCCGCCAGTCGGAAGGCAAGCAGGACGCCGCCCAGAAGCTGATGGTGCGCTTCAAGCTGGACGAGCTCCAGGTGGACGCCATCCTGGAGATGCGCCTCTACAAGCTGGCCCGCCTGGAGATCCTCATCGTCCAGAAGGAGCTCAAGGAGAAGCGCGCGGAGATCAAGCGCATCGAGGGCATCCTCAAGGACGTGAAGAAGCGCTGGTCCGTCATCCACGACGAGCTGACCGGCCTCAAGGCCGCGTACACCGACAAGCGCCGCACGCGCATTGGCGGCGCGGGCTCCGAGGAGATGGAGTTCTCCGCGGAGGCGTTCATCGCGGACGAGGACGCCCACGTCGTGATTACCCGCGACGGGTGGATCAAGCGCGTGCGCGAGGTGAAGGACCCGTCCACCACCCGCCTGCGTGAGGGTGACGCGGTGATGGCGGTGCTCGCCGGCAGCCTGAAGGCGAACCTGGTGCTGTTCAGCAACTTCGGCACCGCCTACGTCACCCGCTTCAACGACATTCCGGCCTCCACCGGCTACGGCGACCCGGTGCAGAAGCTGTTCAAGTTCGACGACGGCGAGCGCGTGGTCGGCGCCCTGTCCCAGGATGCGCGCCTGCACCAGCCGGAGAAGCTGGTGGCGGTGACGCGCCAGGGCCTGGGCCTGCGCTTCCTCTTGGCGCCGCACCTGGAAGTGTCCACCCGCGCAGGCCGCCGCTACGCGAAGACGGGCGAGGGCGATGAGATCATCGGCACGCAGCCGGTGGGCGACAAGGACCTGCTCGCCGTCCTCACGGAGAAGACCAACGCCCTTGTCTGCAAGGTGGCGGAGGTGAATGAGCTGGCGGGCCCCGGCAAGGGCGTCCAGGTCATCAAGGTGGACGCGGGCGACAAGGTGGTGGACTTCCTCGCGGCGCCGGCCAGTCAGAAGGACGCCGTGCTGGAGTTCGAGACGCAGAAGGGCCGCAAGCTGCACCTGTCACCGGCGAAGTTCTCCGTGACGGGCCGCGGCGGCAAGGGCCACGAGATGTCCAAGCGCGACACGGTGAAGGAGGTGGCGAAGCCCGTCACCTTCGTGCCGCTGCCGGAGAAGAAGGAGTAGCGGGAAGGCCATGGCGACCAAGAAGGAAAGCTACACAGGCGCGGACATCCAGGTCCTGGAAGGCCTGGAGCCGGTGCGCAAGCGCCCGGCCATGTACATCGGTGGCACCGACAGCACGGGCTACCACCACCTCCTCTGGGAGATCGTCGACAACTCGGTGGACGAGGTCATCAACGGCTTCGCGTCCCTCATCGAGGTGACCCTCCACAAGGGCGCGAAGTCCATCACCGTCGTGGACAACGGGCGCGGCATCCCCGTGGACATGATGCCCAAGCACAAGAAGCCCGCCGTGGAGGTCATCCTCACGACGCTGCACGCGGGCGGCAAGTTCGAGCAGGGCAACTACATCCACTCGGGCGGTCTGCACGGCGTGGGCAGCTCCGTGGTGAACGCGCTCACCAGCAAGCTGCTCATCGAAATCAAGAAGGACGGCAAGCGCCACGTGCAGTCGTACGCGCGCGGCAGGGCCACCAGCGCCCTCAAGGTGGAGGGCCCCGCGCGCGGCACCGGCACGTCCATCACCTTCGAGCCGGACGCGGAGATCTTCGGCGAGAAGCAGAAGTTCGACGCGGCCCTGGTGCGCGAGCGCCTGGAGGCGAAGAGCTACCTGCACAAGGGGATGACGGTCGTCTGGAAGGACGAGACGGCCACACCCGCCGTGTCGGAGACGTTCAAGCACGACGGCGGCATCGCCGAGTACCTCACCAAGGTCGTGTCGGAGCGCCAGAAGCCCATCGTCCCCGCGGGCGGCACGCCGTTCTACTTCTCGCGCGACAACGAGGTCCGCCTGGAGGTGGCGCTGGCGTGGACGGAGGCCACGGACGAGCACATCCGCTCGTACGTCAACGGCATCCCCACGAACCTGGGCGGCACGCACGAAGCGGGCTTGAGGGCCGCCATCGTCAAGGCGATGCGCAACTACATCGAGACGCACGGCCTGACGCCCAAGGGCGTGACGCTCACCGCGGAGGACATCCGCGAGGGCATCACCGCCATCCTCTCCGTGTACGTGGTGGAGCCCCAGTTCCAGGGACAGACGAAGGGCCGCCTCAACAACCCGGAGACGACGGCGCAGGTGGACAGCGCCGTCCGCCCGGTGCTGGAGAAGTGGTTCAACGACAACAAGTCCATCGCGGAAGCGCTGCTGGCGCGCATCATCCTGGCCGCCCGCGCGCGTGAAGCGTCCCGCGCGGCCTCCGCCGCCATCAGCCGCAAGTCCGCGGTGAGCCACCGGTTGAACCTCCCGGGCAAGCTGGCGGACTGCTCGTCCACGGACCCGGCGTCCAGCGAGCTGTTCATCGTGGAAGGTGACTCCGCAGGTGGCTCCGCCAAGCAGGGCCGCGACCGGCGCACCCAGGCCATCCTCCCCCTGCGCGGCAAGGTGCTCAACGCGGAGCAGGCGTCCACCGACAAGGTGGCCACCAACAAGGAACTCCAGGACATCGTCAGCGCGCTGGGCTGCGGCATCGGGTCCGACTTCGACATCACGAAGCTGCGGTACGGCCGCGTCTTCCTGCTGATGGACGCGGACAGCGACGGCCACCACATCGCCACGCTGCTGCTCACGTTCTTCTACCGGCACCTGCGGCCCCTGATTGAGGCGGGCGCGGTGCACATCGCCCAGCCGCCGCTGTACCGGGTGGACATCGGCAAGGAGACGTACTGGGCCCTGGACGAGCCGGACCGCGACCGCATCATCCGCGAGAAGGCCAAGGGCAACGCCAAGCCCAACATCATGCGCTTCAAGGGTCTGGGCGAGATGACGGCCGACGAGCTGAAGCAGACGACGCTCGACGCGAAGAACCGCATCAGCCTGCGCGTGACCATCGACAACGCGCTGGAGACCGACCGCATCATCAACGACCTGATGGGGAAGGACGTCTCGGCGCGTTACAAGTTCATCACCGAAATGGCGGGTGAGGTCCAGGAGTTGGACGTCTGAGAAAGTGGAAGTCCCCGCACACCCGGGACGGGTTCGCCCGTCCCGGGGAGGCATTGGTCTTCCGCCCCGCTGGTCGGCTAGCATCCGCCGAATCGTGAACACCACCCGCCTTGCCCTGACTGTCGCGCTCGCCTGCGTGCTGAGCGCTCCCGCCGCCGACGCCGCCACCAAGCGGAAGTCCGCCGCGAAGAAGAAGCGCCCCGCCGCCACCAAGAAGGTCCCCGCGACCGTCCCCGAGGACACCTTCACCCCTCCGGATGAAGTGGCCCCCGTGTCGGACGCGCCGGTGGCGCCCAAGGCGGCCGCCCCGGCGCCCCTCGCCCCGGCCACGCCCGCCGCTCCGAAGAAGGTGGTGGATGCTCCGGCCCCGGCGGTGCGCGCGGCGCCGGCCAACGCGGTGGCCATCTTCGGCGTGGCCCGCCAGCCGGCCGCCGCGGACTCCGCGGCGAAGCTGGAGGACACGTTCACCCGGCGGCTGGGCAGCGCGGGCGACGTCCAGTTCGTGGACCTGGCCACCGCCTTCCCGCCCCCGGAGCCCCAGGGCAACCCCCGCGCTGACGCCCTCTTCGACGAGGGCCGCGCGGCGTACGACAACCTGGACCCGGACTCCGCGGCGGTGAAGTTCAAGGCGGCCGCGGAGGCCTACGTGCAGCGCCCCGGCGACCTGCGCCCGGAGAAGCTGGGTGAGACGTACCTCTTCCAGGGCGCGTCCCAGTTGCTCAACGGCGACGTGGCGGGCGCGAAGGCGGCCTTCACGAACGCGCTGCTCGCGGAGCCGTCGCTGACCCCGGACGCGAGCCTCTTCGGCCAGGACGTGCAGCGGGTGTTCTCCGAGGCGCAGAGCGAGCTGAACGCGCAGCCTCAGGGCACGCTGGTGGTGAACACCCAGCCGCAGGGCGCACGTGTGCTGGTGCGCGGCCGCGACGTGGGCACGACGCCGCTGGCCGGCGCGAAGCTGGCCCCGGGCCGCTACCCCGTGCAGGTGGTGCTGCCGGGCTACGCCCCGTTCGCGACGTACGTGGAGGTGAAGCCGTCCGCCCCCACGGAGGTGAAGACGAAGCTCGGCTCCGCGCCGGGCCTGTCCGCGCTGCGTGACGCGGCGACGAAGGCCGGCACGGAGGCCGCCTTCGACGCGGACGGCACGCCGCCGGAGGTGGGCGCCATCGCCGAGCGGCTCAACGCGCGCTACGTGGTGCTGGCGGCCACGTTCCAGGACAAGAAGGGCCGGCTGCACGGCGAGGTGCAGGCATGGGACGTGCGCACCAAGAACCGCCTGCGCGGCGTGGAGGTGGACTTCGGCAAGCGCGACGGCAAGGGCAGCGCGGACTACGCCGCGGACCAGGTGCACACCTTCCTCACCGGCGCCGCGTTGCCCCAGGGCCGCGAGGACTCGAAGGAGCCGCTCGTGTCCAGCGACTCCGTGCTGCGCAAGCCCTGGTTCTGGGCGGCGGCGGCGGGCGTGGCGGCCGTGACGGCGGGCGTGGTGTACGTGGCCACCACGGACCGCGGCCCCGGCTTCAACCCGGTGAACGGTCTGCCCGGTGGAATTTCCTTCTAGCCCGGGCGTCAAGCGCACAGGACTCCTCATGAAAGCCCTTCCGCTCGCGCTCGTGCTGCTGCCCGCCCTGGCGCTGTCCGCCTCGTCCCAACCGGGCCGCATCTCCGCGCTGCTCATCCCCATGGACCCGTCGTCCGAGTCCTCGGGGGTGCAGATGGAGAGCTACATGAACGACGCGCTCGGCAACTTCGCCAGCTACTCCGTGCGAAAGCCGCGCGACCTCTTCGGTCTGCCGGACGACCCGTCCGCGCAGGCGTCCTTCCAGCGCGCGAAGAAAGGCTACGAGGAGAGCGTCAAGGCCTTCGAGGCGCGCGAGTACGAGGACGCGGAGCGCAAGGTGCGCGCCACCCTCAAGGAGCTGGACGGCTCGGTCGCGGCGATGACGTCCTGCTTCCCGCTGTGCGACGCGCTGGCGCTGCACGGCGCCATCCTCCAGCTGCGGGGCGACGCGGAGGAGGCGAAGCTGCTGCTCATCGACCTGATGGCGCTCAACCCCACGTTCGAGCTGAACCCCAAGCGCTTCAGCCGGGAGTTCATCAGCCTGCGCGTGCAGGTGGCCACCAGCCGCCCCTCGCAGCTGCGCGGCAGCGCTACCTTCAAGTCCCGGCCCGCGGGCGCCCGCGTCTACGTGGACGGGGAGCCGGTGGGCTACACGCCGCTGACGCTGCCCACGCTGCCGGTGGGCAAGCACCTGGTGCGCATGGAGCGGCCGGGCTTCCGCCAGTTCGGGCAGATCGCGGAGGTGACGCCGGACGACGTGGACGTCGTCGCCTCGCTGGTGCCCACGGCCACCTACAAGGCCTATGACGCGCAGCTGGACAAGGTGATTCCGGACGTGTCGCGCCCCAGCGACAAGCCGGCCAACGCCATCGTCTCGCTGGGCAAGTCGCTGAGCCTGGACCGGGCGATGGTGGGCACCGTGCGAGTCATCCCGGAGCGGGGCACGGAGCTCTCAGTGGGCCTCTTCGACCTGAAGAGCGGCAAGCGCCTGGGTTCGCGCAAGCTGGTGCTCCAGGGCGACGAGTACGGACAGCTCAAGTCGGAGATGGAGCGCATCGTCAACCAGCTCATCAACAGCGAGGGCGAGCAGGTCCAGAAGAAGCGCGACCCGCTGGACAACCGCAGCGGCGCGGAGGACTGGGGTTCGGAGGACCGCGGAGGCAACTCCCGACAGTCCGTCAAGAAGCACTCCGGGGATGATCCGCTGGACGACGTGTCGGGTACCGAGGACTGGTGACACGCGGCGCTTGTCCCGGGACGGCTCGCACCTAGAGTCCCGGGCCGTATGCGCCACCTGCCGCTGCTCGCCCTCCTCCCCAGCCTCGCGCTTGCCCAGACGGGCGCCGTCGACCGCGCCCCCGTCCCACCCCTGGGCATCACCCTGCCGCCCACCAACGCGGCGCTCATCGACGAAGCGCCCGCCCTCTCCCTCAACCCCGCCGGCCTGGGGTTCCAGGACGCGGGGCAGCTCTTCTACCTCCACGAGCGGAACCTCCAGTCCGACTCCGTGGGCGACGCCGTGTTCCTGGGCACGCGCCTGCTGGGCCTGGGCGCGGGCTTCTCCCTGGAGTGGATCCGCGGCGAGAACGCGCCGGACTACCGCAAGACGTCCTTCGGCCTGTCGCTGGGGCCTCGCACGCTGCAGCTGGGCGCCGCGCTGCACGACTTCAGCAGCTCGGATGACCACCGCATCAGCGGATTGACGAGCTGGGACGTGGGCCTCACCGCGCGCCCCTTCCGCTTCCTGTCGCTGGCCGCGGTGGCCAGGGACCTGAACGCGCCGGAGCAGGACGGCCTCAAGCTGCAGCGCCGCTACAACTTCGGCCTGGGCCTGCGCCCGCTGGGTGAGCGCTACACGCTGGGCGTGGACTGGCTCTTCGCGGAGGGAGGCTTCCGGGAGGGACTGGCCACGTACACGCTCCAGGCGGAGGTGGTGCGCGGCCTGCGGCTGAGCGGCGGCCTGTCCCACGGCTTCGTCAGCGGCATTCCCCTGGCGCTCCAGCTCGCGGCTACGGTGGACCTGGGCCACGCGGGCCTGACGTACGCGGCGGGCGGCGCGGGCAGCGGCCTGGACCACGTGCTGCAGGTGCGCCTGTCGTCGGAGCGCTACCGCTCCCTGCACGGCGGCGGCGGCGTGGTGGCGCTGCTCGACTTGGACGACATGCTGGCCGGCGGCGTGAGCCCCGCGCTGGCCATCCTGGGCGTGAGCGAGGTGGACCCGTACCTGCGCCTGATGAAGTTCCTGGACCTGGCCACGCGCGACGAGCGGCTCAAGGGCGTGGTGGTGAAGATGGAGGGTCTGCCCGGCGTGGGCTGGGGCACGGCGGAGGAATTGCGCCAGTCGCTGCTCAAGCTGCGCGAGGCGGGCAAGAAGGTCGTGGTGGTGATGCTGTCCGGGGATGACCGCGGCTACCTGGTGGCGTCCGCGGCGGACAGCGTCTACGCGCTGACGGAGGCGTCGCTGCCCATCAACGGCCTGTCCGCCACGGTGACGTCGCTGGGCGGCACCATGGAGAAGCTGGGCGTGACGTGGGACGTGGCGCGCGTGGGTGAGTACAAGACGGCGATGGAGCAGTTCACCCGCTCCGACATGAGCCCCGCGGAGCGCGAGACGCTGGACGCGTACCTGGACTCCCAGGTGACGCACTACGTGAAGGCCGTGGAGGCGGGGCGCAAGCTGCCCCCGGAGCGGCTGCGCGCCGCGTGGGCCCAGGGCATCCTGTCCTCCAAGCGGGCGCAGGCGGCGGGCCTGCTGGACGGCGTGGTGTCCGCGACGGAGCTGGACGCGCGCGTGGCGGAGTGGTTCCCGGGCATGCGCTTCCACCCGACGTACTCGCCGCGCGAGGAGCGCGAGGACCGCTGGGGCCTGCGCCGCCGCATCGCGGTGGTGCCGGTGCTGGGCGACATCACCGGGGGCCGCAGCCGCGAGGACCCGCTGGGCTTCGCGCGGCTGGCGGGCGCGGAGACGGTGGTGCGCGCGCTGGAGGAGGCGCAGGAGGACCCGTCCGTGGTGGCCATCATCCTGCGCGTGGACTCCGGCGGCGGTGACGTGCTGGCGTCGGACCTGATGTACCGCGCGGTGCTGGAGGCGAAGAAGCACAAGCCCGTCATCGCCTCCATGGGCGACGCGGCGGCCTCCGGCGGCTACTACGCGGCGATGGCCGCGGACGAGGTGCTGGCGGAGCCCACGACGCTGACGGGCAGCATCGGCGTCTTCTACCCGAAGCCCGCGCTGGAGGGCCTGGGCACCAAGCTGGGGGTCAACCAGGAGACGCTCAAGCGCGGCGACATGGCGGACCTGCTGGAGTGGTGGAAGCCGTGGACACCCGAGCAGCAGGCCGCGGTGCAGACCTGGGTGGACGACTCCTACGACACGTTCATCACGGAGGTCGCCCGCGTCCGGAAGATGGACAAGGCGAAGGTGGACACCGTGGCGCGGGGCCGGGTGTGGAGCGGGAAGGACGCGCTCGCCCGGGGGCTGGTGGACGGGCTGGGCGGCATGCCGGAGGCCATCGCGTCGGCGCGCAAGCGCGCGAAGGTGGCCCCTTCGGAGGAGGTGGACCTGGACGTCATGGGGGACGCGCGCGGCTTCCTCTCCGGGCTGGGCGGAGAGCCCGGCGTGCACGCGCTGGCGGGGGTGCTGCTGCCCGCGCTGCCGGAGCGCCCGCCAGAGGCACTGGCCGTGCTCGCCCGGGAGGTGGGGCTGGGTTCGCCCGAGCTCCTGCGCCCTGGCCTGAAGGCCATGATGCCCTTCCGCGTGCGCATCCGCTGAAAGGCCCCCAGGGAGGTCTCCCGGTGGACAGGCCACGCACTCGGGCGGCGAAAATGCGGGCGCCCCATCCGGGCGCTCTGTTAGGGTGGTTAGTGCCTCCCGGCCGGCGCTAGGGCCGTCGGGGGGTTTCAGGAACCGGCGGTTTCGGCCTTCTCGCAGGCCCCGCGTCCGGCTTCCTGTCCCAAAACCTGCTTCCTGACGTCCCCGGCGGGCCCTCTCACGGCCGCCGCCCTCAAAGGGCCGTCACGCGTGGAGCCCCATGAGCGAGAATTCCGACAACCCCGAGACCCGCAACCCGCCGCCCCCTCCCGCGGCCGCCCGTCCTCCCCCGCCCCCCGAGGCGGACGACGACGGCGGTGACGACGAGGGCGACGAGGGCCCCGACGACGGTGATGCCTCCGCGGGAGGCGCCGGCCAGAACGGCGCCCCCGGAGCCGCTGGCCAGGGCGGCCGCCGCCGCCGTCGCCGCCGCCGCCGCCGTGGCGCGCAGGTGCACCTCACCCCGGAAGGCCAGGCCTACCGCATGCAGGCGGGTCCGGACGGCCAGCAGGTGCAGGTCTTCCTGACGCCGCAGGAGCTGGAGCAGTACCGCCAGCGCCAGGCGCAGCAGCAACAGCAGCAGCCCCAGGGTGGCGGCCAGCCGCAGGGCCAGGAGAACCGCCCGCAGGACGGCGGGCAGCCGCAGCCGCAGCGGCACGAGCACCCGCGTCATCAGCAACAGCAGCGCGGCGGCGGACACGCCCAGGGCGCGCCGCAGCAGAACCTGGCGCCCGTGGAGGGCGTGCTGGACACGGAGGCCAAGGGCCCCAACGCGTTCCTGCGTCAGGTGAAGCGCAACCTGCTGGCGTCGCCGGACGACCCGGAGCTGCCGAAGAACCTGGTGCAGAAGCTGCGCCTGCGGCAGGGCCAGTACCTCACCGCGTTCGCGCAGATGCGCGGCCACAAGGGCGTCATCCAGAAGGTGGACACGGTGGACGGCCGCCCGCTGGAGGGCGCGCCCCGGCTGCCGCACTTCGCGGACCTCACCTCCGTGGACCCCACCGAGCGGCTGAAGCTGGAGAACGGCCACAAGGAGATGGTCACGCGGGTGCTGGACCTCATCGCGCCCATCGGCAAGGGTCAGCGCGCGCTCATCGTCGCCCCGCCCAAGACGGGCAAGACGATCATGCTCCAGCGCATCGCCCAGGCCGTCATCCAGAACCACCCGGAGTGCCACGTCATGGTGGTGCTCATCGACGAGCGCCCGGAAGAAGTGACGGACATGCGCCGGAGCATCAAGGCGGAGGTCATCGCCTCCAGCTCCGACCGGCCCACGGGCGACCACCTCAAGGTCGCGGAGCTCGCGCTGGAGCGCGCCCGCCGGCTGGTGGAATCCGGCAAGGACGTGGTCATCCTCCTGGACTCCATCACCCGCCTGGCGCGCGCCTACAACAAGGAAGTGGACAGCTCCGGCCGCACCATGACGGGCGGCGTGGACAGCCGCGCCCTGGAGCGCCCCAAGCGCATCTTCGGCGCCGCGCGCGCCACGGAGGAAGCGGGCTCGCTCACCATCATCGGCACGGCGCTCATCGACACCGGCAGCCGCATGGACGAGGTGATTTTCGAGGAGTTCAAGGGCACGGGTAACTCCGAGGTCACCCTGGACCGCCTGCTCGCGGAGAAGCGCGTCTTCCCGGCCATCAACATCCCCCAGTCCGGCACTCGCAAGGAGGAGAAGCTCTTCACCCTGCGCGAGTACGAGAAGGTGAAGAAGCTGCGGCAGATGCTCTTCGCCGTGAAGCCGGTGGAGGCCATGGAGGCGCTCGTCAAACGGCTCGGCCGGTACACCTACAACGACGAGTTCTTCGACGAGATGTAGGCCGTGCCCGCCCGCGCGGGGGTGGTGTGGCGAGCCCTGGATTGCGTAAGGTGAGCGCATGATTCAGGGCTCGGGCCGCTGCCACTACCACCCGGACCGCGCGGGCCTGGGCGTCTGCGTGGAGTGCCGGCGCGTCATCTGCCGCGAGTGCACCACGCAGTTCGAGGGCATCAACCGCTGCGCCAGCTGCCTCGACACGCGCCGCAAGGCGCTGGAGGGGCCGCCCCCCCGGCGCGAGTGGAGCGTGGCGCACGTGGTGCTGGCGCTCGTAGGCGTCGTGCTCGTGTGGGGCGGCGTGCTGTTGGCGGCGCACGCGGTGGGCTAACGCGATGGCCGTCTCCGCATTGGAACTGCGCCCCCGGGGTCCGGTGGCCTTGATGGACGCGGCGCTGCGCCTGTGCGCGCGTGACGCGGGCGTGTGGGCGCTCACGCTGCCGGGTGGCGCGGCGGTGGTGGCCGCGCTGCTGCACCTGTTGGACGCCGTGGATCATGGGCGCTCCCCCACCCTGCCCGCGCTGTACGTGACGCTCGCGTGGTTCCTGCGGGGCGTGGGCCAGGGCGCGGCGTGCCACTACGTGCAGGAGGTGCTGCTGGGCGCGAAGGCGGAGCCATCCGTGCGCCAGTCCCTGCGCGCGGCGTTGGCGCGGCTGCCCAGCCTGTTCATTGCCGTAGCGTACCTGGCGTTCTTCAACGTGCTGACGTTGACGTTCTCGCTGGGTATCGCGCTGTTCCTCCTCTCCGCGCAGGGCGTGGGCTACGCGGCGACGATGCAGGGCCGGGGCAGCCCGTTGAAGCTGTACGCGGTGGGCTCGCGGCTGCTGGGCCCGTCGCGCGGGACGGCCACCGCGGTGCGCTGGCTGATGAGCGTACAGGTGCTGGTGTTCCTCAACCTGCACGTGGGGCTCAACTTCCTGCTGTACCTCGGGCGGCGGCTCGTGGGCATCGACCTGACGTTCGCGGAGCGGTTCGCGTCGTTGGACAATCCGCCGTGGCTCGTGTTCCTCGCCGCGACGACGTTCGCCCTCTTCGAGCCCCTGCGCGCCGCGACCGCCACGCTGCTGCTGGTGGACGGACGCGTGCGGCAGGAAGGCCTGGACCTGCTGGCCGCCGTGCAGCAGCTCCCGGAGCGGAGCACGCAGCGCGGGGGGCTCGCATCCAAGGGCGTGGCCGCGGCGTTGCTGCTGGCCACGGGGCTGCTCCTAGCGGCCCCCGCGCCGGTGGAAGCCGCGCCGGAGGCCTCCGCGCCCGTGGACCGCAAAGCGCTGCGCGCCCGGCTGGAGAAGGTCGCGACGGAGTGCGAGCTGCCCGAACAGGTGGAGGGCACCTCGCTCCGTGACTTCGACGCGCTGAACGCACGGGAGACGGTCAAGCTCGAGCGCTTCGTGCGCCACCTGGAGCAGCTGGCCTACGACGACGAGGACTGCGAGACGGCGGCGATTGCGCTGGAGAACGGGCTCGCGCAGGTGACGGCCACGGCCGAGGCCCAGGCGCGCGTGGACGCCCGTGCGGCCACGGACCGGGCTCGGGCCATCCTCGCGCGGCCGGAGTTCCAGGAGCGCCCGGAGAAGGCCCCGGCCGAACCCAAGGAGGAAGAGGTCCCTCCTCCGGAGTCGAGCTGGTGGCGCCGCTTCATCGACAAGCTGGGCGAGTGGCTCAGGGACTTCTTCAAGCGCAACAACCCACAGCCCCAGTCACGGGAGACGGCCGTGCCCGTGAGCGGCGGCGCGGCGGCGAACGCGCTCGTCGTGATGCTGGTCGCGCTGACGCTGGCGGTGCTGGGGGTGGTGGTCGTGAGCGTGCTGCGGCGCAAGCGCGACGGCTCGGGCCCGGCGCTGGAGGTGCGCACCATGGACGCCGCGGCGCTCGCGGGCAGCCCGGACCACGCGCTGTCGCGTCCGCCCGAGGGCTGGGCGCACCTGGCCGACGCGCTGGCCGCCAGGGGGGAGTACCGCGAGGCGGTGCGCAACCTGTACCTCGCGCTCCTGTCGCGCCTGCACCGCGACGGCGCCATCCACTACGACGAGACGCTGTCCAACTGGGACTACCTGCGCGCGTTCCGGGGCCGCCCGGAGGTGAAGGCCCCGTTCCGCGAGCTGACGCGCCGCTTCGACTTCGCGTGGTACGGCAACGTGCCCGTGGGCGCCGACGGCTACACCGAGTTCCGCGCCATCACCGCCCCGCTGCTCGCCGCGCCGACCGCGCAGGAGGCCGCCGGTGCGTGACCGTTTCCCGCTGCTCGTGCTGGGAGGCCTGCTGCTCGCGGGTGTGCTCGGGACGTTCCTGGTGCGCGGCGCCCAGCGCGGCGGCTTCGCGGATCCGCTGTCCACCTTCCGCGCGGAACCGGACGGCGCGCGCGCCCTGTACCTGCTCGCGCAGGAGAGCGGCCTGCCGGTGACGCGCAACATGGCGGACCTGCGCCTGCTCACCGGCCATGAGGCGCTGGTGCTGCTCGCGGTGGAGGTCCAGGACTCGCACGAGGAGGATCCGGATCAGACGCGGCTCGCCTCGGATCCGGATGCGGGCGTGGACGACGAGGAGGCTCCGCACCAGGGCTTCAACGCCATCCGGGCGCAGCAGCTGGACGACGACGAGGTGGAGCGCGTGCTCTCCCATGTCCGCGCCGGTGCCTCGCTCGTGTACGTGCCCTGGGGGTCGCGGGAGAACGCGCTCCTGGATGAATTGGGCGTGAAGCTGGACAAGGCGGACGTGACGCTGCCCATGCGCACGCTGGTGCCATCGCTGCCCACGCCATACACGCTGGGCGTGGAGCGCGTGGAGGCGAAGGTCCAGGCCTACCTCCGGCTGCCGGAGGGCGCCGTCACGGTGCTCGAGGATGAACGCCTGGGCTTCCCGGTGGCGGCGGTGATTCACGCGGGTGCGGGCCGGGTGCTCGTGGTGGGCGCCCCCGAGCTCGCGATGAACCCGGCGCTCGCGAGAGCGGACAACGCGCAGTTCTGGCTGAGCGCGCTGGAGGCCCTGGGCCCCGGCCCCTTCGCCTTCGACGAGTTCCACCACGGCTTCACCAACGAGCGCTCGCTCGTGGACTTCGCGCGCCGCTACGGCCTGCACTTCGCCGTCGCGCAGCTGCTCCTGGGCGTCGTGCTGTGGGCGGGCGCGCTGAAGCGCTTCGGCCGTCCGCTCCCTCCGCCCGAGTCCATGCGCGTGGGCGCCACGGACGCCCTCTTCGCCATGAGCCGCCTGTACCGCGAGGGCCAGCACCATGGCTTCGCCGCGGGACTCATCTCGCGCGGCCTCACGCAGCAGCTGGCGCCGCTCGCGGGCCTGCCTTCGCACTCCACCGCCGCCGCCGTCGCGGAAGGGCTGCGCACGCGCGGACGCCAGGACCTGGCGGACGGGCTGCTCGACGTGGCCCGCCAGTCCGAAGCCGTCCAGAGGGACGCTGACCTCCAGGCCCTCGCCACTTCCGCCGCGCACGTGCGCGAGCGCATCCACCCCGCCGGCACCGGCCGGCCCCGCCCCGGAACCCCATGAACGCCCCGCCCTTCTCCCCTCCTCCCTTCCCGGACACCGGCAACGCCGTGCGGTCCGCGAACGCCATCCGCGAGGGCGTCCTCGCGGAGGTGCGCAAGGCCGTGGTCGGGCAGGACGAACCGCTGGAGCTGATGCTCTGCGGGCTCGTGGCCGGCGGGCACATCCTCCTGGAGGGCGTGCCCGGCGTGGCCAAGACGCTGATGGCCAAGGCGCTGTCGCGCAGCGTGGGCGCGGAATTCAAGCGCATCCAGTTCACGCCGGACCTGATGCCCGCGGACATCCTGGGCACCAGCGTGTTCGACCTGAAGTCCCAGGCCTTCGTGCTCGCGCGAGGCCCCATCTTCACGGACCTGCTGCTGGCGGACGAAATCAACCGCGCCCCGGCGAAGACGCAGTCCGCGCTCCTGGAGGCCATGCAGGAGCGCGCCGTGTCGCTGGAGGGCAAGAACCTCCAGCTGTCACCCATGTTCACGGTGTTCGCCACGCAGAACCCGGTGGAGTCGGAAGGCACGTACCCGCTCCCCGAGGCGCAGCTGGACCGCTTCCTCCTGAAGATCGACGTGGGCTACCCCGCGCCGGAGGAGGAGGACGCCATCCTCGAATCCGTGCACCGGGGTTTCGATTCGGGCGACCTGGCGCGCGCGGGCGTGAACGCGGCGGTGACGAAGGACGACCTGCTCCAGGCCCGCGCGGCGCTCAACACGGTGAACGTGGAGCCGCCGGTCCTCGGTTACATCCGCAAGGTGGTGGCGGCGACGCGCAGCTCGCCCAACATCCGTCTGGGCGCGGGGCCGCGCGCGGGCGTGCACCTGCTGCTCGCGTCGAAGGCGCTGGCGGCACTCAGGGGCCGCGACTTCGTCACGCCGGACGACGTGCGCTTCCTGGTGGGCCCGGTGCTGCGCCACCGCCTGCTCCTGTCGCCGGACGCGGAGCTGGACGGGGCCTCGTCCGCGGACGTGCTGCGCGAGGTGGTCCAGGGCGTCGAGGTCCCCCGGTGATTCCCTCCGAGCGCCTGTGGGGGCTGCTTGCCCTGCTCGCGCTGCCCATGGCGCTGGCGGGCTTCTTCCCGGGCCTGGGCGGCGCGGTGCTGGCGTTGGACGCGCTGGCCGTGGCGCTGGCCGCGTTCGACTTCCTCCAGGCCCGCCGCGTGCGGCTGGAGGTGGAGCGCCTGCTGCCGGAGCGCCTCAACGTGGGCGTGGCCAATCGCGTCGAGCTGCGCCTGGTGCACCGGGGCGGAGGCACGGTGGAGGTGCGCGTGAAGGACGACGCGCCGCCGTCGTTCACCCCGGAGCCCTCGGAGGCCAC
The DNA here is from genome assembly GCF_003611605.1 of Corallococcus sp. AB011P. Lineage (NCBI taxonomy): Bacteria > Pseudomonadati > Myxococcota > Myxococcia > Myxococcales > Myxococcaceae > Corallococcus > Corallococcus sp. AB011P. The sequence goes on from NZ_RAVX01000004.1 coordinate 133,629, forward strand.
GCTGCGCCTCACGCCGGACAGCCAGACGCAGTGGGTGTACCGGGCCACGCCCACGAAGCGCGGCAAGTTCAGCTTCGGCGCCGTGCACGTGCGCGTGAGGGGGCCGCTGGGGCTCGTCTCGCACGAGCGCACCTTCCCGGCCGAGCGCTCCGTGTCGGTGTACCCGGACCTGCGAGGGGCCCGCAGGCTGCTGTTGTCCGGCGCGGCGCTGGACCTGGTGAATCTGGGGCTCAGGCAGCTGCGGCGCGACGGCCAGGGCAGCGAGTTCGCGCGCCTGCGCGACTACACCCAGGGCGACAGCGTGCGCGACGTGGACTGGAAGGCCACCGCGCGCCGGGGCAAGCCGGTGACGCGGGTGTTGGAGTCGGAGCGTTCGCAGGCGCTGATCATCTGCGTGGACGCGGGGCGCTCCATGGCGGCCCAGGTGGACGGCCTCACCAAGTTGGATCACGCGGTGAACGCGGCGCTGTTCCTCGCGTTCGTGGCCATCCGCAACGGGGACCGCGTGGGCCTGGCGCTCTTCGCGGACGGAGTGAAGGCCTACCTGCCGCCCGCCGCGGGCCGGGGCCAGTACCGCAAGCTGGTGGACACGCTCTACTCCGCGACGCCCAGCCTCACGTATGTGGACTACCTGGCGCTCTTCAAGGAGCTGAACGTGCGCCTCAACCGGCGCAGCCTGCTGTGCGTCTTCACGGACTTCCTCGACGAGGAGCAGGCCGGAACGCTGGTGGCCCCGCTGCACCGCCTGGCGCGCCGCCACGTCCCCCTGTGCCTGTCCGTGAAGGACACGGCGTTGCAGAAGCTGCTGCGCACGCCGCCGTCAGGGCCGGAGGAAGCGTTCCAGCACGCGGTGGCGTCGGAGCTGCTCACGGACCGCGAGGTGCTCAAGGCGCGCGTGAGCAAGGGCGGCGTGCAGATGCTGGACGTCGCGCCCGACGAACTGAGCCTCGCGGCCGTGAATCGGTATCTCGACATCAAGGCGCGCGGCGTCCTCTAGAGGGGCCACATGATCCGGGCGGCATTCCAGACGGCGGACTTCACGGCGGTCCCCGTCGACGACAACGACACGCACCTCGTGCAGCCGCTCCTCGACCGCTGCGAGGACTACCACCAGATTGCCTACGGCCGTCCCGCCCTCCCGGATCAGGCCCGGAACATCCCTCGCGAAAGGCCCCCCACGCTCGGCCCAGGACAGGGCCGCCTCTTCGCGCTTCGCGACGCGCAGGGCAGCCTCGCGGGGATGCTCGAAGCCCTGCGTGACTTTCCTGCGCCGGGAGAGTGGTACATCGGCCTGCTCCTCCTCGCGCCAGAGGCCCGAGGCCACGGCCGGGGCGAGGCCGTGCTGAGCGCCTACGCGGACTACGTGCGCGCGAACGGAGGCCGGCTGCTTCGGGTGGCGGTGGTGGAGCACAACGAGGTCGGTCGCCGCTTCTGGACGCGCGTGGGCTTCCAACCGGAGCAATGGGTGGGCCCCATCGAGCAGGGCCTCCGTTGGAACCGGGTCCTGAAGATGACGAAGGTCCTCGACTAGGCCTCGGGCCCCTCGCGCAGCCAGCCCACGAAGCGCGTGTCCGGCACGTCGCCGCGCACGCGGTGCAGGCCCCGCTTGAACAGCGCGTAGACGCGGAAGAAGCGCTCCAGGCCCGCGCGCTCCGACGCCGTCATCGGATGCGTCCCGCACACCACCTTCGGGTCGCCCTTCCCCGCGTCGATGAAGCCCAGCACGGCCACCACCGGCACGCGCACGCGCTGCCCCTGCGACAGCCGAGGCCCCAGCACCACCGCGTCCAGCGGGTCCCCGTCATCCGACAGCAGGCCCGGAATGGAGCCGTAGTTGTACGGACACGGCAGCGGCGACACGAAGTCCACGGAGCCGTCCGCGCGCCGCTTCACCATCGAGAAGCGCGGGCACTCAATCAGCACCTCCGGCTCGCGAGGCAACGGAGGCACGGCCAGGTCCGGCCCAATCATCCCGCCAGCTCCGCCGTCGCACGCGCATCCCCGCGCCGGCCGCGCATCCAGTCCGACAGCAGGTACGCGTAGACGCCCGCCCCCACCGTGAGCGCGAAGCCGACCTTGAAGGCCACCGACAGCTTCGGCGGGTGGATTTGCGACACGGTGCCTTCGATGAAGCCCGCGAGCACGAACAGCACCAGCGTGCCGAACAGCATCTTCACCGCCGTCACCGCCTCCTTGCGCAGCGCCTGCCCACGAGACAACCCACCCGGCGCCACCATGCCCCGCGCGATGACGAGCCCCGCCGCGCCCGCGATGCAGATGGCCGAAATCTCCGGGATGCCGTGCGGAAGGATCCACGCCCAGAACCACCCGGCCATCCCCTTCGCCGCGTAAACCTGCGCGAGCGCCCCCAGGAACAGGCCGTTGGTGAACAGCATCACCGCCGTGCCCAGCCCCAGCGTGACACCCAGCGCGAACGCCAGGAACGCCACCTGGATGTTGTGCGTGAAGAGGAACGTCGTGAACTGGGCCTGCTCCTCCACGCTCATCCCCTTGCCCGCGGCCTCGTCGGCGGCGCGCTTCACGGGGTCCATGCTCACGTGCTGCTCGGGCACCAGGTAGTGCGCGGCATCCGGATCCACCACCATGCCCACGTAGCCGAAGCCCGCGCCCGCCAGGAACAGCAGCACCGACGCCACGTACATGCGCCACTCGTGGTGCAGGAGCGCAGGGAAGCCGCGCGCCACGAAGGCCCACACGTCCGCGAACCGAGGCCGGCTTCCCGGGTACGTCAGCGCGTACGCGCGGCCCACCAGGTCGTTGAGGTACGCGCTCACGTCCGCGGAGCCGCTGCGCGCGCGCACCCACAACAGGTCGCTGGAGACGGCGCGGTACAGCTTCCCCAACGAGCGGGCCTCGTCCAGGCTCAGCTTGCGCAGTCCCTCGCCCTCGGACTTGTCCAGCAGCGACTCCAGTTGCTGCCAGCGCGGGCGCCGCGTCTCGATGAACTCCGCCATCTCCATGGGCCCACTCTAACCGAGCCCGGAAACGGCGAGGCGCCGGCCGCCCTCCCCGTTTCGAGGGAGGACTCCGGCGCCCCGGTGCTTCAGGACCACGGAAGCGCTACTTGACCAGCTTCTCCAGCGGCTTCGCCTCGGTGGAGGCCTGGGCCTCCGTCCACTCGACGACCGGCGTCTGCCACGCCATGCCCGTCTCCGCCGGGTCCGTGTCCAGCTTCTCGAAGTCGAAGCCGTCACCGCCGAAGTACAGGTACTCCACCGTGGCGACCGTGTACTCCTTCTTCGGATCCAGCGCCTTGCCCTGGGCGTCCTTGAACTTGCCCTTGCCCGCCGGGGTGAAGCCGGCCATGAGCGCGTCCGGGTTCGCCAGCTGCTTGGCCAGGTCCTCGCCCTTGAGCTTCACGGTGAGCAGCGAGTTCTCGAACGGCATCGCCGAGTACACGCTGCCCAGCGTCACCTCACCCTTGGCCAGGCCATTGCGGATGCCGCCCTTGTTGAGGATGGCCCCGTCGGTGTTGAGCTGCGTGCGCACCGCGCCCGCCACCCACTTCGCCATCAGCGGCGAGTCCTGCGGGATGCCCGTCTTGGTGAAGCCGATCTTCCGGCCCAGCGCCTGGTCCACCTTCGTCTGCCACTCCGCGATGCGCTTCGCCGTCTCCGCGTCCGGCGTGCCGCCCGCGACCGCGACGACCTTCGTGTCCACGCCGGTCAGCTTCTGGCCCGCCGCCTTCGACGGGTCGAACTTCAGCTGCGCGCGCAGGTACGAATCAAAGCCGCGGCCCAGCGACGCGTAGGTGGTGTCACCTTCCGTCTTCACGCCCGGGGCGTCCGTGCCGCAGCGGCCACCGGCCACCAGCGACACCTTCCAGTCCGCGTGCTTCGCCAGCACCGGCTGCAGGTCCGTGGGGCACTGGTCCGCGACAATCACCACCACGTCCGCGCCCGCCTTGCGCGCCTCCGGAACGGCCGTGTTCAGCGCGTCCTCGTTGGGGGTGACCTCCAGGCCCTCCGCGCGGCCGGACATCGCCGTGCGCACCGTCTTCTGCGAGGTGAGGCCCACCACCGCAATCTTCAGGCCCCGCCGCTCGTAGACCTGGAACGCGGGCATGGACAGGTCCTTGGCCAGCGTCGCGTCCGTCACCTTCAGGTTCGCGGCCAGGAAGGGGAAGCCCCCGGCCGTGCGGTTCTTCAGAAAGGAATCCTTGGCGTACGACAGCTCGTGGTTGCCCAGCGCGGAGGCCGCATAGCCCATGTGCCCCATCACTTCGGCCGTCGGAGCACCCAGGAAGAAGGAGGAGATGGCCGGGCCCGTCCACAGGTCGCCCGTCGTCAGGGCGAGCGTGCCGGCATCCGCACAGGTCGCCTGGCCATCCTTCAGCGGACCGGCACAGTGCTTTTCATCATTCACCCAGCGGCCCATCAGCTCCGCGGCGCCGCCCTTGCCCTCGACGGGCAGAAGCTGGCCACGCGCGCTGCCGGTGACGAGCACCGTCACCTCGTTGGGCACGGCGGGCTTCGCGGGCTCGGCCGCCGGGGGCGTGGCCGGAGCCGGCGGGGGAGTCTTCTCACAACCCGCGAGGGCTCCCAAGGCGAGGACCAGCGCGCCGGACGACAGCGTGAGCTGGCGGGAAGGACGACGGAAGGGACGCAGCGAGAGAAGGTTCGGGTTCACGGTCGGGCCTTTAGCACATCCCCGCCGTGGTAGCGTGAGGCAATGACGGGCATGAAAGGCAAGGATTTCAAGCCTTTACAGGAGGAGAAGGACGGCGGGACTCCCAGTGGACGAGGGGACTCCCAGGGTCGGAACTTCGCCTCGGAGTTCTGGGGCGAGGTCCGGGGCGGCGCCGAGCACTTCCAGTCCACGAAGGGCCAGCTGCCCAAGGGCCGCATCCGCCAGTTCTTCTATGGGGTGGCCCTGCCCTTCCACATCGCCCGCGTCACGCTCGCGAGCCCCGCGGTCCGCGCCACCTACGTGAAGGTGACCGCGCTCCAGACGGCGTTCCTGCTGGCCATCGCCGCGGGGTGGGCGTTCCACGAGTTCGACGGCGACAAGGAGGAGAAGAGGCAGGAGCGGAAGCACGAGACGCCCGAGGCCCGGGCCACGCGTGAGCAAGCGCAGGCCCGTATCGATCAGCGGGCGAAGGAGCTGGAGGCCGCGAAGGGCGATCCAGCCGCGATGAAGAAGGCGCTCACCGCGCTCATCGAAGAGGCCGTCAACGCGGGCAAGGCCGGCGACCTCCCTCCGAGCGAAGCCGCCACTGCCGCCGAGGATGCGGCCGATGAGGCCGCCGCTGCCGCCGAGGACGCGAAGGAGGAACACAAAGGGGCCGGACAGGAGCCCCGCGCGGCCGAGCCGCAAGCCGGCTCCGAGCCGAACACCGGCGAGACCGCGAGCGACACCGAAGACGCGGAGGACTCCCTGGGCGACCAGATCTCCGCCATCGTCCGGGCGGAGGTGGAGGAGGCCCTCCGGGATGTCCCGAAGGCGAACGCGAAGGGTCCGCGCATCCAGAAGGAACGCCAGAAGAAGGGGTTCAACGTCGACGCGCCGCAGGTGCGCAACGGCGTCTTCTTCCTGGGCAGCTGGGAGTTCTGGGCGCTCTTCTTCGGCTCGCTGAGCGCGGTGCAGTGGATCGTCGTCGCCCTGTCGCGCGACTACCACACGGTCATCTCCCGCGAGGCCAGCCTCGCCACCGGAGTGCCGCCCGAGGACCCCGACATCACCCCGCACGTGCGCCTCAACGTGCCCTGGCTGCGCGCCAAGCTCCAGCGCCGCTGGAGGGCCTTCCTGCTGTTCGTGATGGGGATGCCCGCCATCATCCTGCTCTGCATCCCCCTGTGCTGGTTCCCGCGCTCGTTCACCCTCCTCAGCGGCGCCTGGGGCTTCTGGTGGCTCCTCGTCTTCACCGCCGCCAAGAGCGACCGCGCGTGGATGGCCCCCGTCACGCGTCCGCCCTGGTTCGTGCGCGTCTGGAGCGCGCTGCCCGCCCTGCACGGCTGGCCCCTGCGCAACTACGTGGCGCGCCTGGCCCGCCGCGCGGAGGGCGTCGCCGCGCCCATCGCCGTCGTGGAGCGTCAGCCGTGGGTGTTCGCTGGGCTCGCGCTCACGCGGTTCGTGGGCAGCCTCCCGCCGTTCCGTTGCTTCACGCGGCCGTTCATCTCGGTGGCCTCGGCGCACCTCATCGGCCTGGACCCCGCGCAGCCGCCCGCGCTCAAGAGCGGCGAAGCCACGCCCGCGCACGGCGCGGGGGACTGACTCACACGTCCGAGGGCGCGTTGCCTTCGGGCGGCAGGCCGCCAATGCCCTCCAGCGGCGCGTGGGGCTGCTGGGGAGCGCCCAGCTCCAGCCGCTGACCCTCTTCACGGCGCGCGGGCAGGTCGATGACGCTCTGGAGCTGCTGGCTCACGGAGCGGAAGAAGCCGGTGAGCAGCTCCGGCCGGTCCGCGAGCAGGTCCAGGAAGTCGCGCCGGTCGATGACGAGCACGCGCGAGTCCACCGCTGCCACCATGTCCGTGGGCCGGGGCGCGCCGTCCAGCAGGCTCACCTCGCCGATGGCCTCCTTCGCCTGGAAGCGCAGCACGTGCTCGCCGTTGCGGAACGCGTCCACCGCGCCCTCGACGATGACGTAGAGCGCGTCGCCCGGGTCGCCCTGGCTGTAGAGCCGCTGGCCCGCCTTGTAGGACGCCTCGCGCGCCACCTCCGCGATGGCGGCGATGTCGTCCACGTCGCTCTGCGAGAAGACGCTCACGCCCTCCAGGGCGAACATCCGTTGGACGATGGTATCGCTCATGTCACCCTCCTGCGGGAGCACGTCCAGGCCGTTCACCCGCGCTACGTGGCGGGCGCACGCGCGCAGCACCAGGTCCTCACTCTGCACGAGCCCCGCCAGCCGCCGCCACAGACGGCCCGGCGCTCCGGGCGGCAGCTCGCGGTGGTGGGCCTCCACCTGCTCCATCACCAGCTCGCGCTCCTCCTGCGCCACCAGGTTCTCCAGCAGCTCCAACGCATAGGCGCGGCGGCGCGAATCGTTGCCCACCAGGTGCTGGTGGATGCGGCGCATGGCCTGCGGCGGATGCAGGAGTCCCAGGAGGAAGAACGACAACTCCAGCGCCTGATCCAACCGGTCGCCCACCGCGCGGGTGAGCAGCGACTGGGGCCCCAGCGCCGCCTGCACGTCGCGGAAGGCCCCCACCAGCTGGCGGTACGTGTCGCGGCGGCGGCCCAGCGCCTCGTGGATGCGGTCCACGTCCACCGGGTGATCCGGCTGCTCCTCGCGCAGGCGCGACAGCTGCGCGCCAATGCGGAAGTGCAGCGCCGCGTCGTCACGCACGTTGGAGAACAGGAGCGCGTTGAGCGCCGCGGACGAACCGATGCCGCGCAGCACACGGGGCAGTTGCATCCGCATGGCCAGCGGCGCGGCCTTGTTGTTGAGCTGCAGCTCCAGCAGCGGCGTCACCGCGTCGCCCAGCTGCACCAGCGACTCGCGCGCGGCCGGACGCTCCTCGCGCCAGCCGAGGAACGGCAAGAGGCGCGGCGCCAGCTCCACGTAGCCGCCCTCGCCCACCGCCGTCAGCGCCACGCGCCGCACGGAGATGTCCATGTCCTCCAGGTAGAGCGACAGCGGCCCCGCGAAGCGAGGGTCCTTCAGCCGGCCCAACAGCCGCGCCACCTCGCGCCGCTCGGCCACGGGCGCGTGGTCGCCCTTCGCCAGCAACTCGCGCAGGGACTCCAGCGCCGCGGAGTTGCCCTGCGTGCGCATCAGCGCGCCAATCGCCGCGCAGCGCAGGCCCACGTCGGAGCTGGTGAGCAGCGGCGGCAAGAGCCGCTCCGCGCGCTCCGGGGACAGCCGCGCCAGGGCCCACACGGCCTGGTCTCGGGGGCGCCGGGGGCCCTCCTCCACCAGCCGCTCCAACATGGGCGCCAGCTCCCGAGCCTCCATGGACAGGGCCAGCGTCACGCCGCGCTCCTGCACGCGCTCGTGGGGATGGGAGAGGAGCGCGGCCAGGTGTTGCCGCAGGGGCGCGGCCTCCGCCTGCTCCAGCATGTCCACCGCGCGCAGCACCCGCTCCGGCGTGGGCGCGCCCAGCGCATCCACCAGCAGCTTCTGCGCCTCGCCGCCCAGCTCCACCTCTTCCTCTTCGTGCGCGCCCACCTGCTCGCCCAGCGCCGTGAGGTACGCGGGCTTCAGGCGCACGAGCAACAGGCCCAGCGCGGCGCACAGCATCACCACCGCCACCGCCATGGTGATGCCGTTGGCGCCCCGGCCCGCGCCGATGAGCAGCAGGCCCGCCAGCACCACGCCGCCCTTGCGCAGAAGGCCGTCCACCGCGCTCCGCAGCCCCTCGCGCTGCTCGTCCGGCACCGCCGCGTAGAGCAGCTGGATGCCCACCGGCAGGATGGAGTAGCTCACCGCCGTCTCCACCAGCCGCAACAGGTGCACCGGCCACAGCTGCCCGGTGGCCAGCGTGGCGCCCGCCAGCGGCGCGAGCACCAGCGGCACCAGCGCCAGGTACATGAGCAGGCCCATGCGCTTGAGCAGCCGCTCCGCCACGAGCAGCTGGAACGCCACGCAGAACAGGCCAATCCAAAGCTGCAGCGAGCCGAACAGCGCCGCCAGCCCGTCCTCGCTCAGCGTGCCCTCCACGCGCAGGCGGAAGAGGTAGTCCACGAAGGACGACAGCACCGCGAACGCGATGCCCAGCGCAGCCAGCACCTGCGCGTACGGGCTCTCCCCCAGGTAGCGCCACGCCGGGAACCACGCCTGCAGCGAGCGCGTGCGCGGGGGCGGCGCCGGCTCCGCCTTGTGCAGGTGGTGGAAGATGGCGCCCGCGGCCAGCAGGCTCACCGCGCCGCTCACGACCACGGCGGGAGTGCCCAGCCGCACCGCCAGCGCCTGCACCAGCAGACCGCCCGCGATGCCGCCGCCCATGCCAAAGCCATTGAGCACGGTGAAGGCCCGGCGCGCCTCGCGCGCATCGAACGCGGACGCCATGCGGCCCCAGAAGCGGAACGACACGAACGTGCTGAAGCAGTCCGCGAACAGGTACAGCGCCAGCGCCGGCATGCGCTGCCCCGCGGACAGCGCCGCCGCCAGCCCCAAGGCCAGCACCCCGCCCACCCCGGTGAGGATGCCCGGGGACTCGGTGGGCGCGTCCGGCCGGGCGCGCGGCAACAGCGTCAGCGACGCCGTCATCAACGCACCCAGGAGGTAGAGGTACGGCAGCGCCTGGGACTCGAAGCGCGACAACACCAGCGCGTTCGCGGACGTCTTGAGCTGCGTCACCCCAGCGATGAGCGCGAACTGGAACGCACCCGCCGGCAGGACGCGGCGGTTCCAGGATGAGGTTTCAGGAGGGGCCACGGGCGCGGGAATGCGGACAGGATAACGTGGAGCCCGCTATTCACGAATACCACTCTTCAGGTCCTGGCAGCATCCACCCTCCCGTCGGAGCCGGCCGCCCGCCTGCCTGGCGTCGGGGCCGGACTCCGGACTGGGAGTCCTTGAGGCCCCACGGAAGGACACTCCCGGGAGCCCCACGGAACGCGGGCCGTGTGGCGTACACTCCGGCGCCGTGACGCCCACCCCCGACACCCTGCTCGACGGCACCCACACGGTGCTGACCCCGGAGTACGTGGAGTTCCGCTTCACGCTGGCGGGGGTGTACTCGCGCTTCCTCGCGTGGCTGGTGGACGCGCTCATCGTCGGCTTCGCCACGACGGTGGTGCTGCTGGTGTTCCAGGTGGCCATGGCCGCGTTCCCGGGGTTCGCCAGCGCGCTGGGCATCGTCGTCTACTTCCTGGTGGACTGGGGCTACGGCATCACGCTGGAGACCGCGTGGGCCGGCCAGACGGTGGGCAAGCGCGTGATGTCCCTCCGGGTCATCCAGGAGAGCGGCGTGCGCATCGGCTTCTACCACGCGGCCCTGCGCAACCTGGCGCGCGTGGTGGACCGGCTGCCGCTGCTCTATCTCGTGGGCGGCTCGGTCGCGCTCGTGTCGCGCTCGCACCAGCGGCTGGGGGACCTGCTGGCCGGCACCATCGTCGTGCGCGAGCGGCGCCTCAAGGTGCCCTCCGCCCTGGAGACGCGCGGCGAGGAGGGCCTGCTCGCGGATCCGCTGTTCGTCTCGCGCGTGAAGCGGCTGTCCACCGAGGAGCGGGAGCTGGTGCTGTCCGCCGCCTTGCGCCGCGAGGAGCTGCGGCTGGAGGCCCGGCTCACGCTGTTCTCCGCGCTGGGCGCCCGGCTCCAGGACTCGCTCGCCATGGAGAAGCCCGCCCACCTCTCGGACGAGAAGTGGACGCTGCTCGTCGCCGCCGCCCTGCTGCCCGCCCCGGGAGCACGCCCGGGACGTCCCGCGTCCGGACCTAGAAGTACGTCGCCAGGCCCACGGAGCCCGTCAGCGACGTCTGCGTATCCTCGTTGAGCGCGATGTAGAAGTTGTACTGCGCGCGCACGCCCAGGCTCACCGAGTCGCTGAGGAAGAAGTCCACGCCCGCGTTGGGCCCGATGCCCACGAAGTTGCTGACGCTGTCCTTGAAGACGATGAGGTAGCTCACGTCCGTGCCGATGTACGGGCGGATGGCCTCCTCCAGCAGCAGGTAGCGGATGCCCAGCGACGGCGCCAGCCCCACCACGCGCTTCTCCGGCCTGGAGTAGGTGTCCTTGGGGAACATCAGCTTCGACAGCGAGACGACCTCGAAGCCGTTCTCGATGTAGAGGCTGCCCTCCAGGCCGATGAACGGCGTGCCCGCGAGGCCCGCGGTCTCCTTGAAGTCCATGTAGCCCAGCGACAGTCCCAGACTCCGGTTGGAGAACTGCGCGTGAGCAGGAGCCGCGCCCAGCAGGGCAGCGAGCAAGCCGAAAGCACAAAGGTAGGTACGCATGGCGGCGCACTCTACAGCCGCCCTAACCCCTGGAAAACAGCGCTGATTCAGCGGCAGGCCGGCGTTGCCTCACGGGGTGGCGCTCTCCTACACTCGGCCGGCCATGCGTCTTCGCCTCTTCCTCACGCTGACCGCCGCCGCTTCCCTCACCACCACCGCCTGCCTCAGCACGCCGCCCCCCCACGAACGGGCGCTCATCAACAACGAGCTGTGCGCGCAGGAGATGGCCAACGGGGACCTGCAGAAGGCGGAGACCTACTGCAACCTGGGCCTGGAGTTCTCCCCCCAGTACGCGGACCTGTGGGCCAACAAGGGCCTCATCGCCATGTACTCGGGCAACAAGGGCAAGGCGAAGGAGTTCTTCATCAAGGCCCTGCGCTTCAACCAGGAGCACCTGCAGGCCTACCAGAACCTGGGCGTCCTCTACCTGGAGGAAGGCGCCTACGGTAAGGCCCACGACAACTTCAAGCGCGCCCTGCAGGTGAACCCGGACAACCTGGAGTCGCGCTACGACCTGGGCCTCACCTTCATGAAGATGGGCAAGAAGAAGGAGGCCAAGAAGGAGTTCGACACGCTGCTCGCGGTCAACCCCAACGTGGCCAACGCCCACCACAACCTCGGCATCATGGCCTACGAGGACAAGGACCTGGAGTCCGCCTTCGAGCACATCTCCCAGTCCGCCCAGCTCACCCCGGACTCCGCGGAGGTGTGGCACGACCTGGGCACGGTGCTGATGGAGCAGAGCCGCTTCGCGGAGGCCCGCGAGGCCTTCGGCAACTGTGCCCGCCTGGATGAGAAGAACTCCAGCTGCCTCAACAGCCTCGCCGTCGCCCAGCGCAAGGTGGCCCTCACCGACTCCGCCCTCAAGGAGCTGAAGGACACCCAGACGGCGGAGAACAGCGCCCCGGCCATGTACCTGCTCGCGCGCCAGTACCGCGAGAAGGGCCTGCTCACGGAGGAGGAGAACGCCTACCGCAAGTGCGTGAAGCTGGACGCCAAGTTCGCGCCCTGCCACTTCGGCCTCTTCCAGATCTTCAACGAGGCCCACAAGCAGAACCACGCTCAGACGGCGTGCAAGAACTTCATGAAGTTTGGAACCTCCGAGGAATTCCCCACCGAGTACACGACGTGTGAGAGATTCCTCGCCAACGACTCGTTCTAGCCGTCCCTTCGGGTAGCGACACACGCGATGAGCGTCCGTCTGACCGTCACACAGCGCAGCGAGGCCGGAGGCGCCTCGGGCAAAGAGGTCGTCCTCGACGACTCCGTCATCACCCTGGGGCGGGACAAGACCTGCCAGGTGGTGCTCCCGCAGCAGGCGGTGTCGCGCAACCACGCGCGCATCATCCAGGAGGGCACCCTCTACTTCCTGGAGGACCTGGGCAGCGCCTACGGCACGAAGATCAACGGCAAGGCGCTCCCCAAGGGAGAGAAGGAACTGCTGCGCAACGGCGACGTCATCGCCATCGCGCAGTACGACGTCCGCTTCGACAAGGTCGTCGAAATCGCTCCGGACGTCAGCGACAAGACGTCCTTCCTCGCGCGCGGCGCCTTGAAGGACGCGATGCGCGGGCTCGCCGGCGGCGAGGAGCGCTTCCTGCGCTACATGAACGGCCCGCGCGAGGGCCAGCGCATCGAAATCTCCGAGGCCCAGGAGCACGTCTTCGGCCGCGACGAGAAGGAAGCCGACGTCATCCTCAAGGACGACCTCGTCTCCCGAAAGCACGCCAAGGTGCGCCGCGACTGGTCCGGCACGCACGTGGAGGACCTGGGCAGCCGCAACGGCATCAAGGTCAACAAGAAGCGGGTGAACCGCAAGGCGCTCAAGGACGGCGACGAGCTGGAGATTGGCTCCACCCGCTTCGTCTACGTGGACCCCGCCGAGCCCCCCGACGAGCCCGCGGTGAGCCTCTCCTCGGAGAGCTCCGCCGTCGTTCCGGCCCCCTCGCCGCCGCGCCCCTCCCCGCCCAAGCGCGAGGAGCCGCCCCCGCCGGAGCCCGAACCCGAGCCGCAGCCCGAGCCCGAACCGGCGCCGCCGGAGGAGCAGCCCGCCTCCGAGGATGGCTCCGCGTCCTCCTCCGAGGAGCCGCAGCCCGACGGTGGCGAGGAGATGCCCCCGCCGGAGCCGGAGCCGGCGGCCGTGTCCGCGCTGGCGGACAAGAAGAAGCTCGTCCCGCTCATCGTGATGGGCGTGGTGGGGCTGAGCTTCCTGGTGCTGATGATCGCCGTGCTCGCGGGCGCCTGAGCCGCGCCCTTGCGCGCCACGGCGCCGCCCTTCCCTTCCTCCCCGCGAAAAACGACAAGGGCCCCCGCTCAAAGAAGCGGAGGCCCCGGGTCCTTCACACGCGCCCTCGCCGCTACCGGCCGGAGGAGATGCGCGCCACCGGCTGGATGTTCAGGTCCGGGGACAGCTCCTGGTAGCTGAGGATGGAGAACGAGGGGTTGAACTCGTACTCCAGCAGCTTGCGCACGTAGCGGCGGATGTCCATCGCCGTGAGGATGACGGGGCGCTGGGCGCTGGGCGGCAGGTGGCCACATTCCGAGCGCACCGCGCCGACAATCTCCTGGGCGATCTCCGGCTCCAGCGCCAGGTGCGCGCCCGCGGAGGTGCGCTTGATGGAGCTGCGGATGGCCTCCTCGATGTTCGGGTCGAGCAGGTACACCACCAGCGTGCCGGTGCCGCGCGCGTACTTGTGGGAGATGTAGCGGCGCAGCGAGGCGCGGACATGCTCGGTGAGCATGACGTTGTCCGCCTCCACCTGGCCGTACTCGGACAGGGCCTGGAGGATGCCGCGCAGGTCGCGGATGGAGAGCTCCTCCTCCACCAGGCGCCCGAGGATGTCCGTCAGCTTCAGCACGTTGACGATCTTCGGGACCACTTCCTTGACGATGGCCGGGAACGCCTTCTCCAACTGCTCCAGCATCGTCTGCGTCTCCTGCACGCCCACGAACTCGCGCGCGTTCTTCCGGAGCACGGCGGCGGTGTGCAGGATGATGTAGCCGGGCACGTCCCAGGTGGTGAGGCCCGCGGACTCGAGCATCTCCCGGAACTGCTCGGGCACCCACGCGGCCGGCTGGCGCGTCGCGGGGTTGATGGCCTCGAAGCCGGGGATGTTCATCAGCTTGAGGCGCTCCACCGTGTCGTTCACCAGGATGTGGCCCAGGGTGGCCTGGCCGGTGACGACGGGCACTTCGTTGATTTGAATCTGGTAGGCCCCGGGAGGCAGGCCGCCGTTGCCGCGCGCGCGCACGCCGGGGAAGCGCACGCCCAGCTCCACGAAGAGGCCGTCGCGCATGAACGGGATGAGCTCGAAGAGGAACTTGCCGCCGTCCTGCCGCGAGTCCACGAAGGGCACCAGCGCGTCGGACACCTCCAGCACGATGGGCGTGACGACGGGGATGAACAGCTCCGAGTCCGGGTTGAGCTGCTCCTTGGGCGGAGGCTCGGCGGACACGGGCGTGCCGAAGCTGGACTCCATCGCGGGGCCGGCTTCCTCGGCGGCCAGCGCCTCGTCGCGCTTGCGCATCATCGACCAGGCGCCGAAGCCCGCGCCCGCGCCCAGCAGGAAGAAGGGAATCTTGGGGAGGCCGGGGATGAGGCCCAGGCCCACGAGCATGGCCGCCGCGATGGCGATGGCCTTCGGGAAGGCGGTGAGCTGCGTGCCCACGTCCTTGCCCAGGTGCGCGCCCTCCTCCTCGCCGCCCACGCGTGTCACCAGGATACCGGCGCAGGTGGAGATGAGGATGGCGGGGATCATGCCGACCAGACCGTCACCGATGGTGAGCAGCGTGTACTTCTGCGCGGCGTCACCGGCGGCCATGCCCTTCTGCGTGACACCGATGATGAGGCCACCCACGATGTTGATGACCGTGATGATGATGGACGCGATGGCGTCGCCCTTCACGAACTTCATCGCGCCGTCCATGGCGCCGAAGAGCTGGCTCTCACGCTCCAGGTCGCGGCGCTTCTTCTTCATCTGATCCTGATCAATCACGCCCGCGCGCAGGTCCGCGTCGATGGACATCTGCTTGCCGGGCATGGCGTCCAGGGTGAAGCGCGCGGCCACTTCCGCGACGCGCTCCGAGCCCTTGGAGATGACGATGAAGTTCACCACCACCAGGATGAGGAAGAGGATGGCGCCGACGACGAAGTTGCCCTGCACCACGAAGTTACCGAACGCCACCACCACTTCACCCGGGTCGCCGGTGAGCAGGATGAGTCGCGTGGTGGAGATGGTCAGCGACAGGCGGAACATCGTCGTGATCAGCAGGATCGTCGGGAACGACGACAGGTACAGCGCGCTGGGCACGTAGAGGGAGATGAGGAGCAGTACCACCGAGATGCTGATGTTCAGCGTCAGCAACACGTCCAGGATGATCGTCGGCAGCGGGACGATCATCATCGCGACGATGGCCACGACGACCACCGCCAGGACGATGTCGGAGTACTTGTTCAGGAAGCTGTTCGGATCGGCGTTGGCCATCGGCGGGGCCATCCTAATCCGTGCGCGCCCCCGAGCCCAAGGGGGGGCCTTCCCTCACCTGTCCGGCGAGGGAGCCTGCAGACAGCCTACGAGCGGTCCTCGGGGGCTTCGGATTCCGAAGCCTCGTCCGAGCTCTCCAGGGCCGCGGCGGCCAACATGCGCGCACGACGGCTCAAGGGGTCCTTGTCCTCGGGATCCAGCGACACGGCATGCTGGAAGTCGCGGGCCGCTTCCGTCGTCCGGCCCTGGCGCAGGAACGCCTCGCCCCGGTTGACGAAGGGGGTGATGTCCGTGGGGTCCAGCTCGATGGCGCGGTTGAAGCACGTCACGGCGGTGTCCAGGTCCTCCAGCGCCAGATGGCAGGCGCCCAGCGCGGTCTGGAAGTAGGCCTCACTCGAGTCCATGGCCGAGAGCTTCTCGAAGATGGCCAGCGACTCGTTGAAGTTCCCGTCCTGGAAGAGGTTGAAACCCTCCGTGGCCCGCTCGAGCATCTCCGGTCCGGACAGGGGCTTCGCGTTGTCGGTCGACACGGAGGCCTTGGAATCAGTCGTCATCTGCGCAGCACCCTTACAGAAGGCAGGAGGACAGGCGCGAGGACCCGCCTCGTGAGGCTCGGGCGGGCTCCGGGCGCCGGCAGTTTAGACTGTTATCGGCACAACCACCAAAGAGGGTGCGCGCTCCGGAGCCTCCCCGTAAAAAATAAACGGAGGAAAATGGGAGCAGGAAACTCCTGGGCCCTACCCCGGATAATCCTTTTGTAAGCCGCACCGCAGCCCAACCACTGCAGACTTTCTGGAGGATATCGCCATGACGATTACCGCCGCCGCCAACAACTCCCTGAACAGCGCCCTGAGCACCTCGGGTGGCCTGAGCGCCCTCGAGCAGCAGTCGCTGTCCGGCCTGGACAAGGGCAGCCCCGAGTACAAGCGCGCCGAGGCGCAGCTGCTCCTCCAGAAGCTCCAGGAGACGGTCTCCTTCATCTCCAACATGATGAAGAAGAAGAACGAAATCGCGATGGCCACCATCGGCAACCTGCGCTAGTCGCTGGTTGACGCACCTGGCTGTACCTTCCGGCTTCGCTCCGGCCCTCTGGGCCTGGTGCGGAGCCGGTTGCTTTTGCGGGCTGCGCACCCCCGCCCTGCCTGGGGCGACTCCGGCCGGCCGTCATTCCTGATCCTGGCCCCCTCTGGAGCACCGGGGAAAAATCAGGAGAAAATAGGCAGGAGGAAACTCCCTGGCCCTGCCCCGGATAATCCTTTTGTAAGCCGCACCGCAGCCCAACCACTGCAGACTTTCTGGAGGATATCGCCATGACGATCACCGCCGCCGCCAACAACTCCCTGAACAGCGCCCTGAGCACCTCGGGTGGCCTGAGCGCCCTCGAGCAGCAGTCGCTGTCCGGCCTGGACAAGGGCAGCCCCGAGTACAAGCGCGCCGAGGCGCAGCTGCTCCTCCAGAAGCTCCAGGAGACGGTCTCCTTCATCTCCAACATGATGAAGAAGAAGAACGAAATCGCGATGGCCACCATCGGCAACCTGCGCTAGTCGCTGGTTGACGCACCTGGCTGTACCCTCCGGCTTCGCTCCGGCCCCCTGGGCCTGGTGCGGAGCCGGTTGCTTTTGCGGGCTGCGCACCCCCGCCCTGCCTGGGGCGACTCCGGCCGGCCGTCATTCCTGATCCTGGCCCCCTCTGGATCACCGGGGAAAAATCAGGAGAAAATAGGCAGGAGGAAACTCCCTGGCCCCGCCCCGGATAATCCTTTTGTAAGCCGCACCGCAGCCCAACCACTGCAGACTTTCTGGAGGATATCGCCATGACGATCACCGCCGCCGCCAACAACTCCCTGAACAGCGCCCTGAGCACCTCGGGCGGCCTGAGCGCCCTCGAGCAGCAGTCGCTGTCCGGCCTGGACAAGGGCAGCCCCGAGTACAAGCGCGCCGAGGCGCAGCTGCTCCTCCAGAAGCTCCAGGAGACGGTCTCCTTCATCTCCAACATGATGAAGAAGAAGAACGAAATCGCGATGGCCACCATCGGCAACCTGCGCTAGTCGCTGGTTGACGCACCTGGCTGTACCCTCCGGCTTCGCTCCGGCCCTCTGGGCCTGGTGCGGAGCCGGTTGCTTTTGCGGGCTGCGAGCTCCCACTGGAGGCCCCTGGGAATGCCGCTGGGAAGGCCCCGGGGCTGTCCCCAGGACGCGTGGCGGCGGGCGCATGGCGGCGGGCGCATGGCGTGCCCCGCAAAGACTTCGGCCGCCCGAGTCTTCCGCTTGCGCGGGCTCGGACGGCCGGGGTCATGACACCTTCGACAGCGGGGGAAGGACTACTCCCAGAGGTCCGACATCAGCTCCTTGCGGCGGTTCGTCAGACGCCGGAGGAAGTTGTCGGTGCTGATCTTGTCGGAGATCTGCGTGCCGAGCTCCTTGTTCCAGGTCTTCTTGAACTCCGCCTCGGTCTCCGCGGGGGAGTGGTTCTTCGCGAACTCCTCCATGTGGGACGAGACCTTCTTCTGCAGGGCCTCGTTGCGGGACTTGTCCAGGCCGGTGCCCTTCATCTTCTCGTTCATCTGGCCCTGCCAGGCCGTGTTCGAGGAGTTGGACTGGCTGGTACGCGAAGCGGAGCTGGGAGCGCTGCCGTTGATCTTGGTCATGGGGAGGTCCTCCGAGATTTGGAAACCCGCGAAAACTGCCTCTGAAACCATTATCGCGGGTGGAGCCGCAAGGTTGCGTCTCCCCGCGATCCTCCGTGCGCGCCCCCGGGGCCGGGAGCGCGCGGGGCAGGATCAGCCCTTGAGCTTGCCCAGGCTGGGGTTCTTCATCCAGGCCTTGAAGGAATCCAGCTGCTGCTGCTCGCCCTTCACGTCCGGAGTGACCGCGCCCGGGGGCGGGGGCACGTCGCCCAGGGCCGCGGCCCGGTTGGAGTTGCCGGACTCGAAGCCGTCCTTGGCGCCCGTGGAGGGACGCGCACCCGCCTGCGCCGCCGGCGGCTTGCCCGCCGTAGCCGGGGCCGCCGACTCCGTGCCACCGAAGCCACGCGCGTTCAGGTAGGCCGACAGCCACTCCAGGGCGCCCTCGAGGCAGTCCGGCGGCTTGCCCGTGGTGGTGTCCTTGCTGTAGCGCGTGAAGGAGTCCTTCACGTCCTGGAAGGTCTGCCAGTCGATGGCCGCACCAGACTTGGTGTTGGTCATCAGCTTGATGAGGTTGCGCAGCACCTGCTGCTCGGTGCCCTTCGTATCCTTGGCGGCCTTCTCCAGTTCGGGCAGCAGGCTGTCGCGCTTCGCGTGGAGTTCGGCGGGAGCCTCAGGCGGCATCTCAGCGGGAGCCGTCGACTTCTTGTTCGACATGGAATGATCCTCCGGATGTGGAAGGCAGGGGTCGGGGACTAGCCTAGCAGATAGCCCGTCCCCTCCCGAAAGTCCTAATGAACCACGGAAATCATGTGAAACCCAGCTGGTGACCGGGGCGGGCCGTGGATCAGCGACGGGTGAGGGCGCTGACCATCGCGGCGGCCTTGCGCACCACCGGGTCCTCGGCGGGGGGCATCGCCGCGGCGCGGCGCAGATCCTCCAACGCCTGGGGCTTCTGGCCCAGGGCCAGCTTCACCTCCGCGCGGCCCACGTAGACGGAAGGGTCCTGGGGGGCCAGCTTGGCGGCCACGTCGAAGGCGGCCAGCGCGCCCTGCCCGTTGCCCGCGGCCATCTCCACCACCCCGAGCGCCTTGGCGAAGTACACGTCCGTGGGGTTGATGGCGTAGAGGCCCTGGAAGAGCGTGCGCGCCTCCGCCAGCCGGCCCTGGTAGAAGAAGAAGTAGGCCGTCTTGGCGATGGCGTACAGCTCGTCGTTGGAATAGCCGCGCACCTCGCGGAGCGTGGCCTTGCCCTCCGCCCAACGCTGCAGGAGCGCGGTGAGCTTCGCCTCGTCCTGCGGATCTTCCGGGTCCAGCGCCGCCATGGGTCAGTAGCCCTCGTCCTTCTGCTCTTCCCACATGCGGCGGATGATCTCCTGCGACTCCGCGCTCACCTGATCCACCAGCCCCAGCATCGCGGACTCGCGCTGCAACAGGGCCTTGAGGCGCTCCAGGCGCTCCGGCGGCGCGTTCACCTTGGACAGGCCACGCTCCAGCATGCGGCGCTGCCCGTCATCCCCCCGGCCGGCGACGCTGGCCAGGTGCGGCCGGTCACTGAAGCCCTCCAGGTCCGCGTCGTGACCGCCCGGGTGGGGCGGCAGGGGCAGCCGGAGCTCTTCCGACGAGTGCGCCGGACCGATGAAGTCCAGGAGCGCCGCGGAGGGCAGCGACGGGTTCTTGATGTTGCCCGCTTTGCGCAGCTTCTTCGCCCGGTCCAGTTGGGACGGGTCCACCAGCCGCTCGCGGACGCTACGGGGACCTCCCCAGGGCCAAAGCGCGGTGCTGGGGGGCTGATTGTTGATTCTGGCCATGGTGGCCCGACTTCAATACAGGTGGGGGCCCCGCGTCCAGCCCCCTTCAGCGCCCGCCCGTCTGCTCCCGCTGCAGCGCGTAGACGAAGTTCAGCACCTCGGCGACCGCGTCGTAGAGCTCCTCCGGGACCTCCTGCCCCACGTCCACCCGGTACAGGGCGTGAGCCAGGGACACGTTGCGCATCACCGGGATGCCGTACTGCTTGGCGATCTCCCGGATCTTCTCCGCCTTGAGGCGCATCCCCTTCGCCACCACGCGAGGCGCGCCGTCCGCCTTGGTGTCGTACTTGATGGCGATGGCGATGTCCGCCTCTTCGTCGCTGGCCATGGCCTCCTCCTCAGGCGCGCGCTGACGGCGCCGCGTTCTGCTGTTGCTTGAGCCCGTAGACGAAGTTCAGCACCTCGGCGACCGCGTCGTAGAGCTCCTCCGGGACTTCCTCGCCCACCTCCACGCGCAGGAGCGCGTGCGCCAGCGGGACGTTGCGCAACAGGGGGATGTCCGCCTCGCGAGCCAGCGCCTTGATGCGCTCCGCCTTGGCGTCCATGCCCTTCACCAGCACCCGTGGCGCTCCGTCCTTGTTCTGGTCGTACTGCAGCGCCACCGCGACGTGATCCGGGTTGGTGACGATGACGCTCGCGTCCTTCACCGCCTCCATCTGGGCTCCCTCCATGATCTCGTGGTGGAGCTCCTTGCGCTTGGCCTTGTGGTGCGGGTCGCCTTCGCTCTGCTTGTACTCCTTCTTCACCTCCTCCTTCGTCATCATCATGTCCTTCATGTACGACTTGCGCTGCCACCACACGTCGAACACGCCGAAGACGACGAAGAGCATCACGATGCGCACGGCCACCCGGGAGATGATCTCTCCCAGGATGGCCATGATGCCGTGCGTGTCCTGCCGCACCGTTTCGATGACCAGGGGCATGGAGTCGCGCACCACGCCATAGACGACGAAGGCGGCGACGGTGATCTTGATGAGGTTCTTCAAGAGCTCCACGAAGGCCTTCTTCGTGAACATGTTCTTCAACCCCGCGATGGGGTTGAGCTTGTCGAACTTCGGGATGAGCGGGTCGATGGTGAAGAGCGACCCCACCTGGAGGAAGTCCATCAGCCCGCCCAGCACCGCCGCGCCGGCCACCACCGGCACCGTCAGGAGCAGCATCGTGCGCAGGCCCATCATCAGCAACTGCGTCGTCGCCAGGGCCAGGTCATCCGAGTGGGCGATGGCGTCGAAGCTGAAGCGGAACAGCGTGGCGATCTCCCGCTCCACGGTGTCCCAGGTGCCCTTGACGATGCCCAGGCCGGCGATGAGCACGGCCACGCCCGTCAGGTCCTTGCTCTTCCAGGTCTGACCCTTCTTGCGCGAGTCGTCGAGCTTCTTCTGCGACGGTTCTTCTGTTTTGTCGCCACTCTCGTCCGACATGGAGGAATCCCGGGGGGCTCAGGCCAGCAGCTGGATGGCGTGCTGGACCATGCGGAGCATGTTGGCCAGCTCCTGCTGCATGCGGCCAATCACGACATGGATGGCGATGAACATGATCAACACGCCCACCAGCGGCTTGAGCGACATGGAGATGAAGAACACCTGGATCTGCGGCGCCACACGGTTGATGGAGCCCAGGGCCAGGTCGGTGACGAAGGCGGCCACCATGCCGGGACCGGCCAGCGCCAGGCTGATCTTCAAGAGGTCCGCGAAGGAGCGGATCATCAGGTCGAAGAAGGGCCACACGCCGCGGCTGAAGCGCGGGAAGCCCTCCAGCGGCACGATGGCGAGGCTGTCCGCGAGCGCCTTGATGATGATGTGGTGCCCGTCCAGCGACAGGAACAGCACCACGCACAGCTGCACCTTGAGGCTGGAGAAGAGCGACACCTGCGTGCCCAGCTGCGGCACGTAGAGCTGGGCGTTGTTGCTGCCCGACATGGTGTCCATCAGCGTGCCGGCCACGCGGGCCGCGTCGAACACCATGTTGACGATGTACGACAGCGCCATGCCAATGAAGATCTCCTTGAGCAGGAGCCCGATGTACGGGAGCGCGCTCAGGGGAATCCTGTCCATCCGGTCCGCGACGGACGGGAAGATCACCAGGGACACCAGCAGGCCCAGTCCCAGCTTCATCTCCGAGGGAACGACCTCGCCGCCCAGGAACGGGCTGAAGATGAGGATGGGCATCACGCGGCACATGATGAGTGCCATCGTGAAGATGGTGACCGACAGGTTGACCCGAGCACCCAGCTCGGCCATGACTTCGCCGATGTTCATCTGCCGATGAGCGCCGGAAACCGGTCGAAGACGTGGAAGGTGAAGCGCAGCAGCTGACCGCCAATCCACGGGCCCGTCATGGCCAGCACGCCGAAGACGAGGACGACCTTGGGCGCGAACGTGAGCGTCTGCTCTTGAATCTGCGTGGTGGCCTGGAACAGCGAGATGAGGAAGCCCACCAGGAGGCTCATGAGCACCGGCGGCGCGGAGACCACGAGCACCAGGAACAGCGCCTCCTGGGTGATGAACGTGAGCTGATTCATGGAAGTACGGGGCTCCTTACAGGTAGCCGATGACCAGGCCCTTGGCGATGAGGTACCAGCCGTCCACGAGCACGAACAACAAGAGCTTGAAGGGCATGGAGATGGTCGTGGGCGACAGCATGTGCATGCCCAGCGCCAGGAGGATGTTGGCGACCACCATGTCGATGACGATGAAGGGCACGAACAGCAGGAAGCCAATCTGGAAGGCCTCCTTCAATTCGGACACGACGAAGGCCGGGACGATGACCATGAAGTCGTTCGGGCCAATGTCCTTGCGGTCCTCCTCCTTCCGCATCTTCTTCGCCAGGCTGTAGAAGAGCGTGCGGTCCTTGTTGGTGACCTTCTTCATCAGGAACTCGCGCAGGGGTTCCTTGGACTTGTCCGCGGCCCCCAGCATCGTGCCCACCGTCTCCGAGGAGAACACCGACGTTCCCCGGGACCAGATGTCGATGCCGCCCGCCCGGTACATCTCCTGGCCCACGGGGGCCATGATGTAGACGGTGAGGATGATGGCCAGGCCGGTGATGACCTGGGTGGGGGGAATCTGCTGGGTGCCCAGCGCCGAGCGGACGATGGAGAGCACCACCGAAATCTTCACGAAGCTGGTCACCATCATCAGCGCGAACGGGACCAGGGACATGGCCGCGAGCGCGAGGATGAGGATCAGCGGACGGGAGGTGAAGGTTTCGGAGCTCACCGCCTCCTTGACCATTGCATCCGGCACCGAGTCGCCGCCCTTCTTCGCCGCGGACGCGACGAAGGGGTGCAGCGACACGAGGGCCGCGAAGAGCCAGGGCGGAGCGCGGAACAGCAGCGGGCGAGCGGGAGACGAACGGTTCACGTGACGGCCTTCAGACGCCCGGCGGCGGCGTGGTGCCACCGGTCCGGCGGGAGAGGAGCTTCTGGAGGAAAGGACTCAGGGACACCGGCGACGACGGCGGACGCGCGGCGCGGATGCGCTCCACGGCGTCGCGGTCCAGCTTCGAAACCAGTTGCACGCCACCCTCGCCGCCACCCACCAGCAGGTACTCGTCCGCGGCCTTCAGGACGAAGAGCGTGCGCCGTTGATCCAACGGGATGCGCTCCATCACCGACACGACCGACGCCTTGCCCACGGGCACGCCCTGCAGGCCCATCAGCCGGCGCAGGCCCACGTTGAGCGTGAGGTAGATGGCCGCGAGCACCGCGCCCAGGAGCGCCACCGTGCGCACCACCACCCAGCCCAGGCTCTCCTGCTCTTCTCCGCCTTCGGACTCGGGGACGCCCAGCTCGCGGTCCAGTTCGTCCGCGTGGCGCTTCGCGCGGTCCGCGCTGTCATCCGCGACGGCCGGGGACGATGCCGGAGCCTGTACCGGAGCCTGTACGGCGGCCGCGTCCTTCGCGGTCGCCGAGGCCTCGGGGGCCGGTGCGGCCACGGAGGCATCAGGAGTGGAGGCCGCGGGCGCCTGCGCCAGGACGGCGGGCGACGCGAAGAGCAGCGCGGCGCCGAGCAACAGGCGCGAGGAAGAGAGACCGAAGACCGCCATGGATGGGCGCGAGCCTAGTGCACCCGAGTCAGGACCGCCACGGGCCCGGGCACGAGCACGCCCCCCTGCCCGCCTGCCTTGTGACGCACGGGCGCAAACGCTTCAGCTCAGGTGGATGATGCGCACCCCGAGCTGACCCTCCAGCTCCACGAGCTCGCCCCGGGCCACCACCTTGCCGTTCACCGACAGGTCCACGGGCTCACCCGCCCCACGGCGCAGGTCGATGACCTGGCCTGTGCGCAGGCCCACCACCTGTTCGGCCGTGATGGGCACACGCGCCAGCTCCACCGCCACCTGCAGGGGCAGGTCGCTGAGCAGATCGCTTCCGTCCTTGTCGTCCAATGCCGCCCCTTCGAGTTCCGGAGGAACGCCCAGCTCCGGGTTGGTGAAGTCCTCGTTCTCTTCCGACCCGCCCCCGGACTCCCCACCCTGCGGGTTGCCCGGCTCACCGGGGATGATGTCCGTGATGCGCGCCCGGTAGCGGCCGTGCTCCACGGACACGTCCGCCAGGAGGTGGCCGGTGCGCCCCAGGCCCAGCCGCAGCTGCGCCGTGCCGGGCTCGCCCCTGTCCGGCCGCGCTGACAGCATGTCCAGGAGCAGCACGTCCTTGACGCGCAGCGACGCCAGGTCCTGGGCGGACAGCTCCGCCACGCCAATCTCCGCGCGCAGCCAGTCGCGCAGCGCGGACAGGCGCCGGCCGTTCGCCTTCATGTCCTGACGCCGGTGCTCGCGCCGCTGGGCGCTCTCCACCGCGGGTTCGGCCGCCTCCAGCACCGCCGACGGAACCACCAGGCGCACGATGCCGCGGTGCGAGCCCAGCACCGCGTTCAGGTGCACCGCCAGCATCGGGCCGTCCTCGCCCAGGCGGGCGGAGACCTCATCCACGCCGCGCGCCACGCCGTCCAGCCGGGGCCGGGGAACGCCCGGCTGCAGCCCGGGCACCAGCTCCTTCAGGGCCTCCAGGACGACGTAGCCCATCACGCCCTCCTCGATGTCCGTCAGGGGGCGCAGGCCCACCGTCTCACCGGCGCCGCCCAGGAGCAGGTCCACCGCCGAGTGCGCCAGCGACAGCTCGATTTCGAGGATGGCCCGGCCCTTGAGCGCGCCGGGGGCCAGCACCGCAAGGAAGGACGGGTCGCCCAGGAAGCGGCGCAGCTCCGTCATGGGGCGCGCCTGGGCGGACTCCACCGACAGGCGCACGTCCACGTCGAAGAGGGCCTTGAGGCGCGCGCAGACCGTCTCCAGCGTGCCCGCGTTGGGCGTCAGCCAGCGCAGCCGCTCCGCCAGCTGGCCCTGCGTGCGCGACACCTTCTCCAGGTTCGTGAACGCGAACGGCCGCCACGGCGACACCGCCGGCGCGGGAGCCGGGGCCGGCGCTTGCGCGGGCTTCGAGGGAGGTCCCAGCTTCCGGGTGTCGACCAACATGGTGCGCTCGAAGACTCCGGGCTCGTCGTCCGGCTCCAGGCTCATGTCTTCGCCTCGAACCTCAGATTTTCAAGCGCCAGTCCCCGGCCACCCAGGGCGCTGCGCAGGCCGTCGCTCTGCTCTTCCAGCATCTTCAAGGTGCCGCGGTCGTTGCCGCTGAAGACGGCCGAAATCTTCCCGTTCTTCGCGCTGACCTTGATGGACAGGCCGTTGAGCACGTCGCCGCGCAGTTCGATCTGGAACTCCGCGTTGCCCGCGGCGTTGGTGCCCACGCGCACGCGCTCGACGATCTTCTGGGCGATCTCGTTCGCCATGGCGCGCAGCCGCTCGGAGCCCGCGGTGTCCTTGGGCTTGGCCACCGGAACCGGCGCCATCAGCGCGGGGTTGAAGCGGAAGCCCGGGCCGGCCATCTGCGCGCCCTTGTCGTCCTTCTCCTTGCTGCCCCCACCGCCCGCGCCCTTGCCGCCGCCAGCGTTGACGTCGATCTTCAGCTCGCCCTTCTCCTGGCTCAGCCGGCTGGCCTGACCTTCGGCCTTGTTCATGTCGCCTTCGCGGACGTCCGTGGAGCGCTTCTCCTCCACGACCTCCGACTTGCGGGCCTCTCCTCCCTTGGACAGGCTCTGCGACTCGGCGTTGCGCTGGGACTGCTGGGCGCCCTGGGTGGACTCGCCGGGCTTCGCGAAGGCGGTCTCCTTCTGGGCCAGCTTCTCGTCGAAGGTCTTGCCCTGCCCCTGCGCCAGGCGCGCCAGGACCTGCTTGCCCAGGGGCTGCTTCAGCTCCTGCGCCTGCTTGGGCTGGGCCTGTTCAGCCTGGCCCTGCTGGACCAGCTTGGAGAAGACGGACTCGCCCTGCAGGCGCTTCTGGGTCTTCGCCTCCGCGAGCTTGCGCTCCTGGATCATCCGCTCCGCCAAGCGCGCGGCATCGCGATCATCATCAACTCGGCTCATGGCGTCTCTCCAGACTCAGCGGAAGGCGGCGGGAGGTTACTTGCGCTGGCGGGCCAGGAACAAGGCGCTGCCGATCTCCTCCTGGCCCAACTCCTCCCGATCCTCGCGTTCCTTTTTCACCTGCTTGACGAACTTCTCCTTGTTCTTCTCGATGGCCTTGAGCTCCTTGGCGGCCTCGGCCATCAGCATGCGGCGCTGCTCCACCAAGCGGGCGGCCGTCCTGACGACCTCCTTCTGGTGCTCGATCTGGAGGGCGACCTGGGCTTCGTCGTCCTTCAGACGCTCCTCGAAGCGGCCCATCATGTTCATGCCGTTGATGCCGGCGCCCTTGGCCATGATCTGCTGGAAGTACTCCTGGACCTTGGCCTTGCGCTCCTTGCGGCGGCGCTCGAGTTCCGCCTCCAGGCGCTTCTGCTCCTGCTCTTCCTTCGCCAGCGCCTTGACGGCGTCCGAGAAGGCCTGTTCGGCCTCCTCCTTCGCCTTCTCACGCATGTCCAGCAACACCTGCAACCGGTACGGGGGCATGGTCGGGCCATCCTACCCGGAAACGGCCCGTCCACGCGCCTCCCCCGGAGGCATCAGTCCTCGAAGAGGGCGATGAGCTGCTCCACGGTCTCCTCGTACGGAGAGTTGGAGTGGGTGTCCTGCTTGAGGAAGTCGATGATGGAGTCGTACTTCTCGATGGCGTAGTCCGTCCTGGGGTCCGCGCCAGCCTGGTAGGCGCCCAGCAGGATGAGGTCGCGCTGCTTCTCGTAGGTGGAGAGCGTCTCGCGCAGCTTGCCGGCGGCCTTCTTGTGCTCCTTGCTGACGATGCCGCTCATCACACGGCTGAGGCTCTGGAGCACGTCCATGGCCGGCCACTGGTTTCGCGCGCCCAGTTCACGGTTGAGGATGAAGTGGCCGTCGAGAATACCGCGGACCTCGTCGGCGATGGGGTCTTCCATGTCACCGCCGGCCACGAGGCAGGTGTAGATGGCGGTGCACTTGCCCTTCGCCGAGTTGCCCGTGCGCTCGAGGATGCGCGGCAGCATGGAGAAGACGCTGGGCGGGTAGCCCTGACGCGCCGGGGGCTCGCCGATGGCGAGGCCGATGTCGCGCTGGGAGCGCGCCAGACGCGTCACCGTGTCGAGCATGAACAGCACATTGCCGCCGCGCTCACGGAAATACTCCGCGACGGCAGTGGCGACGTAGGCGGCGCGCAGACGCACGAGGGCGGGCTGGTCGGACGTGGCGCACACCAGCACGGCGCGCTTCATGCCCTCCTCGCCCATGGCGTCCTCGATGAACTCGCGAACCTCGCGACCACGCTCGCCGATGAGCGCCACGACGCTGAGGTCTGCTTGCGTGTTGCGGGCAATCTGACCCATCAGCGTGGACTTGCCGACGCCGGAGCCGGCGAAGAGGCCCACGCGCTGGCCCTCGCCCACGGTGAGAAGCCCGTCGATGCAGCGCACGCCCAGGGGCAGCGGCCGCTCGATGCGCTGGCGGGTGAAGGGGTCCGGGCAGTCGCGGTCCACGGGCCAGTCGATCAGGTTCTCCCCATCCAGGGGCCTGCCGTCCATGGGCTCGCCGATGCCGTTGAGCACGCGGCCCAGGAGCCCGTCGCCACACTTGATGGTGAGCGGACGGCCGGTGGGGATGCACTCGCTGTCCGGACCGATGCCGTACAGCTCGCCCAGGGGCATGAGCATCACCTCATCGCCCACGAAGCCCACGACCTCCGACTTCATCAGGCCGCGCTGGCGGTTCTTGACGAGCACCAGCTCGCCGATGCGCACGTTGGGCACGCTCGCCTTGATGACGAGGCCCGTCAGCTCCGTGACGCGGCCGCGCACCCGGACGAGGGACGCTTCCTTGATGAGGTCGTAGTAGCGCGAAAGGTCGATGGCCATGGCGGATTCCTGGAGGCTCTAGGGCGCGGCTGGGGCCAGCAGGCTCAGGGAGGGCCGCTCTTGCGCGCGGTGTCCGGCTGCAGGAGGTTCTGGAGCATCTCCAGCTGCGTGGGCAGCTGCGCGTCCACGGTGCCGAACTCCGTCTGGACGATGCAGCCCACGGGAGCGACCTCCGGGTCCTCCTTGATGGCCAGGTCCACCGTGCGGCCGATGAGCTCCATCAGCGCCGGGCGCTTGGCGCGCAGCACCGTGGCCGTCTTCGGGTGCACGCGCAGCACCATGGCGCGCGCGTTGCGCAGGTTGTCGATGGCCGCGGCGCACATGTCCACCAGCAGCTCAGGCTCGCGCTCCAGGTCGCGGCCGAGGATCTTCTCCGCCATCTTCAGCGCCAGCGCGATGATGTCCTGCTCCTGGGAGTTGAGCATCTCCCCGGCCTGTATCTTCGCGCGCAGGAGCAGCTCCGTCGCCTGGGCGATGCCCTCCTGACGGCCCAGGTCCTTCGCCTTGGCGAAGAGCTCCTCCTTCTCGCGCTGGGCCTCGGCGAGGATGCGCTCACGCTCGCGCTGGGCCTCCTCGATGATGCCCTGGGCGCCCTGGCGCGCCTCGAAGACCTCGGCGTTCATCACGCCCGCGCGCGGCGGACGCAGCGCCGGCCGCTCGGAGGTGGCGACGACCACCGACTCCGCCAACCCGTCCCCCTTGATTACCTTGCCGATCGCCATGGGCCGCTCCTTGGAGACCGGATGCTAGCGCGTTCCGCCGCGCGGTCCACGCCCTCCCGGGCCCCCCGCGTCATCCGGGCCCGGCCGGTCGGTGGGAGGGGGGCGCCGGCGGCCCACCTGCGTTCCCTCCGAGGACCGGGGCGCGGATGCCTGGCTGGAGAGCACGCGCGGGGGACGCTCCGGCTCGCCCCCCGGTTCGGGACGCACCGCGGGACGGCTGCCCGTGCGCGAGCGCAGCACGCGGGCCCCGTCAGCGGCTTCCCTCGAGGGTTCCGGGCGACGGGGAGCGCGCTCCTCCGCGTCTGCGGGAGGCCGCGCGGGGCGCTCGGCCCGGACGGAGCGGCCTTCCGGCGCATCCGGTTCCGGCGGGCGTGACGCACCGCGTGCACCCAGCCGCGAGGGCGGCGGGCCAATGCGGGCGCCGTCTGGATCCGGCCGGCCGGGACGCGCGGGCCGGGGTCCCTCCGGATCACGGCGGCTGGGAACGGCCCCGGTGGACGCGCGGGGCGCGGGCCCCACCGACGAGCCCCGGTCCACCGGCATCCGGCGCATCTGGGAGCCGTTCGCATCGCCTTCCGGGGCCACCATGGACGCGCGGGGCGCGGGCGCACGCTCGCGCTCCACCGGCATCCGGCGGATCTGCGAACCGCCCGCCTCACCTTCCGGCGGAGCCCCCATGGAGGCACGGGGCGCGGGCCCACGCTCGCGCTCCACTGGCATGCGGCGCATCTGGGAGCCGTTCGCGTCCCCTTCCCGCGAGGCCATGGAAGCGCGGGGCGCGGGCCCCACCGACGAGCCCCGCTCCTCCCCTGGAGCCGGACGCGGACGTCCGGCGGGGGCCGCGCCCGGGCCCGCGTCACGGCTGGACGCCGCACCCGCGCGACGGGCCGCGCGCTCGGCCATGAAGTCGCGCTTGGCACCCGCATCCGCGGACTCCGCGTCGGGGGGACCTCCCCGCAGGGCCTTGGGAGCCCGGAGCGCGGGTGGACGCGACGGATCCGGCGCGGTGGTGCGCAGGCCCTCGCGCGGCGCGGGCGCCCCCGGACGGGCTCCCGGAGCCGCGGGGCGCGCTCCCGGGGCTTCGGGACGGGCTCCCGGGGCCGCCGGCGCGGGCTTCCGGGCCCCCGGCGGTGGAGGCAGCACGGCGGAGGGGCGCGGCGGCGGCGCGGTCAGCCGCACGGGGCGCTCGATGAGGCCGCGCACGGCCAGCCGCTCCAGGTCCATGACGATGTCGGTGCGTCCGCCATCGCCACGAGCCGTCGGCCGCGAGCGCTCTTCGCGCACCCACTTCGCCACCAGGTGGCCGAACTCACCGCGGTGCTTCTCCAGCATGCGCGCGGCGAACTCCGGGGACTGCGCCACGCACGCGCGCGCCAGCCGCTGCACGCCCGCGCTGCGGATGGCGCCCGCCAACCGGGTGAAGCCATCGTGCAGGTTGATCTGCGCGCGCGCGTCCTCTTCCGGGAGCTTGCGCGGCGCATTGGCCGCCACGGACTTGCTCGCGAGTTGGAGCAGGTCCGGAGGCAGCGACTCCAGGAGGCCGTTCAGTTCTTCCTCGGGAAGCCCCGCCAGTGCCGGACCCAACACGCGCGCGCCCAGGCGGTCACTCACCGTGAGCAGCTCACGCGTCTGGAGGTTGAGCACGTCCGCGAACTTGAAGCCCGCGGACTGACCCGCGACCTCGCGCGACAGCGCCTCCTCCAGCTTCCAGCGGATGATGTCCAGGACCTGCGGCCGCACCTCGCGGGTGAGCTTCACGCGCGAGGGAGGCAGGTGGCCGCGCACGGCCTCGGCCATGTTGCCAGGCAGCGCGCGCAGCGTGACTTCCACCAGGGCGCCGCGCTCGCGCTGGAGCAGCGCCGCCAGCCGCTCCGGATCCGCGGTCCACAGCTGGCCGCGCCGGTCCTTCATCAGGCGCTTGAGTTCCTGCACCACCGCGGGCAGGCGCTTCTCGCGCGGAATCTGGAGGATCTCCTGCGCGCGGTGGCGCAAGAGCGCGCCCTCCTCGTCCGGCAGGTGCTCCAGCGCCGCCATGCTCTCCTGGCCACCGAAGGTGACCGCGGTGAGCAGCATCATCGTCTGGCGTTTGCTGAGCGAGGTGAAGAAGGAATCCAACGGTCACCTCGCGGGCCCCCAGGTGGCCCGCTGAAGATAGAAGTCGTGTCCCCGGCCTGGAGGACACATCCCGCGAACCACCCCAGGAGGGCCGCGGGAAGCGACGTGCAGCTCTAGCCCTCGCGACCGCCGCGCGCACGCGCGGGACGCGCCGCCGCCGCGGGGGCAGCGCCGCCCGAGCCGCCGCGCATGAAGGTCCACGCGGTGAGGCCCATCATCGCCAGGATGAGCGCGAACGCGCCGCCGAGGATCACCTTGAAGGTGCTCGCGCTGGCGGCCGTCATGCGCACGCCGAGCACGTCCTGCAGGCGGTTGGTCTCCGTGGTCTCCGCCGTGGGGGCCATGGCCTCCGTCATCAGCACGGTGACGGCCTCCGGCTTGAGCTCCGCTACGGAGCTGGCGACGAACTGCTTCACCGCGTCCATCGTGACGGGGGGCTTGCCGCCCTCCACCGTGCGGTACTTGATGAACACGGAGGCCGACGGCATCGGCCTGTTCTCCGGCTGCGACAGGTCGTTGTTCTCCGGCACCATCACGATGGCGCGCGCCTCCAGCACACCGTCGATCTGGTTGAGCGCGTTGGAGACCTCACCCGCCATGGCCTTGAGGAGCATGGCGCGCTCCTCCGTGGCGGTGGGCACCATGCTGCCCTTGGCGAAGTGGGACAGGCCCTTCTCCACCGGGCGCGGCAGCGAGTTGCGCTTCAAGAGCTCCGCGGCCTGCGCGGCGTCGCCCTTGGGGACGACGATGGTGAAGCGCACTTCGTTGCCGCCCTCCGCCTTCTCCTTCTTGGAGTTGATGCCGTTCTTGCTGAGCAGGACGTAGATTTCATTCGCGTCCGCTTCCGTCAGCTCGTGCTGCAGCTCGATGGAGCAGCCGGTGAGGAACAGCAGGGCGAGGAGCGGGGCGGCGAAGACGGGCGTTCGGCGAGTCATGGGCGCGCGTAGCTTAACAGGGCCCTTGCAAAACGCGGAAGGGCGCCCCCTCCCGACTTTGGGAGGGACCGCCCTTCGCATGCCGCCATGGCCCGGCGGGGTGGGGACTTCAGACCTGCGTCTTGACGACGTCCTTCAGGCCGCTGGTGGCCTTCTCGACGACCTTCGACGTGAGGTCGAGCTCCTGCGAGTACTTGTACATGGACGCCTGGAGACCAAGCAGCTCGGCGTTGGACATGTTCTTGCCGGAGGAGGCCTCCTTGATCAGCTTGTCCATGCTGACCTGACCCTTCTCCAGGCCGGAGACGAGGTCGGACACCATGCCGCCCGACTTGGTCGTCTTGGAGGCTTCGGCCTTCGCGTCCACGGGCTCGGCGCCCTTGGCCGTGGCGGGCTGCTGGGCGGCGCCGCTCACCTTGTTCAGGTTGGCCTTCTCCGCCTTGTTGACGGTCTCCACCTGGCGGACGTTGTCCACCTTCTGGGTGGCCTGCGCGGCCTGGGCCTTGTTGACGTTCTGGGCGGCGTCCACCTGGCCGGCGCCCTGCGCCTTGTCAGCGAGAACTCCGTCGAACTTCGACGCGCCCGTCTTCTGCTGAGTCTGCTGCGCGCCCTGGTCCTGCAGCTTTTGCTGCGCTACCTGTCCCGCGGAGATGCCGCTCATCGGAGCCGCCATGTGACACCCTCCTTGCATCCGTCGAGGGGGGAGGGAGTTCCTCCTCCTCGTTCAAGAGTTCCTTGAGCCGATCAATGGCCCGCGCATGAAGCCGCGACGCCCAGCTCTTCGACTGCCCGATCTCCGCTCCTGCCTCTTCCAGCGTACGTCCCTGGAAGTAATAGCCCTGCAGGAGCTTGCGCTCTTTCTCCGGAAGCTTCTCGATGGCCGAGCGCACCCGGTTCTTCAGCTGCTCCATCTCCAGGCGCTGATCCGCCGGGAGGGATTCATCCACGTAGCCCGCCGCCTCCGCCCCTTCCGCCCCCGCCGCGAAAACCGCCGCGAGGCCCGCCACGGCATCCGAGATGTCTCCAATATCATCGTCGAATGACGACCCGCGGTTGCTTGAGCCCTGCTCGCGGTCCGCCAGATTTCCCAGATACGCCGTCGCGCGCTCGCCCTGATAGGCGGTGCGGGCGTCCGCGCCCCGCAAGACCCCCATCTTCCTCAAGCCGTCGAAGATGGCGCCCTTGATGCGGTAGTGGGCAAAGGTGAGGAAGTTGGCGCCGACCTTGGGGTCGAAGCGCTCAGCGGCTTCCAGCAGACCGATTTGCCCATAGGCCAGCAGTTCATCCAGCTCCAGCTGGGCATTGAACTGCTTGCGCACGGTGGCCGCGAGCGACCGCACGTACGGGCCGTACTTCTCCAGGATGACCTTCCTGTCTTCACCCAGAGGCAAGCGGCGCGCTCACTCGGCCTTGGACCACAGCCGCTCGAGAACCTGGTTCAGCCGGGGATCATCCTGCAGGGCCCCGGCGATGCGGCCCGTGAGGGCAGCGGACTTCATGTTCAACTTCTCCTGGAGCACTTCGGAAACGAGCGCCTTCGTCGCCTCTTCCTTGCTCTTGAAGCCCCCGTTCTTCAGCCGCTTGGCGATGGCGAGGGCCTGCGCCGCGATCGGATCCGTTGCCTGGGGGCCCTGGATGTTGCTGGAGCCTACCAGACCCGAAGGCCCGACGAGCGATTCCGTGCGGTCCACCTTGCCGCCAAAGGACGCGCCGGCGGCACCCGACGGACCGGACGCCCCCTTCACGCCGCCCGCGCGGCCCTTCCCACCCCCACGTCCGACTCCACCGACAGCCATCGACGTACCTCCTTCTTCCGCGACTACTTCTTCGGCGGAGGCAGGGCCCCCGCTTCCTTCGCCTGGATGAGCGCCTGGGCCAGCTTCGCTCCGTCGCTTTCGGGCTCCAGGTCGATGGCGGCCTTCAGTTCCTTGAGGGCCTCCGGCACCTTGCCCATGAACAGCAGGGCCTCCCCAGCGTGTGCCCGGGGCAGCGACGACAGGGGCGCGAGCCGCTGGGCGACCCGGTAGGCCGCCAGGGCCTTGTCGTGCTTGCCCTGCGCGAACTCCACGGCGCCCAGGCCAATCTGGGGCACCTCGCTCTTGGGCATGAGCGCGGCGGCACCGACGAAGACCTCCTTGGCCTTGTCGAAGTGACCCATGTCCAACCACAGGTAGCCGGACTCCAGCAGGACCATGGCCGGCTGGCGCGCCAGGGGCACGAGGCTGTTGGCAATCTCCGAAGGGGTCTCCGCCATGGACGTCGCGCTGCCTTTCCTGTCGCCGGAAGCACTGAAGGCGGCCGTCGAGGGCCGCCTTCCTTGCACCGGTCAGATTCCGCTGTCCGTGAAGACTAGCGGATGTTGCCGATGGAGTTCTTGGTCGTATCGTGCCGCGACTTCATCACGTTGGAAACCGCCGTGAAGAGCTGCGACTCGTGCTGCATGGCGGACTGCATGTTCAGCAGCTTGACGTTGTCGTCCATCATCGACTTGAGCGAGCCGTTGGTGTTGAGCTGGTCGCCCACGCTGCCGCCCGAGCTGGTGCCAACGCTGGTGCCCAGCGAGGTGGAGCCGCCCGTGGAGGGCAGGCCGGAGCCGCCCACGCCGGGCAGGTTGGTGGAGGGCACCGCGCCCGCGCCCGTGTTCATCACGCCCACGTACGGGCCGCCCTGCATGCCGGAGCCGGAGGCGCCGGAGAAGGTCTGCGCGGAGGAGACGGCGGCGGAGACGATGCCCGCGCCGGGAACGAAGCCCGCCACCGCGCCCACGCCCGCGCCCACGGCGCCGACGGTGCTGTTCAGGCCGTTCTGCACGCGCGCACCGAAGCTCGTGTTCGGCGTCTGCCGAGCCGTGGTCATCTGGGTGTTCATGCGCAGGTTCGGACCCATCATGCCGCTGTCGATCTTGCTCATTTCAGCCTCCGCGCTGGTGCCAGCGTTGATTCAAAAGGGGAGCCCGGGATCATCCCTCGGCTCTTTCAATGGATTATCGGGGGAGCCAGCCGCCGGTTGCCTGCTGGTGACAAGAAATCGTCCGGGCTCCCGAAAAGCCCGTTATTTCCGGCCCTTGGACTGCTTCGACTCGGCGACGAGCTTCTCGCGGACGTCCACGAGCATGCCGAGCAGCTCCTCGGACCGCGCGATCGCAGCCTGGGCCTTCTTGCCGATCTCCGCGCGGGGGCCCTTGAGTTCGGCGAGCCCCTGCTTGACGGGCGCGAAGAGCGCCTGGACGTCGCTGGCGGAGGCCTTCTCGATGAAGGTCTCGACGGCGGGATAGGACGGGACAGGCAATTCCTGGGGCTGGGGCTGCGGCGCAGAGGGCCTGGCGGGCGGGGGCATCGAGGTCACGGTCTCCTGGCGGGGAGCAGGCCATGCGGCCAGCCTCCGCTCTTTCCCCAGCACGCTAGGTGAATCCGGAATCGGCTTCAAGCACCCCTCCCGGCGGCCGGAGCGCCGGTTGTCGGGCGCGGACCACGCCCCACGGGCCGGGGACCGAACGGGCACGCACGCGGTCTTCCCCCTCCGGCCTGTCCTCCACGCCCACCACCCCTAGCTTTTTCCCAGCGGGGGGCCCGAGGGGCCACCCCGTCCCACTCACACATCATCCGGGAGAGATTCCATGAAGAAGCTCATTGGGGTTTTCGCATCCGTGGCGCTGCTGGGTTCGGGTGTGGCCTTTGCCCAGGAAAGCGCGACGCAGGGCTCGCAGCAGCCGTCGACGTCGTCCGGCAGCATGCAGGGCTCCTCCGAGAGCACGGGCGGCTCGGGGTCGTCCTCGGCGCACACGATGGGTTCGTCGAGCATGACGGGCTCGAACGAGCTGACGGGCAAGGTCGTCAAGAGCGACAGCAAGAAGGTCTACATCAGCAGCGCCAGCGGCGCGGTGGTGCCCCTGGACATCGACAGCAAGACGCAGTTCACCGACCCGAGCATGAAGAACGCCAAGAGCCTGAAGGAGGGCCAGGAGGTCCGCGCCAGCTTCCAGGTGAAGGACGAGAAGAACATGGCGACCAGCATCTCGCCGAGCTCGGGCACGGGCGGCTCGGGCACCGACCCGATGGCGCCGGACTCGTCCATCAACGAGGGCACGGGCGGCTCGGGCATGGATGACAAGAACCAGGGCATGGGCACCGGCAACGACTCCACGATGAACCCGGACACGGGCTCCAACACGGGTTCCAGCAGCTCGCCGAAGACCTACTAGCACCGCCGCCACTCCCCTCCCCTGTTCCTCTCCCGCACGGGAGGGGAACCCCGGCTCGCGGCCCTCCGTTCGTCGGCGGGCCGCGGGCGTCTTCCGTGATGGGCGCTTCCGCGCGGCGGAAGCAGGAGCGGCATGGACCACGAGGCGGATGTCGTCATCCTGGGGGCCGGCGCCGCGGGGCTCGCCGCGGCTGAACGATTGATGAGCAAGGGCCTGCGGGTCATCGTGCTGGAGGCGCGCGACCGCGTGGGCGGCCGCGTGGCGACGCTCCGGGACACGGTGGCGGACGTGCCCCTGGAGCTGGGCGCTGAGTTCGTCCATGGCAAGCCCGCCAGGCTGATCAGGCGCATCCACCGGGCTGGCCTGACGGTGAGCCCATGCAACGACACGCATGCGCTCCTGTGGCGCGGGAAGCTGGGTGATGGAGAGGACGCCTTCGCGTTCCAGGAGCCCCTGATGTCCGCGAAGGGACCGGACCGCCCCATGGCGGCGTGGGTGGCGGAGCAGGCGCGCATCCACCGGTGGCCGCCCGTCGTGTGCGCGATGGCGCGCTCGTATGTCCGGGGCTTCTACGCGGCGGATCCGGACGTCGCGAGCACGCTCGCCATCGCGCGGATGGAGCGGACCGCTGACACGTCCGGGGGCACCACGCCTTCGCGCGTGCTGGAGGGGTATGACCGCGTGCCGCACGCGATGGCCGCGAAGCTGCTCGCGAAGCCGGACACGCTGTTCCTCAACGCCGTGGCCGAGGAGGTGCGCTGGAGGCCGGGCTCGGTCCTCGTACGGGCCCGGACCCGGCAGGGCACTCCGCTCGGGACGTTCCGGGGGGAGCATGCGGTGGTGACGCTTCCCGTGGGTGTGTTGCAGGCGAAGCCGCCCGCCCCGGGTGCCGTGCGCTTCGTGCCTCGCGTGCGGGAGCAGGAGCGGGCCTGGAACCGGTTGGCGATGGGCTCCCTGGTGAAGGTCATCCTGCGCTTCCGCACGGCGTTCTGGCGCGAGCAGGAGGCCACCGCGCGCTTCGGCTTCTTCCACGTGCCCGCCTCCGCGTTCCCCACGTGGTGGACGCTGTCGCCTCACCGACGCACGCGGCACCTGGTGGGCTGGAGTGGAGGCCCTGCCGCCGCGTCGCTGTCCCGCTCGAGCGAGAAGGCGGTGCTGGGACGCGCGCTCCAGGGGCTGTCACAGCTCTTCCATCTCTCCGTGCGGGAGCTGAACGCGCGGCTGGAAGCGTGGCACGTGCAGGACTGGCAGACCGAGCCGTACACGCGCGGCGGCTATGCGGTCATCCCTTCTGGCGCGATGGACGCCGTCGGAGCGCTAGCGAGGCCCGTGGGCCGGACGCTCTTCTTCGCTGGCGAGGCCACGCACGCGGGCGGCGATGAGGACACCGTGCATGGTGCGCTCGAGACGGGACGGCGCGCGGCGGACGAGCTGCTGGCCCGGCGCTCGAAGGCTTGAGCCCTTTCCGTCCTCCTGGCGGGGGAGCGGGCGGAGGGGCGCTGGTGGTGATGTGCGAGCGTTGGCGCGTGGACATCTTCAGGGCATGCGCCTCTGGATCGCCATCGTCGCGGGATTGAGCATGGGTCAGGCGTACGACCCGGAGCCGTTGCCTCCGGAAGATCCGTCCGTGAGGGACCCCGCCGCCGCAGCCCTGCAGGATGCCTATGAGCAGGCCGCGGACGACCGGAATGGTGCGCGGCCTCCGCAGGGCTACGTCATCCAGGCCCCGTCGGATCCGACCGAGGGCAGCTATTACTCGCTGACACCCCTGATGCCCGATGGCAACCCGCCGGTCACTTCGGGCGAGGTCGCGGTCCAGCAGTCCCAGACGTATGTGCCGCCGCCCGTCCCCACCGTCTTCGAGCAGCAGCAGCCCGCCGCTGGTGAGGCGACCGAGACGGAGGCCGCGCAGCCCCAGACGGGCACGGGAGGCGCTGGCACCGCTGGGAGCCCGACGGAGCAGCCCGCCACGGGTTCGGGAGCGGCCGGAACGCCTTCGACCACGGGTGGAACGACCGCGGGGCAGCCCGCCACGGGCGCGGGTGCCGCGGGGACCGCGCCGGCCTCTGGCACTACGGAGGCGAATGCCCCTGGCTTCGGCGGCGGCGCCTATGACACCGGCGCGACCTCCTCCGCGGCTCCGAGCAACGTCGCTCCGGGTGGCACGGGCGAGGCACCGCTGGATACATCAAGCGTGACGGTGCAGGAGCCGGGGACCGCGACGGGCGGCGCGGGTGCGGCCGGTACGACTGGAACCGAAACCGCCACACCGCCCTCCGCGACGGGCGGCATGGGTGCGGCTGGCACTCCAGGAACCGGATCCGTCACGCCGCCCGCGACAGGTGGCGCGGGTACGGCGGGAACTGGCACCACCGCTCCGTCGGGCACGACGGCGCCAGCACAGGCACCCCAGGGAGCGCAGGGACAGGCCCAGACGCCGCAGGACACCGCCGCTGCCAAGGAGGAAGTGACGCGTCTGCGCCAGCGCATCGCGGACCTGGAGCAGGAGATGGAAGCCCGCGACACACGCGCCACCAAGCGCACCCAGGCCGTGCAGACCCAGGTGGACACGCATGAGCAGCGCGCCTACGAGGCCGAGCGCGCTCGGCAGCAGCGGCTGGCACGCATCCAATCCGGCGGCCAGTGGATGCTCGCGGCGGATCAGGCGCTGGAGCAGGGCGAGTTGGACGTGGACAACGCCCTCGACATCGCCGACGAGGACTTCTCGGTCGTTCGCCAGAGCGCATCGGCCTTCGGGCAGGGCGGCGTCGTGGTCCAGGCCGAGCGCATCCGCGCGCAGATCGCCTATGCCCGGGATGCCGCCAACCGCCGGGACATCTACGCCGCGCGCATCGCCCTGCAGAGCGCGGGCAATGAGCTGCGGCTGGCGCGCGCCGCGAGCCTGGAGCGCTCGGGCACGTCCAACTCCCTGCTCAATCCGTGATGCGCGGGGTGGTGCTCGCCGGTGCGCCCGCGGGCTTCGCGATGAGGTAGCCCTGCACGAAGTCCACCCCGTGCCGGCGCACCCAGGACAGCTCCTCGGGCGTCTCGATGCCCTCGGCCACCGTCTGGATGCCGAGCTGCCGGGCGATCTCCAGCAGCTTCTGCACGATGGACGCCTTGTAGGGGTCCGCGTGGACGCCCCGCACCAGCTCCATGTCCAGCTTCATGAACTCCGGCCGGAGCTGGTGGATGAGGTTCAGCGACGAGTAGCCCGCGCCCAGGTCGTCCAGCGCCACCTTGAAGCCCGCCGCGCGGTAGAAGTCCACGATGGCGCGCAGGTGCGCCGCGTTCGCGGCCCGGTCGGATTCGATGATCTCGAAGACGACGTGCGACTCCGGGATGCCCGACTCGCGGATGGCCGCCACCGTGGAGCGCAGGCAGTAGGCCGGATCGTAGATGGCCGTGGGCGTGAAGTTGATGAACAGGTGCGTGCTCAGCTGGTGCCGCACCGCCTCGCGGATGGCGGTGGTGCGCGCGGCCAGGTCCAGTTGGAACAGCAGGTCCGCCTCGCGCGCCGTGTCGAACAGCCGATTCGGGGGCACCAGCGCCCCGTCCCGGTCACGGCCTCGCAGGAGCGCCTCGTGCGCGAAGACGCGGGAGGTGTCCTGCGCGTGGACGATGGGCTGGAAGAACGTGGTGAGCCGCGACTCCGCCAGCATGTCCACCAGCCACCCGGACTGATGCAGCATGGTGAGCCGCTGCAGTGAGTCCACGCGCGGGAAGTCCGCCAGGCCGGGCTCGCCGTCGCCTTCGACGAAGAGGGCGCGCGTGCCCCGCACCTCCTCCGCCGTCAGCACGTTGGGGAGGTTCGCGGAGAGCTTCCGCAGGCCGCCCTCCCCCATCCCCACCACGACACACTGAACGTCGGTGCGCAGTTGGAAGGTGCCCCCCGAATCACGCAGGTGGGCCACCAGCTTGCCCAGGCTGTGGCCCAGCGGCGGCCACAGGAAGAGACGCCCCGGTGCGTCCGGCGTCTCGGGCAGGGTCTGGCAGCGGCCACATCCGTTCAACGGGGTCATGACACAGCCTTGGCGTCACGGGGTGTGGCGGAAGATGAGCAGCCCGCGCGTTGTGTCCCACCCATACACCAGCCCGTCCGCGACATGAACGCCCTGGAGGCCGTCGAAGTAGCTCTTGCCCCGGCCCGCGTCCGTCTCGGTCCAGGTGTTGAAGTACCCGGCCGCCTTCGGCGTTCCCAGCGTGGCCACGTCGTACACCCGCAGGCCGTCCTGGTAGTTGGCCACGTAGAGCGTGGTGCCCGACAGGGCCATGCCGGCCAGCGTCGCCTCGGGCCGCAGCGGCACTTCGCCGCGCTGCACGATGGCCGTCGGGTTCGTGGCGTCCAGCGCCAGGATGGAAGAGCCCCAGGCGTCAGAGCCCTGGTAGACGACCGTGGAGTCCCCCAGCTTGCCCACCGCCAGGGCGCTGGTGGAGGGCCCGGCGAAGCGGCCCAGGAGCTTGGGCAACTTCGCCGTCGTCGCCAGGGGCGCGAGGTCCGTCACCGTCATGCCGTAGCTCCAGTTGCTCACGTACAGGCGGTTGTCCTGCACCGCCAGGGCGTAGGGGTACTCGCTCAGGGCGGGCGAGGCGCCCTCCACCGAGTAGCGCACCACGAGGGTCGGCGCGGACGGCTGGGTCACGTCCAGGATGACGATGTCCGACTTGGGCAGGGGCGACGCCACGTAGAGCAGGTTGCCGTCCTTCACCATGCCGTCCACGCGCACCGGCAGGTCCGCCAGCACTGTCTTGTCGCAGGTGGGGATCTCCGGGTTGGCGAGGTCGCAGATGCGGATGCCCGTCGCGTAGGTGCCCAGGTAGAGCGTCGTGCCGCTGATGAGCGTGCTGGTGAACGTCTCCGTGGGGATCTTCTGCTCGGACACCAGCGTCGGGTGCGCGGGGTCCTTCACGTTGTAGACGAACAGGCCCTCGCTGCCCGCGATGACGTAGGCGTAGCCGTTCGCGACCGACAGGCCGCGGGCGGCGCCGCGGGGCAGCACGCCCTGGCCCAGCAGCTCCACGCGGTCGGACTCGGCCTCGCCCTCGCGGCGCGCGACGCGCTTGGCGGTGAAGGTGCCCTGGCTCAACATCTCGCCGTTGCCGCACACGCGCACCACCCCCAGCACCTCGCCCGGCCCGGAGGCCTTGCAGCCGGCGAACGCGTAGCGCAGCGTCGAGCCGTTGGCGCCCGCCAGGTCGCTGGTCAGGAAGAAGGTGTCCGGGGTGATTTGCTTCGTCGTCATCGTCAGGCCGACGAGGAGCGGATCGCCGGGCGAGAACCGGATGGACGACGGGCCCGAGTAGCCGTCATCCAGGTTGATGTTGGTGTTCCAGATGCCTTCCGCCTGGACGACACTCAACGTCGACCGGTCACAACCGG
This sequence comes from Corallococcus sp. AB011P, assembly GCF_003611605.1. Lineage (NCBI taxonomy): Bacteria > Pseudomonadati > Myxococcota > Myxococcia > Myxococcales > Myxococcaceae > Corallococcus > Corallococcus sp. AB011P. Next base: position 175,069 of record NZ_RAVX01000004.1, read on the forward strand.
GCAGGTCGATGGCTTCAAGCTGACACTCGGCCTTGTTGTCGGAACTGTCCTTGCCACAACCGAAGGCGAGGAGCGCGGTAGCAGCGACGAGAGAAAGACGATTCATTCCCTCCTCCATACCGGGCCATCCCGACCGCCGCCAAGTCCCCCCGGCGTGCACAGAGGGAGAAGAGCCGGGACGTCCACCGCAACGCAAAGAAACAAAAGGACCGCTTGTGCGTTTCCGGTGGGAGAGGGAGCCTTCCGCCAGGCCCCTGATAGCCTGTCTCCTCGCCGTACCGAGGTGCTTTTTGAACCCCCGTCCGCACGTGATCGCCGTGCTGCTGGCCCTGCTCCTGCCGGAGCTCGCGCTGGCCCAGGTCTTCGTCGTTCCCCGTCGCGCGGGGAAGACGCCCGTGAACAGCTACGAGTTCGAGTGGCGGCATGTCGACATCCTCGTAGGTCCCGCCGCCACCGGCCTGGCGAAGCCCGCGGACCACACCGCGCATGAGAACCCGCCCGGCACCCAGGGCGGCGCCAATCCGCAGGCGCCCACCACGTCGTCCCAGACGGGCGACATGCAGTCCCCGCCGGGCGGCCCGGAGGTCACCCCTTCCGGCAACGTGACCATGGCGCCGCCGGGTGAGCAGAAGCCCCCGGCCGATGGCATCGCGCTCGACATGGGCGCGTCCGACGCCGGCATCCCTCCGACCGTCACGGGCCTTGCCGACGGCGGCATCCCGCCCCCGGGTGTGGTGGCGCTGGCGGACGGCGGCACGGTGGGCGACGCGGGCGCGCTCGCGGGTGTCACCAGCGAGGACGGCGGCACGGTGTTCTCCGGCGCGCCGCTGATGCTGGGAGGCAGCACGGACGGCGGATTCAAATACACCTACGCGAAGGACCTGGGCGCGAAGACGGGCGGCGTGCGCTTCTACTTCTACGAGCGCGAGCGCGAGGTGGCCGAGCGGGCCGCGCCCATCATCGAGGAGGCGTACCGGTACCTGGTGGATCAGTTCAAGTACGTGCCCACGGAGACGTTCCCGTACATCCTCTACAGCAGCTACGCGGAGTTCCTGCAGACGAACGTGTTCGCGGTCTCCGAGGGCACGCTGGGCGTCACCTCCACGGAGGACCTGAAGCTGTCCCTGCCGTACCTGGGCGACCACCACCTCTTCGAGGAGGTCAGCACGCACGAACTGGCGCACCAGTTCACCATCCAGAAGGTGCGCACCGTGGCCGAGCAGGCCAAGACGTTTGGCGACCCGCTGGGCGGCTATCCGCTGTGGTTCATCGAAGGCCTGGCGGAGTTCTACGCCAAGCGCGGCCTGGACCCCGAGGCGGAGATGATGGTGCGGGACCTGCTGGTGAACCCGGACCTGATGAAGGGCTATGCCTTCCTCGACTTCTTCTCCCCCGGGCCGTACGGCTACCTGTGGATCTACAAGGTCGGTCAGGCGCGCGTGGCGTTCCTGGAGGACGAGTACGGCGCGGGCATCACCCAGCGGCTGCTGGAAGAGGCGCCCCGGCTGGTGGGCGGCTCGCGTGATTCCCCGTCGCTCAAGTTCGAGGAGCTGCTGGAGCGTCTGACGGGGGATGACCCCAAGCGCATCTCCGCGCGATTCGAGAACTGGCTCAAGCGCCGGGCGTTCAAGACGTACCTGGACTCGTCGCAGACGGCGCCCGCGCTGGACTCGCTGGGCGAGACGCCGGGAATCGTGACGGCGATGGCCAGCGGTCCGGACGGCAACGTGCTGGCGCTGCGCACCATCATTCCGGAGACGGGCGAGAGCCGGCTGTACCTCACGGATCCGCGCACCCCGGGCAAGACGGTGAAGGTGGCGGGTGACGGCGTGCCGGGCGTGGAGTCCCTGCACCCGGTGTCCGGCCGCAACTTCGCGCTGACCAAGGACAAGGTCGCGTTCGTGGCGGAGCGCACCGGGCGCGACGTGCTGTACGTGCAGGACTACGTGCACCTCTCCGAGAAGCGGGCCACGGACGTGCTGGTGCGGCGCTCGGCGGTGCGCACGGGCATCGGCACGGAGGTGGGCCTCAACGTGAAGCTGGAGACGGGCGACCGGCGCTCGTACCGCGTCGACAGGCAGGGCGTGCTGGCCATCTACTCGCCGGCCTTCTCCCCGGACGGCCGCTACATCGCGTTCATCGGCATCAACGACGCGGGCCTGCGCGACGTGTACCTGGTGGACCTCACGCAGGGCGAGGACGCGAAGATCCGCAAGCTCACCGATGACGTCTTCGCGGAGCGCCAGGTCACCTGGGGCCCGTCCGGCATCATCTACACGTCCGACGCGACGTCGCACCGCAAGTACAACCTCTTCCGCATCAAGCCGGACGCGCCGGCGGGACAGGCCGAGCGCCTCACCAGCGAGGACCGCGACGAGGCGGATCCGCTGGCGCTGCCGGACGGCCGCGTGTTCTTCGTCGCCTACAACAAGAGCAGCTCCGACCTGCACGAGCGGCTGGCGGATGGCCGCATCGTGCGGCGCACCGACCTGACGACGGGCGTCTTCGAACCGGGCCCCGGCCCCGACGGCGGCCTGTGGATGCTCTTCCACATGAGCGGTGAGCGGAAGCCGTCCCTCCTGCGTCCGCCGCGCATGCTGTCGATGGAGAGCGCGAAGGAGCCGGCGGCGGATCCGCCCTCACCGCTGGCGCTCCGGCCCCTCACCGACGCGCAGGCCTACAGGCCCTTCACGCGGGAGAACATCGAGCTGGGGCCCATCTTCGGCTTCGCGGGCGCGGGCGGTGGCGGCTTCGTGGGCCAGGTGTTCGCGTCCGCGTCCGACCGGCTGCGCGACCACCAGATGGTCCTGACGCTGGCGGTGTACGGCTCCTTCGAGTTGACGGACGGCCTGCTGCTCTACGTCAACGACGAGAAGCGCACGACGTGGGGCGCCGGTCTGTTCCAGTCGCTGCGCTTCCGCGTGGACAAGACGTTCGACAACCTGCCGGCGAATCAGCGTCCGTTCTTCGTGTCGTCGGAGCGCTACTTCGGCGCGTTGGGCAGCCTGCGCTACCCGCTCAGCACCTTCTTCTACCTCCAGGGCGACCTGAGCATCGGCGGCACGAAGTACTTCCTGGATGACTTCAGCGAGTTCTACCTGGCGTTCCCGGAGCGCAACGAGTCGAACATGGAGCTCTTGTCCGCGTGGCGCGCGGACAACCAGCACATCCGCTTCCAGACGGAGCTGAGCGGGCGCGTCGGCTACGACAGCATCAAGTACCACTACGCGACGGGGCCGCTCGCGGGCAGCTCCGTGCTGCTGGAGGCCACCGTCGGCGTGCAGCCCTTCGACGGGCAGGCGTACGGCAACCTGCGCCTGGACGCGGAGCGGTACTTCCCCATCTACGGACGCACCAACTTCTTCGCGCGCCTGGGCGCGGGCACCACGGCGGGCGGCCGCTACGCGCGCTCCTACTACCTGTCCAGCTTCGACACCCTGCGCGGCGTGAACTTCGGCGACGAGCGGTGGCTCCTGGGCCAGCACTTCGTCTACTCCACGCTGGAGGCGCAGCTGCCCCTCAACGACATCATCCGGGTGGCCTTCCTGAGCGACCTGGAGGCCATCGCCGCGGTGGACATGGGCGGCGTGGGCGAAAGCGCGAGGGACTTGTGGGACCACCGCGTGCTCAACGCCGTCGTCGGCTTCAACCTGTCGCTGGGGCCCCTGCTGTTGCGCCTGCACTTCGCGCGGCCCTTCGACATCAACGCCGCCGCGGGCATGCCCGACGAGGGCTGGGTGACGAACTTCTCCATCGGCGTCGCCGGCCTCAACGGCTTCTTCGACACCAGGGGCGACCGCAGGCCGGGCTCCGCCACTCCGGGCCCGGCGCTGATGCCTGCCCTGGGCGGCGGCTACACCACGCCCATGGCGCACTGAAGAAAGGGGCGCGCTTCTCTCTTCCCGGGGAGGCGCGCTCCCGTGTCAGGACTGCGCGGCGACGAGGGCGGCGTTGGCTCGAGCCAGCGGCCCCCCGTCGTTGGGGATGCGCTCGAAGTCCCCGCGCAGGGCCTTGATGGCGAACTTCTCCAGGTCAATCTCCCGGCGGGTGCGCACGCCCAGCGTTCGCACCAGCACGGAGAGGGGCCCGAAGCCGGTGAGGCCATGCTGGAGGAGCAGGGCCAGGGTGACGCCGCCGAGCATGCGCCAGCCCCGGCCGGACCTACGGCCGAGCAGCAGGCCTCCGAGCGCCATCGCGGGGACGCTCACGACCAGCGTCCGGTGCACGTCCCACTCGTGCTCCAGCTTGTCGAGGTACCGGCTCATCTCCGAGCGGTCCCCCTGCTCCGCCATGTAGCGGACACACGACTCCACATGGGCGTCGATGCGCCGGTTCATCGTGGAAGGCGCATGGGCGCGCACGGCATCGGTCGAGGTCTGGTTCCAGGACTCCATCATCGCTCCCTTGACGGACTTGGGCCGTCCTCCAGCCTGCTCCTGAAAAGCTAGGTCCGGCGGTCGTGTCCGTGCACAGCGCGGCGTTCCGTGGCCGTTGCCCGGCTGCTCGCCTCGGGGGCGATGACGCCTGGCTCTTTGTTCCGGAGGGCAGGCGGGCAGGCCCGCGCCGGCCCCTCACGCGGTCCGTCAGCGGCCCCCAGGGAGGGCAGGCGAGCATTCCGGGAAGGGAAAGAGTTTTCCTTCCGCTGGGTGATCCAGGGCCCATGCGTCGCCCCCGTGAACTTCCTCGCAGACGACAGGCGGGGGCTTCCACCGTCCTGGCGGAGAGGCATGGGGCTTGCTCAAGGGTCGGACGATGATGCGCCTACGACTCCTGATCAGCCTCTCGATGCTGCTGGCGGCATGTGGTGCCGGAACGTCGAATCCCGATGACCCACTGCCCTCCGAGACCGACCCCGGCATCACGGACCCCAACACGCCGGACGCCGGTGCACCTGACGCGGGCTCCTCGGACGCGGGCACCCCGGATGCCGGGGCTTCCGACGGCGGCTCCGTGGATGCGGGCACCGACCCGGTGGATGGCGGGAGCGCGGATGCCGGCACGGATCCGCAGCCCATTCCGGAGGTGGAGCGGCCCTACACGCTGCCGAAGCTCCAGACGACGGTGCCGGAGTACGCGCTGATCATGCCTCCGGAGGTGCTGGAGAAGTTCATCAACGACCCGTGGACGGAGGAGCAGGACGCGACGTTCCAGGCGAACGGCAAGACGTTCCCGGTGAAGGTGCGGCTGCGCGGAGCCTCCGCGCGTTTCTTCGACAAGAAGAGCTGGAACGTCAGCTTCGCGGACAAGGACAAGTTCGAGGGCCGCACGTCGCTCAACCTCGTCGCTGAGTACGCCGACGCGTCGATGATCGCGGAGAAGATCTCCTACGACCTGCTGGCGGCGATGCGGGTGCCTGCGTCGAAGGCGACGTTCGTGCGGCTCTCCGTGAACGGGAACTACGAGGGCGTGTTCCTGGAGGTGGAGCAGGTCAACAAGGCCTTCCTCAAGGCGAGGCAGTTCCCGGACGACGACGCGTCCATCTACCGCGCGGGCTGGAAGGACACGGAGTTCAAGACGTGGAAGGTGCCCTACCAGGGCGACTGGGTGAAGAAGACGAACGAGAGCGAGCCCGACGACGCGCTGTGGGAGGTGCTGGACGTCATCAACCACACGCCGGAGCCGCAGTTGGTGGCCGCGCTGGAGAAGAACCTGGAGATTGAGTCCTACGTGCGCTCCATGGTGCTGGACGCGCTGATGTCCAACAACTTCGTGGAGGACTCCGAGAGCTACTTCATGCACGACGACATCACCGGGCGCTGGCGCTACGTGCCCTGGGACCTGAACAACGTCGATGCGCGCTGGTGGTACACGAACACGGTGGAGGACCAGTCCGCCTCCACGAGCAACATGAAGCACCCGCTGTTCAACTTCACGCTGCTGGATGGCTGGGTGGAGAAGATGTACCAGCAGCGCAAGCTGGAACAGGGGAGCTACCCGGGCTACCTGCCGACGTTCTCCAACATGGGCACGCGCGTGGTGCTGAACCCCGTGCTGCGCTCCCGCCTGGAGGCTCGGCTGGACAAGGCGCTGGACGAGGTCTTCACCTCGAAGGTGATGGACCCGTACATCGACCAACTCCATGCGTTGCTCAACGCGTCCATGCAGCAGGACCCGTACATGGACTACGCGAAGTTCAGCGCGGGCAAGGCGTACATGAAGCGCTTCGTGAAGGTGCGCCGCGAGTTCGTGATGGCGGAGGTGAAGCGGCTGAAGGCGGCTCGGTCCACGCTGGTGATGGAGGCGTTCGACCCGCGCGAGGGCTGGGTGGAGGTGGCCAACCACGGCACGCAGGCGGTGTCGCTCCAGGGCATGACGCTGACCACGAACCTGCGCGTGAGCCTGGCGGGCGGTGACTACGCGCCCACCATCGTGAAGGCCCCCATGGGCGCGGTGCTGGGCAACACGACGGTGGCGCCGGGCCAGACGGTGCGGCTCACGGCCGCGTCTCTGGGCATCACCTTCCCCGCCAAGGGCGAGGTGGGCCTGTTCGACGGCACGTCGGTGGTGGGCATGAAGGACGCGCTGTTCTACGGCCAGCTGCCCGCGGGCAAGCACTACGCCCGCGGCGCGGAGGGCTGGGAGGTGCGCTGAGCCCTACTGCCGCTCGCGCACCACCAACGTGCGCCGAGCGGTGAGGCCGCGGTCGTCGGTGACGAGGATGTCGTGCGTGCCCACGCTCGGCTTCCACCACAGGCGCTCCGCGGCCTTCGCCGTTCCCAGGACGGCTCCGTCCACGAACCACGTCAGCTCCCGGTCGTGCGCGGCCTCCGCCTCCAGGGGGATCTTCTGCTCCTCCGTGTTCATGCCCGGGATGAGCAGCGCCACCGTCCCTTCCGGCGGCGATAGGATGGTCGGCGTGTCGCGCTCGCCTCCCGCGACGCAGCCGGGTGCCAGGGGCGGCGGTTCAGGCAACTGACGCTGCTGCTCCGCGAGCCACCGGCGCAGGCTGGACGGCCAGGTCAGGTACACGCGCGACTCCGTCTTGCGCCCGTCCCGGCACCCCGGCCCCACGGCCAGGCCCGTCGCCACGTCCACCTCCACCCGGTGGTGGTACGGACACGGTGTCGTCGGCACCGCCGTGCGCACCGCGTCCACCCGCTTGCGCTGCGTGCACGCGTCCGTGGGCAGGTGCCCCGAATACGCGCACACCTCCACGCTCACCAGGTCCTTCGGCGGCGCGGCGTCCTCCTCCTGCAACGCCGTGCCTCGCGGGCCGATGCCTTCCAGGATGTCGAACAGCAGCGGGGCCGCGTTCTCCGCGCCCACCAGGTGCACGCTCGACGCGTGGTCGAAGTTGCCCAGCCACACCACCGCCGTGTGCTTCGGCCCGGAGCCCGCCGCCCACGCATCCCGGTTGCCGAAGCTCGTGCCCGTCTTCCAGTGCACCCGCGCTGGCAGCCCCGTGAGCCGCCTTCGCTCCGGGAAGTCCGGCCGATCCCTCAACGCCAACGCCTGCCGCGTCAGCCACGCCGCTCCCGGCGATACCAACGCCTGGGCCTTCTTCGGCGCCGTGTCCTGCGCCAGCACCCGCAGCGGACGCACCTGACCATCTCCCGCCAGCGCCAGGTACACGCCCGTCAACTCCAGCGGCGTCAGCTCCAAGCCGCCCACCGCCGCGGACAGGCCGTAGTGCCCCGGCCGCGGATCCAGGCTGTTGACGCCCGCCTGCCGCAGCGAACCCAGGAAGCCCTCCACGCCCAGCCGCTCCAACAGCCTCACGAACGGCAGGTTGAGCGACTGCGACAGCGCGGACTCCATCCGCACCAGCCCCAGGAACCGCCCGTCGAAGTTGCGCGGCTGGTAGCCGCCGTACGCCACGGGGATGTCCGGCACCAGCGTCTCCGGTCCCACCAGGCCCTGATCAATCCCTAGCGCATACAACAGCGGCTTGAGCGCGGACCCCGGCGAGCGCGGCGTGGCGAAGCCGATGATCTGCCCACCGTGCTGGGCATCGAAGAAGTCGAAGTTCCCCACCAGCGCGCGCACCTCGCCCGTCTCCCGGTCCGCCACCACCGCCGCGCCGTTGTGGATGCCCTGCCGGTCCAACCGCCGGGCCGCTTCCCCCAGCGTGCGTTCGACGAAGCGCTGCGTGCCCGCGTCCAGCGTCGTCGCCAGCCACGTCTCTCCAGGCCGCTGCGCCTTGAGCCACACCGCCGCGTGCGGCGCTTCCCTCGGAAATGGCGTGAGCACGTTCGGCACCGCCGTCGCCCGCACCTCCGCCAGCACCGTGTCGGACGCGACGCCCTCCACGGCCAGCCCTCCGGACTCCAGGAGCCTCCGGGCAATGTCGTCCCGGGCCGAGCGCAGCCGCTCCTGGTTCTCCGGCGACGGGAAGCGCCGGTTCGGGTTCTGCGGCACCGCCAGCAGCGTGGCGATCTCCGCCGGGCTCAGGTGCTGGGCGGTGTGCCCGAAGTACGCGAGCGCCGCCGCCTCCACGCCCTCCACGTTGCGCCCGTAGGGCACGAACTGGAGGTACGCCTCCAGCACCTCCTGCTTGGACAACCGCGCCTCCAACTGGGCTGCGCGGAACGACTCAATCACCTTCGAGGTGAACGTGCGGGGACGGGGCTCCAGCACGCGCACCAGCTGCATCGTCAACGTGGAGGCGCCCGACACCCGCCGCCCCCGGCTCAGGTTGAGCCCGAGGGCGCGCAGGGCCGCGAGCGGATCCACGCCCGGGTGCTGGAAGAACCGCTTGTCCTCCAGCGCCAGGAGGGCGCGGACATAGGCCCGGTCGACGCGGTCCTTCGGCGCGGGGATGCGCCACCGCTCGTCCGGGGCGAGGAAGACGTACGCGGGCGACCCGTCCCGGTACGCCATCACCACCGAGGGGGGCGCCGCCAACCGCTCCGGCAGCGGCACCCACCAGGCCGCCACGAGGCCCGCGCCCAACAGCACGAGCCCCGCCAGCGCCACCCCCGCCCACTTCCTCACGTTGAGACGCACGCGACGCATGGGGCCTAGAGCAGGTCGTCCTTCCAGGGGCCCAACACCTGCACCGTGCCCGCGGCATCCCGGGCCCAGAGCGAGGAGTCGTACATCGCCTCGGCCTCCGCGGACGGCAGGGTGAAGCTGCCCGCGGTCACCGCGCGCACCGCGTAGACGAGCTTCTTCGTCTCATGGGCCTGCAGCGCGCCGAACGCCTCCATGCGGTCATCGCGCACGTTCACGTAGTCGGCGGCCCACAGCGAATCCGCGTCCACCCAGTCCACGCTGCCGCCGCGCCCCAGGCGGGCGTTTTCGATCTCCCAGCCCGCCGGCAGCCGGTCCACCAGCGCGATGTTCTGCACGCGCTCGCCCCGGGTGTTGGTCACCTCCAGTTCCACGTAGATGAGGTCCGCCAGCTTCACCGGCTGGGCCTTCATGTCCAGCGCGGTGCCGTCCAGCGAGCGCCAGGTGCGCTTGAGCGTCAGCCCCTCTCCCCCCACCTTCACCTCGGGCGTGGTGCGCACGCCCTCGCTGTTGAGGATGAGGTACACGTTGCCGCCGCCCTTCTCCTTCAGGTCCAGCGACACGCTGGCGCGCTCGCTGGCGCGGGCCAGGGCCCACGTGCGGTCCGACACGCGCGCGTCCTTCTCCGCGACGGGCGTCACCGTCTTGCCCGCCACCGTGAGCGTGGGCGGCGAGAAGCTGGTCGCCGTGCCCTGCAGCCGCTTGCCCAGGCCGGTGATGCCCCAGACCAGCTCCTGCGTCGAGTAGTACGCCGACGTGCGGGCGGACAGCGCCGTCGCCACCATGCGCGCCAGGGGCTCCCCTTCCGGCGCGTCGCCGAAGAGGTCCTGGAAGGTGCTGAGCATCATCCCGCGCCGGCGCCGGTCCGAATAGAACGACCAGTTGTTGCGGCGGTCATCGGTGACGGTGGACACGTCCGGGTTGCGCAGCTCCTTCTCGTAGCGGCGGTCGCCGGACAGCCACAGCGCGGCCTTGAGCAGGTACAGGTCCTCCTGGTCCTCGCCGCCGAGCGCGGCCTTCTTCGCCGCCGTCTCCAGCGCGCTCACCATCGCCTGCGCCCGCGCCTTGCGCCCCTTGCCCGCCACCGCGAGCACGTAGTGCATGTACGCCTCCGAGTGCTGGCCGTAGTGGTCGTCCTGCCCCACGCGGCCCTCCTTCCGGGTCAGCTCGTCACCCATCCACGCGAGCGCGCTGTCCACGCGGTCGTCCGGCACCGGGTACTTCAGCTTGCGCGCGTCCAGCAGCATGTGCGTCGCATAGGCCGTGCCCCAGGCCACCGGCTCCGTCTGGCCCGGCCAGTACGCGAAGCCGCCCGAGGCCGTCTGCATGGCCAGCACCCGGTTGATGCCCGACTGCACCATGTCCTCCACCTTCGCCGTGGAGACCAGCGTCGGATCCACGCGCTCCACCAGCTGGCTCACGAACAAGAGCGGGCGGGTGGAGGACGTCGTCTGCTCGATGCAGCCGTACGGGTAGCGCACCAGGTACGAGAGGTGCTGGAGCGACTTCGCGTAGGGATTGTTCGTCACCCAGACGCTGGTGCGCTCCGTGGTGGGCACCCAACCGGCGAGCAGCGCCTTCAGGTCCGTGGTGCCCTCCGCCAGCTCCACCTGCTGAATCTTGCGCTCACGGGGCCCGGCGGGAGACAGCGGCACGTCCAGCTGCTCGCGCGACGTGTAGCCACCGCCCTCCACCGTCACCACCAGCCGCGCCGCGCCCACGGACTGCACCGCGCGGCCCTGGAAGACGAAGGTGCGGGACTTGCCGTCCTCCAGCTTCGCGCGGCCCTCGCTCTTGCCCTTGAGCTCCAGCGGCGAGCCCAGGCCCTCCGGCATCGCGAGCCCAGGCACCGCCAGCGCCTCCGCGGACAGCGACACCTTCACGTCCTGCGCCTTGCCGGACAGGTTGGTGACGAAGACCGGGATTTGAATTTCGTCGTTCTGGGTGAGGAAGCGCGGCAGCGTCGTCTGGAGCACCAGCGGGTCACGCACCAGCACCTGCGCGCTGGCCCGGCCAATGCGCTTCGCGCCCGCCGTCACCACCATCACCCGCACCGCGCCCCGGTACTGCGGCAGCTTGAAGGGCACCTTCAGCTTGCCGTTGGCGGGGACCTCCACCACGCCGCTCCACAGGGCCACGGGCTTCACCGGCTGCACGCGGCCTTCCGCGCCGCCCTCGTCACCGCCGGTGGAGCTGGAGTTGCCACCCGGCGGCACCAGGAGCGCCCAGCCCACCGTCTCGTAGGTCTGGATGCCCAGCGCGCGCCGCGTGAAGATCTCCTTCAGCGGATCCGGACTCTGGAAGCGCGTGAGGGACAGGATGCCCTCGTCCACCACCGCCACGGTGGCGAAGGTGGGGCCCTCCACGCCTTCCACCGCCACGTCCACGGTGAGCGTGTCGTTGCTGCGGACCTCCTTGGGCACCGTCAGCGCGACGGCCTGGGTGAAGTCCACCGGCTCCAGCGCGATGCTGCCCACGCCAAAGGCGCGGTCGGGCATGAACGCCTGGGCGGATTCCAGGTGCGGGTCCTTCACCAGGAACGCGCTCACGTACACGTTGGGCGCGTATTCGGAAGGCGTGAACGACCAGGTCACCTCACCCGGCTCCACCTGCTTCCACGCGGTGGTGAGCACACGGTCGGTCTCCACGGTGAAGAGCACGCGGCCCCGGTAGGGCGCCTTCATCTTCACGGTGAGGGCCTCGCCCACCTTGCCCTTGGCGGGCAGCGAAATGTCCAGCGCCGTGGGCTTCAGGGGCCGCGGCGTCTGGTCCACGCGCGAGCCCTCGCCCCACCAGTAGTAGCGGCCCTCTCCTTCGATGGCGAGGTCCGTCTGGGTGTTGCCAGCGCGAGCACGCACGAGGTAGCCCGCGCCGTCGCGGCCCGGCAGCACCGTCGCGGTGAAGCGGCCGTTCTCCACCTTCGCCGTCGCCTCGCCCTCACGCTGCGGGCGCAGGTAGCGCTGGTAGCGCTCGTAGCCGGACTCCTCGTCGTAGTAGTAGCCGTAGTTCTCCTCGAGCAGCTGGTACTCCAGCTGCACCGTCTTCGGCGCCTTGTCGCCGGTGACGGGCTGGCCGTTCCAGTCCACCACCACGCCGGTCAGCGTGAAGGGCGTGGCCGCCTTCACCTTCTGCGTGTTGGCCTGGAGGCCCAGGTAGTACGCCTCCGGGTGCACCGGCACCGTCGCCTCACCGATGGTGGAGCGGCCGCTGCCGGACTCGAAGACGCTGGCCACCGCGGACAGGCGCGCCGCGCCCTTCATGGGGCCGGACGCCGCCTGCGCCGGGCAGTTGAGGAGCGCCTGCCCCTTCGCGTCGAGCGTGCCCTTCACCTGCCCCAGCGTGACGGGCCGGGGCGCGTTGCCGTCCTGGCGCCAGACGCCGTAGGTGTACTGGGCGTTCAGCTTGGGCTTGAAGGGCACGGACTCCAGCCGGCACGTCATCTCCACCGGGCTGCCCTCCGCGGATCCGCCGAAGAGGTACGCGGCCTCCACGCCCACCGGAATCTCCGTGCCCTGCACGTAGCCGGGCGCCGTGGTGCTGGCCGTCACCTTCATGCGCTCCGGGACGAACTCCTCCACGTTCACCGCGTAGGAGGCCAGGTCGCGGTCCGCCACCTTGAGGCGCACCCAGTAGTGGCCGGTGTCCTGGAACGCCGCGAAGGCCTGGTCGAAGGCCACGAGCCCCGCCGCGTTCGTCTTCAGCGTCACCTTGCGGATTTCACGCTCGCGCGGGTCGATGACGCGCACCTCCACCGGCATGCCCACGGGCGGTGCCAGGTTGTCCTGGCCGCGCAGCACCGCGGCCACGTGCGCGGTGTCACCGGGACGGTACACGCCTCGGTCGGACCAGATGGAGGCGCGGTAGGGCTGCTCGGCGCGGTACGGCTCGCCCTGCACGTCCGAGTTGGCGATCTCCGTCTTCAGCTCGTCGTACTTGAGGTACGTCAGCTCGTCGCCCTTGCGCGCCACCAGCGCGAACGGCGCGCTCTCATCCACGCCGGGCGCGGGGACCTTCAGCTGGCAGCCCGCCTCGCCCTGCGTGGTGCAGCGGGCCACGGCCTGTCCGCTCTTCTTCACCAGCGTCACTTCCACGCCGGACAGGGGCTCCGTGCTCTCCAGGCCCAGGGCCCAGACCCACACCTCGCCCGAGTCCTTCGAGCCGACGGCCGGCCCGCCGCGCTTGGCCACGAGGCTCAGGTCGGTGAGCAGGATGCGGGCGGCGGCCTTGTAGTCGCCGCGCTCGGCGAGGATCTCCACCAGGCCGCGCGTGTTCGCGGGCACCAGCGACGCCACGTCGATGTACGTGGTGAGCAGCGCGTCCGGCGTGGACTTGAGCGGCACCGCCTTGCGCACCAGCACGTTGCTCGTGCGCTCGTCGGCGGTCTCCGAGTAGTCGCTGCCCATCCAGAAGACGAGGTTCTCCGGTGGGATGTTGCGCACCGTGAGCGTCACCTCTTCCAGGTTGAGATGCTGCAGGGGCAGGTTGCGCCACGCGCTGCGCGGCAGGTAGCGGCCGTTGGCGTTGAAGCGCACCTGGGACTGGCGCGCGGGCACGGAGAAGCCGCGCGACCAGGCGCCCATCAGCGTGCCGCCGCCCACGGAGAGCGTGCCCTCCGCGAGGGAGAGCGTGTGCGGGCCGCGCTTGAAGTCACCGAAGATGCGGAAGCCGCGCCGCGACGGGGCCACGGTGAACTTCACCTTCGGCTTGAAGCGGATGGCGTCCTGGGCCACCGCGTCGCTCAGCGAGCAGCCCTTGTTGTCGTCGTCGTAGTAGTACGAATCCCACTGCTCGTCGGTGGGGCTCGCCGGGGCGTCCGCCGCCACATCGCGGCAGCTCACCTCGTAGAAGTAGCCGCTGGAGCCCTCCTGGAGGCTCACGTAGGTGATGTCCAGCCGCTTGCCGCCGTTCAGCCCGAAGCTGCTCGTGGCCGCGGGCGCCTGCACGGTGGAGGCGCCGCCCACCGGTGTCAGCCCTTCGCGCAGGGAGAACTGCAACGTCGCTCCGGGCTTGAGCTTCGGGTGGGTGAGCGCCACGGACAGGGAGCTGCGCGTGTCCGCGCGGGTGCTCCACTTCACGTCGCTGATGACGGTGTCGCCCACGCGGAAGCTGGTGCGGGAGCGCACGGCGGCCAGGTCCACCGGCCCGGAGAAGTCCACGTTCGCCTCCACGCGGCCCTTCGGCAGGTCCATGCGCGTGGGGTAGATCTGGGAGAACTTGAAGGCGTAGGTCGTGAAGTTGTAGCGCCACTCGCGCGCGGACGACGGCTTGATGACGCCCGCGTCGGTGTTCACCGCGTCCACGGACACCGTGTACGTCGTGCCGGCGGCGAAGCCCGTGGACGGAGTGAAGAGCAGCGACGAGGGGCCCGTCCACCGCAGGCTGCCCCCGACCTCCGGAGACACCGTGACGACGCTGCCGTCGACGCTCTCGTAGCGCGGGCGCACCGGCAGCGCGAACTCGATGACGACGCCGGTGGGCAGGGCGTTCTCGCTGGCCAGCTCGTGGATGACGGGCGTGAGCTTCGCGGCCTGCACCGGCGCGGTCGTGGACGGGGACGTGGCGCCGGCATCAGGCGCCGTGGCGGACGAGGTGGCGGCGGGCGGCGTCTTCGCGGGCTCTTGCTTACAGCCGGCGGCGAGCGCGCCCACGAGCAACGCCGGCAAGAGCCAGCGGGCACGGGGAGCGCGCGCGGCCTTCGGCGGGACTGCGGACTGCGGGGACATGTTTCCTCCAGGAGGTGTCGGCGGAACCGATTTCATGCCGCGTGCCGCGCGTGGGCTCCTCGGAGGCGCACGGGAAGTGCGGCCCGGCGACCACATGCCGGCGCTCCCCCGTGCGCGTCCGCGGGCCCACAGGGTGTCCGGGCAGCCACACTCGCGGGTGGCCTGCTGGACGCGCGCGGGACGCGGGATTTCGCGGTGCAGACTGGCGGTGAGACACCTCGGCGGTCAACAGGGGTCCCTGCCCGGGGCACGCGGCGGTAGGGTGCGCGCCCATGGTGCTGCCCGTCCGATTCGTCCTCATGCGCCCGCGCAACGCGGAGAACCTGGGTGCCGCCGCCCGCGCCCTGAAGAACTGCGGCCTGTCCGACTGGGCCTGGGTGACGCCGGAGGTGGAGGACCTGGGCCCCGCCCACCGGCTGGCGGTGCACGCGGAGGACGTGCTGGGTGGGGTGAAGCGGCCGGACTCGCTGGACGCGGCGGTGTCCGACTGCGTCTGGGTGGTGGGCACCAGCTCCCGCAAGGTGGAGGGAAAGCGCCGCCTGTCTCCGAGGGCCGTGGGAGAGGAGCTGGTGGCGCGGGCGAAGCAGGGGCCCGTGGCGCTCGTCTTCGGGGATGAGCGCAGCGGCCTCACCAACGCGGAGGTGGAGCGCTGCCACGACCTGTCCGCTGTGCCCACCGCGCCGGAGCAGCCCTCCATCAACCTGGCGCAGGCGGTGCTGCTCTACGCCTATGAGGTCCGCATGGCGCACCTCGCGGACAGCGCGCCGCCGCCGGGCCCCCTGCCCCTGGCCGCCACGGACGAGGAGCTGGCCCGCGTGGAGGCCACACTGGAAGCACTCCTCACCACGGGCGGCTTCCTCGTGGACGAAAAGCCCGGGCGCACGGCGGTGCGGGACCTGGTCGCGCCCCTGCGCCGCTCCCGCCTCACGCGCAACGAAGCCCGGCTCTGGCTGGCCGCGCTGCACACCGTGCGCAAGCACTTCCCGGGCAGGGACGACCCCTGAGCAGGCAGGGGGACACCCCACCCCTCGCGGCGGGATGCGTGCGCGTCGCTACCTTTCCTGGAACGTCCGAACCTCACGGAAAGGAGCACCGCGTGAACCACATGCCCTACGAGTCGATGATCGTGGGAGGCACCGAGCCCGGCCCTGGCCGTCAGGCGCCATCCCACGAGGACGCACTGGAGGAACCCGGACGCACGCCCGAGACGGCCGAGGACGGCGGACTGGAGGAGGAGTCCCACCGCATGGCGGACGGCGACGAGCCGGGCAGGACGCCGGGCTCCGCCGAGGGCGAGGACCCCGACGAACCGGCCCGGCACTAACTGAGGGACACGCCGCCGCCCGAGCGCGGCTACAGTGCCGCGCCCATGCCTCGCAAGCCCGAACGGCCCCCCAAGTCCCCGCCCCGCCCCAACCGCTGGGAGGGCAAGGAGAAGCCGGACTGGCTCTCCCGCGCGCTCGCCCGCGCGGGCGCCATGCCCCAGGACGAGGCCGAGGCCGCCATCAAGGCGGGCCGAGTCACCGTCAACGGCCGCGTGGCGACCACGCCGCTGACTCCCGTGCCGCCCGACGCCGTCATCAAGGTGGACGGGATGCCGGTGCGCAAGGGGGCGCCCACGCACGTGCTGGCCTTCCACAAGCCCGCGGGGGTGCTGACCTCCACCGCGCGCCAGCACCGCACGGGCACGGTGTTCGAGCTGCTCCTGCCCCAGCTGCCCCTGGAGCTGAACCGCTTCACCTGGCACGCCGTGGGCCGGCTGGACGTGGACACCACGGGCCTGTTGCTCTTCACCAACGACGACAAGCTGGTGGCCCACGCCACGTCCCCGGAGACGAACCTGCCCAAGCGCTACGTGGCCACGGTGTTCAGCACCGCGGACGACGCGAAGGTGGAGCCGCTGCGCCAGGGGATGATGCTGGATGACGGCCCCGCCCGCCCCGCGGTGGTGCGCGTGCGCGACGAGCACACGGTGGAGGTGATTCTCACCGAAGGCCGCCACCACCAGGTGAAGCGCATGCTGGGCGCCGTGGGGCTGCCCGCCCGCGCGCTCCACCGGGAGGCGGTGGGCGACATCACCCTGGACGACATCCCCGAGGGCGGCTTCCGGCTGCTCACCGAGGAGGAGGTCCGCGAGAAGCTGAATTACTCGGGCCGGGACTGACTTCCCGGTGCCCTGGCCCCCCGGGGTGGGGTTAGGGTGCGGCCCATGGCGGACTTCGACCTGGTGGTCATCGGATCAGGCCCCGCGGGTGAATGGGGCGCGGTGCAGGCCTCGCTCGCGGGGAAGCGGGTGGCGGTGGTGGAGCGGGAGCCGGTGCTCGGCGGCACCGCGGCGAACACCGGCACCCTTCCCTCCAAGACGCTGCGAGAGACAGCGCTGCACCTGTCCGGCTTCAAGGCGCGCGGCCTCTACAGCGTGGACGCGACGCTACGCCACGAGGCCACCGTCTCCGACTTCCTCTTCCGCGAGCGCCGCGTGAAGCAGATGGAGCGCGAGCGCATCCACAAGAACCTCCAGCGCCACGGCGTGACGCTGTTCCAGGGCGCCGGCTCCTTCGTGGACGCGCACACCGTCGCGGTGAAGCGCGACGGCGCGGAGGTCGCCCGGCTCACCGCCGGCACCGTCCTCATCGCCACCGGCTCCAGCCCGTACCGCCCGCCGATGTATCCCTTCGGCGACCCGCGCGTGCACGACTCGGATGAAATCCTCGACATCACCACCCTGCCCCGCACGCTGGTGGTGGTGGGCGGCGGCGTCATCGGCTGCGAGTACGCGTGCATGTTCGCCGCGCTGGGCATCCCGGTGACGCTGGTGGAGGTGAAGAACGACCTCCTGTCCTTCCTGGACGCCGAGGTGGGGCAGGTGCTGCGCGACTGCATGGAGACGCTGGGCGTGCGGCTGCGCCTGGGCCAGACGGTGGAGTCCGCGCACGTGCCGGAGTCCCACGAGGAGCCCATCCGCCTGAAGCTGTCCACCAGCGAGGTGCTGGAGGCGGATCAGGTGCTGGTCGCCTCCGGCCGCACCGCGAACATCGCGGGCCTGGGCATCGAGGCGCTGGGCGTGAAGCAGGGCAAGCGCGGCCAGATTGAAGTGGGGCTCGCGTACCAGACGGCCGTGCCGCACATCTACGCGGTGGGGGACGTCATCGGCTTCCCCGCGCTGGCCTCCACGTCCATGGAGCAGGCCCGCATCGCGGTGGAGCACGCGTTCGGCCCGGGCAAGCGCACGCTCACGCCCATCCTGCCCTACGGCATCTACACCATCCCGGAGGTGTCCATGGCCGGCGACACGGAGGAGTCCCTGCGCGCGCGCAGCATCCCCTACGTGGTCGGCCGCGCCACCTTCGAAAGCAACCCGCGTGGGCAGATCATCGGGGAGAGGCAGGGACTCCTGAAGCTGCTCTTCCACCGCGACGACATGAAGCTGTTGGGCGTGCACGTGCTGGGCGAACAGGCCTCGGAGCTGGTGCACGTGGGGCTCACCGCGCTGCTCACCGGCTCCACCGCGCAGCTCTTCGTGGAGACCTGCTTCAACTACCCGACGCTGTCGGAGGCCTACAAGGCCGCCACCTACGACGCGTTGGACCAGGTCCGCGTGAGCAGCACCTGATCCACCAGACCCACTAGCGCGAGTCCTTGAGGCTTCCCACCGTGAAGCCCGCCTCGCGCCGGGCCACCCGGTTCACGCCGTCCGCGGACACCCGGGCCAGCGGGGGCGCGGCGGCGGGCGATGGGGCCTTCGCGGCAGAAGCCTTGGGGGCGGACCCCTTGGAAGCGCCGCTCTGTCCCGCGGCGCCCTGGAGCAGCTCCCGGATGCGCGCCCAGCGGACCTTCTCCTCCGCCACCAGCCGCACCAGCTCCTCGCGGGCGGAGGCGTCCGGCAGGTCCTCGGCGGCCGCGGCCACCTTGTCCATGAAGGGAGCCAGGTATCCGAAGTCCCGGTCGAAATTGGGGGTCGCCATGGGGGGCACCTTAGCCGTGGTAGACGCGCGACGCGACGATGCGCCCGCCCTTCACCTCCAGCACCTCCGCCACCGGCAGGGGGGCCTCGTTGGGCGCGTGGCGCAGGTACTCCATGAACACCCGGTCCCCGTCCGCCGTGAGCGCCGTCTCCTCGTAGCGCAGGCCCGGCAGCCGGGCGATGGCGTCCCTCCACCACCGCTCCAGGGCCGGCCGGCCCACCAGGCGCCCGCCCGTCTCCGGGTGCAGGACGCGAATCTTGGGCGAGGTGTGTGTTGCATCCTCCGCGTACAGCGCCACCAGGGCGGTGACGTCGTGGGCGTTGAAGGCCTGGAGCCAGGCCCGTGCCAGGGAGAAGTTTTCGCTCGCGCTCATTGTTATGAGACCTCAGTCGGAACAGGGACAGCGGAAAGTAGGCGGATGTACGCCCCGCGTCATGCGGATTTGTCTGGTAACTGGGTCCTGTGGGAAGTAAGGGCCCCGCCTGCTCTGTTCCCTCAGGCAATTTTTTCAATAGAAGAAGGACCGGATCGTGGCCTCCAACGTACCCATCGAGAAGATTCGTAACATCGGTATCTCTGCCCACATCGACTCGGGCAAGACGACGCTCTCCGAGCGCATCCTGTTCTACACGGGCAAGATCCACGAGATCCACGAGGTCCGCGGCAAGGACGGCGTGGGCGCGATCATGGACTCGATGGACCTGGAGCGTGAGAAGGGCATCACCATCCAGTCCGCCGCCACGTACGCGATGTGGGGCGAGTACAACATCAACCTGATCGACACCCCGGGACACGTGGACTTCACCATCGAGGTGGAGCGCGCGCTCCGCGTCCTCGACGGTGCCATCCTGGTGCTCTGCTCCGTGTCGGGCGTGCAGTCGCAGTCCATCACGGTGGACCGCCAGATGAAGCGCTACAAGGTTCCGCGCATCGCGTTCATCAACAAGATGGACCGCTCGGGCGCGAACTACGACCGCGTCGCCGCGCAGCTGAAGGAGAAGCTGGGCCACCACGCGGTGAAGCTCCAGTACCCCATCGGCGCGGAGGACCGCTTCCAGGGCCTCATCGACCTGCTCTCCATGAAGGCGTTCTACTTCGATGGTGAGAACGGCGAGAACGTGCGCGAGGAGGCCATCCCCGCGGACATGCTCGACGAGGCGAAGCTGCGCCGCGACGAGATGATCGAGGGCATCGCCAACGTCGACGACGAGCTGGGCGAGGCGTTCCTCATGGACCCGGGCGCCATCAACGAGGAGCAGCTCCGCGCCGCCGTGCGCCGGGCCACCATCGCGCTGAAGATGACGCCGGTGATGTGCGGCTCCGCGTACAAGAACAAGGGCGTGCAGCTGCTCCTGAACGCGGTGTGCAGCTACCTGCCCAACCCCAAGGAAGCGACCAACGAGGCCCTCGACCAGAAGAACAACGAGGCCAAGGTCATCCTGGAGTCGGACGCGAACAAGCCCTTCGTCGGCCTGGCGTTCAAGCTGGAAGACGGCCGCTACGGCCAGCTCACCTACATGCGCATCTACCAGGGCAAGGTGAGCAAGGGTGACTTCATCTTCAACCAGGTGAACCAGAAGAAGGTCAAGGTTCCCCGCATCGTCCGCATGCACGCGTCGGAAATGCACGACGTGAGCGAGGCCACGGCCGGCGACATCGTCGCGCTGTTCGGCATCGAGTGCGCCTCCGGCGACACGTTCACCGACGGCACCGTGAACTACACGATGACGTCCATGTTCGTGCCGGACGCGGTGATCTCCCTGGCGGTGACGCCGAAGAACCGCGACAAGCTGACCAACTTCTCCAAGGCGCTCAACCGCTTCCACAAGGAAGACCCCACCTTCCGCGTGCACCGTGACGAAGAGTCCGCGCAGACCATCATCAGCGGCATGGGCGAGCTGCACCTGGAGATCTACATCGAGCGCATGAAGCGCGAGTACGACTGCGAAGTGGTCGCCGGCAAGCCCCAGGTGGCGTACCGCGAGACCATCTCCCAGAAGGGCGAGTTCGCGTACACGCACAAGAAGCAGACCGGTGGTTCCGGTCAGTTCGCGCGCGTGTGCGGCTACGTGGAGCCCCTGCCCTCGGACGCCGTGCAGCAGTACGAGTTCGTGGACGACATCGTCGGTGGCTCCATCCCGCGCGAGTTCATCCCCGCGTGCGACAAGGGCTTCACGGAGGCCGTGAAGAAGGGCAGCCTCATCGGCTTCCCCGTGGTGGGCCTGCGCGTGGTCATCAACGACGGCGCGTTCCACGCGGTGGACTCGTCCGAAATGGCGTTCAAGACGGCCGCCATCATGGGCTTCCGCGAGGGCTACGCCGCCGCCAAGCCGATCATCCTCGAGCCGATCATGAAGGTTGAAGTCACGGCTCCGGAAGACTTCCAGGGTTCCGTCGTCGGCCAGCTGAACCAGCGCCGCGGCACCATCCTGGAGACGGGCACCGCCGAGGGCTACGTCACGGCCGTGGCGGAAGTGCCGCTGAACACGATGTTCGGCTACTCCACCGACCTGCGCTCCGCGACCCAGGGCAAGGGCGAGTTCACGATGGAGTTCGCCCGGTACTCGCCGGTCCCCCGCAACGAGGCGGAGGCCCTGATGGCGCAGTACAAGGAGAAGCAGGCCGCGGAGCAGGCTGCCCGCAAGTAGTCCGGGTGCCCACGCCGCACTGGCTGTAGGAAGGGCGCTCCCCGCTTCAAGTGGGGGGCGCCCTTTCGCTTTCTTCCGTCCCCCTTTTCGAAAGGTTCCTTTCCGTGACGCTGCTTCGCGCCGCCAACGTCCAGCTCGCCTTCGGCAGCCGCACCGTCTTCGAGGGCCTCACCTTCACCATCGAGGAGGGCGAGCGCGTGGGCCTCGTGGGCGTCAACGGCTCCGGCAAGTCGTCCCTGATGAAGATATTGGCCGGCGCGGCGAAGCCGGACCTGGGCGAGCTGCAGCTGCGCCGGGGCGCGCGTGTCACCTACCTGCCCCAGGAGCCGGAGTTCCCCGAAGGCGCCACCGTGCAGAGCGAGCTGGCCGTGTCCCAGGCGCCGCTGAAGGAGGCGCTGGACGCGCACGCGGAGCTGTCCCGGAAGCTGGAGGCGGACCCCGCGCACGCCACCCAGAAGATGCTGGAGCAGCTGTCCTCCCTGAGCGACCGGATTGAACAGGCGGGCGGCTGGGACACGGAGCACCACGCGAAGACGCTCTTGGACCGGCTGGGCGTGAAGGACTGGGACCGGCCGGTGGCGCAGCTGTCCGGAGGCCTGCGCAAGCGCGTGGCCATCGCGCGCGCGTTGCTCACGCGCCCGGACCTGCTGCTCTTGGACGAGCCCACCAACCACCTGGACGCGGACACCGTGGACTGGCTGGAGGACGAGTTGGACAAGCTGCCCGGGGCGCTGCTGCTCGTCACGCACGACCGCTACTTCCTGGACGACCTGGTGGACCGCATCGTCGAAATCCAGCCCGGCGGCGGCCTCATCTCCTACCCCGGCAACTACGCGGCCTACGTGGAGCAGAAGCTCGTGGCCCAGGAGAACGCGGAGACGGCGGAGCACAAGCGCGGACGCTGGATTGCCCAGGAGGTGGCGTGGCTGCGCAAGGGCCCGGAGGCGCGGCGCACCAAGAGCAAGGCCCGCATCGAAAGGGCGCAGAAGCTGCTGGCGGAGAAGGGCTTCCAGCGCCCCAAGGTGGCGGATTTGAAGGTGGTGGCGGCGCCCCGGCTGGGCCACACCGTCATCGAGGCTGAAGGGCTGAAGAAGTCCTTCGGCGACCGCAAGGTGCTGGACGGCGTGGACTTCCGCCTCCAGCGCGGCGAGCGCGTGGGCTTCCTGGGGCCCAACGGCGTGGGCAAGACGACCTTCCTGCGTGTGATGCTGGGGGAGATTCCCGCGGACAGCGGCAAGCTCGTCATCGGGAAGAACACCAAGGTCGCCTACTACGATCAGCAGCGCGCCCAGTTGGATCCGGATCAGACGGTGTACGACGCGGCCTCCAACGGCGAGGACCACGTGGAGCTGGCGGACCGGAAGGTGGCCCTGCGCGACTACCTGGAGGACCTGCTCTTCCCGGTGCCCATGCAGCGCATGAAGGTGGGCGCGCTGTCCGGCGGCGAGCGCAACCGGCTGCTGCTGGCGCGGCTGTTCCTGGAAGGCGCCAACGTGCTGGTGCTGGACGAGCCCACCAACGACCTGGACATCGTCACCCTCAACATCCTGGAGCGCCTGCTCCTGGACTTCGCGGGCAGCACCCTGCTGGTGACGCACGACCGGTACTTCCTCGACAAGGTGGCCACCGCCATCCTCTCCTTCGACGGCGAGGGCAAGGTCACCCGCTACGAGGGCAACTACGACATGTACAAGCGGCTGCGCGAGCAGTCGCAGGCCGCCGCGCTCAAGGCCGCCGCGCTCAAGAAGGACGAGCCCCGCGAGGAATCCGCCCAGAAGCCCGCGCAGAAGAAGCCCGGGAAGCTCTCCTACAAGGACCAGCGCGAGCTGGACGGCATGGAGGCCACCATCGAGGCCGCGGAGAAGCGCAAGGCGGAGCTGGAGGCGAAGCTGGCCGACCCCGCCGTCTACAGCCAGGGCTCCAAGGTGGCGGAGGTGAATCAGGCCCTGGAAGCCACCACCGCCGAAGTGGACCGGCTCTATACGAGATGGCAGGAATTGCAGGACCTGGCGGCTGGAACTGCCTGACGCGGCGATATTTGCGCGGGGCAAACATCAATGGGTGGCACCCGTGCATGATTTTCGGGCCGGGGGACTCTGGCTAGAGTCCGCGTCCCTCCGCCTCGGGAGTCGTCACGTGTTCCGTCCGGCCTCGGTCATCACCGCTGCCCTGCTGTCCCTTCCCTTCTCCGCCCACGCCCTGGAAAGCGGCCCCAAGAGCCCGCTGCCCATGTTCGACTTGCAACGGCTGCGCCTGGACCCGGCGGCGCTGGGCTCGCTGGTGGTGGGGACGGGCCGGACGCTGGAGTCCGGGCAATTGCGTGTGAGTTTGAACTACCACTACGAGCAGTTGCCCATGCATTTCCAGACGCGCTGGGAGCCCGGCGAGGGCACGGGCCTGGTAGAGAACAAGATGACCGCCCACATGACGGTGGCCTTCGGCGTGCTGTCGTGGCTGGAGGTGGGCGGAGAGCTGCCCTTCGTCCTGACGCAGGGGGGAAAGCCCACGCTGGAGTATTTCGGGCCGAACTCCGGGGGCATCGCCACGCCGTGGCTGACGGCCCGGGCCGCCGTGCTCCGCCAGTCGAAAGGCGCCCCCATCAACCTCTCGGTGGGGCTCACCGCGGGACTGCCGGTGGGCAGCCGCGAGGCGCAGGCGCACGAGGAATACGCGTGGCAGCCGCGTCTGCAATTGGGCTACGTGGGCGAGGGCTTCCAGGTGGGTGGCGAGGCCGGCATCTTCCTGCGCAAGCGCCAGGACCTGGGCCCCGTGTCCTACGACCCGCGCGACATCGCGGGCAATGAGCTGCGATTGGGCGCCACGGTGACGTCGCTCCACGGCGAGACGACGCGCGGCGAGGTGAGCGTGCTCACGGGCATCCCGCTGAACGGAGGCCGGGTGGGGGCGGAGCTGCTCATCGCCATCCGCCGCCATGCCCTGTCCAGCCTGGACCTGTATGTGATGGGCGGCCCGGGCGTGGGCGCGGGGTTCGACACGCCCACCTTCCGCTTCGTCGCGGGCGTGTCCTGGGCCACCAGCAAGGTGGACTGACGGACAGCCCCTACTTCGGCATGAAGCCGAAGGCCTTCACCATCGCGATGGCGATGCCCAGGAGGCTTTCGCCCGCGATGAAGCCGGAGCTGACGGGCAGCACCGCGTCCTCCGCGAGCTTCGGCTTCGCGCGCCGGAGGAACGCCGCCAGCGCCGCACCCACGAAGAGGCTGATGGAGCTGGAGCCGGGGATGACGATGGCCAGCCCCAGGCCGGACGCGCTGGGGATGAAGGCCTTCACCTTCGGATGGGCCCAGCGCTCCAGCAGCACCAGCGTGATGCCTAGGAGCGCGCCACACAGGGCGCCCACGCGCGCGGTGGGGTGCAGCGCGGACACACCCGAGGCGAGCATCTTCGACACGCCGGCCCACACCATGGACGCGGGCGCGGGGAACTGCTCCGTGCCCAGCACGTCCGCGGTGGGCACCAGCAGCTTGAAGATGGGCACCACCACCAGGGCGCCCGCGACCACGCCGAACAGCTGCGCGAAGAACTGCTGACGCGGCGAAGCACCCAACAGCCACCCGGACTTCAGGTCCGTGAGCAGGTCCGCCGAGTGCAGCCCCACGCCGCCCGTGGCGTTGGCGCTCATCACGTTGGCGGGGATGTTGCCCGGCGCCAGGCCACCGAAGATGAGCTGGGTGACGGGGCCCAGCGCCTTGGTGGGCGTGGTGTCCGTCTCTCCCGTCACGCGCGACGCGATGACGCCCATCACCACCGCCAGGGGGAGCGCGAGCACGCCGGCCCACCAGGGAATCTGGAACAGGTAGGCCATGAGGAAGACGGCCACCGGGCCCAGGAGTCCGAAGCCCAGGGGGAACCAGGCCGGGGGACACTCGATGTCCGCCAGCGGATCCTCGCGAGCGCCCTCCTTGGGCTTCATCCCCACCAGCCCGCCCAGCGCGGAGAACGAGCGCACCACGCTCTTCCACTGGAACGCGAACGACAGCAGGCCGGACGACACCAGCACCGCGGAGCCCGTCCACAGCGACCAGCTGTTGATGGCCTTGTACGTCACCTCCGGGATGACGCCCTGGGAGACCATGGCCGGCGCGAGGAAGCCGTAGTTGAGGATGGCGCCCAGCAACATGGACCAGCCGGTGCGGAAGTTCACCAGCGCGCCCGCGCCGATGAGCAGCAGGCTGAAGTCTAGCGACAGGGACCACTTGCCCGCCTCGCGTCCGAGGATGCTGAACGGCAGGCTCACCTTCTCCGGCAGGTTCTTCAGCCAGGTGAAGCGCGCGTCGCGCACCAGCACCAGCAGCGCGCCCACCAGCCCCGCCAGGCCCAGGAGGCGCGACTTGCGGCGGGCCACCGCGCCGTGGCCGTGCAGCGCGCGGATGGTCTCCGCGGTGGCCGTGCCCGTGGGGAACGGGAGCGCTTCGATGTTGATGAGCTGGCGCTTGATGGGGATGGCGGCGAAGACGCCCAGCGCGGAGATGACGGCGAACCACACCATCAGCCAGCCGGACGACGGCAGCGTGCCGGTGAGCATCAGCAGCGCGGGCACCGCGGCCATGTTGCCGCCGCCCGTCATGTAACCCGCGGCGGACGCCACGGAGCCCATGGCGTTGTTCTCCAGGTCGGTGAACTCGTTGCGCAGCAGCTTCAGCGAGCGCAGCGTGCCGAACACCGCGAAGGCCAGGATGCACGCGGTGATGGTGACGCCCAGGCTCCAGCCCGTCTTGAGGATGACGTAGAGGTTGGACAGGCACATCACCGCGCCAATGAGCATGCCGGCGATGACGGCGCGCACGGTGAGCTGCCGCGCGCCGCCCTGGTAGACGTGCTCCCGCCAGTACAGCTCCGGATCCATGGCCGCGGAGGCACCGGGCCGTTCGGGGACGGCGCCGGGATCGGGCGCGGGGACGCGGAGCTGGCTGGGGTTCGGGACGGGAGGAACCATGGGGGGCGCAAGATAGTGCACGCCCCCCGGGGTCACGAAACGCTCCGTGCCCGGAGGCTGGGAAAAGCGCTACCCGTGCGCGCCGCCCGGCCCGTGGACATGACCGTGCGCCAGCTCTTCCTGCGTCGCGTCACGCACTTCGCGCACGGTGACGTCGAAGTGGAGCGTCTTGCCGGCGAGCGGGTGGTTGAGGTCCACCACCACGGAGTCCGGGTTCACGGCGATGATGCGCAGAGGGACGTCGCCGTCCTCCGTCTGGGCCATCAGCGTGCCGCCCACCTGGGGCAGGTACGTGGTGGGCAGCATGGTGCGGGGGACGTTGCGCACGCCCTCCGGCTTGTGGATGCCGTAGCCCTGCTCCGGCGTCACCACCACCTGCTTGCTGTCCCCCACTCCCAGGCCGTCCAGTTCGCCCTCCAGGCCGGGGACGATCTGCTTGTGCCCGTGCAGATAGGCGAGCGGCTGGTTCGGGGCGCTCTGGTCGATGATCTGCCCGTCTCCCAGGTGGAGGCGGTAATCGAGGGCGACGACGCGACCGTTGGCGACTTTCATGCGGCTGAAGCTCCTTGGATTCGAAAGACGGCGGAGGGGACTTCGGTCAAAGGTGGAACCGGGGTGACGCCACGTCAGGCGGTGGGGGACTGCGCCGCCTCCTCACCGACCGGCTGGTCGGGGGGCTCGCCGCGTGACACGTACACCGCGGCCGCCAGGTCTCCGGTGACGTTGAGCACGGTGCGGCACATGTCCAGGAAGCGGTCCACGCCCAGGATGAGGCCCAGCCCCTCCACCGGGATATGGAACATGCCCAGGATCATGGCGATGACGGGGATGGAGCCCGCCGGCACGCCCGCGGTGCCAATGCCCGCCAGCACGCAGATGAACATGATGGTCGCCTGCTGCGTGAGGTCCAGCTGCACGCCATACACCTGCGCGAGGAAGAGGACGGTGACGCCCTCGAAGAGCGCGGTGCCGTTCTGGTTCATCGCGGAGCCGGCGGTGAGCACGAAGCGCGACACGTTGCGCGGCAGCTTGAGGTTCTCCTCCGCGACCTTGAGGGCGGTGGGCAGCGTGGCGCTGGAGGAGGACGTGGAGAACGCGGTGACGATGGCCAGCCGGCAGGAGCGGAAGAACTCCACCGGATTGCGTCCGCCCAAAAAGCGCACGGACAGCGAGTACATGACGAACATGTGGATGCCCAACGCCAGCAGCACCACGCCCACGTACGACGCCAGCTGTCCCAGGATGTGGAAGCCCAGGCGCGCCGTCATGGAGAACAAGAGCGCGCCCACGCCCACGGGGGCCAGCTGGAGCACCCCGTCGATGAGCTTCATCATCACGTCATAGAGGCCCTGGATGACGTCCTTGAGCCGCTGCGCGGGCTCGCCCGGGGTGAGCGCCAGGCCCAGGCCGAAGATGAGCGAGAAGACGATGAGGCCAATCATGTCCCCGTCCGCCGCGGCCTTCAGCGGGTTGGTGGGCACCATGGACATGAAGAGCGCGCCCGCGGAGGTGTCTCCAGGGGGCGGCGCGGGTTTGATGGTCGTGCCCGTGCGGGCCAGGGCGCGGGCCTCGTCGCTCAAGCCGTCACCGGGCCGCAGCGTGTTGACGAGCAACAGACCGATGAGCACGGAGATGACGGAGAAGACGACGGTGTAGCCCAGCGTGCGGGCGCCCAGCCGGCCCACCTGCTTCAGGTCCAGCTCCGCCACGCCCACGACGAGCGCGGAGAACAGGAGCGGCACGACGAGCATCAGGAGCAGGCGGATGAAGATCTGCCCCAGGGGGTTGGTGACGTGCTCGACGAGCCAGATGAGCCAGTCCGCGCTCCCGAACACGGCGTTGCAGACGAGCCCGGCCACCGCGCCGGCGGAAATGCCGAGGAGCATCTTCTGATGGGGCTTCATGAGGGGGCGAAGCCTACCGGCGAAAGGGAGTGGCGCCCACCTCGCGTTCAGGGGAAAGCTTCCGCCCCATCGTGGAATCCCTCGTCCAGCTCACCGAGCCCGCCCTGCCCCCGACCCTCTTCCAACGGCTGTCACGCCGCGTGGGAGACCTGAAGGGAGAGCGCCTGCGTCACACGTACCAGACGACGTTCTGGTACGCCTTTGGCCCTCCGGAGAACGTGGTGGAGGAGGTCATCCACACGCTGCGGCCCCGGGTGACGAAGGGCTGGAAGATCGCCGGCGTGGAGTGGTGGCTTTCGCGGATGCGGGCCACGGACGTGCGGGTGGACTTCCACCAGGACCGGGACGAGCGGCTGGCGTTGGCCACGGGGAAGCTGGTGCACCCGGTGCGCTCGTCGGTGTTGTTCCTCAACCGGGTGCGGGGCGGCGCGCTGGCGGTGACGCGGGAGCTGCCGTGTGAAGACAACCCGTCGCTCGCGCCGGACCGGCTGGAGGATTTGACGCTGGTGGCGCCTCGGCCCAACCGGCTGGTGGTGTTCGACGGGACGCTGACACACGGGGTGCTGGACGCGGACAACCAGGTCCCGGACGGCAAGCTGCCGGGGCCTTCTCGCGAGCGGCGCACGCTGGTGATGAACTGGTGGGGCCACCGTCCCACGGACGTGCCCCTGTGGAGCGAGACGCGCTTCTACCGGGCGCTGGCCAGCTGACGGGCGGTTTCGCGCAGGCGGTGGGTGACGCGCTCGGCCCACTCGGGTTCGACCTCCATGCAGGCGGGGCGGCGGCCCAGGCGCAGGGCGGCGGAGGGCATGGAGCCGCTGCCGGCGAACGGATCCAACACGGTGTCCCCGGGGCGGCTCCAGGTGCGGACCAGGGGCTCCAGCACGGAGAAGGGCTTGTGGTGCGGGTGGCCGCCCCACTGCACGGCCTCGGCGTCATCGTCGTAGCCGCCGACGACGGCCCACACGGTGGGGGCGTCCCCGAGTGCGAGCGGCGGCGCGGGCGTGCGGGCGATGACGAGGGCGACCTCGTAGACGCGCAGCATCTGCTCGTTGGCGTTCTTGTCGGTGGTGCGCTTGCCCCAGACGTATTCGCCGCGCAGGTGGGTGTAGCCCAGGCCGTGCGCGGCGGTGAGGATGGGCTCCTTGCCCAGCAGGTTGGTCCAGATGATGAGGGGCGCGTCCGGGGTGAGGTGCGCGGTGGCGCGCGTGAGCCAGGCCTCGGAGAAGACGCGGTAGTCGCGCACGGACTCGAAGCGGACGATGGGGTTGCGGTCGATCTTCTTGTTCGCGCGAGGGTCGCGCAGGTCCCCGCCCTTGCGGCGCCGGGTGAGCAGGCAATAGGGCGGATCCGTGTGGAGCAGCGAGGCGCGGGTGTCGCCGAGGGCGGCCCGGTAGCCCTCGGGCTCGCGCGCGTCGGCGCGGACGCAGCGCAGGGATTCGGGCGTGAGGTCGGAGGTCATCGTGTGGAGCCGCACCCTACCCGGCATGGGGACGGGGGTGCCGGGATTCTGGCACGCTCGGTGGGTATGCGTGTTCGGCCTGGAGTAGCACCGTGACGCGTTCTCATCCCCACATCCGGGATGGCGTCAGCATTGCCTTCTACTTGAGGCATTCGCATCAGGACATCACCCAGCGGGTTGAACACACGCTCCAGGTGTTTCAGCACGCCATTGCCCCGGCATCCCTGGATTGGTCTTGCGACTACGAAGGGGACTTCCACGAACTGGATGAAGAGGGGCAGGAGGTCCTGGAGCAGGAGTTCCACGCCTCCCGGTTCGCCCATGTCCATCTGGCGGATCACATCAACGGAGTCGGCGACTACAAGTTCATCTATGCAGGCCAGTGGCGGGAGAATCCCGGCTCCCCGGATGCGGCCCGGCTGTCGAGCACCGTCACCTTCTGGCTCCCCACGGAGTTCCTGGAGTCACACGGGCCTTGCGCCGTCCGCGAGCTGGCACTGAAACTCTCAGCGGACCTCCCGTTCGCCTCGGGGCACGCGGGGCTTGCATTCAACGCCGAGCTCGGCCTCCTGGAGGTCGATGAATGGATCCAGCGCGAACGCCTTCGCCATCCCGGAATGGATGTTCCCGACGAGTCCGCGTCCCTGCACCTGGGCGACCGCATCCGCGGCGTCCATTGGATGAACTTCCTGGGTCCTCCGGTGCTCACGGAACTGGGCGGTGTGGAGGCCCTTCGTGAACGGCTTCGGAGTCCTGACACGACCGTGCAGTCCCTGTCCGACGGACGCGCGGTC
Organism: Corallococcus sp. AB011P; assembly: GCF_003611605.1. Classification (NCBI taxonomy): domain Bacteria; kingdom Pseudomonadati; phylum Myxococcota; class Myxococcia; order Myxococcales; family Myxococcaceae; genus Corallococcus; species Corallococcus sp. AB011P. Next base: position 205,474 of record NZ_RAVX01000004.1, read on the forward strand.
GTCACGCTGGGGATTGAACCTGACGCAGAAGACGTAACGAACAGCCCAGTGCTACCGGCCTATCGTGAACTGGCTCGCGTCCTGGAGCCCTGGATGTACTTCCAGGGCGACTCCCGCCCGTGGCGTGGCACCGAAGAGCAACGCAGATGGGAGCGCCGGTTCCTGGATTGAGTCAGGCTTCGAGCTCAGGGGAAGTTGATGCCACTCCACTGCGCCGTCCGTGTGCCATCCACATCCGTGACGCGCAGTTGGTATCCATCCAGCTCCGCGTTGTTGACATCGAATTCCAGGATCAAGGTCGCCTGAGACTCGGCCGTGATGGGTCCGGACTGAAAAGGCGGAAAGGATTGCCACTCCTTTCCCTGCCGGTCCACCAGCACGGCCTTCCCGATGGTCCATGGCTTCGTGTCAGCCGTCCTCAGCATCAACTGCACGGCCCTCCGCGGGCCCGACGTGAACACAGATCCTCTCTCCACATGGAATGAGCACGGGCGCCTGCATTTGATGCGCATCCACTTACCGTCGACCCCAATGCCAGGAAGCGACTTCGAGGCGATCAGGAGCCCCCGAAGGCCCATCGGCTCACGCGCGCCCTCTCCCGAGGAAACGTGTTCCTGACGCAAGCGCTCAAGTTCCGCGCGAAGTTGCTGCACTTCCTGGCGGTACGACTCCGCGGAACGCGCCCGTCGGTAGACTTCCACCTGCCGATCCACGGCACCTGAATCCACCACCAAGGTCAAAGACAACCTTGAGGGAAGCGCCGAGCCCGGATCCTTGAAGGGAATGGACAGCTTCAAGCTGTCCCCGCCCTGCAAGTCATTGGACGGCACGAGCACGAGCACGGAACTGCCTGTGCTCACCCGTGCGAACTGTGCTCGTGACTCCAGGCTCAGTTGGTCGTGCTGGATGTCGGTATCGAAGAGGAGCGTCGTGCTGACCCCAGGCCCGATGTGGATGGGGCGCGTCCCCAGGCCGTCCGCTCCCACTTCCATCCGGAGCGTCCCCTCAACCGCATCGTTCCCGACGGGAGGAGCCGCCAATACATGGGTCGACCAGAGAAGAACCGGAAGCGCGACGAACAGACAGGAGGGCACGGTGGGGAGGGCTCCTCGAACCGGGGCAGCAGGAGTTCCCTTCTATCACGGGGCGTTACGCGTACCCGCTGTTCGCGGATGACCCACCTCCACGAGTAGGCGTCGATGCGGCGAAGTGCCTGCTACCTGGGCTCGTAGTACACGTTGAGACGCTTGACCCCCACCACACCGTACAACTGGTTCGGGATCCACCGGGTCGTGGCGGTGTCCGGGGTGTAGCCCTCGTCGTTCACCCGGTGACCAAATTGACCGATCTCCTCGTCGATGTACTCCATGCAAATGGGGACGACCCTCCCGTCAGGTAGGGTGGCCTCCGTGAAGAGCAGTCGGGTGATCAGCGGATCGAACACCGCGCGGCCCTTCACCTTCGTCCCTATCGGCAAGGCACCGCGCCTCGCCGCCGCATTATGGACGATGCCCTGGATGGGCCCTTCACGGACCTCCAACTCGAATCTCTCCGCCTCCTTCAGCCAGAGGCCGTGCCAGATTTTGAAGCCGGACTTCACCTCCACCATGGCCTCCTGGGCTCCCGCCGGGCACGGTTCGCCCCGATCCCTGATGGTGTTGGCGCTGCCGCCCGCGCACGACGCGCCCACGCAGGCCGCAACGGCCGCTCCAGCGATCTTCCGCATGACACCGCCGTCCGCTCGCAGGGACTTCACGGAGGTTGTCGCAACCTCGGAAGGCTCGGTCGGAGCCGGCTCCGCCGCAGCGGAAACACCCGCATCCGGCGAAGACGCCACCGCGAGCACGGCGGCATCGGGAAGACTCGGGGTTGGTGTCACGGACGAACTTCCTTTCTCAGACACAGGCGCTACGGCAGGTGGAGGACGGTCTGGCGTCAGTCGCGCCAGCCCGAAGATCAAGAAGCCCAGCAGGAGTGCTCCCAGGCCCAGCACCGCGCCGGAACGACGGCGCCGCTTCGGCTGGACGGTCTCCGCGGGTACGGACGGTTCCGAAGGCGCTGACTCCCGGGCTTGCGCTGTCAGCTCCGTGGAACTCCCAGGGAACTGCGACAGCGACACCACACCCCGGTCCAGGCCGGACGCATCCGGATCCGCCGGGACGTCCAGCGAGACCTTCCAGTCCGCGTGGCGCTTGTCCTTCGCGGCGTCCCAGAGCGCCTGTAGCAGCGTCTCCGTCCCCGAGTAGCGATCCTCGGGGCGCTTGGAGAGCAGCCGCATCGCGATGTCCGACAGGCTGGAGGGGACCTTGGGGTTGATGTCCTTCGGCGCGCGCGGCACCACCGTCTCGATGGCGGGCAGCAACCGTTCGTAGGGAAGGCGTGGGTCGAAGGCGTAGCCGTCCGTCAGGGACTCGTAGAGCAGCGCGCCCAGCGCATACAGGTCGCCCGGGATGCCTGCGTCGAAGTTCGCTCCGGACTTCCAGGAGCCTTCGCGCAGGAAGGCCACGCACTCTGGCGGCAGCAGATGCGGCGACGCGGGCGCCACGCCCACGGTCAGCGTGGAGGCCCCTGGGATGCGCGCCGTGCCCAGGTCGATGAGGATGGGACGCTCATCCAGGCGGCGGATGAGCAGGTTGTCCGACTTGAGGTCGCGGTGATGCACGCCCCTGCGGTGGAGATCCGCCACCACCCGCACGACCTCCGTGTAGACGGTCAGCAGGTGCGCGGCGGAGGGCTTCACCCGCCAGCGCCACTCGTGGAACGTCTCGCCGTCCACGAAGTCGGTAACGTGGAAGAGGTAGCCGTCCGGTGGCTCCGGCCAGCGATCCACGGCGTGCACGCGCGGCAGGTTGGGATGCGGCGCGCACGCGAGCAGCGCCGCCACCTCCCGCGTGATCCGCCCGTTGACATCCTCTTCATCGCTGGCGTGCTGGTTCGCCGGACGCAACGCGAGCTTCAGCGCGTAGACATTCCCGCCCCGCTCCACCTTGAAGACCCGGCCGAAGCCTCCCGCGCCAAGCGTCCCGACGATTCGCCAGGGACCGACACTGTGGCCGACTTCAAGCTGGTCCGGGTGGAGCGGCGTGGTCATGACCCTGACTCAAGCCGTGACACAACCTGGGAGGTGGGGACGACCACCCGGGTTTTCAGGACCGCCGAGGGCGCCTTCCCTGCCACACCCCACCGCGGAGGTCGGATTCCCCGCAATCCACGAGCGTGCCCGGCCGATGACGGCGCGGACCCACTTGGCGGAACCACCCAGGGAGCGGTGTTCAATGCGGACAACCTCCGGGGTTGACCCTATCTGGCCCTGCGGGGCTGTCACGTTTTTTCGTGACGCAGCAGGGGGGTCGCCCCTGAACGGGCGTCCAACCCGTCAGGCAGCCTGAGGTTCGTGAAACAGGTTTCAGCCCGTCCGGATGTGACAGAGGGCCTGCCTGGGATTGTGTGGGGCCCGTCTCCGGCCGGCTATTCGCCTTCGTCGGAGGTGTCGTCCGCTTCCGCCAGCGCGCGGGCGGCCTGCTCCCACTGGCCTCCCAGTCGCGCCTCGGAAGCCAGGGCTTCGTCCCAGGAGGGACCGTCCGGAAGGAGCCTCGACGCGTGCTTCAAGGCCAGGCGCTCCAGCGCGCGGGCTTCGCACAGGCGGCGCAACTCCAGCGCATCGAGCCCGTTCGCTGAGAGGAAGGCCTCACGGCGCGAGGCCCGGACCTTCCGCTCGTTCCACCACGCGGCCTCCTCCGCGGCGATCTCCTCCTCCGTCGCGTCGAGGCCCAGCGAACGCGCCCAGCCCGCGAGCAGTGCCCGCCGCAGGCCCGCCTCCGCCCAGGCCGCCGCATCGGGCGCGCCGCGCAGCAGCTCCATCACGCGCCCGGAGTCCACGGCGCGTGAGCCCACGCGCGTCACGTCCTCCATCAGGCGCCGGCGCCTCACCAGCGACGAAGGATTGCGCCGCGCTCCCGGCTGCGTCGGGGCCGCTCGACTCACGAACTCCGCGCCCGCGCGCACGCACTCCATGGCGTCCAGCCGCTTGAGGTCTTCCACTCCGCCCGCGAACCAGGCGTCCCAGGCCTCGCGCACGGGCCGGGTCCACGAGGGCTCCACGGCTTCGCGGATCCGGGTCCAGGTGCGCTCCTGGTAGAAGATGCCCGCGGCCGCGTCCACCAGGGCCTGCGCCCCCGAACGCCCCAGCACTCGCGCCTTTCGCGCCAGCTCCGCCGCGTGCCTCACGTTCACCAGGGGCACGGTGAGGGGGCGCCAGCCGTGTTCGGCGTCCGCGTGCAGCAGCGCCACCTCCGAGTCGTCCACCGCTACGCCGTCGCGATACCAGCCGAAGATGTGGCCGACGCCGACCACGCCGTGCTCGGACAGCTCGGCGGCACGCAGCGCGCCCATGCTGCCCCCACCGAAGACGGCCACTCCGGCCTCCAGCGCCGCGAGCAGTTCGTGATGCCACACAGACGGCTGCGCTTCAAAGACGCCGTCCACCAGCACCAGTGCGCGGGGCTTGAGCGACAGCGCCCGCCACACGTCCCCCTGCCGCGCGGGAGGCAACACCGTGCACGGCGCGATCCGCCGGGCCTCGGCCGCGGGCAACGAAGGCCCCAGGAACACCACCAGGTCCTCGGGCCGGCGCTTCACGCGAGCCCCTTCACGCGCAGGACTGCTCGCGGCATCCGGGACGGCCCCTGAACCCTTCACACCTGACCGCCGCTTCACAGGAGCTCCGAGACGCGCATGCCCGGCACCACGACCTTCCACACGTGCAGCCCGGGCACCGGTGCGTCCAGCGCCACGCCCGCCACCTGTTTGAACCCCGCGCCGTCCAGCAGCGACAACACCGTGCGCACCTTCGCCGCCGCGGTCTTCGCGCGCCGGTCCATCGCATCCGGCATCGCGGCCACCTCGCGACGGGGCCTCACCTCCGCCAGGGCCTGCGCGAACCCCAGCGCCGCCTCGCGGTCCGCCGCGGCCACGTCCTCACGGGCTCCGTGGATGTCCGTCAGCCGTGATTGCGCGGCCTCCAGCAAGGCCTTCAGCAAGGCCTCATCCCGGTCCATCGCGCACGCATAGCCGGCCGTGAGCGGCACCGGGCCCTCGTCCGCGTCCACCAGCACCGCCGCCGCCACGGGCAGCCCCACCCTCCCGCGCGTCCGGGGCGCGGGCGTCACATCGAAGAGGTAGGCCCGAAACCCCTGGGCCTTCAGCGCGTTCCTCAGCGCGGCCGTGCGTGGTGCCCAATCCTCCAGGGACTCCGGCCGCAGCATCCGCCCCACCACGCCCTCCTCCGACCAGCCCTCTGGCAACGCCCTCGACAGCTGGTCGCGCTCCGTGGCCTCCAGCAGCGCGTGCAGCAGCGCCGGGTCCGACTCCGGATGCGCCCCGGAGCCATTCGTCGTCCACGCCACCGACACCGGCCCCAGCTCCACCGTCCCCGCGGGCGGGCAGTACACGCCCTGCGCCGGGACCCAGACCCGCTCGTCCCCGGCCAGCGTCCGCGCCTCGCACCACGCCAGCCGCACCGCCGGCCCCGCGAGCCTCGGCGCCACCACCGCGCCCGCCGACCCGAGCGCCTCCACGCCCCAGACCGTGTCGCCGCCCCGCTCCAGCTCCGTCCGGGAGCCCCAGCGCAGCCGCTCCGGCCGCACCGTCTCCGCCGCCCACAGCTCCGCGGTCTCGAAGAGCGCGCCCCGGGCCGCGGCCTCGTACGTCAGCCCCTTGCCATTACACACCTGGAGCACGTGTCCACCCGGACGCACCGCGCAGGCGACCTCCACGCCGGTGCGGTCCAGGCCGGTGACCCGGGCGACCCGGGTGACTCCCAGGCCTCGGGCCAGGGCATCAAGAAAGGAGGGGGAGATGGAATCCATCAAGGCAGGCGACACGGAGGGACACCTTAGCGGACACCCGGCGCGGCGCGGCATGGGATGACGGGGAAAACGTGGTAGGGGAAGGGCAGCCCCGGCCGTATCGGGATGGAGCGCGCATCGAATGATTGCCGTCGGAGAACTCGCACCGGACTTCGCAGCGACCGACTGCCACGGGCAGCCCGTTCGATTGTCGGAGCTGCGAGGCCGGCGCGTCGTGCTCTTCTTCTTCCCCCGCGCCTTCACCGTGGGCTGCACCATCGAGAACCGCGCCTTCAGGGACAACCACGAGCGGATCCGCTCGCTGGGCGCGGAGCTCGTCGGCGTCTCCGTGGACACGCTCACCACCCAGTGCGACTTCGCTGAACAGGAGGGCATCCACTTCGCCCTGCTGGGAGACGACGAGCGGCGGATCAGCCGCGCCTGGGGCGTGCTGTGGCCGATCCTCAACATCGACCGGCGCGTCACCTTCATCATCGGCGCGGACGGCGTCGTGGAACACGTCATCCACCACGAGGTGCGCGTCTACCGCCACCTGGATGACGTGCTGAAGTACCTCCAGGCCCACCCCACCCCGGGCAGCGACACCGCCTCCGCCTGAGGCCTTGCGCCCGCCCGCCTGCCCGGTACCGGACGCCTTGCGCACATCCCGGGAGGCGAAAAACGGGCCGGAAAATAACCTTCCGGCCCCTGGAGGGTTCAAGCCCCTGTGAGCGGACGGGTCCTAGGACTGGTGCGGCCCGGTGGGGCCGTGAGCGCTCTCTCGGATGAGGCCCTGTGCGGGGCCTTCCTCGCGGGGGACGCGACGGCGTTCGGTCAGCTCTTCGAACGGCACCGGGGCCTCGTCTTCTCGCTGATGCGCCGCTACACCGTGAGCGCGGAGGACGCGGCGGACCTGACACAGCAGGCATTCCTCCGGGCCCTGGAAGCGTCACGGCGGGTGTTCGCGCGCTTCACGCCCACCACGCCCACGCCGTTCCGTTCGTGGCTGGTGCGGGTGGCGCTCAACCTGGCGAAGAACCACGCGCGCCAGGGGCTGCGGTGGCGGCCGGTGCTGGTGGAGTCGGTGACGGATGACGTGGCGATGGACATGGGCGAGGGCGCGGACGCGTCGCTGGAGCGCACCCAGCAGGGCCAGCGGGTGCGGCAGGCGGTGCTCGCCCTGCCCCGCCGTCAGCGCGAGGTGCTGACGCTGCGGGTGGACGGCGGTCTACCGTTCAAGGACATCGCGGAGACGCTGGGCATCACGGAGAACAACGCGAAGGTGCAGTTCCACCACGCGGTGAAACGCTTGAAGGCCGACGTGGCCGGGGAGACGCAGTGATGGGTGCGTGCGTGGAATACGAGGAGCAGGCGAGCCTCCACGCCGCGGAGGCGCTGGAGGGCGAGGAGGCCGCGCGCTTCCAGACCCACCTGGAGTCCTGCGCGGCCTGTCAGGCGGAGGTGGCCTCCGCGCGCGAGGTCCTGGGCCTGGTGGCGCTGCCGCCCCAGACGCCCGTGGAGGTGCGCGCGCAGGAAGGCCTGGGCGCCAGGACGCTGGCGGCGTGGCGCCGGGAGCAGACGCGCCGGGGGATGGGCCGCCGGGCGCTGGGGTCGCTCGCGGCCGTGGCGGCGGTGGTGGCGCTGATGCTGGGACCGTCCGCGCTGGAGCGGCTCAAGGCGCCCCGACCGGTGACGGCGCCGGCCTCCGTGCCGTCCGCGAGCGCCCGCGACGACGTGGACGCGGAGACGCTGGCCGCCTTCGAGGCCTGGGCCGGGTTGGATCCGCTGGAGGACGACGGCTCGGGGTACGGCGTGGATGAGGACCTGTCGTGGGACGACTCCGACCTGGACGGGGACTTCGACCTGGGAGAGACACTGTGAAGACGATGAAGCGGATGACCTGGGCGCTCGTGTTCGCGCTGCCAATGATGGCGATTGCGCAGCCCGGGCCGAGGGCGCCGGGCGCGCGTGACGCCGACCGCATGGCCCGCGCCGAGCAACGGCAGCGGCTGCGGCAGGTGCTGGAGCTGGCGGACACGCTGGAGCTGGACAGCGCGCAGGCCCTGAAGATGGATGAGACGCTGCGCCGCTTCGAGGACCGGCGCCGCCCGCTGCGTGAGCAGGTGCGGGACTCGGCGCGCATCCTCCACCTGGCGTCGCGGGGCGACAGCGCGGCGCTGGGTCAGGTGGACGCGGCGGCGCAGAAGGTCTTCGACGCCCGCGCGCAGATCGCCGCGCTGGACCGGGAGCTGTACCAGGCGCTCGCCAGGGACCTGAGCCCGGAGAAGCGCGCGCGGCTGGCCGTGGTCATGGCCCGCTCCGAGGGCATGAAGGGACTGAAGACCAAGGGACCGAAGGAATCGCGCGGCGACTGAGGACGTCCCTCCCGACGGTCGGAGGCGGACGGGCGGGCACGGACGGGCATCCCCGGGGGACATCCCCAACGTCATGGCGTTGACCGCGCCCCTTCCCCAAGGGATGCGCCCCTCCTCCTGGAGTCCGCCATGCGTCTGCTGTCCCGTGTTCTTCCCGTGCTCGTGGGCCTTGGGCTCGCGTCCTGCGCGGGCGTCGATGTCGGCACCAACTACGACCCCGCCGCCGTCCAGCGCATCCAGCAGTTCCACACCTATGCGTGGCTGACGCATCCCCAGCAGACGAAGGACACGCGCATCAACAACGACATCACCAATAGCCAGGTGACCGGGGCGGTGGACCAAGACCTCCAGGCCCGCGGCTACCAGAGGGTGGATGCGAGCGCGAACCCGGACTTCCTCATCGGGTGGCAGGGTGCCATCAACAAGCGGTTGTCCGCGGAGACGGTGGACAACTACTGGGGCTACCCGTGGGATCCGTTCTGGGGTTCGTACTACGGGCCCTCGCAGACGTACGTGCGCGAGTACGACGAGGGCACGCTCATCCTCGACGTGGTGGACGCGAAGGAGAAGAAGCTCGTCTGGCGCGGCACGGCAAAGTCGGACATCGGCAACAGCCCGAGCGCCCAGACCGACAGCGGCAAGATTGAAAAAGGCGTGAACAAGATGCTGAAGGACTTCCCGCCCGAGCCGAAGGAGAAGAAGTAGGCGCTCTTTCAGCGCGCGCGCCGCCACGCCCGGGTGAGCAGCAGGCCTCCCAGGAGGCCACCCACGCCCAGCAGCACCGTCAGCAGCGTGAGCCAGAGGAACACGCGGTCCACCAACGGGCCCAGCCGGTCGAACGCGTGGTCCACCCAGCCGCGCGCCAGTCCGTCCAGCTGCTGGAGCGTGGCCACGCGCTCGGCGTGCAGCGCGTCCACCAGCGCCTGCCGCTCCCGTCCCACGTCCGCGAACACCGCCTGCCGCTCGCCGTTGACGAACTCCTGGAGGCCCAGGCGTTCGGCGTGCACCGAGTCCAGCACCGCGCGGCGCTCGCGTTCGATGAGCGCGGGAGAGTTCGCGGCCAACGCACCCACCCTGTCCAGCAGGTCCACCGTGCGCCCCAACTCCGCCAGCGCGGCCTGGACGGTGGGAGCCTGCATGGCATCCGTCGCAACCAGCTCCGCCTGCCAGCGCGCCTGCCGGGGCAGGCTGGTCGCGTAGAGGTCCACCCGCGCGGTGAGGTCGCGCGTGTCCTCGACCAGGTTGGCGGCCGTGGAGCGCAGTCCTCCGCCCGTCACCTCCGTGAGGGAGGCCAGCAGGGCCGTGGTGGATTCGCGCGTGACGAGCGGCCCGGTCAGCGGGTGCGCCGCGGCCCAGGCGTGCACCTTGTCGCGCGCCTCGGTCACATCCTCGAGGCCCGTCACCACGCGCCACTCGGCCTCCACCTGGGACTCCAGGTCCACGAGCGTGTCATGGGCGCGCGCCAGCAGCTCCGGCGATGCGTCCACCGCCGTATGAGGCAGCGAGTCCTCGAGCTGGGCCAGCAGCGTCCAGGTGTCGATGAGGGCGGCCACCGGATCCGGCTGGAAGAGCGCGCTCTGCACGGCGGGCACCGCGTTGGCCTTGAAGCGCAGCATGGCCGAGGCCACGTGCGGCGAACCGGAGCGCGCGGCCAGGTCGTCCGCCAGGGCTTCGATGAGTCCAGAGAAGCGCCGGGCCAGGTCCCGCACCCGCGTGCGCATCACCGCCACGGACAGGTCGGAGCGTCCCACACGCGTGGTCAGCTCCGAGCGCTGCGGCGCCAGCGACGCGCATCCACCGCACAGCACCGCGAACAGCACCACGGTCACGACACGTACGGGGAAGAGAGCCGGAACCATGGGCCGGCACCCAAGCTGCGCACGCCCGGCCCCGCCGCCGAGCAGTCCCCCGGGGCGGAGCCAACGTCGGACGTCCGACGTCCGTCACTTCTCCGCGAGCGCCTTGTCGATGGCGGCCTTCAGCTCCGGGCTGTCGGGCGTGACGCTGCTGGGGAAGGCGGCCTTCACCTGGCCGTCCTTGCCCACCACGTACTTGTGGAAGTTCCACTTGGGCTCGCCATGGTCCTTGGCGAGGAACGCGTAGACCGGGGACTGGCCCTCGCCCTTGGTCTTCACCTTCTCGAACATGGGGAAGGAGACCTTGAAGCGCAGCTCGCAGAACTTCGCGATCTGCTCGGAGGTGCCCGGCTCCTGGCCGCCGAAGTCGTTGGACGGGAAGCCCAGGACGACCACGCCCTTGTCCTTGTAGCTGTCGTAGAGCGACTGGAGGCCCTTGTACTGCGGCGTGTAGCCGCACTCGGACGCGGTGTTCACGACGAGGGCGACCTTGCCCTGGAAGTCCGACAGCTTCTCGGGCTTGCCGTCGAGCCGGTTGGCGGAGAGCTGGTGGAGGGACATGGCTTTCTTCTCGGTCTTGTCCGCGGCGGAGGCCACCGTGGAGAGGGAGACCACCGTCGCGACGGTGCACAGCAGGGAGGTTCTCATGGCGGGCGCAGGATGCCGGAAGGAGCGCATGGATTCACCGTCCCCGTGAGGCGACACGCGCCTTGGGTTCTTCAGTGGAAAAAACCGACTTGAGCACGCGGCCCGTGGGCGTCTTGAGCTTCGCCACCTCGCGCGGCGTGCCTTCGCCCACGATGCGGCCACCGCCCTCGCCGCCCTCCGGCCCCAGCTCCACCACGTGGTCCCCCGCGGCGATGACCGACGGGTGGTGCTCGATCACGACCAGCGTGTCGCCCCGGTCCACCAGCCGGCCCATGAAGGTGATCAACTTCTCCACGTCGCCCAGGTGCAGGCCGGTGGTGGGCTCGTCCAGCACGTAGAGCGTGGGCTCGTGGCGGGAGGTGGCCGTCAGCTCCGCGGCCAGCTTGAGCCGCTGCGCCTCACCGCCGGACAGCGTGTTGGAGCCCTGGCCCAGCTGCAGGTAGCCCACGCCCAGGTCCGCCAGGCACTCCAGCGGCGCGGCGACCTTGGGCAGCGCGCGGAAGACGTCCTTGGCCTCGTCCGCGGACAGGCGCAGCACATCGCCCACGGTGAGCCCGTGGTAGCGCACCTCCAGCGTGGCGGCGTCGAAGCGCGCTCCGTTGCAGGCCTCGCACGGCGTGACGACGTCCGGCAGGAAGGACATCTCGTGGGAGATGGCGCCCTGCCCTTCGCACACCTTGCAGCGGCCACCGGCCGCCGTGTTGAAGGAGAAGCGCGCGGGCCCGAAGCCGCGGATCTTCGCCTCCGGCGTGGCCGCGAACACGCGGCGCAGCTCGTCCCAGATGCCCAGGAACGTGGCCGGCACCGAGCGCGGCGTGCGCCCGATGGGCGACTGGTCCACCGACAGCACCCGCTTGATGGACTCCGTGCCCTTGAGCGCGTCGAACGCGCCGGCCTTCGCGGTGACGAGCCCCAGCTTGTCGCGCAGCGCCGGGAACAGCACCTGCCGGATGAGCGTGCTCTTGCCGGAGCCCGACACACCGGAGACGACATTGAGCCGACCCACCGGCAGCCGCAGGTCCACGCGCTGGAGGTTGTTCGCGCGAGCGCCCTTCAGCTCCACCCAGGCCTTCGGCTCACCCCTGCCCGACGGAGGCCGCACCTGCGCGGCCCGCAGCGCCTGCGCGGTGGGCGAGTCCGACTCCAGCACCACGTCCGGCGTGCCCTCCGCCAGGATGTGACCGCCGCCCCGGCCGCCCGTGGGCCCCAGGTCCAGCAGGTGGTCCGCGGCGCGGATGGTGTCCGAGTCATGCTCCACCACCAGCACCGTGGAGCCCGTCTCCACCAGCGCGCGCAGGTTGTCGAGCAGCCGGTGCGTGTCGCGCGGGTGCAGGCCGATGGTGGGCTCGTCCAGCACGTACATCGCGCCGGTGAGGCCCGCGCCCAGCTGCGCGGACAACCTCAAGCGCTGCATCTCACCGCCGGACAGCGTGGCGGCGTTGCGGTCCAGGGACAGGTAGCCCAGGCCCACGCGCTCCAGGAACTCCAGCCGCCGCAGCATCTCCTGCCGCGCCGTCTCGCCCAGCAGCGCCCGGTCGCCCTTGAGCTTCCAGGTGCGCACGCGCGCGAGCGTGGCCGTCACCGACGCCTGCACCACCTCGTGGTAGCGCGCGCCCTCCAGCCGCACCGCGCGCGGCACCGGGGACAGGCGGGTGCCCTCGCACGTGCGGCACGGGGCCGTCTCGCCCTCGGCCATCGCGGCGGCGCCGCCCTGCACGCCGGTGCCCTCGCACGACTCGCAGCGGCCCTGCTTCGTGTTGAAGGAGAACCAGCGCGGATCCAACTCCGGCACGGCGGTGCCGCACTTCGGGCACGTGCGCTCGCTGGACAGGAGCGTCTCCGCCTTCCCCGTGCGCAGCTTCACCGCGCCCTTGCCCCAGTTGAGCGAGGCCTCGAACACCTCGCGAGGCAGCTTCGCGAGCTTGCCCTCGTACATCACGAGGTCGATATCGTGCTCCTTCGTCTTCGCCAGGCGCGGCGGGTCGTCCGTGGACGCCAGCTCCCCGTCGACGATGGCCTGGGTGATGCCCGCGCGCGCCGCCGCGGTGAAGACGTCCAGGTACGTGCCCTTGCGTGAACGCACCGCCGGCGCCAGCACCTGACCGTCGCCCTTCGTCGCCAGCACCTGCGAAAAGAGCGCGGCCGGAGTGGTGGCGCCGATGGGCGTGTCGTCATGCGGGCAGTGCGGCTCGCCAATCTTCGCGTACATGAGCCGCAGGTAGTGGGCCACTTCCGTGACGGTGGCCACGGTGCTGGTGGACCCCGCGCGCGACGTACGCTGCTCCAGCGCCACGGTGGGCGGGATGCTGCTGATGCGCTCCACGTCCGGTCGCGGCAGCGTGGGCAGGAACTGCCGCGCGTACGGCGTCAGCGTCTCCAGGAAGCGGCGCTGGCCCTCCGCGAAGACGACGTCGAACACCAGTGAGCTCTTGCCGGAGCCGCTGGGCCCCGTCACCACCGTCATCTTCCCCAGGGGGATGCGGCAGGACACGTCCTTGAGGTTGTGCTCGCGTGCGTGCTCCACCTCGATGGCGGGCGGCGCTTCCTTCCCCGGGCGGCGCAGCTTCACCGCCTTCGCCAGCGGCTTGCCCTCGCCCCGGAGCGCGGCGGCGGTGGCGCTGCCCTGCGCCTTCGCCACGTCCGCGGGCGTGCCCTCCGCCACCAGCCGGCCACCGTCCCGGCCACCCTTGGGCCCCAGGTCGATGATCCAATCCGAGCCCTTCATCACCGACACGTCGTGGTCCACCACGAGCACGCTCGCGCCCCGGTCCACCAGCGCGTGCAGCGACGCCATCACGTGGCGCACGTCCTCCGCGTGGAGGCCCGCGCTCGGCTCGTCGATGAGGAACAGCGTGCCCTTCGCGTCGCTCGCCAGCGCGCGCGCCAGCTTCAGCCGCTGCGCCTCGCCGCCGGACAGCGTGGACAGGGGCTGGCCCAGGGGCAGGTAGCCCAGGCCCAGCCGCTGCGCCGGCCCCAGCGTGCGCTTGAGCGCGGAGTCGTCGCCGAAGTGCTGGAGCACCTCGTCCACCGTCATCTCCAGCACCTGCGCCACGCTGAAGCCCTGGTGACGGACGGCGAGCACCTCCTCCTTGAAGCGCCGGCCCCGGCACACCGCGCACAACAGGGCCACGTCCGCGAGGAACTGCATCTCCACCGTCTCGTAGCCTTCACCGGAGCAGGCCTCGCAGCGGCCCTTGTCCACGTTGAAGGAGAAGTGCGCGGACGTCAGGCCCCGCACCTCCGCGTCGGGCTCCGAGGCGAAGCGCTCACGCAGCCGGTCCCACGCCTTGGTGTACGTGGCCGCGTTGCCGCGCGACGTGCGCCCCAGCGGGGACTGGTCCACGAAGGTGATGGCCTCCACCTGCGCCCCGCCCTCCACCGCCGCCACGTCGCCGGGGGCCTCCACGTCCTTCACGCCCAGCCCGCGCGCCAAGTGCCGGTAGAGCACCTCGTCCATCAGCGTGCTCTTGCCGGAGCCGCTGGGGCCGGTGATGGCGCACAGCACGCCCAGCGGCACACGCACGGACACGTCCTTCAGGTTGTGCTCGCGCGCCTCGCGGATGACGAGTTCGCCCGTGCGGGTGCGCGGCGTGCGCGGCGCCTCCGCGCCCCCGGACAGCATGCGGCCGGTGGGCAGGTCCTGCCGCTTCGCCAGCGCCTCCGGGGTGCCGTCGAAGCACAGCTTGCCACCCTGGCGTCCCGCGCCCGGGCCCAGCTCCAGCACACGGTGCGCGGAGCGAATGATCAGCGGATCATGCTCGATGACCAGCGCGATGTTGCCCCGGTCCGCCAGCTCCGCGATGGCCTCCGTGAGCGGCGGCACGTCCCCCGGGTGCAGGCCCACGGTGGGCTCGTCCAGCACGAAGAGGGCGCCCGTCAGCGACGTGCCCAGCGCCGCGGTCAGCGACACGCGCTGCGCCTCGCCGCCCGACAGCGTGCGCGCGGGCCGGTCCAGCGTGAGGTAGCCCAGGCCCACGCGCTGGAGATAGCGCAGGCGCGCGGCCAATTCGCGCCGCGCCAGGTCCCCCTGCCCCGTCAGCGTCTTCAATCCGTCCAGCCGGGCCAGCGCGTCCGTCAGCTCCAGCCCGTGCCAGGCCGGCAAATCAATGCCGCCCACGCGCCACGCGCGGGCCTGCTCGTTGAGGCGCGCGCCATGACAGCTCTCGCAGAGCGTGTACGCGCGATAGCGCGCCAGCAGCACGCGCACGTGCATCTTGTACGTACGACCCTCCATCCACCGGAACCACGCGCGCACGCCCGGATAGACGCGGCCGCCGTCGTAGTCGCCCTCGCCTTGGAGCACCGCCTCGCGCTGGGCGGCGGTGAGCTTCTCCCACGGCTTGTCGAAGGGGATGTTCTTCTGCCGGCAGAAGCGCTGGAGCATCTCCCGCTCCCAGGTGGTGGACTGGCCGGACCACGGGCGGATGGCGCCCTCCGCCAGGCTCAGCGTCGGGTTGGGGATCACCTTCCCCCAGTCGATGCCGATGGTGCGCCCGAAGCCACGGCACGGCGCGCACGCGCCCACCGGACTCTGGTAGCTGAAGAGGCCCGGCCGGGCGAGCTCGAACTCCCGCGCGCACTTGGGACACACCAGGCCCCGGCGCAGCCGCTTCGGTGCAACCTCCGGAATGAAGAGCAGCGCCTCGCCGTCCGCGCGCGCCCACGCGTCCTCCAGCGCCTGCGTGACGCGGGACAGGTTCGCGTCCGTCAGCTTCACCCGGTCCACCACCACCTGCGCCACGCCCGCGGGGTCGGTGGCCTCGCCCGGCTTGAGCGTCTCCAGCTCCTTCACCTCGCCCTGCACCATCAGCCGGTGGTAGCCGTCCTTCAGCAGGCGGGCCCGCGCGTCGATGAACGCGGACGTGTCGGGGATGCGCACCGGGTACGTGAAGACGCCCTGCGCGTCCGGGTGCTCACGAAGGGCCGCCCGGGCGGCCACGCGCGCGTCGGTGCGCACCGCCTCCAGGCCACAGTCCGGACACACCGGCATCGCCTCGCGGGTGAAGAGCGCGGAGAGGTACGGCTCCACGTCCGCCAGCGTGGCCACCGTGGAGCGCGAGCTCTTCACCGGCGCGCGACGGTCCACCGCGACGCCCGCGGCCACCGGCTCCAGCGCGTCCATGGGCGGCCGCTCCAGCCGCTCGAGGAACTGCCGGGCGTACGGGCTGAAGCTCTCCACGAACCGGCGCTGACCCTCCGCGTAGAGCGTGTCGAGCGCGAGGCTCGATTTTCCGCCTCCGGACACGCCGGTGACGCAGACGAACTCCCCTTCGGAGAGATCGACGGACAAATCCTTGAGGTTGTGGGTACGGGCGCCGACGAGGTGGGTCTTGTGCATGCCGGCCGGAGGTTTAACGACCGGACACTCGCGCGCCAATCACAACATGAAGGCCAACATCGCCCCGCCCGGGTGGGTTGGGTGGGGGGCGGGCAGGCTGATACAACGTGCCGCGGCCGGTCACATGGAACGTATCCCGGTGGGAATGCCGGCCGAACGGGGGTGGCCATGTCCGACGACGTCCAGGCACGCCGTGCGCGGGCCGAAGAGGCCCTTCGGCGCACGAGTGCCTCCCTGGTGCTGCTGGACCTGGGCGGCCACACCGCCACGGGGTTCGTCATCTCCTCCGAAGGCCACGTCGTCACCAGCCTCCACGCGGTGGCCAGCGCGCGCGCCATCACCGCCGTGCTGCCGGACGGCCTGCGCTCCCCGGTGGTCCAGGTGGCGGCCGTGGACGAGCGCCGCGACCTGGCCCTCCTGTGCCTGTCCGTCCCGGAGCTGGTGCCCGCCCTCCCGCTGGGCCCGGCCACGCTGCCCTCGGAAGGCGAGGCCCTGCACATCATCCAGGCCCACGCGGACCGCCCCCCCGAAGGGCGGGTCCTGGAGGTCCGCGCGGTCCAGGTGCTGGGCGAATGGCTCACCCTGCTGGAGTTGTCCCGCACGCTGCCCGAGGACGCGTCGGGCTCGCCGGTGCTGGACACGCGGGGGCAGGTGGTGGGGCTGGCCACCGCGGCGCTCGCCAACGGCCGCGCGCTGGGGCTGGTCATCCCGGTGCGCTACATCGCGCCGCTCCTCAAGACGCCCGGCCCGCCCCGACCGCTGTCCGCGTTGGACGCGCCCCGGCAGCGCGCCACCCGCGTGCGTCACGTGCCGCAGCATCCCGTGGGCCTGCTGGAGGGCTGCGCGACGCCGGCCGTGGAGTCCGTGGCCTCGCTGCTGGGCCAGGCCATCAACGTGGGCGCTCCCGCCTACAACCGGGGCGACGTGGAGGGCTGCTACCGGCTCTACGCGCACACCGCCGAACAGCTCATCGACGAGCGCGACGACTGCCCCGGTGTCCAGCGCGCGCTGCGCGACGGCCTGTTGCGCTGCGAGGGCCTGAAGGACGTGGAGGACCGGGCCTGGGCCCTGCGCGACACGTTCGACGGGTTGATGGACGTCATCGGCCGGTGGCGCCAGGCGCGCCCGGCGCCGCTCACCCCCGCCCACAAGCGCCCCCCGCCGAAGACGTACCTCAATTAGCGGCGGGGGACGCGCGGGCCGCTCAGGCCTCGTCCCAGCGGATCCGCAGCGAATAGGCGTGCTCGGCGCGCTCCAGCACGTCCACGCGCGGCAGCACCCGCGTGCGGCGCAGCACCTGCTCCATCACGCCCGCCACGAAGTCCGGCAGCGGATCCGCGTCCACCACCCGCGCCCGCCACTCCCGCGCGCGCACCGGCTCCAGCATCAGCTTCATGTCCTCGCGGCCCGCGCGCAGGTACGTGGGCAGCCGCGCCAGGCACCGCTCCGCGCCCAAAAGCGGCGCCGCCGTGGCGAAGATGCGCCCCACCAGCGTCTGCGCGAAGCCCTCCACGTAGTGCGTACCCAGCACGCGGTTGGCGTCCTCGCTCGGAAGGCCCGGGCACGCATGCCGCCGCGCCACCGCCAGCGACGCGCGCCACACCTCCAAGGGAAGGCGCTCCTCCACCGTGTCCGGGTCGTAGCCCACGTCCCGCAGCGCCTGCGCGAACGGGCCCGACGGCCTCAGCGAGTGCTCGAACAGACCTTCGAAGTTCCGGCGCGGCACCCGCACCATCAGCAGCGGCAGGCCAGGCGCCTCCCGCGTCTCCGGATGAATCCACGGCTCCATGTCTTCAACCCCCCCAGGGTCCAGCCCCCGCACCATCCCGGCCGGGAAACCGTGTCTCATTGTATCAGCCTCCACGCGCCGGGCCTGCCCGCCTGGTTGCCGCTGTTGTGGACTTTTCCAACAATTTCTCCGGCATTTTCCCGCCCGGCCCGCGCTGCTCCATGACGGCCCGCGTCGGGGATTTCAGGAATTCGGGTCACAATAGACCCTTACTGAAAGCAAAAATTCAGTGTCAACCGTTGAATTCACAGGAAGTCCACTGGCGCTATCCCCTGATTCCTGGGCTGCCGCGTTATCTTCTTCAACCCATCGGAAACTCTCGGTGTTCATCGTGCGAGAATTGTTCATCCCCCTTGCAGCGTGAGTGATCCATGACCATTCGCCGCACCGAAGGTTCGACGCCCGTTTCTCTCCGTCCCACCACCGACACCTCCGCGCCGGCGAAGGCCAAGAACGTCCTTCGCGTGAAGGACGGCTTCGAGTCTGTTTCCCGCACGGGCGCCGCCGCGGGCGCGCAGCCCACGGCCGCCGCCGCGGCGACGTCGCAGGCGTCCACGACGGGGGCCACCTCCGCGCAGACCGGCCGCCTCGCCCTGGACAGCAAGGAGGCGCAGCAGGCCATCCAGACGTCCCTGAAGCACCTCACCCCGCCGATGACGGCCTCGTCGCTGCTGGCGGCGAACAAGACCGGCCCGACGCTGGCTCCCAAGAGCGTGGAGCGCGACGAGCTGGGCATGACCCACGTGCGCCTGGACCGCATGCACGAGGGCGTGAAGGTCTTCGGCGAGCAGGTCATCAGCCACCTGGGCACGGACGGCAAGGTGTCCAGCGTCACCGGTGAGCAGAACGCCATCCCCGCGGGCCTGGGGACCCAGAAGACGAAGCTGGCGCCGCAGCAGGCCATCGACATCGCGAAGAAGGAGCTGGGCGGCAAGGCCGACAAGCAGCCCTCTTCCGAGCGCGTCGTCTACCAGGACGCGGACGGCAAGTACCGCGCCGCCTTCCAGGTGGAAGTGACGCAGATCGCCGGCCAGGAGAAGCCCAAGAAGCAGAACTACATCATCGACGCCAACACCGGCGCGGTGCTGGAGAGCTTCAACAAGATTGGCGGCTGGAGCAAGAAGGCCGCCGCGCCGATGCAGGTCAACGGCACCGCCAGCCCCAACGCGTCCATCCCGGACAAGGGCCAGGTCGAGTCGAAGATCACCTTCCCGGACAACGTGACGGTCGACAAGCTGTCGCTCGACCTGAACATCAAGCACACCTTCAGCGGCGACCTGAAGGTCACGCTGACCAGCCCCTCCGGCAAGTCCGCCGTGGTGCAGGACCGCAAGGGCGGCTCCAAGGACGACATCGCCGGCTCCTTCGACCTGTCCGCCGCGTTCGCGGGCGAGAACACGAAGGGCGAGTGGACGCTCAAGGTCGAGGACAAGGCCGCGCGTGACGTGGGCACCCTCAACAACTGGAGCCTGAACATCCAGGCGAAGGAGACCACGCCTCCGCCGACGGATCCGCAGAACCCGCCCGCGGGCACCGCGGACGACCTGTCCATGTACAGCGGCCACGTGGACCTGAAGACCAAGAAGGAAGCGGACGGCACGTACTCGCTGGAGGACTCGACGCGCGGCAAGGGCGTGGTGACCTACGACGCGAACAACAAGACCACCGCGTCCGGCCAGACGAAGATCACCGACGACAACGACAAGTGGGGCGAGGCCACCGACCCGGCGCGCGCCAAGGCCGCCGTCGACGCCCACTACGGCGCGGCGATGACCTACGACTTCATGAAGAACATCATGGGTCGTGACTCCATCGACGGCGCGGGCGAGAAGCTCACCAGCTACGTGCACGTGCGCAACAACTACGTGAACGCGTTCTGGGACGGCGAGAAGATGAGCTACGGCGACGGCGACGGGAAGCAGTCCGGCCCGCTCACCACGCTGGACATCGCGGGCCACGAGATCGCGCACGGCCTCACGGAGCGCACCGCGGGCCTCATCTACAGCGGCGAGTCCGGCGGCCTGAACGAGTCCTTCTCCGACATCATCGGCACGGGCGTGGAGTGGTACGCCGCGCAGAACAACCCCGAGGCCAAGTGGAACTGGACCGTGGGCGAGGCCGCCTGGACGCCGAACAACGGCAGCGATGAGGACGGCCTGCGCTACATGAACGACCCGACCAAGGACAACTACTCGGTCGACAACTACAAGAACTACCCGAAGCAGACGGAGGTGCACGGCTCCAGCGGCATCTCCAACAACGCCTTCTACCTGCTGGTCGAGGGCGGCAAGAACAAGACGTCCGGCCTGGAAGTGAAGGGCGGCATCGGCATGGAGGACGGCCTGAAGATCTTCACCCGCGCCCTCACCACGTACATGACGCCGCGCACGACGTTCGCCCAGGCCCGCGAGGCCACCATCAAGGCCGCCACGGACCTGCACGGCGCCGACTCCGTCCAGGTGCAGAAGGTGAAGGACGCCTGGACCGCGGTGGGCGTGAACTAGTTCCAGCGCTGAAAGCTTCCTGAAACATCCGAGGCGGGTCCGGTGTCACCACCGGGCCCGCCTCTTCCTTTTGCCCGCTCAGGCGAAGAAGCGCGTCAGCACCGCCACCATGCGGGCCACGTCGGACGCGGCGGCCAGCTCGCGGATGGAGTGCATGGACAGCATGGGGTTGCCCACGTCCACCGTGCGGATGCCCAGCTGCCCCGCGGTGATGGGGCCAATGGTGCTGCCGCAGCCCAGGTCCGTGCGGGTGACGAAGTGCTGCGGCGTGACGCCCGCCTCCTTGCACAGCGCCGCGAAGTGCGCCCACGACTCGCCATCCGTCGCGTAGGACTGGTTCACGTTGGTCTTGATGACCGGACCGCCGCCCAGCTGCGGCTGGTGCTTGGGCTCGTGCATGGAGGAGTAGTTGGGGTGCACTGCGTGCGCCATGTCCGCGCTCACCATGAACGAGCGGCGGATGGCGCGGTGGAACGCGTCCGCGCGCCCATCCGCGTGCGCCTGGACGATGCGCTCCAGCAGATCCTTCAGGAACGGCGACGCGGCGCCCTGCGCGCTGCGGCTGCCGCACTCCTCGTGGTCGTAGAGCACCACGCCCACCGTGGCCTCGCGCGGGCCAGTGTCCTTCAAGAGCGCGGTGAGCCCGGTGTGGCAGCTGGCCAGGTTGTCCAGGCGGGGCGCGTGGAGGAACTCACCGTGCAGGCCGGAGCGCGTGGACGGCTGCAGGTCGTAGAGGCACAGGTCATAGCCCAGCAGGTCGTCCGCGGCGGCCTTCACGCCCGAGCGGCCCAGCTCCTCCACCAGCAGCCCCTTCAGCTCCGCGGGGCCCGCGCTCTCCAGGCCCAGCACCGGCACCATGTGCTCCTGGGCGTTGAGCTTCAGGCCCTCCGTGTTGACGCCGCGGTTCAGGTGGATGGCCAGGTTGGGCACGCGCAACAGCGGCCGGCGGAAGTCCACCAGGTGGTGCTGGGGGCGGCCGTTGTGCAACGTCACCACGCGGCCCGCGAGCGACAGGTCGCGGTCCGTCCACGTGTGCAGCAGCACCCCGCCATAGATTTCCACGCCCAGCTGTTGGTAGCCGTGGCGGTTGACGGGCGCGTTGGGCTTGAGGCGCAGGTTGGGCGAGTCCGTGTGCGAGCCCACCAGCCGGAAGCCGGTGGTGTCCACGGGCTTCGTGCCCAGCTGGAACGCCGCGATGCTCGTGTCGCCGCGGATGACGAAGACCTTGTCACCGGGCTTCAGCGACCAGGACTCGCGCTCGTCCAGTTCACGGAAGCCCGCGGCGGTGAGGCGGCGCGCCGTCTCGCGCACGGCGTGGTACGGCGTGGGCGACGCGTCGATGTACTGGAGGAGGTCGTTGGCCTGCGTGTCGATGTCAGTCGGGCTCATGGGCCCGGCACGCTAACGCCGTCCGGCCCCGGTGCCACGTCCGACTGTCACGGCCCGGACAGGCGGAGGGGCGCCCGCCGGCAGGATGGTGGAGGAAGGACGCGTCCCGGGCCCAGCGTCCAGGAAGGTGCCCAGGAGCACCCAGCGGCGCGCCGCGTCCTCCTTTCCCGGCTTCGCGGCGAGCGGGGTCGTGTAGTGCCAGAAGGGCAGCCGGTACACGGTGACGCCGCCCACGGTGCTGACCTTGGTGAGCTCGGAGAAGTGCCCGTCCTTCGCGTACACGAGGTACTGGTGGTCCACGGCGGGCTGCGTGAGGCTCACGTGCATGTCCACGTAGCCGTCGCGCGCGTCCGCTTCTTCCGGGTGGTGGTCGTTGTGCGGGCCGGTGTAGTCGCCCGGGCCGTAGCAGAGCACCTGGATGCCCCAGCCCCGCTTGAGCGGCCGGCCGCTCACCGTCGCCGCGAAGGCCGCGAACGTGTCCGAGCGCAGGAGCGCCCTCAGCCCCACCGCCTCCGCCGCGCGCCATGAGCGCGAGCGCCGGCTCTCCAGGAGCGCGGTGCGCACGCGCACCGTCTTGGGCAGCGCCTCCGTGTAGTTCTCCACCATGCCGGAGATGGAGTCCTCCGGGATGGGGTCCTCCATGGTGACGAGCGTGTCACGCAGCGCGGCGTCCAGGATGTCGCGGGCCTCGGCCGCCTTCTTCACGTCGATGACGCCCTGCAGCGCGATGAAGGGCCGCGTGGGGTCCAGCAACGCGCCGCACGTCTCGGAGTCTCGGCCTTCGAGAATGCGGCGGCCCTTCGGGGTGAGCAGGTCGGCGAACTGGGTGGGCAGGCGCGGGGACATGGCGCGCACCATACCGGGCCCCGGGCGGAACGCACGCGCTGGGGAGGGCACGGCAAGGCAACTCCCCTGCTCTCCCGGCGATAATCCGGTACTCCGACATCCAGGGTAGAAGGTGCCTCCATGACGCAGATCCGCAACCGTCCCGCCGCCCCCTCCGTCGCTCCGGCCCGCACGCAGGCCCCGGCCGCTCAGCCCGCCCGGGCCAACCAGGTCACGGAGGCGTCACGCGCGGACGTGCTCAACCGCGCGGAGCTGGCGCGGACCCGCGCGACGATGGCGCCGGTGCAGGCGACGCCGGGTTCGTGGCGCGGGGGCGCGAACACGGAGGTGGGGCGCGCCATCCAGACCATGCGCCAGCGCCTGTCCGACGTGAACATCACCATCAAGGGTGACACGCCGCAGAGCCTGTTCGACCGGGCCATCCTGGACAACAAGCACGTCACCAACGAGCAGATTTTGGAGATGTCCCGGGTGACGCTGCCCCAGCTGGCCACGGATCCGAAGTCGCGCGCGAAGGTGCTGGAGCGCGTGCCCAACGCGCGCGAGCTGCCCGTGCACCACTTCACCGTGGCGATGCTGTCCGCGGTGACGGGCATCGACCGCGCGGCGCTGTCGGAGGCCTGTCCGGACCTGGGCCTCACGGGCGCGCCGAACACGCCGCTGCTCTACGCCGCCAAGACGGAGCGCATGCAGCGCTCCACCGCCCTGCACGACTTCACGGACTACATGCGCGGCGCGGGCGTGAAGGGCATGAACAAGGCCGTCTGGGGCGTGGAGAACCGCATCCTGTCCGCCGCCGTCTCCGCGCTGGGCGGCGGCCGGTACTGAAGTCACCCGTAGCCCCCCAAGCCCGCGCGGTGGAGGAGGCCTTGAGCCCCCTCCCCTCGCGGGCTTCGCTTTGCCCGGGCGTCAGTCCTCGCCCGCGCCGCCGGCCAGCCGCTGCCGCGCGACCTCCAGCCGCTTCGCGCGGACCTTGGACGCCAGGTCGAGCAGGCGCCGGTCGCGCTGCCACCGCTCGCGCATCTCCACGTCCACGCCCTCCCAGGCCACCTCGCAGCGCTCCAGCGCGCGGTGCATCTGCGCGAGCGCTCCGCCCAGCGCCACGTGCACGGCCGGGTCGCTGGGGTCCTCCAACGCGAGCGCGTGGATCATCACCGCGACGGCGACCAGCTCCTCGCGCAGCGCCACCGGCCAGCCGCACCGGCGGGCCACCTTCACCAGCCAGCCCAGCACCGCCAGGTTGACGTGGCAGTCCTCCACCGTGCGGAACGGCTTGAGGTAGCGGGTGTAGCCATCCCCGGGCAGCACGTCCTCCGGGTCCACCTCCACGCCGTCCAACCGCAGCGCCGCGTGCGGCACCTCCGGCACGAAGCCCAGTGGCGGCAGCGGCTCCACGGTCACCCCGGACGTGCGCGCGTCCAGCCGCACCATGCGCAGGCGGTTGCGCTCCTGGGCATCCCGGCCCTCGGAGGCGACCACCAGCAGCACCTCCGCGTGCGTGCCCAGCGTGACGTAGGTCTTCACGCCATCGAGCGTCCAGCCCGCGCCCTTCGGCGTGAGCTTCGTTTCGATGGCGCTCGGGTGCCCGCCGCCCGTCTCCGTGGCGCAGAGCGCGGCGCGCCGGTCCGCCGGGAGCTGGGGGAAGAGCGAGCGCAGCGCGGCCTGGTAGCCGGAGGAGAACGCGAACCCCATCCGGTCCATCCGGAAGCCGCTGGCGAGCGCCAGGTCCGCGGGCACCTGGAAGCGCGGCAGCACCGCGAGGTGCCGGCGCCACCAGGCCTCCACCGAGTCCAGCGCGGGAAAGTCAGGGGCCTCGGTGAGCAGGAAGCGCAGGACGTCTTTCACGCCTCCACTCTAATGCCCGGCTCCGGAGCGCGCGCGCTTCCGTTTGGGGGCTTCAGCCCGCGGCGCGGCGGCCACGGCCCGGAGACTTCGCGCGCTGGGTGCCCCGCTTCTTCTTCGCGGCGGCTGGCGGCGAGGCCTTCGACTTCTTGGCGGCCTTGGACTTGGAGGTCGCCTTGGACTTCGACGCGGCCTTGGACTTGGAGGTCGCCTTGGACTTGGAGGCGGCCTTCTTGCGCCGCGCGGGGGCCTTCTTCTCCGGGGCGAGGATGGTGCCCCGGCAGGAGGGCGTGCCACAGCGGCAGACGTAGAGCGACTCGGCTTCGGCGTCCATCTCCGGGCTGCGCTCGTACGCGTAGTCGTACGTCAGCTCCTCCCCCGGTTCGATGGCGCGCAGCGCGTAGATGTGGATGTGGCCCTTGTCGATGAGCGACTGGCAGTTGGGCTCGCACGAGTGGTTGATGTAGCGCGACTCGTTGTGGAGGGTCCCCGCGTCCAGCACCGTGTCGTCGTCCAGGTTGAAGAGGAACGTGTGGTGGCGCTCCATCGACTCGTCGTCGTAGCGGGCGTCCGCCTCGGCCTGGGTGATGCGCTCACCGATGTACTCGATGATGCGCGCGCCCTTGCGGATGCGGCGGGTGGCGAAGGCGCCCGTGCCCTGGATGGGGGACTGGCGCAGCTCGAAGGGAATCGACGGGGTCGGCTGGAAGGAAGGGGAAGTCATCATCTGGGATGGGCGCGGCTGGGGCGGGTGCGTGTTCAACCAGGACGCTGCCGTGAGGCGCGGTGTAGCGTGCCGCAGTCAAGCGCGCGAAGAAAGGCACTCGATGATGCGGTGGTGGATCGTGGTGGGCGCGGTGAACGCTTTCCTGTCCGTGGCGGCGGGCGCCTTCGGGGCGCATGCGCTGAAGGCCCGGCTTCCCCAGGACCTGCTGGTCATCTTCGAAACCGGGGCGCGCTACCACATGTACCACGCGCTCGCGCTGGTGGCGGTGGGGCTGCTGGGCACGGTGCGCCCCTCCGCGCTCCTGGAGTCCGCGGGCTGGGCGATGCTCGCGGGCATCGTCCTCTTCTCCGGCAGCCTGTACGCGCTGGCCCTCTCCGGCGTGCGTGTGCTGGGCGCCATCACGCCGCTGGGCGGCCTGGGCTTCCTCGTGGGCTGGGCGCTCTTCGCCGTGGCCGCGTGGCGCACCTCACCGTGAAGCGGCGGACAGCCCGCGTCACTCCCGCAGCAGGGGCGGCAGCGGGTAGATGAGGTCCAGGTCGCGGTGGTTACGCAGGCCACAGGCCTCGCGCTGCACGGTGAGGTTCCAGCGCAGCCGCTCCGCTTCCTTCCAGAGCGCGCGGTACGCCGCGTAGCGCTCCACCCGCGCCACGCCATGCAGGGCGCGCAGCTCCTTCTCCGCCTTGGCCACCAAGGCGAGGGCGTCCTCCAGCTTGTCTCCGGAGCGGCGCAACCCGGAGGCGCGCTCGCGCTGGAACTCCGCCTCGATGGGCAGCAGGGCGTTGACGTTCACCGGACGGGCCATGCCTTCCTTGTAACCACGAGCCCCGGCCCTCGCATCGGCGCTCCGGTCCATGCCGGGCGGGCAACCGGGCCTCAGGGAGGCGGTGTCGGCGCGGGTGCGTCCTTCACCTCCGGAAGCACCGTGGCACCAGGGCGACCCCACCGCCACGCCTCGCGGGCCCAGGCGAGCCCCGCGAAGAGCACCATCGCGTTGCGCGCGAGGAGCAGCAGCGTGAATGACGGCTGCCAGCCCGTGTTGTAGGTGCTGCCCGCGAAGAGCCCGCGCGTGATGGCGGCGGCCACCAGCAGCACGGCGGACGGCCACACTCTTCCGGAGAGCAGCGCGAGCGCGGCGGCCCCGGTGAGCCAGATGAGGTACTGCGGGCTCAGCACCGGGTTGAGGATGACGAAGGCCACGAGCGGCACCAGCGTCAGCCGGGCCCCGTCCTCGATGTGCACCGGAGGCCTGCGCCACGCGGCGAGCACGGACACCGCCACGGCCAGCAGCAGGCCCGCGACCCACACCTGGCGGGTGACAGCCCGGACTGTTTCGGCGGCCGCGCCGTGCAGCTCATAGGCGGCGGGAGCGTGGACCCACTGGACCTGGGCGAAGCCCATCAGGTGCGCGGCCCAGAGCAGGCCCGCGCTGAGGGCCTCCACCTGGAGGCCCCGCTCGACGTGGAAGGCCGCGAACCGCCACCACGGCCACACGAAGCTCAGCGGCACCAGCGGCAGTACGCCCGCGACGAGGCCGGTGATGAGGGCCCGCGTCGGCTTCGCGCCCCGGCGCCAGCACACGGCCAGGGCCAGCGGCACGAGCACGGCCGGGTACAGCTTGGTGACGGTGCCCACCGCGAGCAACGCACCTGCCCAGCCTTCGCGCCGGCGCATCAGGGCCACCACCGCGGCCAGCGCGAGCGCGGCGGGGATGAGGTCGTAGCGCTTGAGGTAGTGCACGCTCTGGAGCCAGCTGACGACGGAGTACGCCGCGAACGGCACCCACGCGCGCCAGGCCGTGCCCCACCGGCGCACGCCTTCGGACAGCAGCAGCCATTTGATGAACGCGTCGATGAGCGTGAGCTGGAGGCCGAACGCGAGGATGAAACCGCGCAGGTCGCCGCCTGCCCACGTCGCGGGCACGAACCACAGGAGCGCGTAGGGCGGGTATTCGAAGCGGAAGTCGCGGTTGGGGACCGCGCCGTCCAGGAACGCGCGGGCCGTCCGGAAGTACAGCGGCAGGTCGCCCTGGCGCGAGGAGAAGGCGTAGAGCGCGAGCGGCAACACGGCCACCGCGAGCGCTAGCCAATGCCTGGGCGTCAGCCGCGAGGGCTCGGACGATGTCGATGCGGACACGGAGTGTCACTCTGCCTGCGCGGACCGGGCGCTGTCGCTGGGAAAGGCGTCCGTCCCCTTCCCTGCCCGGGCCACGCCCAGGCGCATGGACGTGCGAGGCGGCACCCGACCCGCTAGGTTCCGGCCTGGATTGCCCACCCCATGAAGCTCCACCGCCCCACGAAGGACGAGCTGTTCGCCGCCACCGGCCGCACCATGCCGGACCTGCTGGCCCCGGACCTGCGGGTGCTCTTCTGCGGCATCAACCCCAGCCTCTACTCCGCGGTGGTGGGCGTGCACTTCGCTCGGCCGGGCAACCGCTTCTGGCCGTCACTGCACGCAGCGGGCTTCACCCCGCGACTCCTGAAGCCAGCGGAACAGGCGGAGCTGCTGACGCTGGGCCTGGGCATCACCAACGTGGTGGACCGGGCCACGGCGAGCGCGGACCAGTTGGGCGCGGACGAGTACGCGGAAGGCGCGAAGTCGCTGGCGCGCAAGGTGGAGCGCTACCGTCCGAAGTACCTCGCGGTGCTGGGGCTGGGCGCGTACCGCACCGCCTTCTCGCGGCCGAAGGCGAGGTTCGGACCGCAGGAGGAGACGCTGGGCGAAGCGCGGCTGTGGGTGCTGCCCAATCCCAGCGGGCTCAACGCCAGCTACCAGCTCCCGGACCTCGCGCGGCTGTACGGCGAGCTGCGCCGCGCGGTCGAGCCGCGCTGACTACTTCAGCAGGCCGGCCTCGTGGGCCACCTGGGAAGCCACGGGCAACACCTTGTCGAAGGCGGCGGCGTTGCACGCGAGCAGGCCCCGGCGGTTCTGGAGCTCGGAGCCGTCGTACAGGTACGCGTTGCCCGCCAGGTCCGTGAGCACGCCGCCCGCGGAGCGGATGACGGCCTCCGGCGCGCAGTTGTCCCAGCGGTAGCTCTTGTCGCTCACGTGCACGTAGAGGTCGCAGCGGGCCTCCGCCAGCAGGCCGCACTTGAGCCCCACCGAACCGGACTCCGTCTCCTTCGTGATGCCCAGCCGCTGCACCACCGCGTCCGTCGTCTTCGAGCGGTGCGAGCGCGACACGACAAGCCGCAGCTGCGCCGGGTCCGCCACGTCCGACACGCGCAGCGCGCGGCGGCCCTGCGGGTCCTCCACGTAGCCCTGCTCGCCGACGATGCCGGAGTACAGGACGTCCCCCACCGCGCGGTAGACGACGCCCAGCGCCGCCCGGCCCTCCACGGCGAGGCCGATGTGGATGGCGAACTCGCCGTTGCGGTTCACGAACTCCTGCGTGCCGTCGAGCGGATCCACGAACCAGCAGCGGCTGAAGCGCTTGGCGTCGGAGGCGTCCTCGTTCTCCTCCGCCACCACGCCGTCCGCCGGGAAGGCCTTGCGCAGCTCGCCCACGATGAAGGCGTTGGCGCGCTCGTCCGCCACCGTGACGGGCCCGGCGCCTCCGGCCTTGTCCGTGACGGAGAAGTCCGTGGCGTAGACCTGCAGGAGGATGTCACCAGCCTGGCGGGCGATGCGCCGGGCCACTTCGAGCTCTTGGGCGAGTGCGGGCATGGAGACCCCTGAGTCTACCGGGGCGAATTGCCCCCGTGGGGAAATCTGCCCCGCATCCCGGCCCCATCCCTCCGGGGCGGAAGCCTTGGCCCGGGGGCTGCACTTCCCAGGTGGATTCGCCTTCCTCGCCCCGGGCAGCGCGGCGGGAGGCAAGCAAGGACTCGAACGATGATGAAGTGGCTGATGGGGCTGGCCCTGCTGGGCATCGGCGTGGCGCTGGCGTTCGCGGGCGGCCGGATGGTGTACCGCTCGAAGGTGAGCAAGGACTGGCCCACCGTGCAGGGCACCGTGGTGAGCTCCCGCGTGGAGACGCTGCGCAGCAAGCGCGCGGTGAGCTTCCGCCCGGACGTGAGCTACCGCTACGAGGTGAAGGGCGTCCCGTACACCTCCGACACGGTGGCCTTCGACGGCCACGGCGCAGGCGGGCTCGCGGAGGCGCAGGCGGTGTCGCACCACTACGCGGCCGGCGCCCCGGTGACGCTGCACTACGAGCCGGAGGACCCGTCCGTGGCGTGCCTTCAGTGCGGCGACACGGGCCTCGTGAACTACCTGGTGGCGCTGGGGGGCGCGGTGTTCGCCCTCGTGGCCGCCTGGGGCCTGGTGGAGCTGGCCCGCTCCAGCCTGCGCGACGCCAGGGACGCCGCACCGCGGATGCGCGCGAAGGCCCGCTAGATGACGCAGTGCCGCCCCTCCGCGTGGCCGGCTGAGCATTTTCCTCCAGAAGGCTTCGACAGACGCGGCCCGCGATGCGCAACCTGGAGCGGACACCCGCTCCCTGGAGAACGCATGCCCGTCACCATCCGACCCGCGAAGGACCCGGACGCACCCGCGCTGGGCCGCATGGGCGCGGCGCTCGCGCGCCAGCACCACGGCTTCGACCCGCAGCGCTTCATGGTCCCGGACGACGTGGAGTCCGGCTACCGCTGGTGGCTGGGCAAGGAGGCGCGCCGTCCGCAGGAGGCCGTGGTGCTCGTGGCCGAGCTGGACGGCGAAGTGGTCGGCTACTGCTACGGCCGGCTGGAGGGCGTGGACTGGAACATGCTCCTCGACAAGTGCGGCGCCCTGCACGACATCTGGGTGGAGGAGAAGGCGCGCGGCACCGGCACCGGCCAGCTGCTCGCGGAGGCCATGGTGCGGCGGCTCACGGAGATGGGAGCGCCGCGCGTCGTGCTCCACACCGCCGCGAAGAACGAAGCCGCGCAACGCCTGTTCGCACGGTTGGGCTGGCGTCCCACCATGGTGGAGATGACCCGCGAGACGCCGCCCCGCTCATAGCTTTCCGCCAGGCATCCGGCCCTGCTGGAAGGCCTCCACCTGCGCGGGCGTGAAGGGCGGCTCGTAGAGTCCGCGATCCTGCTGGCGTGAACGGAACAGGTCCACGATGAGGTTCATCCGGTCCTTCACCGAGCCCCAGTCCCGCGCCGCGCTGCCCGCCGTGTCGTCCGGCGTCCGGTCCAACTGCTTCAGCAGGGCGCACAGCTCCGGGTGCTCCAGCCGCATCAGGTCCGGCGGGAAGTCCGCCGCGGCGGAGAGCGCCGGGATGTCCTCGCCCAGCCGCAGCGTCCGGTCCGGCAGCTCCATGGTCATCAACTCGCGCGTCATCAGCTCGCGCCAGCAGCGCTCCAGCCGGTCCGCCAGCGGCGTGAAGAGCGCGACCCGCCAGGGCTCCGGCATCCCGTGCCCGCGCGCCCGCAGCAGCTCCCGCAGGTGGTCCAGGAACAGCTCCTTCAGCGGCGCCCCCAGCGCCCCGACGATGGGCTCCTGCAGGCGCACCTGCTCGTGGTAGCCCACCAACGCGTTGGCCAGGAGCACGCGCTCCGCCCGGTCCTTGGTGCGCGTGAGGCCCAGGGCTTCGTGGTACGCGCGCACCGCGCGGATGAGCAACTCCTGCCCCCCGGACTCCAGCGGCCCCGGCTTCAGCACGGCCACCACGCGCTCCAGCGCGGCGGGGCTCTTCGCTCCAGGCCCGGTGAAGTGCTCCAGCATCGCCGTGTAGAGCGGTCCCAGCTCCTGGAACACCAGCAGGTTGCCTTGCGCGATGTGCTTCGACACCACGCTCATCACCGGGTCCATGGCGCGCGACAGCACGGTGGCCACGCCCGACGGCAGGCCCCACGACCCCAGCAGCCGGGCCTGCGTCACGCCAAGCCCGCGCATCACGGCCTCCGCGCGGGAGAGCATGTCCCGCTCCAGCACGGCCACCATCTCCTTGCGGATGAAGGTCCCCGCCGTCTTCGACGCCCAGGTGGAGAAGCCGCACCACGACTGATCCACCTCCCCCAGCACGCCCGCGAAGCACACCTTCAGCACGTGGTACGTGTGGGTGATGTGCAGGTTGCGCAGGGGCGCGTCCTGCATGCGGCCAATGGCCACCACCTCGGCTTGCGTCGGCGGAGGATGAGGGCGAGGCAACGGTTGGAGCATCATGGCGGGACGCGCTCCGGCGGAAAGAGGCGGAACTGCCCCTTCCAGCCTGGAGCACCCGCTCCACGGCCCGCCATCACCCACCAGGGAGGGTTCGAAACGACGAAGCCCCGGGTGTTTCCACCCGGGGCTCCCTGAAGCTTCAGCAGCGCGGGAAGGAGCGCCCTACTTCTTCTGCTCCTTCACCCACGAGTCCTTCAGCGTCACCGTGCGGTTGAAGACGGGCGCGCCCGGCTTGGAGTCCACCGCGTCCGCGCAGAAGTAGCCCAGGCGCTCGAACTGGAAGCGGTCGCCCGGCTTCGCGTCCGCGAGCATCGGCTCCACGCGCGCGCCGGTGAGGGTCTCCAGGCTGTTCGGGTTGAGGAACTCCTTGAAGTCCTTGGTCTCGTCCTTGTCCGGCGACTCCACCGAGAAGAGCCGGTCGAACAGCCGCACCTGCGCCACGGGCGCGTTGCCCGGCACCCAGTGCAGCGTGCCCTTCACCTTGCGGCCGTCCGGCGAGTCGCCACCGCGCGTGGCCGGATCGTAGGTGCAGCGCAGCTCCGTGATGTTGCCCGCCGCGTCCTTGATGACCTTCTCGCACTTGATGAAGTACGCGGAGCGCAGGCGCACCTCCTTGCCCGGCGCCAGGCGGAAGAAGCCCTTCTCCGGCACCTCCTGGAAGTCGTCCGCCTCGATGTAGAGCTCGCGCATGAACGGCACCTTGCGCGTGCCCATGTCCTCGCGCTTCGGGTGGTTCGCCGTCTCCAGTTCCTCCGTCTGGCCCTCCGGGTAGTTCTCCAGCACCACCTTGAGCGGACGCAGGACGGCCATGGCGCGCGGCGCCGTCTCGTTGAGGTCGTCCCGGATGGACAGCTCCAGCACGCCCATGTCGATGAGGCTGTCGGACTTGCTCACGCCGATGCGCTTCGCGAAGTCGCGCAGCGACGCGGGCGTGTAGCCCCGGCGGCGCAGGCCGCTGATGGTCAGCATGCGCGGATCATCCCAGCCGGAGACGCGCTTCTCCTGCACCATCTGGAGCAGCTTGCGCTTGCTCATCACCGCGTAGGTGAGGTTCAGCCGCGCGAACTCGTACTGGTTGGGCCGGTCGCCTTTGATCAGCGCGTCGACGATCCAGTCGTACAGCACGCGCCGGTTCTCGAACTCCAGCGTACAGACGGAGTGCGTGATGCCCTCGATGGCGTCCGACAGACAGTGCGCGAAGTCGTAGAGCGGGTAGATGCACCACTTGTCGCCCGTGCGGTGGTGGTGCGCGTGCCGGATGCGGTAGATGGGCGGGTCGCGCAGCACGGGGTTCGACGACGTCATGTCGATTTTGGCGCGCAGCGTGTGCTTGCCGTCCGGGAACTCGCCCGCCTTCATCCGGCGGAACAGGTCCAGGTTCTCCTCCACCGTGCGCGTGCGGTACGGGCTGTCCTTGCCCGGCGTGGTGAAGTTGCCGCGGTACTGGGAAATCTCCTCCGGCGACAGGCTGCACACGTAGGCCTGGCCCTGCGAGATCAGCTGCTCCGCGAAGGCGTAGAGCCGGTCGAAGTAGTCGGACGCGAAGAAGCGCCGGTCGTCCCAGTCGAACCCGAGCCAGCGCACGTCGCGCTGGATGGACTCCACGTAGTCCGTGTCCTCGGTGAGCGGGTTGGTGTCGTCGAGGCGCAGGTTGCACTTGCCGCCATACTGCTGCGCCAGCCCGAAGTTCAGCGCGATGGCCTTGGCGTGGCCGATGTGGAGGTAGCCATTGGGCTCGGGCGGGAAGCGGGTGTGCACGCGTCCGCCGTGCTTTCCC
Source organism: Corallococcus sp. AB011P (assembly GCF_003611605.1). NCBI lineage: Bacteria > Pseudomonadati > Myxococcota > Myxococcia > Myxococcales > Myxococcaceae > Corallococcus > Corallococcus sp. AB011P. The sequence continues at coordinate 238,501 of NZ_RAVX01000004.1, forward strand.
GTCCGCCGGTCCTCCTCAACGACTTCCTGGAGGAAGTTGAGGCCCTGCGTCTCGTTCGTCGTCGTCATGATGGTGCGAATCCTCTTGGAAGCGGGACAAGGGGAGCAAGGTTTTCCTGACCCGTCCCCCCCACGCTCCGGGAGCCAGCCCGCTCAGACCTCGGCCAGCAGCGACTCCCAGGCCTTGAGCGCCCGTTCGGCCGACAATTCGTCCGCCCGGTCCAGGGCCCGCTGGCGAAGCCCTTCGCGCCACTTCGCGTCCGTCACCACCCGCCCCAGCGCCTGGGCCATGGCGGCGTCGTCCCCCATGGGCACCAGCACCCCCGCCCGCCCCCCGTCCAGGGCCTCCGCGGGGCCGGAGGGGCAGTCCGTGCTGACGATGGGGCAGCCCAGCGCGAGCGCCTCCAGCATCACCATGGGCAGGCCCTCGAAGCGCGAGGACAGGGCGAACGCCGTGGCCCGCCGCATCAGCGCGTGCGGGTTCTCCGCGTAGCCCGGCATGAACACGGAAGACTCCACGCCCAGTTCCGCGACCAGCGCCTTGAGCTCCGCCTCCAGCGAGCCCACTCCCAGGATGAGCAGGTTCGTGTCCGTCCCGTCCGCCCGCATCCGGGCGTGCGCGCGGAGGAGCATGTCGAAGGACTTCTGCGGCTCCAGCCGCCCCACCGCGATGATCACCGGCTTCTTGAACACCGGCACCGCCCACGCGGGCAGGGGAGCGTCCGCCGCGGCGCGAACGCGGTCCGCGTCGACGAAGTTGGGGATGACCTCCAGCCGGTCGCGGTCCACGTTCACCAGCTCCGCGAACGCCTTCGCGGAGTCGTAGCCGCACGCCACGATGCGGTCCATGCCCGGGTAGAGCACCTTCAGGCCCCAGAGCTGGCGCTTCGGCTGCTCCCGGTGGAACGCCCCCCAGTCGAAGTGCACCATCCCCAACACCGGCTTGCCCAGCAGGGCTCCCGCCATCCGCGCCAGCAGGGCCGCCCTGCCCTCCTGCCCGGAGACGATGATGTCCGCCTTGCGCGCTTCCTGGAAAAGCCGCCAGAGCATCCGCGGCAGCTCCCGGCGCCGGTAGGCCTCCACGCCCACGCCCCAGGAGATGGGCACGTCCGCGGGGATGCGCCCGCGTGTGTCCGGCGGCGGCGGCCCGTGGTGGAAGAACAACGAAGGGTCGAACCGCTCCCGGTCCAGGCCCGCCAACACGTTGCACACGGAGCGCTCGATGCCCCCCGTCCCCATGAAGACGAGCGTGAACAACACGCGCCGCCGCCGCCCTGGGGCCGGGACCGCGATCTCTTGCCGCGCCTGCAGTTCCAATGTCTGGGATTCCCGGTAAGAAGCGATTTTTTGCTCTCCCGCCCGGCGTACGAGTGTCCGGCGAGCCCACCCCTGGAGTTGGTCGCTGATCAATATCCCACGCACCGTGCGATAGGTAGCGAAGGTCACCCGCCGCCGCCACCCAGGAGACAGTTGCACGCCGTCCTGCCGGTGGATCTCCCGGGGGCGCCAACGCCATTTCGAAACAGCGGCCTTCACCGGCCCACTGATACATCGTTGAAACAGCCGCACCGCGTCCTGCCGGGCAAGCTCCAGCATTGACGCGTCAAGAGGCGCTTGGCGCGTCAGCGGGTGCGGTTCATTGCTTGGGGACTCAACGAGTCCGGGGGCCGACTGCCAGGAACTGGATTCCGGGTATAGGCTCACAATCCATCCTCGTGAAAAACCCCATCCACCCCCGTCCCGCCCGTTTCATCGCGCTCGCCCTTCTGGGCGTGCTCGCGGTGGCGGCCTTCATCGCGTACCGCAATGTCCGCGCCGCACGCGCTGTCTTGCACCCCGCGCGCCAGCCTTTGAAGCCAGTGGCGGGAGGCGTGCTCGCGGAGCGCACGGACGTGGTGCTGCACACGCGGGACGGCCTGACGCTGCGCGGCTGGTACCTGCCATCGCACAACCGCGCGGCGGTGGTGGTGATGCACGGCTTCGCGGAGAACCGCACGCAGATGCTCTTCGAGGCGGAGGTGCTCTCACGCGCGGGCTATGGCGTGCTGCTCTTCGACTCGCGCGGCCACGGCGAGAGCGAGGGCGACCTGGTGACCTGGGGCGACCGCGAGCGCGAGGACCTGCGCGCGGCGGTGGACTTCGTCTCGCGCCGCGACGACGTGGATCCGTCCCGCCTGGGCGTGCTGGGCTTCTCCATGGGCGGCACCACCGCGATGCTGGCGGCCCTCGAGGACGAACGCCTCAAGGCGGTGGCCGCCGCGGGCGCGTACCCTTCGCTGGAGGCGGACACGCGCTACAGCTACGGCAGGTGGGGGCCGCTGAGCGCCCAGCCCGCGCTCTGGACCCTGCGACTGTCCGGCGTGGACGTGGACGCGGTGGACCCCATGAAGCGCCTGTGTGATTTGAAGGGCCGGCCGCTGCTGCTGATCAACGGCGACGTCGACGAGTACGCACCCGCGTTCCTCCAGGACGCGCTCTTCCAGGCCGCGTGCGAACCCAAGTCCTACTGGGTGGTGCCCGGCGCGCACCACGGCGAGTACGCGAAGAAGGCCCCGGAGGAGTACGCGCACCACCTGCGCGACTTCTTCGACGCGGCGCTGCTCAGCGGCTCCTGACCACCACATCCGAGGGGCCCACCAGCTCCGGCGCGTCAGCCGCGGTTGCTGGTGCGTCAGCCGCCGCGACACGCCACTCGGGCGGCGCGTCCAGCGCGGGGCGGCCCTCCAGCAGCTCATGCGGGCGGAAGCCGGCCTTGTAGCGCAGTGAGTCGCACGCCAGGACGCGGTAGCCCAGGTACACGTAGGGGATGCCCCGCTCGCGCGCCAGCTCCACCTGGAACAGCACGCTCGCCTTGCCCAGGGACAGCCGCGCGTAGGCCGGGTCGTAGAAGAAGTACACCGCGCTCCACGCGTGCGGCGTCTCGTCGCACAGGCCCAGCCCCACCAGCTTCGGGCCCGCCGGGTCGCTGTCGTCGTACCAGGCCACCTCGCGCGCGGACGGGTGCGGGAAGGCGAACTGGAGCGAATACTCGCGCGCCCCCAGCTCGGAGGACTCCCAGTCCCGGGACGACTCGCGATCCGCGTGCCACGCGCGGTACAGCGTCAGGCGCTCCTCGTCCACGCGCGGCGGGCCTACCTCCACGCGCAGGTGCGCGCACGCGGCGCGGGCCCGGCGCTGGCTGCGGTTGGGCGTGAAGCCCGCCACCGGCACGCGCAGGGACACGCACTCGTGGCACGACGCGCAGGCGGGCCGGAAGTACTGCGGGCCGAAGCGGCGCCATCCGCGCACCAGCAGGTGCTCGTACTCCTGCGCCGTCACGTTGCGCATCAGCAGCGTCTCCAGGGACGCCTCCCGCCCCGGCAGATAGCTGCACGGGCGCGGATCTTCGATTTCGTGTGCCAGCAGAACGGCCATCGGTGTTCCCTTCCTGTCGGCCCCAGGCTCCGGCGTCAAGCCATGCCTGCCCGTCCGGCGACCCACCTTTCGTCGGAAACGACCCGCCGGTGCGGGCCGTTCCGTATCCAGGAAGTGGCACAACGGCTGCAAGTCACCGACTGAAGCCGTACCACTTGCGGAAGAGGACGAACGCACATGGCCCGCGAGGAACTGCATCCCGGATGGCTGCCGCTGGACCCCGACGAGGCGGACGGCCCCCTCTCGGGCGACGCCTTCTTCGAGGAGGATGACGCCTTCCACTCCGCCGCCGGAGCCGACGTCGTGGACGACCTGGACGCGTTCGATTTCGCCGTCGCCAGCTACTGAAAAACCCGTGGCCAGGGAGCCACGGTGTGGCAGCCCTGTCGCGATCCGACCGTGATTTTTTCCGGTCCGCCCCCTGCCGGGGCCGTAGAAACTTCCGAGAAACCGGGAGACGGCCTCCCGCGTTCGCTTCCCCGGACAGCGGGCGGGTAACACCCGACACAGGGGCCGGGGCGCAATGCCCCACGCGCGGAGGGCCCGGCTGGCTTCTCAGTCGTGGGGCCCCACCGGTATAAACCGGGGCCTATGTCATCCGTCGACGTCTCAGTGGTGATGCCCACGTACAAGCGCGAGAAGGACGTGGTGGAGGCCATCCACTCCGCGCTGCGTCAAGAAGGCGTCCAGGTGGAGGTGATCGTCCTGGATGACTCCGCGGAGGGCACGGCCCGGGACGCGGTGCAGGGCATTGGTGATGCCCGCGTGCGTTACTTCAAGCAGGAGGTGCCGTCCAAGGGGCGCCCCGCGCTGGTGCGCAACCACGGCGCCACGCTGGCGAAGGGCCGCTACCTGCACTTCCTGGACGACGACGACATGCTCGCCGAAGGGGCGCTCAAGGCCATGGTGTCGGCGCTGGACGCGCGGCCGGACGCGGGTGTCGCGGTGGGCTGGGTGGTGCCCTTCAGCGAGGATCCGGAGTGGCTGGAGGACAAGAGCACCTACTTCGAGCGGGTGGCGCAGGTGGGGGCCACCACGCCCAACAGCGCGTGGACGGTGGCGCACATCCTGTTCCTGGGCACGCTGTACGTGAACTCCGCGTGCATGGTGCGCCGCGAATACTTCCAGCCCCTGGGCGGGTTCGATCCGAACATCCCCGTCTACGAGGACGTGGACTTCTACATGCGCGGCATCCGCCGCTACGGCCACGTCTACGTGAACCGGCCCATCCTCAACTACCGGGTGGGCAAGCCGTCGCTGATGAACGACCTGGGCAAGACAGGCGCGAAGGTGGAGAAGTCCGTGGCGGAGTCCAACGCCATCATCCACAACAAGTACCGGCGCGAGCACGGAGAGCTGGAGTACCGGCTCCTGCAGATGGCCACGCGCGCGCTCAAGGGCCGCTTCGGCCTCACGCGCTACCTCCCCCTCAAGCTGCCGTAAGCGATTCCTGAAAGGGCCTCTCCCCGTGAGCCTGCGTCGTCGCCTCGTTGGAACCGCCAAGCGCCAGTTGAAGCAGACCCTGGGGCCCGTCGTGCAGCGCGCGATGGCCCCCGCGCGCGCCTTCCTCCCCCCGGAGACGTGGGGCCTGGAGTCCCGCGGCGGCCAGGGCCTCTTCCTGGAGGGCGTGTCGCTGTCCCAGCTGGCCCATGAGTACGGCTCGCCGCTGCACGTGGTGCACCTGGCGGCGCTGCACCGCAACGCGGACGCGTTCCAGGCGGTGCCCCCGGGCGCGGCGGGCGGCTGCGAGGTGTATTACTCGTACAAGACCAACCCCGTGCCGGGCGTGCTGTCCGCGCTGCACGCGCGCGGCGTGGGCGCGGAGGTGATTTCCGCCTATGAGCTCTGGCTCGCGCTCAAGCTGGGCGTGGCGCCGGAGCGCATCGTCTACAACGGCCCGGTGAAGTCGGACGCGTCCATCCGCGAGTCCATCACCCGGGGCATCGGCCTGCTGGCCGCGAACCACCGCGAGGAGCTGGACGTCTTCTCACGCCACGCGGCGGAGCTGGGCAAGCGCCCGCGCGTGGCCGTGCGGGTGACGACGATGTCGGGCTGGACGTCGCAGTTCGGCACGCCCATCGCGGGAGGCCAGGCGATGGCGGCGTACCGGCAGGCGATGGCCTCCGGGAACCTGGACGTGGTGGGCCTGCACGCGCACCGGGGCGAGCTGATCCGCACGGAGGCGGAGCTGGAGGGCTTCGTCGGCGCGGTGCTGGACTTCGCGGACGAGCTGCACCGCGAGCTGGGGTTGGACCTGGAGGTGCTGGACCTGGGCGGCAGCCTCTGCACGCCGACGGTGGAGCACATCGAGCAGCGGGACTGGCGGCTCAACCTCACCTTCCAGCGCGACCTGCCCGCGCCGGACTTCGCGGCGGCGCTCTCCATCGAGCGGTACGTGGCGAAGGTGGTGGCCCAGGTGGAGGCGCACTACGCCAAGAAGGGCCGCAAGCGCCCGCGCATCTTCCTGGAGCCGGGCCGCGCGATGACGGGCAACACGCAGCTCCTGCTGGGCCGCGTGCATGCGCTCAAGGATGGCGGCGAGCGGACGTGGGCGGTGCTCGACATGGGCATCAACCACGCCGAATGCGTGCGCAACGAGTACCACCAGCTCTTCCACGTGGAGCAGCCGGCCGCGCCCGCGCACCGGGCGTACACGGTGGTGGGCCCCATCTGCACCCCGGCGGACACGCTGTACCACGCGGTGCGGCTGCCGGAGCTGAAGGTGGGCGACACGCTGGCCATCATGGACGCGGGCGCGTACTTCGTGCCCTTCGGCACGTCCTTCTCCTTCCCGCAGCCGGCCATCGTGGGCGTGGAGGGCGGGAAGGTGCGGCGCCTGCGCCGGGCGGAGACGCACGAGGACCTGATCACCTTCGATGATCCGGTCCCCGCGGCCCCTCGCGCCGCGGGCTGACGGCCCTTTTAGCGGTTGAAGACCATCATCCGCAGGAAGGCGCGGGGGTGGCGCGCGGCCCCGTAGGAGATGGTGGCCAGCTCCACCGCCGCGGGCATCATGTCGTCCCGGTCGATGAGCGGATCCACCGCCGTCGCCTTGTGGGTGTTGAACCACTGCCGCCACTGCCGGGCCTCGTCCGCCGGCAGCGCGCCGGACAGCCGCTGGAGGTTGAGCAGCATCTCCAGCGCGATGCGGTTGCAGAACACCGCGTCCTCGTGCGCGGCGCTGGCGTCGCGCGCGTCCTCCACCGCGCGCTTGAGCGCGTCCCGGTCCCCGGTGGCCGCGTGGTACGCGAGCAGCGGCAGGGGCAGCCCCCGCGCGATGTCGAAGCCCATCTGCCCGTAGAAGCGCGGGTTGAAGTCGATGAGGAGGTACGAGTCCTTCGTCTGGATGAACTCCACCTCGAAGACGCCGTGGTAGCCCAGCTTCTTGCACAGCCGGGTGAGGCCCGCGACCAGGTCCGGGCGCAGCGGCGAGGACTCGAAGCAGACACCCACGCCCAGGCGGCGCGGACGCTGGAGGACCTTCATCGCGGCGCGGGCCTCGAAGAGCTCGCCGGACTCATCCACGAAGCCGGAGAGGCTGTAGATGCCCTCAGCGGCCTCCGGGTGGAACTCCTGCACCATGGGGTTCACCACGGCCGGGTCGAACTTCACGAGCATGGGCGCGTAGGTGTCCCGCGCGAACTCGCGGTACTCGCGCGCCAGGTCGTCCGGCGAGGACACCGGCTGGCCCTTGCGGTGCGTGGCGTGGAGGATCTGCGTGGTGGGCTTGAGCAGCACCGGGAAGTTCGCCTCGCGGCGCACCTGCTCCAGGTCCTCTTCCGACTGGGGGAACCAGGTGCGCGGCAGGTGCAGGCCCACCTCCGTGCCCACTTCGTAGAGGCGGCGCTTGTTGAGCAGGCCGTACACCGCGTCCACGCCCGGGTCGTAGAGGTGGAAGAGGTCCTCCAGCTTGGAGCGGTGCGCGGAGATGAGCCACGCCAGCTCGTCGCTCGTCGGGTAGAGCACGTGCTTGACGGGCTCGCGCAGGCCGAAGTCCACCAGCCACTGGAGGAAGGCCTCCGGCTGGGACTCCGGCGGGCACTGCACGCGGCGGCTGACGAAGCGCGAGTAGCTGGCCGGCCCCAAACGGCCGGTGTCCGCCACCGTCACGTCCACGCCGTGGCGGCCCAGACAGCGGGCGGCGGCCAGGGTGCCGTAGAAGTTGGCGGAGAACAGCAACGCGGGGGGCCGGGCCGCGATGACGGCCGCGGGGGCCTCATCGGAGTAGGCGGCCTCTTCCATCTCTTGCTCCAGTTTCGCGGGGTCGGCCTCGCGGCGCGCGCGCGCGGAGGAACGACGGGATTGGCGGTGGGGACGCTGCGCGAGACGACCCCCTCCAAGCTCGGAGGTCGACGGGCCGGCGGCGGACGAGGTGCTTGCCATCAGCCCCGCGGCGAGAAGCGTCAGAAGGTGCCTGTTCATGTCGAGCCGTCTGCCTCTGGCGAATCGGGGGGCCGCCGGAAGCTGAATTCCCGACAGAATACCTTTTCCAGCGGCGCTTGGGACCGGCACCCGCATGATTGCACCCCCAAGGAGTGAGCGGGCTCAGGCCGGAGTGCCACCGGGCGGGCTCCAGCGCAGGAATCCTTGGGTCAAGAGCCACGCGTCGGTGGCGACCCCTGGGGTCGTTCTCGCGAGGCGCACGGCGGACTCTGAGAAGGCGTCCGGGGGCGAGGTGTGTCCTTGCGCGCGCACGGCCTTCCATGCCGCCTCCCACGCCTGGAAGAAGGCGTGCATGGGGTCGCCAGGGCGGACGCGGCGGCGCAAGTCGCGGGGCAGCCAGTCGCGCAGGAGCAGCGGCGCGAAGCCCCGGGAGAAGTCGGTGTGGAAGAGGAGGCCCTCGCGCGCGGGGGCTTCCGTTTCCGGCGTCCGGCGCAGCAGGTGGGCCACCAGCACCGCGCCGTCCGTGTCGGAGGAGCCTTCCACCAGGAGCCCGCCGGGCAGCAGGTGCCGCGACATCGCGCGGTGGGCCTCCGGGATGCGCTCCGGCGCTCCCTGGCGCAGGAGGTTCATGGCGCGCACCATGCGGGCGGGTTCGTCCGGTGACAGCGGGAGCGCGAAGCCGCCCTCGCGGAAGTGCGTGCGCGCATCCGCGTGGTTTCGCGCGGCGGCCGTGGCGCGCTCGGGGTCCAGCTCCACGCCCACCACGGGCAGCTCCGGGTTCAACGCGCGGAAGGCGGCGGCGCTCTCCAGCGTGGTCCACGGGTGCTCACCGAAGCCCACGTCCACGAAGGCGGCGCGGACCCAGGGGCCATCGTCACGCGTGAGCAACGGGGCCTCGAACTGGCACAGGTACGCGTCCAGTGCGCGCAGACGCCCCCGCGCGGTCCTCCCCCGGGTGCGGGTATCCAGCTCCTGAGCCATGGGCACGACTTCGGCGCTCCGGGCAGGGGACGTCAAGGACTCCTCGCCGGTTGTAGCGCGGGACGTCATTGTCGGGCCCGCGCCGTAACACGTCATGTCACAGCCATTGTCTCAAACATTGTTACAGCCGGGGGTTTCCCCTCTGGAGCCGGATGGGACGCGGCTATGAAAGGGATTGGCATCGCTACTGCACAAGGGAGCCGCCGGTGTCGGAGTCCGTGACATCCGTGACCGCAGTCCCCTCCAAGAGATTGGTTCCCCGTCCCCCATGATTACTTCCCGTTTCATGCGCTCCTCCCTCGTTGCCGCCCTCCTCCTCTCCGGCTCCGCCTTCGCGGGCGAGTCCCGGTACGCGTCGGCCGCCGCGGCCGCCTGCACCGAGCTCAAGACCGAGTTGGTGCAGGGCGCGAAGGAGCAGGGCGTCGCGCTCAACGAGGAGGAGATCGGCACCCTCACGACGGACAAGGCCACCGTCGTGGCGACGAGCATCGCGGGCTACGAGAAGGTCCCCGCCACGGAGTACGAGAAGGGCGTGGACGCGGCCTTCGTCTACATCGACGCCGAGGAGGCGGGCATCCCGGCGGGCCACTACCGGGTGAACGTCCGCGCCAGGCCGGAAGACATCCAGGTGGGCAAGTACAAGGCCATCGCCACCCTCATCGACAAGGACGGCAAGGAGGTCGCGCAGCGCGCGACGGTCATCGAGACCTTCCCCTCCGCGGTGAAGTCCGCGCGCTACGGCTCGCCGATGAGCGTGGGCATCCAGCAGCAGACCATCAACGACTGGAACCTCACGCGCTTCCGCAAGACGATCATCGTCGTCATCGTGCACTCGTGGGGCGTCACGGTCATCGACCTGTTCGGCACGGACTACAGCAGCTACTACGGCTTCTAGTCCCGCGCTCCGCCGCCGGGAGCCTCGTGGGTTCCCGGCGGTGCGATTTTCGTCCCATCCGCGGCGCACCTAGAGTGCAGGGCTTGTGAGCCCCTCGTCCGCGTCCTGTCCCCGCTGTGGCGCCCCCCGCGTGACGGGGCCCGAGTGCCCGGCGTGCGGCGTCATCTACCTGCGAGCCGAAGTACGCGCCGCCACCCGTCAGGCCGAGGCCCGTGACCGCGAGGCCCGCGAGGCGGCCCAGCGGGAAGCCGAGGACCAGCGGGCCGCCCTGCGCGAGGCGCTGGAAGCCCACACCGTCCCCACGTTCGTCTCGCCCCTGGTGGCGGCGCAGCCCACGCCGGAGGCGGCCACGGAGGGCATCACCTTCCACCCGGACGAGGGGCTGAGCGACGGTGCCCTGGAGGCGCGGCTGCGGCTGGCGGTGCTTCCCGTGGCGCTCGTCGGAGCGTGGTTCGCGGTCCAGTCGCCCTTCTTCCACTTCCTGATGCGCACCTTCCTCACCATGCCGGTGCATGAGCTGGGGCACGCCGTCACCGCCTGGTTCTGCGGCTACACCGCCACGCCCACGTTCTGGGTGACCCACGTGTCGCAGGAGCGCTCGACGTCCATGGTCATCCTGCTGTCGGGCCTGCTGGGCGCGCTCGTGTGGCAGGGCTGGAAGCGCCGCCGGTGGGCGTGGATGGGCGTGGGCGTGGTGCTGCTCGCGGCGCTCGGGGCGGGCAGGTTCGGTCTCACCCCTACCCAGGCTCGCGCCCTCATCTACTTCGGCGGCGACGCGGGCCGGATGGTGCTGGGCACCCTGCTGATAACCACGTTCTTCGTGCCGCCGGGCCACTACCTCCACCGGCATCAACTGCGCTGGGGCTTCGTCGTCATCGGCGCGGCGGCGCTCATGGACAGCTTCGAGACGTGGTGGTCGGCCCGCACGAACGTGGACCGCATCCCCTTCGGCCGCGTCGAAGGCGCGGGCCTCAGCGACCCCAGCGCCCTGGTGGACGTGTACGGATGGAACGTCAGCCGCGCCATCCACTGGAACGTGAACGTGGGCCTCGCGTGCCTCGCCGTGCTGGCCGCGCTCTACCTCGTCTCCCTCTGGCGTGTCCGCGACGTGCTGCGCGGCTGAGGCGCGGCCTCGCGCCAGTTGCCGAACGGCCACTCGAAGCCCGGCGTGCTCAGCACCTCCGGCTTCCGCGCGCCCCGCCAGCGCAGGGCCTCGCCGGGCCGCAGGAGGAGCGCCTCGGGCCCCTCGCCCCGAGCCTTGCGCACCTCGGCCAGCCGCTCCGGATACGGGTCCGCGTCCGGGTTCTCGTCCATGTTGCTCGCGCCCTCGACGGGCTCGCCCGGATAGCCGTCGTAGCGAGGCCCCATGCCCTCGCGCCAGTACCAGGGGGCGCCGCCGTCCGCGCAGGGCACCACGTAGCGGGCGCCCAGGAGCGCGCCGTAGCGCAGCGCCTCCTCCGGGCCCGCCATCAGGCGCTGCGGCGTGGTGAGCGCGTCGCGCGGCACGTTGACGAGGAACGCATCCAGCGTGGTGAAGCCGAAGAAGATGGGCGGCAACCGGAAGCCGCGCACGCCGCAGAAGAGCACGTCCACCGGGCCCTGCTGCTTGCGCACGCGGCGGCACACCGCGGCCATGTCCCCGCGCACGTCATGGCCCGCGTCCGCGAAGAAGGCGGCGGAGAAGTCCTTCGAGCGCACGAGCCACGTGTTGCCCTCGTTGTAGAGGTCCGGGTGGGGCCCCTCGCCGTCGGTGGGCTGCTCGCCGTGGAAGGGCAGCGCGTGCACCGTCACGTCGCCCACCTGCCGCGTCTCGCCCCAGCGAAGGGGCTCCACGTGCGTGAAGCCCAGCTGCTTCAGCCGCAGCGCGCAGTCCGTGGAGAAGAGGCTTTCGCGCGCCACCGCGGGCACGAAGATGCGCGTGTCGCGAGGCAGGGGCAGCAGCGAGCCCAGGTGGAAGTGGTCCCCGTGCGAATGGGTGATGACCACCGCGTCCACCCGGCCCAGGTCCGACGCCTGCAACGCGCCATAGCCGGGCAGGTCCGCTTCGCCCGTGGGGCGGAAGTACGGATCCACCAGCACGCGCCCTTCCCTGCCCGACACCAGCACCGTGTTGTGCCCCACGAAGAGGGCCCCTGGTCCCGGCACGTCCACCGGCCCCATGTGGCGCACGAGCCAGCCGGCCTGCGACAGGTCGCCGAGCAGCTCGCCCACGACGGGCACGGTGGCCAGCGCGCGCAGCTCCTCCCGGGTCGCGCCACGAGCGAGCGACGCGAACAGGTCCGCCACCACGGGCCAGTCCTTCGCGCGCACCGGCACGTCCAGCCCCAGTGAGTCCTGGCGCAGGTGCAGCACGCGCGGGCGGTGGCGCAGCGGATCCGGGAAGAGGACGTCCTCGCGGAGCACTCGCCGGCCCATGCGCCGCTTCGTGCCCTGGCAGAGCGCGGCGTAGCGAGGCGTGTCCTCCAGCCAGCGGATGAGCGCGTCCGCTTCGCGCAGGGCACCCTCGCGGCCCAGCGCGGCGATGTGGCGCTTCAGCGGCACCTGCGCGCGGCGCACGGGGCGCGCGGTGGGCCCCTGGATGCTGCACCCCAGGTCCTCGTGATGGTCGGCCTCCGTGCGGGCGGAGGCGAGGACGGCCAGGCTGACGCCGCGGTGCAGGGTGAGTCGCATGCGTGCGACGTCGCATGGCGCCCTGCCCTTCGCAAGGGCTTGCGCTTGCGACCGGCCGCCGGGCTGCCCGCGACCTCGCGGGTTGTGGGCGCCCCATGGGGCCGGTACCCTCCCCCGCACCCATGGCCCACCCCGCCGAGCCGCTCCCGCCGGAGCCTTCCGCCCCCCTGTCCTCCGTGCCCGACGTCGTCGCGCCGCGCTTCCGCTTCCTGCCCGCGGTGGGCACGTGGAAGTACCACCTGCTGCTCGCGTCGGTGGCCATCCTCTTCCTGGGCCCGCTGGGCGGCGTGGCCGCGTCGTACATGAACTTCAGCCTGGGCTTCTTCGTCGCCAGCCAGGTGCTGTCCGGCATCCTCGGCAGCGTCGTCACCTACGGCTACGGCGCGGAGGGCAAGCACGGCGCCAACTACATGCAGACGATGGCCGCGTCGGTGGCCTCGCTGTGCGCCATGTCCGTGCTGATCCAAGCCATGGTGTGGCTGGGCATGCCCCAGCCGCCCGCGTGGCAACTGATGCTCTTCGTGGGGTGCGTGGGCATGTTCGGCGTGGGCGTGGGCATGCTCTACACGCCGCTGCTCGTGGACCGGCTCCAGTTGGACTACCCGTCCGGCTACGCGGTGGCCAACATCCTGCGAGCGCTCACGGACAAGCGCCTGCTCAAGGCCTCCATCGCGAAGCTGGGCGGCGGCACCGGCCTGGGCATCCTGGCCGCGTGGCTCACGGAGAAGTTCGCCGCCATCGCCGCGCTGAGCGTGAGCAGCTCCACGGTGGGCGCCGGCATGGTGGTGGGCAGCCGCATCACCGTGCCCGCCATGCTCATGGGCCTCACCGGCTACGCCATCACACCCTATCTGCAAGGCATCGGGTGGCTGGGGCCGAATGATCCGTACCGGAAGATTGGCTTCCTCATCTCGCTGGCGATGATCTGCGGCGCGGCGCTGGTGGACCTGGCGCTGCTCGCGGTGCAGGCGGTGGACCGCATCCGGGGCCGCGCGCAGGCTCCCGCGGACACCGAGCCCGCGTGGAAGAAGGTCAACGTGCCCCGGCTCATCGCCTGGGTGGTGGGCTGGGGCGCGGCGGTCGTCGTGGTGGCCACGCAGGTGCTGCACCAGCCCGCGGGCTTCATCATCTTCGGGCTCGCGCTGTCGCTCCTGTTCGTGCTCATCAACGGCATCGCCTACGGCATCAGCGACAACAACCCCATCTCCAGCGCCTTCGTGATGTCGGTGCTGCTGATGTCGCTGCTGGGCCTGAAGGATCCGCTGGTGGGGCTGATGGCGTCCTCCATCCTGCTCATCTCCACGTCGGTGGGCTGCGACATGCAGCAGGACCGCTCCACCGGGTGGCGCCTGGGCACCAACCGCGTGGTGCAGTTCCGCTACCAGGTGCTGGGCATCTTCATGGGCGCGGTGCTGTGCGTGGTGCTCGCGCGGGTGTTCATGGGCGCGTACCCGGTGCTGTCCGTCAACCAGTTGGACCACCCGGACGTGAAGGTGGCCCAGTGGAGCTCCGCGATGACGTACAAGTTCGTGGGCGCCATCCGCGACCTGGGCACGCTGTCGGCGCACAAGGTGACGGCGCTGCTCGTGGGCCTGTCCATCGGCTTCACGCTGGAGGTCATCCGCAAGGTGGTGCGCCGCCGCCCCGCGTACCTGAGCTACGTGCAGGGGTCGCGCACGGGGTTCGGCGTGGGCTGGGGGATGGATTCGCTGGTGCTGGCCAGCCCCTACGCGCTCGCGTTCGGCGGCTTCATCGCGCTGCCCGCGGCCATCTGGTTCGGCGTGGGCGGCATCCTCACATCCCTCTTCAACACCGTGTCCAAGCGCTTCCGGAAGGAGCCCGCGCCCGGCGAGGCGGTGCTGCCGGAGGACATGAGCACCATGTCGCTGGTGGGCGGCGGCCTCATCGCGGGCGAGTCGCTCTTCTACCTCTTCGTGGGCCTCGCCGGCCTGCTGGCCCTCTTGGGCTGACGCGTCCTGTCCCGGAGCACGGCTTGACTTTCCGTGCATCCGGGAGCACTTCTTGTCCCGTGAACCTCGTCATCAACACCACCGCGACCACGACCACCACCGCTTCGGCGGGCGTGGGTGCGGTGCGCGTGTCGGTGTCCTGACGAGCGCACGGTTTCCCGCCCCGCCGAAGTCCGGCCGGGGCGACCGTGCAACCTCACACGCCCCGTGTCCGGCCCCGGCTGCTTCATCCCGACCGACACACGGAGACGACAATGCTTGATGAACACGACCACCGCGCGCTGGGCCAGCGCCTGGACCTCTTCCACCTGCAGGAGGAGGCCGCGGGCATGGTGTTCTGGCACCCGCGCGGACTGATGCTGTACCGGTTGCTGGAGGACCACGTCCGCCAGCGCATGCTCGAGGAGGGCTACCGCGAAGTCCGTACGCCGCAGCTGTGCTCCCAGCCGCTCTGGGAGCAGAGCGGCCACTGGGAGAACTTCCGCCAGAACATGTTCTGCCTGCCGGAGGGCGACCGGCACCTGGCGTTGAAGCCGGTGAGCTGCCCCGGCCACATCCAACTGGTGCAGCGCATGGCGCCCAGCCACCGCGACCTGCCCCTGCGTCTGGGGGAGTTCGGGCTGGTGCACCGCAGCGAGCCCAGCGGCGCGTTGCATGGGCTGTTCCGCCTGCGCCAGTTCACGCAGGACGACGGCCACATCTTCTGCGCGGCGGAGCAGGTGGAGGCGGAGGTGATCCGCTTCGTGCGCTCGCTCAAGGCGTTCTACGCGGGCTTCGGCTTCGACGACGTGCAGGTGGCCTTCTCCAGCCGTCCGGCGATGCGCGCCGGCGGTGACGCGCTGTGGGACCAGGCGGAGGCGTGGCTCCAGTCCGCGGCGAAGCAGGCGGGCCTCCAGTACGAGGACCAGCCCGGCGAGGGCGCCTTCTACGGGCCCAAGCTGGAGTTCGTGCTGAAGGACCGGTTGGGCCGTGCGTGGCAGTGCGGCACGATCCAACTGGACCTGGTGCAGCCGGAGCGCTTCGACCTGCACTACGTCGGCGCGTCCGGAGAGCGCCTGCGTCCGGTGATGCTTCACCGCGCGCTGTTCGGCAGCCTGGAGCGCTTCATCGGCGTGCTGCTGGAGCACCACGGGGGCGCGCTACCGGCGTGGCTCGCGCCCGAGCAGGTGGTGGTGGCCTCCGTGGGAGCGGGGGCCGCCGCGTACGCGCAAGAACTGGCGGCGCGGCTGCGGCGGGCCGGCTGCCGCGCGCGGGCGGACGTGCGGGACGAGTCCCTGTCGAAGAAGGTCCTGGGCTCGCACGAGGACGGCGTGCCGTTCCTCGCGGTGGTGGGTGGCCGCGAGGTGGAGTCGAAGGGCGTCCGCCTGCGCCAGCGCGATGGTTCCCAGCGCGACCTGCCCTGGGATGACGCCGTGGCGTGGCTGTCCGCCGCGTGTCAGCCAGCCGTGGCGGGCTGAGCGTCAGCACGTGAGGCACCGGCCCGGTGCTCCCTTCCCGTATGCGAAGGGGGCGCCGGGCCTTCCGTGGGTTCAGGAGTAGAGGCTCAGGTATTCCAGCGGCTCGCCGGGCCGCAGCAGAGTGAGGGACTCGGAGGCGACGTCGTCCAGGCGGAGGAGTCCCACCGCGTGGTGTTCCGCGTCCACGACCACCAGGCGGTCCAGGTGGTGCTGCTCCATCAGGCGCTCGCCGGCCTCCAGTGGCGCGTCCTCCGGGCAGGTGACGAGCGGGGCTGTCATCGCCTCGCGCACGGTGGTGACGTCGGGGTCATGTCCGTGGACCGTGGAGCACAGGGAGAGCTCGGAGTCAGTGAGCAGTCCCACCACCCGGCCGTGCTCCGTGACGGGCAGCGCCCCCAGGCAGGCGGTATCCAGCCGCTCGGCGGCGGAGCGCAGGCATTCATCCGCGTCGATGGTCTTCACGTCCCTCTGCATCAGCTCCGAAATCCGCATGGGCAGAACCTCCTGGCGACGCGCGCCCCGCGTCTCGGAGCAGTACAACCGGCGCACGGACATCCAACCCATTGTCCTGAAGGCCCGCCGCTCCGTGAGGAACAGAACCAGGGCGCCGGCCCCCTGCCTGCCCGCCTGGTATAGGGTGCGACGCGAAGGGCTGCGGTGCATCCAAGGCCGTGCTCCGGGCCCAAGGCCCGAAACGTGGAGGAGGACCCATGGCGGACAAGCTCATTCTTTCCAACGACGAGTGGCGCAAGCGCCTCACCCCCGAGGAGTTCCAGGTGCTGCGTCAGCACGGCACCGAGTACCCGGGGACGGGCTGTTTCCTCGGCACCAAGACTCCGGGCACCTACGTGTGCGCGGGCTGCAACAACCCGCTGTTCAAGGCCGGGACGAAGTTCGAGTCCGGCACCGGATGGCCGTCCTTCACCCAGACGCTGTCGGAGGACTCCGTCACGGAGATCCGCGACGTGTCGCACGGGATGGTTCGCACCGAGGTCCGCTGCGCGCGCTGCGACGGCCACCTGGGCCACGTGTTCCCGGACGGCCCGCCGCCCACGGGGCTGCGCTACTGCATGAACTCCGTGGCGATGAAGCACGTCCCCGAAGGCAACCCCATCGAGCTGGTCCGGGCCTGATCAGGTCGCCAGAAGTGCGTTGGCACCTCCGGTCACGGAAGCGCGGCTCGGCCGGAGGCATCCGGGGTCCCCGGCGCATGCGCTCCATCTTGGGGGAGACGATGCGGAAGTTTCGGGAGACAGCGAACGCGAAGAGCGGTCGTCGCTCACGAAGCAACGGGGCCCCGTGAATGAACAATGGAGCCCCAGAGGCGAGCGGCCCACCGGCCCCAAAGAGCCCTGGAGTCCACGAAGCGGCTCGCCCACCTTACGAACCGCCACGCGGATGGGTCCGAGGAAGCCGGTGGGTGGAGCCTCGCATTGCTGGGAGCCCCTTCCTGAGACGAGGCGCCCAAACCTGTCCGACAGTCGGGCAGGTTTCCCAAGACCGCGTCCGTCACATTCCTTCCGACGCACTCTCCACCCGGAGCACAGGGCACGAACGCTGGGGCGGCTGGAGGCAACAGCGCCCCACTGTCCGGCTCCAAGGGAAAGGACGCTCCATCGGGGCGAGGTGCGACCCCAGAAGCCCCGGTGCATGGAGCGACGCAGCAACCGGGGCCACGCGCATCCACGAGGAGACGTGCCCCAAGTGCATTCTCCTGCTCAACGGATGACGCCAGGCGGCCAGGTCCACGCGCCTCGAAGGAGGGACGTGCCTCCGGCGCCTCGTCTCGCTCGGAGGCTGCCGTAGGGCAGCCGGCGGGCCCCTCCTCGATGCCGGGGCGTGCCTCCAGCATCTCGTCATGCGCGGCTGACGCAGGGCGGCCGGCGTGCCCCTCCTCGATGCCGGGGCGTGCCTCCAGAATCTCGTCCTGTGCGGTGGCTGGCGTACGGCGACCGACGTCACCCTCTTCGATGCCGAGGTGTGTCCCCAAAACATCGTTCTGGTGAGTGACTGATGCGGAGGCCCCGAGGGGGCCCTCTTGGGTGAAGTGGGCCTCGGGGGACGCAGGTTCCTGGGGAGCAGGTGCGAATGCGTTCAGCACGAGCTCATCGCGAGCCTTCAGCAGTGCCGGCAGCTCGTTCTGAAGTGCCTGCACGTCGCGCTCGTGCAGGATCGCCGTCACGCGGAGGGCCCACTCGCGCAGCGCCTCTCCGCCCATGAGCGGCAGCAGTTGGGCTGCGCCTCCCAGGAATGCCCGCTGCAGGGACTGAACGAGGAGCACGTGCCCGGGACGCGCCGCCACCCGCGCTGCATGCCGCAGCAACTCGAATTCCACCTGGGCGCAGGTTGCCCCCGACTCCCAGCGCGCCGCGTCCTGGAGCTGGAAGCACGTGCTCCCCAGCCGGTCCAGGTCGAGGTCCGAGGCCCTCGCGCAGCAGTCGGCCAGCAGTTCCACCAGCACCTGCCGCTTGAGGCTGAAGTAGCCCTCCAGAAGCCACCGGGCATCCGGGTTGCTCGCGTCATGCAGCGCCAGGCCCAGGTTCTCCAGCGTCAGCGACTCATCCAGCGCCACCGCGAGAGTCCTTCGTCCGGGGCACTGAACCACCAGCCCCCGTGCGGCCAGCCGCCGCAGCGCCTCACGGAGGGTGCCCCGGCACACGTCATAGCGGCGCGCCAGCTTCGCTTCGGAGCCGAATTGCCCACTCGGGTGCAGCCGCCCCAGCGCGATATCGCGCTCGATTTGCGCCTCCACATAAGCCACGAGTCCGCCTCGTCCCATCCCCATTCCCCCTCCTCGTCCCAGCATCGCCATCCAACCACAGGGGTCTGACATGGACGTGCGGGCCCACCCTCCGCGTCGATTGTCGGGCGAGCGCGCTCCCGGGCCGCATGGGGCGAAAACCTGTCCGACAGTCGGACAGGTTTTGAGGCAACCGCCCCCGGGCGGGCGACCCTATCCGTGCCCCACCTTGGCGTTTGCGCACGCATGACTCGCGCCCCTGCCGGACCGGTGCGGCCTCGGGGCTCATGCGGCGGAAACTTGTCCGTCTGTCCGACAAGCAAACCGTCCTCGTCACCGGCCGGGCCGGCTCGGGCTGGTGCCTCATGCGGTGGAAACCTGTCCGACTGTCGGACAGGTTTTGAGAGAACCTGGCCCAGGAGGCACCTCTGTGCGTGTCCCTCGTTGACGTTTGCGCATGCACGACGTCGATCACCTACCGGGACAGGCGCGTCCTCGGGCCGCATGCTGCGAGAACCTGTCCGACAGTCGGACAGGTTTGGAGGGAGCCGGGCCCGGGTGGGGACCGCTGGCCGAGCCCCCGACGTGGCGTCCGCGCGTGCATGGCGTCGCGCACCTGCGGGCTGGCAGCCCCGGGCCTCAGGGGCGGAAACCTGTCCGACTGTCGGACAGGTTTTGAGGGAACCGGGCCCGGGTAGGCGCCGCTGGCCGTGCCCCCACCTTCGCGTCCGCGCACGCACGACGTCGTGGCCCGCCTCGGTGCTCCGCGAGGCTCGCGTCCTCGGATTCATGCGGTGCGAACCTGTCCGACTGTCGGACAGGTTTTGAGCGGGCCGGCCTCGGGCAGGGGCCTCTGTGTCCGTGCTCCACCTTGGCGTCCGCGTACTCATGACGTCGCGGCCCCGCGCGGCGCTCCGTTGGGCTCGAGATCTCACGGAAGATTTCCGGTCGTGGGACTCTTTGACGAACTCCTGGCGGCCTACCTGGTGCCTCGATGCAGGACGGGCCTCCCCTCCCTCTGCGAGGATGGGCGACCATGCGACGACCTCTGGCTGGACTCCGGGTGCTGCTGACCGCGCTCTTGCTGGGCGGCGCTTCCCAGGGAGCGCCCCCTCCGAAAGCAGCGCCTCCCACGCAGCCCCAGGTGACGTGGATCTATCAGGACCGGTTGGCCCCGCCCTGGGAGGACCTGACGTGGGCCGGGGCGCACGCGATGAGCGCTACCGTGTCAGGGTCCTCGGGCAGTCACGCCATCTCCGTGACGCTGGGGCCCTGGGAGGCGCTGTACTTCGGCCACCCGGGCTTCGACGTGTCACCGGATGACACGCTGGTGCTGAAGGTGAACGGTGGGAAGGACGGTGCGAACGCGGCGGTGCGCGCTCGCGTCGTCATCGGCTCCGAACAGCCCGTGGGCGTGCCCCTGGGCCCCACCTGCGAGGGCGGCGCCATCCCGGCCCGGAAGTGGACGACCTGCCGCGTGCCACTGGCGAAGCTGCTGCCCGAAGGCCGCACGCGCATCACCGGCCTGTGGCTCCAGGAGGACAGCGGCAGGACTCTGCCGCCCCTCTCCTTCGATGACATCGGCATCGAGCAGGGCCCCCGGCCGGTGACCCTCACGCTGGAGACGCCCGCCGTCTTCCTGGCTCCGGGCGCCACGCACGCCTTCCGCGCCACCGTGACGAACAGCACGGACACGGACGTGGCCTGGAGCGTGGAGCCCGGAAACGAGCGGGGCACCATCAGCCCCGCTGGGGTCTACACCGCGCCCCGCAAGCCGGGCACGTACCGGGTGATGGCACGGAGCAAGGCGGACCCGAGCCAGGTGGCCCAGGCCAGCGTGGTGGTGAGTGCATCCCCGGCCGTGAAGGGTCCTCCAGGCCAGGGAGGCAAGTGGGTGTCTGGCTACTACACGGGCTGGAACGCGGACGACTATCCGCCGGAGAAGGTGGACTTCAGCGCGCTCACGCACATCCTCGTGGGCCGCGTCACGCCGAAGGCGGACGGCACGCTGAGCACGAAGTTCGACAATGACCGGGGGCCGGAAATCGCCCGCACGCTGTCAAAGCGCGCGCATGCGGCGGGCCGCAAGGCGCTCATCATGGTGGGCGGCTCCGGTGAGCACGACGGATGGGTGGGCGCCGCGTCCGACGCGAACCGCGCGAAGTTCGTCCGCTCGCTGCTGAAGGCGATGGACGACTTCGGCTACGACGGCCTGGACCTGGACTGGGAGCCCGTGGAGAAGGAGGACCGGCCGCAGCTGCTGGCCCTGGTGAAGGCCCTCCGCGAGGCGCGGCCGAAGATGCTCCTCACCTTCCCCCTCCACTGGATCAACACCAACTTCCCCACCGACGCCGACCCCTGGTTCGCGGAGCTGGCGACACACTTCGACCAGATGAACCTGATGTCCTACGAGATGATTGGCGCGTGGGACGGCTGGAAGTCCTGGCACACGTCCGCGCTGAAGGGCGAACAGGGGCTGCATCCCACGTCCATCGCGTCCAGCCTGGACCTGTGGGTGAAGGCCGGCATCCCCAAGGCGAAGCTGGGCATCGGCATCCCCTTCTATGGCCTTGCGTGGCGCCACATCACCGGGCCCTACCAGCCCTTCACGAACTGGTCCGACTACGTGGGCGGGGACAACTCGTTCACCTACAAGAAGATCCTCCGCTATTCGAAGCAGGGGAAGTACCAGTGGGACGAGAAGGCCCAGGCCAGCTACCTGACGTTCGCCAAGGACAAGCTCGTGGAGGACGGCACGGTGACGTGGATCTCCTACGACAGCCCGCAGGCCATCTCCGCCAAGGGCGCCTTCGTGAAGCAGGAGGGCTACGGCGGCACCATCATCTGGACGATCAACCAGGGGTGCACGGACGCGGAGACCGGCGCCAACCCGCTGCTGGACGCGGTGAAGGCGGCCTTCCTCCCGTAGCGGCGAGGAAGGCCCCGTCCCGCGGACGCGTCAGCCCAGGGTGACGCGGGCGTTGCGGAACATGCGCATCCAGGGGCCGTCCTCGCCCCACTCCGCCGGGTGCCAGGAGTGCTGCACGGTGCGGTGCACACGCTCCGGGTGCGGCATGGTGATGGTGAAGCGCCCGTCCTTCGTGGTGACGCCCGCGATGCCGTGCGGCGAGCCGTTGGGGTTGGCCGGGTACTTCGCCGCCACCTGGCCCCGGTTGTCCACCCAGCGCGTCGTCACCAGTCCGGCGGCGTTGAAGCGCGCGGCGGCATCCGCGTTGGCGAACTCCGCCCGCCCCTCGCCGTGCGACACGACGATGAGCATCCGGCTGCCCTCCATGCCCTTGTAGAAGAGCGACGGCGACGGCGCGATTTCGACCGTGCCCAGGCGGGCCTCGAACTGCTCGGACGCGTTGCGCACGAAGCGCGGCCAGCCTTCCGCGCCGGGGATGAGCTCGCGCAGCTGCGCGAACATCTGGCAGCCGTTGCACGCACCCAGGCCGAAGCTGTCCGGCCGCGCGAAGAACTCCGAGAAGGCGTCCCGCGTGCGCGGGTTGAAGAGGATGGACTTCGCCCACCCGCCGCCCGCGCCCAGCACGTCGCCGTAGCTGAAGCCGCCGCACGCCATCACGCCGTGGAAGTCCTTCAGCGACACGCGGCCCGACAACAGGTCGCTCATGTGCACGTCCACCGCGGCGAAGCCCGCGCGGGTGAACGCCGCCGCCATCTCCTGCTGGCTGTTGACGCCCTGCTCACGCAGCACCGCCACGCGCGGCCGGGCCCCCTTGGCGATGTACGGCGCCGCCACGTCCACCTTCGGATCGAACGTGAGCACGGGCGACAGGCCCGGGTCCTGCGCGTCGCACTTCGCGGAGTACTCCTCCTCCGCGCAGGTGGGGTTGTCGCGCAGCTTCTGGATTTCGTAGCTCACGCGGGACCAGGTGCGCTTGAGCGCCACCGTCTCCTCCGCGAGCAGCTCCCGGCCGCCGTGCCGCACGCGCACCACTTGCTGGGACGTGGGCCGTCCCAGCTCGTGGACGTGCGCCCCCAGGCCGTGGCGGGTGAAGGCATCACGCACGCGAGCCACGTCGGACGCGCGCACCTGCACCACCGCGCCCAGCTCCTCGTTGAAGAGGGCCGCCACCGCGTCGCCGCCCAGCGGGGCCAGCTCCACGTCCAGACCGCAGTGGCCCGCGAAGGCCATCTCCGCGAGCGTGGCCCAGAGGCCGCCATCGGAGCGGTCGTGGTACGCGAGCAGCACGCCTGCCGCGTGCAGCTCCTGCACCGCCGCGAAGAAGCCCTTCAGCGCCGCCGCGTCATCCACGTCCGGGCACTCCGGGCCCACCTGCTGGTGCACCTGCGCCAGCACGGACGCGCCCAGCCGCTGCCGGCCCTTCGCCACGTCCAGCAGCAAGAGGCGCGTGTCCCCCGCCACGTCCACCGGCTGCGGCGTCAGCGTGACGCGCGCGTCCAGCACCGGCGCGAACGCGGTGATGATGAGCGACAGGGGCGACGTCACCGCCTTCTTCTGGCCGTCCTCCTGCCACTGCGTGCGCATGGACATGGAGTCCTTGCCCACCGGGATGGCGATGCCCAGCGCGGGGCACAGCTCCATGCCCACCGCGTGCACGGCGGCGTAGAGGTTCGCGTCCTCGCCGGGGCTGCCCGCCGCCGCCATCCAGTTCGCGGACAGCTTCACGTCCGACAGCTTCCCGATGCGCGCCGCCGCCAGGTTGGTGAGCGCCTCGCCCACCGCCATGCGCGCGGAGGCCGCCGCGTCCACCAGCGCCACCGGCGTGCGCTCGCCGAGCGCCATCGCCTCGCCCGTGTCGGACATCAGCGACGCCAGCGTCACCGCGCAGTCCGCCACCGGCACCTGCCACGGCCCCACCATCTGGTCACGCGCGGTGTGGCCGCCCACGGAGCGGTCGCCAATGGTGATGAGGAACGACTTGTCCGCCACCGTCGGGTGCGACAGCACCGCGTGTGCCGCGGCCTTCAAGTCGGACGAGATGCTCAGCGGCGCGTGCTTCAGCGGGCGCGACGCGAACTCGCGGTGCATGCGCGGCGCCTTGCCGAAGAGGACGTCCATGGGCAGCGCGATGGGCGTGTCCCCCAGCTCGCGGTCCGTGAGCGTGAGCACCTGCTCCGCCGTGGCCTCGCCCAGCACGGCGAAGGGGGCGCGCTCGCGCTCGCACAGCGCGGCGAAGCGCGCCAGGTCCTCTGGCGCCACGCCCAGCACGTAGCGCTCCTGCGCCTCGTTGCACCAGATTTCCACCGGGGACATGCCCGGCTCGTCGTTGGGCACCTCCCGCAGCTCCAGCCGGCCGCCCAGCTCGTTGTCGTGCGCCAGCTCCGGCAGCGCGTTGGACAGGCCGCCCGCGCCCACGTCGTGGATGGAGCGCACGGGGTTCGCATCGCCCTGCATCCAGCACTGGTCGATGACCTCCTGGCAGCGGCGCTCCATCTCCGCGTTGTCCCGCTGCACGGAGGCGAAGTCCAAGTCCGCCGCGCTCGCGCCCTGCGCCATGGAGGACGCCGCGCCACCGCCCAGGCCAATGAGCATCGCCGGGCCGCCCAGCACGATGAGCTTGTCGCCCGCGCGCAGCGGGGCCTTCTTCACGTGGCCCGCGCGGATGTTGCCCAGGCCGCCCGCCAGCATGATGGGCTTGTGGTAGCCGCGCACCTCCACACCCTCGGGCGTGGGCACCTGCTGCTCGAAGCTGCGGAAGTAGCCGGTGAGGTTGGGCCGGCCGAACTCGTTGTTGAACGCGGCGCCGCCCAGCGGGCCGTCCACCATGATGTCCAGCGCGGACACGATGCGGTCCGGCTTGCCATAGGGCGCCTCCCACGGCCGCGCGTAGTCCGGCAGGCGCAGGTGGCTGACGGAGAAGCCGGTGAGCCCCGCCTTGGGCTTCGCGCCGCGCCCGGTGGCGCCCTCGTCGCGGATTTCACCGCCCGCGCCCGTGGCCGCGCCCGGGTACGGCGAGATGGCGGTGGGATGGTTGTGCGTCTCCACCTTCATCATGATGTGGGCCGGCTCGCGCACGGTGCCCCACTCGCGCCCCTCGCCCTGCGGGAAGAAGCGCTCCACCTCGAAGCCCTCGATGACGGCGGCGTTGTCCTTGTACGCGGACAGCACTCCGCCCGGGCTCTGGGCATGGGTGTTCTTGATGGCCTGGAACAGCGAGCGCTCTCGCGGCTGGCCATCCACCGTCCACGACGCGTTGAAGATTTTGTGGCGGCAGTGCTCGCTGTTCGCCTGCGCGAACATCATCAACTCCACGTCGGTGGGGTTGCGCTTGAGCTCCGTGAAGCGCGCCACCAGGTAGTCGATTTCGTCCTCCGCCAGCGCCAGGCCCAGCTCGCCGTTGGCCTTCGCCAGCGCCGCGCGGCCTCCGCCCAGCACGTCCACGCGCGTGAGCGGCCGGGGCGAGTCCGTGCGGAACAGCACCTCCGCGTCCTCCAGCCGGGGCAGCACCGCCTGCGTCATCCGGTCGTGGAGCACCGCATGCACGCCCTCCGCCTCGTTCGCGTCCAACTCACGGCCGCCCGGGCCGGTGAGGAAGAACGCGATGCCGCGCTCCATGCGGCGCACCTGCGTGAGGCCACAGTGGTGCGCGATGTCCGTCGCCTTGGAGGCCCAGGGCGACACCGTGCCCGGACGCGGCACGACCAACAGCAGCGTGCCCGTGCGCTCGCGCTTCGCCGTGTGGGGGCCGTACTCCAGAAGGCGCCCCAGCCGCTCCGACTCGTCCTGCGTCAGCGGCGCGGACGCGTCCACGAAGTGCACGAACTCCGAGTAGAGGGTGGCCACCGTCGGCACCCGCTCCCGGCAGCGGGCGAGCAGCTTGGCGAGCCTGAATTCGGAGAGGGCCGGAGCCCCGCGCAGCGTGAGCATGAAGGTCCTTGCGAACGGGTGACGGGAGGTAACAGCGGGGCCGTCCTTATCACCGCGCCTCGCGTCACAACGTCCGGAGTTCGTGCCAGGACGCCCGCACAGCACCCAGGTGGGTGAACCACCGCCGACGTGGGCGCGCCTCCGGACTCAGCCTTATTTCCAACACTCCCAGTCCTCCCTGAATTCATCTGACAGTCAGGGCTCCATGCTTTGCTCGCGAGGCTTTACAGACTCGTTTCGTCACACTGGGGGCATGTCATGACGCGAAAGAACCGCTGGCTCCTCGCCGGCCTGACGTTCACGCTGTCCGCATGTGGAGCGGGAGGTCCTGGCGCCGAGGCACCCTCCGCTCCTTCCGAAGCCCGCCTGGGAGACATGAAGTCAGCGCTGGGAGCATTGCCCGGCGCGGAGGTGCGGGGGGTGCACGCGGACGGCGTGCCCCAGTTCATCCTGGGCGCACTGGGCACGACGGGCCGGCCCGTCTCCGGTGCCAGCGCCTGGCAGGCGCACGCGCTCCTGGAGCCCACCCTGCTGCGCGTGCTGCCCGCCTTCCGGCTGACGACGAAGGACCTGGTGCCCAAGCGCATCCACCGGGACGAGCTGGGCAATACGCACCTGCGCTACACGCAGACCAAGGGCGGGCTCCCGGTGGTGAACGAGGAGCTCCTCGTCCACCTGGACGCGCGGGGTCAGGTGTACGCGGTGAACGGCACCGCGCGTGACGGCGAGCCCCTGCCGGCCCCCGCTCGCATCGCTCCGGAGGCCGCGAGCGAGGCGGCGCTGGCGGCGTCCCCGGCGGGCAGCAGCGCGGGAGCGCCCCGGGAGGTCTTCGTCCGGCCGACCCCGGAGGCGCCCCTGGTCCGCGCCTTCGAGGTGGTGGTGTCCGGACAGGACGCGGACGGCATGGCCCTGCGCGACCGCGTCTACGTGAGCGCGGCGGATGGACAGGAGGTGCTGCGCGCGCCGGAGATCCACGCCGCGCGCTACCGCAACGTGTGCTCGGTGGGCGGCAGCAACAACGGCACGTGCCGGGTTGAAGGCCAGGCGGACACCGGCGACACGGCCATCGACAAGACGTATGACAACCTGGGCCTCTTCTACGACTGCTTCCAGCAGAACTTCGGCCGCGATTCGTGGAACGGCTGGGGCGGCCAGTTGCTGGCGCAGGTGCACTACGGCACCAGCTACGCGAACGCGTACTTCGACGGCACGAAGCTGGTCTGCGGTGACGGCAGCCTGCCCCAGCTGGGGCAGCCGTGCGAGGACCCGGACATCGTCGTGCACGAGTTCATGCACGGCGTCACCGAGACCACGTCCGACCTCATCTACAGCGGCGAGTCCGGCGCGCTCACCGAGTCGCTGTCGGACATCTACGCCGCCACCTGCGACAGCTGGGCCTCGGGCACCTGGAGCACCGCGACGTCCGTGTGGCACATCGCCGAGACGGCCTGGACCCCCGGCACGTCCGGGGATGCCCTGCGCTACATGAACGACCCCGCGGCGGATGGCTACTCCGTGGACTACGCCCCGGACCTGAACAGCGGCACGGACGTGCACTCCGGCGCCGGCGTGGCCAACCTGGCGTTCAAGCTGATGGCCACCGGCGGCGTGCACCCGCGAGGCAAGACGCTGGTGAACGTGCCGGCCATCGGCGTGGAGGCCGCGGCCCACATCTTCTGGTACGCCAACATGAACCTCTTCACCCGCACCACCAACCTCTACGCGGCCAGGTTGGCGACGCGGGTGGCGGCGCAGAGCCTGGGCTACAACACCGCCGTCCAGGACGCGGTGGATGCAGCGTGGCTCGCGGTGGGCGTGGGCGTCACGACGTCGCCCTCGTGTACTCCGCTGCCCAACAACACCACGGTGTCGCTCATCACCGGCAACGCCTCGTCGCAGAAGTACTACTGCTTCGACGTGCCGGCGAACACGCCCGCCACGGTGAGCATCTCCGGCGGCACCGGGGACGCGGACCTCTACACGCGCTTCGACTTCGCGCCCACGACGCAGATATTCGACTGCCGTCCCTACCTGACGGGCAACAACGAGACGTGCAACCTGGTGGGGCAGCCCATCGCCGGCCGGCAGTACCTCCTGCTCCGGGGCTTCACCGCCTACAGCGGCGTGAGCCTCTCCGTGGCCTGGTGACGCACCTGGCGCTTCCCCTCACCGCGCACCGGCGGTGAGGGTGGGCGCGGGGGGGCTGGCCTCCTCCCGGGCCCTGGGCGAAGAATGCGCGCCCGGGGCCTGTTCAGGTCCCGGCAAGGACGGAGGGCCATGAGGGACGAGCGCGTCATCTTCAGCAGCAGCGTGGACAGCCTGTACCGCAAGGTGCTGGCCCCCTCCCTGACGCCCGAGCTGGTGGACCGGCTGCGCGCGCGGGGGATGAACCTGCACGCCCCGCTGCTCGCCGCGTACCCGCTGGCCGTCTGGGTGGACTGCCTGGCCGACACGGCCCGCACGCTCCACCCCGACCAGCCGGTGGAGCAGGGCCGGCGCCGGATGGGCCGGCGGATGGTGGAGGGCTACGCGCAGACGCTGGTGGGCGGCGCGGTCCTCACGCTGGCGCGCGTGGTGGGCCCCATGCGCTCGCTGGAGCGGATGCAGCACAACTTCCGCAGCGGCAACAACTACACGGAGACGCGGCTCACCGTGCTGGGCCCCACCCAGGCGGACCTCTGGTTCAACGAACCGGAGGCCCTGGAGGGCTTCGTGGACGGAGTGCTGGAGGAAGGGATGTTGCGCGTGGGAGTCCAGGGCTTCACCCTGCACCGCACCCGCCACTCGCCCGATTCCGCCACCTATCACCTGGAGTGGGCCGACCGGTCCTCCTGACCCCCTGCCTTCATGTCTTCCATCCTCTCGACGCTGCCCGCCCTCTACCAGGACCTCCTGCCGGCCTTCTTCCGCAAGGACGCCCCGACGGAAGAGAAGGCCACCTGCTCCAACTGCGCCATGAGCCGCGCCTCCGCGCAGGCCACGGTGGAGTCGGTGGACGGGGCGGAGCACCTGTTCCGGCCGGACACCAAGTGCTGCACGTACCAGCCGCGGCTGCCCAACTACCTCGTGGGCGCGCTCCTGTCGGATGACTCGCCGCAGATGGCGGAGGGGCGCCGGCGCATCGAAGCCAAAATCGACAGCCGCATCGGCGTGAGCCCGCAGTGGGTGAAGCCGCCCGCGAAGTTCAACCACCTGTACAAGAACGCGCACCAGTTCTTCGGCCGCGCGTCGTCGCTGCGCTGCCCGTACTACGCGCTGGAGTCCGGCGGCTGCACCATCTGGGCGTACCGCGAGTCCGTCTGCTCCACGTTCTTCTGCAAGTACGTGGCGGGCCGCGACGGTCAGCGCTTCTGGATGTCGCTCAAGACGTACCTGACGCTGGCGGAGTTCCAGCTGTCGCGCCACGCGCTGCTCCAGCTGATGCCGGAGTTCCTCATGGACGGCCGCGACAAGGCGGAGGTGGCCACCGGCCCGCTGTCCGTGGAGGACCTGGACGACGCGGCGCCCCCGGCCAAGGTGTACGCCGCGCTCTGGAAGGGCTACGCCGGGATGGAGAGGGACTTCTACCGCGCCTGCTACGACGCCGTGCGCGCCGTGTCCCGGGACGGGCTGGAGCGGATGCTGGGCCTGGACGGCACCATCGAACAGAAGGTGCTGGAGAAGCTGTACACCCAGGCCACCGCGCCCACGCTGCCGCGCGTGCTGCGCTTCAACCCGGACGCGACGGTGAAGTGGCTGCCGGACGGCAGCGTCGCGCTGGGCTCGTACAGCGAATACGACGCGGTGGCGCTGCCGGGTGAGGCCTACTCGCTCCTGGTGGAGTTCACCGGCCAGAAGTCCGTGGAGGCCGTCCGCCAGCACCTGCGAGACCACAAGCAGGCGGACCTGGATCCGGACATCCTCCTGGAGCTGCACCGGCACCGCATCCTCATCGAGCCCTGAGAGGGCCGCGCCTCAGGGCTGGCCCGCGAAGGCGCCCACGTCGCGCAGCCAGCGGGCGATCTTCTGGGTGCGCTCCCACGCGGGCTCGGCGGCGACCAGGTGCTCCGCCAGCCACGCGCTGAAGGCCGGGTCGCCCGCGCGCAGCCACGCGGCGGACTCGGCCAGCTCATGGGCGGCGGCCTCCCACGCGCGGCGCACGGCGCTGGCCACGGCCATCAGCTCCGCGATGCAGCGGGTGAACACCTCCATGCCCACGGTGACTTCGTTGGCGCTGTCGCCGCAGGACAGGGCCAGCGCGCGCAGGTGGCCCAGGTCCTTGAGCAGTCCCTGCTCCAAGGCCGCGGCGGTGCCCAGCCGGGCCTGGGCGGCGCGCTGGAGCAGCTCCACGTCCTCGCAGAGCTGGCGCCAGGCCGCGTCGTCCCCGGCGGGGAAGCCGCCCCGGCGGCGCAGGCGCACGCCCACGGCCTGCCACAGGTTGCAGAAGACGAGCACCTCCTCGACGCTGCGGCGCACGTGCGGCGGGATGTGGTCCAGGAAGTCCACCACGGAAGCGCGGGATTCACGGATGAACGCGTCACCCCGGGGGGTGGCCTCCACCACGCCGCGCGCGAGCTGGAGCACGCGCCAGGCCCACTGCAGAGCGCGCTCGGAGGTGGTGAAGAGCACCTCCAGGCCGGTGCCCAGGGCGCCCGCGGCGTAGCTGGTGTCGGCGGTCGTCGGGGAGGGAACGGACGCAGGTCCACCGTCTTCGGCGCGCACGTCGGGCGGGCGGGAAGCCGGTGCCCCCGCGTCCTCGCTGTCGGTGACGGTCCCGGGCTCGCGCGGCCCCGGCACCGTGTGCTCGCGCCCCATGTGCTTCTTCGCCCTCGTTCGCCGGTGGAAGTCCCCTCCTTCCGACTATCGCACGCTCCCTGAAAGCCTCCAGGCCTGGATGCGGGGACGTGCGATGCACCACAAGGCGCCCATCCCCTCAACCCGGATGGGCACCTTGGGATGTCCGGCACCGCGCAACCCCTACGCTCAGTGCAGGGTCGGGTTCTTCTTCAGTGCACTGAGTCGCGCGTGCGTCTGCTTCTGCGAGGGCAGCAGCTGCTGACGGACGAAGGTGCGCGCCTCGCCGTGCAGCTTGTCCACGTCCCGGCTGTAGTCCTTCAGGCCGTGGTCCTCGCCCTCCTCCAGCGCGTCGATGGCGCGCTTCTCCCCCAGCAGGTCCGCGCCGGCCTGGACGACCTTGGCGAAGATGCCCCAGGGACCGGAGCCATCCGCGGGCTTTCCGCCCAGCTTCTCGATGCGCTCCTTGAGGGCCTCGACGCGCTTCTCGTGGTCGTGGAGGCAGGCCTCCACCTCCGTCTTCGCGACCTCGGTCTCGATGTGCTTCGAGGCGAGCCGGTAGGTCTCCACTGCGGAGATCTCACCCCGCAGGAAGGAGTTCAGCGTCTCGAGTTCAGCGGCGGCATTGGCCATGACGTCATCTCCTTGATTCGGATGGGTCGAAATCGTCTGGCGCAAAAGGTGGTGTGCCTTCCCGGCCCGGCAACGGGGGCTTGCTTCCCCGCTCCCACGGCAGGCGTCCGGAGAAGCGCCGCTGGGACGGCAGCCGTGGCAGACTCACCGGCGGCATGTGGAACTGGGTTCACCAGCTCGCGGAGTGGGCACGAGAGGACACGCCGTTCGCCGTCGTGACGGTGACGGAGTGCAAGGGCAGCACGCCCGCGCCCCCTGGCGCGAAGCTGCTGGTGCGCGCGGACGGCACCTTCCACGGAACCATCGGCGGCGGCCACCTGGAGCAGCTCGTGCTTCAGGACGCCCGCGCGTGTCTGGCCCGGGGTGAGGCGCGCACGTTCCGCTATCCGCTGGGCGCGAAGCTGGGTCAGTGCTGTGGAGGAGTCGTGGACGTCTTCGTCGAGCCCGTCAACCACGGGCCCCAGCTGTACCTCTTCGGCGCCGGCCACGTGGGACAGGCGCTGTGCCGCATCCTGGAGGGCACCCCCTTTCGCGTGCACCTGGTGGACGAGCGCGCCGAGTGGGTCCAGTCCCCGTTGGTGCCCGCGGGCGTGGTGCGTCACGAGGAGGCGTGGGACGACTTCGCGTCGCGCGCGGTCTGGGACGAGCAGCGCACCTACGTGGCGGTGATGACGCACCGGCACGACGTGGATCAGGACATCATCGCCTTCGCCATCCAGAAGCCGGCCCGCTACATCGGGCTCATCGGCAGTGACACGAAGTGGGCCCGCTTCCGGCAGCGGCTGGATGCGAAGGGGGTGCCCGCCCGGCAGGTGGGCCGCGTCCAGTGCCCCATGGGGCTGCCCACCGGGGGAAAGTCACCGCAAGAGGTGGCCGTGAGCATCGCGGCCGGGCTGCTCCAGCTCCATCACGGGCTGGCCCAGGAAGCAGGCGCTCAGCCAGCGCCCGCGCCCCTGCTATCCTCGGGGGAATGAGCACCCCCTTCGAGTTCCGGCTCAACGGACAGACGGTCCAGGTTGACGACGCGTCGCCCAACACCACCCTGCTGGATTACCTGCGCGCGCGCGGCCTGACGGGCACGAAGCAGGGCTGCGCCGAGGGCGACTGCGGCGCCTGCACCGTGGCCATGGTGGACCGGGACGTGAGCGGCCAGAAGACGCTGCGCGCGTTCAACAGCTGCATCGCGCTGTTGCCCATGGTGGCCGGGCGCGAGCTCGTCACCGTGGAGGGCGTGGGCAGCCGCGCCGCGCCCCACCCCGTGCAGCAGGCCATGGTGAAGCACTACGGCTCGCAGTGCGGCTTCTGCACGCCGGGCTTCGTCGTCTCCATGGTGGAGGCGTACTGTCGCAAGGACGCGGGCTCGCCGGAGGCCATCGCGGATCAGCTCTGCGGCAACATCTGCCGCTGTACGGGCTACCGCCCCATCCGCGACGCGATGATGGACGCGCTCGCCACCCGCGACGCGAAGGGTGGCGGCCCCGGGCTTCCCGGCGTCTCGCTGGAGGGTGCGCCCTCCCCCACGCCGCCCCTGCGCTACGAGGCCCGCGACGGCCTGTTCCTGCGCCCCACCACGTGGGAGGACCTGCTCGCGCTGCGCGCCCTGCACCCGGAGGCGATGCTCGTGGCCGGCGCCACCGAGCTGGGCGTGGACATCACCAAGAAGTCCCGCCGCTACCCCTTCCTCATCTCGACGGAAGGCGTGGAGGCCCTGCGCGCCATCCGCCGCGAGGAGGACGGCTGGTACGTGGGCGGCGCCGCGTCGCTGGTGGACGTGGAGGACGCGCTGGGCCACGAGGTGCCGGAGCTGGCGAAGATGCTCAACGTCTTCGCCTCGCGGCAGATCCGCCACCGCGCCACGCTCGCGGGCAACCTGGTGACGGCCTCGCCCATCGGGGACACGGCGCCGGTGCTGCTCGCGCTGGACGCCCGGCTGGTGCTCGCGTCCGTGCGCGGCGAGCGGACGGTGGCGCTGTCTGACTTCTTCCTCGCCTACCGCAAGACGGCGCTCCAGCCGGACGAGGTGGTCCGCTTCGTCGTCATCCCCCACGCCCCGGCGAAGGACAGCGGGCTCACGCGTCACTCGGACAGCTTCAAGGTGTCCAAGCGCCGCGAGCTGGACATCAGCATCGTCGCGGCGGGCTTCTGCATCGAGACGGACACGCTGGGCCTCGTGCGCACCGCGCGGCTGGGCTACGGCGGCGTCGCGGCCACTCCGGCGCGGGCGAAGCAGACGGAGGCCCAGCTCGTGGGACACCCGTGGAACGCGGAGGCCGTGGCCCGC
Source organism: Corallococcus sp. AB011P (assembly GCF_003611605.1). Classification (NCBI taxonomy): domain Bacteria; kingdom Pseudomonadati; phylum Myxococcota; class Myxococcia; order Myxococcales; family Myxococcaceae; genus Corallococcus; species Corallococcus sp. AB011P. The sequence goes on from NZ_RAVX01000004.1 coordinate 271,553, forward strand.
GTGCGCGCCACGCTGGAGCGCGAGTTCACGCCGCTCACGGACCTGCGCGGCAGCGCGGAGTACCGGCGCGGGCTGGTGGTGTCGCTGCTGGAGAAGTTCGCGTCCGGCGTGCGCAGCCCCGCGCTGGACGGACGGCCCCGCTTCGCCCCGGGTGCTCCTTCCGCCACCGCGGACGCGGGCCGCGAGCTGCGCCATGAGAGCGCGCTGGGCCACGTGACGGGCAGCGCGCAATACGTGGACGACCTCGCGCAGCGCCGGCCCATGCTGACGGTGTGGCCGGTGCTGTCGCCGCACGCGCACGCGCGCATCCTCCGCCGCGACGCCAGCGCCGCGCTGAAGGTGCCCGGCGTGGTGAAGGTGCTGCTCGCGGAGGACATCCCGGGCATGAACGACACGGGCCCCATCCGCCATGACGAGCCGCTGCTCGCGAAGGACGAGGTGCTCTTCCACGCGCAGGTGGTGGCGCTCGTCGTCGGCGAGACGCCCGAGGCCTGCCGCGAGGGCGCCCGTCAGGTGGTGGTGGACTACGAGCCCCTGCCCGCGGTGCTCACGCTGGCCGAGGCACTGAAGCAGGAGAGCTTCCACACCGACCCGCACGTCATCCGCCGGGGCGACGTGGACAGCGCGCTCGCCTCCAGCCCGAACCGGCTGGCCGGTGAGCTGACGATGGGCGGCCAGGAGCACTTCTACCTGGAGACGCACGCGGCCTTCGCGGAGGTGGGCGATGAAGGCGACGTCACGGTGACGTCCTCCACGCAGCACCCGTCGGAGGTGCAGGCCATCATCTCGCACGTGCTGCACGTGCCGCGCAGCCGCGTGGTGGTGAAGGCGCCGCGCATGGGCGGCGGCTTCGGCGGCAAGGAGACGCAAGGCAACGCGCCCGCGGCGCTGGTGGCGCTGGCGGCCGTGCACACGGGCCGGCCGGTGAAGTGGATGCTGGACCGCGACGTGGACATGGTCGTCACGGGCAAGCGCCATCCGTTCCACGCGGCCTGGGAGGTGGGCTTCGACGCCACGGGCCGGCTGCTCGCGCTCAAGGCGGACCTCACGTCCAACGGCGGCTGGTCCCTGGACCTGTCCGAGTCCATCACCGACCGCGCCCTCTTCCACCTGGACAACGGCTACTACGTGCCGTCGGTGCGCTACACCGGCCGCGTGGCGAAGACGCACCTGGTCTCCAATACGGCATTCCGAGGCTTCGGCGGACCGCAGGGCATGCTGGTGATGGAGGACATCCTCGCGCGCATCGCGAGCACCCTGGGCCTGGCCCCGGAGTCCGTGCGCCAGCGCAACCTCTACGACGGCGTGGGCGAGACCAACACCACGCACTACGGCCAGGAGCTGGAGGACAACCGGCTGCCGAAGCTGTGGAACGACCTGATGGAGTCTTCCGACTTCGCGAAGCGCCGCGCGGAGGTGGAGGCCTTCAACGCGTCCAGCCCCCGCATCAAGCGAGGACTGGCCATCACGCCGATGAAGTTCGGCATCTCCTTCACCGCCACCTTCCTCAACCAGGCGGGCGCGCTGGTGCACGTGTACCGCGACGGCTCCGTGCTGCTGTCGCACGGCGGCACGGAGATGGGCCAGGGACTGCACACCAAGATTCAGGGCGTGGCCATGCGCGAACTGGGCCTGCCCGCGGAGCTGGTGCGCGTGGCGCACACGGCCACGGACAAGGTGCCCAACACGTCCGCGACGGCGGCCTCCAGTGGCTCGGACCTCAACGGCGCGGCGGTGCGCGAGGCCTGCATCCAGGTGCGCGAGCGGCTGGCCCCGGTGGCCGCGCGCATGCTGGTGCAGCGGCACGGGCAGGCGGTGTCGCCGGACGCGCTGGTGTTCGAGGACGGGCGCATCGCGGCGGCGGCGCGGCCGGACCAGGGGCTGCCCTTCGGGACCGTGGTGGAGGAGGCCTACCGCGACCGCGTGGGCCTGTCCGTCACGGGCTACTACCGCACGCCGGGCATCGGCTACGACCGGACCCTGGGCCGGGGCAAGCCGTTCCTCTACTTCTCCTACGGCGCGGCGGTGAGCGAGGTGGAGGTGGACGGCGACACGGGCATGAAGCGCGTGCTGCGCTCGGACCTGCTGGAGGACGTGGGTGATTCGCTCAACCCCGGCCTGGACCGGGGTCAGGTGGAAGGCGCCTTCGTGCAGGGCATGGGGTGGCTCACCGGCGAGGAGCTGAAGTGGGACGCGAACGGGCGGCTGCTCACGCACTCCGCCAGCACCTACGCGGTGCCCGCGTTCAGCGACGCGCCCATCGACCTGCGCGTGGCCTTGATGGAGCGGGCCGAGCAGAAGGGCACCATCCACGGCAGCAAGGCCGTGGGTGAGCCGCCGCTGATGCTGGCCCTGTCCGTGCGGGAGGCGCTGCGCGACGCGGTGGCCGCCTTCGGAGCGCCGGGCGGCGACGTGGACCTGCCCTCGCCCGCCACGCACGAGGCCCTCTTCCTGTCCATCCAGCGGCGCAAGGCGAGGGGTGCGGGGCTTCCGGTTCCGGACGAAACGCGCGAGGTGGCCTGAGGCGGGCGGCGGGTGCGGCAACATGCCACGGCATGGCCGCGCGGCCGGTGCGTTAGACGGGAGCACCTTCCAAGGATGATTCCCATGCGCTCCATGCTCCGCTCCCGCCTCCTCCTTCCGCTGGCCCTCGTGGGCGCGCTCGGCTGTGGAGAGGATGAACCCGAAGTCCTGACGGTGGACCTCCCCGTCGTCGCCCGCGTGGGCACGGAGGCGTTCGCGTGCGGCAAGACGTACACGAACGTCGGGACGACGGGGACGACGTACGAGCCCATGGACTTCCGCGTGTACGTGCACGACGTGCGGCTGGTGACACGTGAAGGCCAGGAGGTGCCCGTGACGCTGACCGAGGACGGCACGTGGCAGCACTCGGGCGTGGTGCTGCTGGACTTCGCGAACAAGGACGGGCTGTGCACGCAGGGAACGGAGGGCATGAACGCGTCCATCAAGGGCACGGCGCCCCAGGGTGACTACACGGGCCTGCGCTTCACGCTGGGCATCCCGGAGGACCTGAACCACGGCGACCCGACGACGCTGGGCAAGCCGATGGAGGACACGGGCCTGCACTGGAACTGGCAGAGCGGCTTCCTCTTCACGCGCATCGAGGGCCGCACGCAGGGCCTTCCCCAGCACGTCATGCACCTGGGCAGCACGGCCTGCGCGCCGCCGCCCGAGGGCCAGACGCAGGGCACCGCCGGGTGCGCGAACAACAACCGTCCGGAGTTCCAGTTGGACGGCTTCGACGTGACGAAGAACAAGGTGGTGATGGACCTGGGCACGCTCTTCGCGGGCTCCAACCTGGACGTGAACACGCCGAGCACGGCCGCGGGCTGCATGTCGTCCCCCACCGACGCGGACTGCGGGCCTTTCTTCGAGCGCCTGGGGCTGGCCTTCGGCGGCCAGGCGGCGAACCCGACCGCGCAGACCTTCATCCGGGCCGAGTAGCAGGAAGGACGTCCGACGTGGCACGACGACAAGGACAGGCGTGGAAAGCCCTGGCGACGGTGGCGTTGCTGGCCGCGGGCTGCGCGGATCCCTCGGGGCCCACCGAGGAGCCCGCGCCCTACGACTGGAAGCTGCCTGCGGGCTTCCCCAAGCCGCGCGTGCCGGCGGACAACCCCATGTCGGAGGCGAAGGTCCAACTGGGCCGGCGCCTCTTCTACGACAAGCGCCTGTCGTTGAACGGCACGCAGTCCTGCGGCTCCTGCCACGAACAGGCCCGGGCCTTCACGGACGGGCGCGTGCACGCGGTGGGCAGCACGGGACAGGCGCACCGCCGCAACGGGCAGGGGCTGGCGAACGTGGCGTACGCGACCAGCCTCACCTGGGCCAACTCCGCGCTCACCACGCTGGAGGCCCAGGCGCTGGTGCCGCTGTTCGGGCGGGAGCCGGTGGAACTGGGCTTCGCGGATCAACAGGATGTGCTGCTGGAGCGGCTGCGCGCGGATCCGGACCTGCCGGCCCGTTTCGCGGAGGCATTCCCGAACGAGTCCACGCCGGTGTCGCTGGCCACGCTCACGCGGGCGCTGTCCGCGTTCGAGCGGTCGATCATCTCCGGCACGTCGGCGTATGACCGCTATCTGTACGGCAAGCAGGTGGACGCGCTGAGTCCCGCGGCGAAGCGGGGCTTGCAGCTGTTCCTGTCCGAGCGCCTGGAGTGCGACCACTGCCACTCCGGCTTCAACTTCCAGGACGCGACCGTGCACGAGGCGACGGCGGAGCCGGTGCTGCCGTACCACAACACGGGGCTCTACAACGAGGACGGCCAGGGCGCGTATCCCGCCGGGGACACAGGCCTCTTCGAAATCACGTTCCGTCCAGAGGACATGGGGCGCTTCAAAGCGCCGTCGCTGCGCAACGTGGCCGTCACCGGACCGTACATGCACGACGGCAGCGTGGAGACGCTCTCCGACGTGTTGGACCACTACGCGGCGGGAGGCCGGACCAGGGCGGCGAATGGCGGACAGCCGAGCCCCCTGCAGAGCGCCTTCGTGCGAGGCTTCGAGCTGACGCCCGAGGAGAAAGCGGACGTCATCGCGTTCCTGGAGTCGCTCACGGACACGGCGTTCCTGACCGACCCGCGCTTCGCGGATCCCGCCACCGTGCCGTGAGCCGGTATCGTCATCGGCTGTGATTCAGCCATGGCGATTCCTCATGCGACGGTGGGCGGTGCTGGCCTGCATGGCCCTGCTCATCGCGGGCTGTGCTTCGTCACCGCCCCATGGAGGCACCTGGGGCTACGGCACGCCAGCGGCACGGTCCTCATGGCGGCCATGGGCTGGAGGGTCCCGGAAGGCCGCGGCTGAGTCCCCGGAGGACAAGGGATGGGCATGTGGCGGCCGCCCCCTGCCGCGAGGCTGGCCCGACCTGGAGCGCGGTGAGCAGCGCCTCGCGCCCTTCCTGGCCTGTGCCTCGCCAGCGGCCTTCGTTGCCATGCAGCGGGGCGTGGACATGCCCCGGCTGGTGGAGTCCCTCGATGACTGGGACGCCGTCCGGCTGGGGGCGTTGGGGCCGTTGGATGCGAAGGCCTCCGGCGTTCTTCAGCACAAGCGTGCGGCCTTCCTGGTCACCGCGGTCGAGAAGTACGGCCTGCCACGCGCGGAGGTGTTCGCCCTCTTCATCCTGCACACCAGCTTTGATGATGAACTGCGCGAGCTGGTCCAGCACCTGGCCCGCGACAAGCAGCTCGGGGAGACCCTGGGCGGCATGCCCGCCGTGCGCGAGGAGTTGCTGCGCCGGGGCTTGAAGGTCGCGGCGTATCCGGAGCGGGAAGAGCGAGCCGGTGACGTCCTGCGGGGCCTGGGCCGCGCGGGGCGGGACGCGCTGTCCAGCACCGACGTGAGCGCGGGGGCCCGCTACGTGGAGTTCTCCGCGAAGCGTGCGCAATTGCCGCCGCCGTACCAGGAAGCGCTCGACGCCGTGGAGCGGGACCTGATGGCGGGGCACTTCTCACCGGGCAACGTGGTGCGAGGCGGCTTCGATCACCTGACGTTCGGTGTCCCGATGGGCTTCTTCCACCTGCTCGCGGGCACGGCGCAGGGAGCGTCGTCCCTGGCGAAGGGCCGGTACGAACAGGCCACGCGAGAGCTGGCGCCCGCCGCGCTCATGGTGGCGCTGTACGCGGGAGGCAAAGGCGCACGGGCCTTGAGAGGAGAACGGCCCGCCTTCGACGTGGAGGCGCTCAAGGCGGCGGTGGAGCGGCTGGAGGACCGGCTCGGAGTGAACGCCACCCGGGAGCTGCTGCGTCAGCTCCGAGCGAGCCGGGAAGGAGCACTCCTCGCCGCCGAGTGGGGAGAAGCCGGAGCGCTGGCGCTGTACGAGGCCCGAGGAAACCCGGCGAAGGCCCAGGCACTGCTGGCGGAGGCAAGCCGCGAACGCCCGGGTACCGCACAGAAGAGTACCGGCAGTGGCATGCAGTCGAAGGACTTCGCGGGGGTACCACCAGAGGTCCTGGAAGCCCGGCTCGCGCAGGTGGAGTGGGAGTCCACGGGTCCCCGCCTGTCCCGCGATGTGTCCTTCCTGAAGGAACATCCACCCGAGCGGGATGCACCGCCGGGAGCCGAAGGGCCCCCCCTCTGGACTGAGTACGTGAGGTACCGGGAGAACCGGCTCGCGGAACTGGAACAAGGCATACCCGCGAAGGGGCCCCTGCGCTGGGAGGGCTACCTGGACCTGCGCGGACAGTTCATCCGCGGGCTGCTGTTCGAACGAGACATGGTCGCCCGGCTCCGGGCGGATGCGGCCCTGCCCCGAGCGCAGCGTCGGTGGCTCAAGGATTTTGATCAGCCCCGCATCGAAACGCACGTGGGCATGACGAAATCGGACCTGCGCTTCGCTGACGTGCTGGTCATCGAAACGAAGCCACCGTCAGGCCAACCGCCGCGCATGGAGACCATCAGCTTCAAGAGCCGCGACCTGCGTCACCGCGACGGAGATGCATTGAAGTCCCAAATGAGAACGGACGCGCGTGCGGCTCTTCGGTATTACGGCGAAACCGCGAACGTCCGCAGACCAGGGCTCGAAGGACCGGCACGAATCCGCCGGGTGCGCCTCATCTACGAGGGAGACGCCCTCAAGTACTGGAACACGACCATGCTGGAGGAAATCCTGGCGGACCTCCAAGACGCGGTCCCAGGTGTGGAGATCCAAATTCAATGACCGCGCAAGAGACCGCCGGGTTCATGGCGAACGACTACCTGTACCTCTCGTTTGATGGAGCCTGCAACACCCCGGGCGTCCTCGAAATGGAACTCGCGCCGTTGCTTGAAGCACTTGAATCAGGCGCTGGCGAGTGGATGCCAGACATCGTCAAGGGCGTGCGGCGCCGAAAGTACACACGCCAGGCCGTCACCAAGGGGTTGACTGAATCACGCCAGGAAAGAACGACATCCGTGGCGCTCTACCGCACGACGAACCCCGATCTGGAAATGTCGCTCCATCTTAGGCTTCCACCACTACGCCCCAGCCTGCGACTATCTCTCACCATGAGGCTGCTCGACCTCTTCGCGCGGGAGTCGAGTTGCAAGGAACTCGTGGAGATGGTCCGAATCTGGGCCCTCCACTACCCCGTCACTCACGCAACGGCCCACAGCCTCGCGGACAAGGACCTGGCAGGCTTCCCTCTCTTCGGCCGCGACCGGGAAACGGCCTATCAGGACGGCTTCGACAAGATCTACGAAGTCTGCTGGCTCAACGTCTTCGGCGCGAAGCTCGTGGAGACCGTCGGCCGCGAGCGCATGCGCACCACGCCCGCCCACCGCGTCGAAGAGCTTCCCGACGGCTCCATCCTCCTCGTCACCTGGCCCACCGCCGCGGACTTCGCCACAGAAGCCGCCCGCGTCGCCCAGGCCCGCGCGTGGGTCCACCTCCGGCCGGACCTCGACTTCGACACGGTGATGGCCACCCTCCGCGAACGGAGTGCGACCCTCGCCCCCGTCGAACCCCGCTTCGCTCCGGACATCGCCGCGCTGCTCTCACGTCTCCCCGAATACGCATCCCTGGCCCAACGCCAGCGGCGCATCGCGGAGCTCAACGCCTACGTCCCACCAGAGCCGGACGAGTGGCTCCCGCTGAACGCAGCCCTGCCTTCAGACGTGGCCGACCCGAAAGCAGCCCTCGATCAGTACGCGTACTTCGCGGAACGCCTCGTGGCGCTGCTCCACACGCCGGTGCCCTCCGTCTTCAAGGGGTCCCCCGAATCCCTGACGGACATCGACGTCCACTTCTGGAAGGAGACCTTCCCGGACATCTTCGAGCGGCACAACATCGATGCCATCGCGGTCCCCGCTGTCGGGGCCTACCTGGGCGAAGTGCTGGTCAAACACCTGGGCGGACAATGGCTTCCACGCAAGCAATGGATGGAAGCCCAGGTCCGCGTCGGTGACCGCGTCTGGCTGCCCTTCGCCCGCGCCCACCGCTACATGCGGTCCACCCAGGCGCTGCTGGACCACTCCCTCACCCAGCTCTACCGCGTCGCGGAACGCCACGCCCGCTACTGAACCGGCGGCTTGAGGTCGTCCGGCAACCGCTCCAGCGGCGGACGCTCCAACGCTCCCGGCCGCTCCACACCGGAGGCCGTGCCCGCATCACTCTGCCCCGTGGGCGACGGCGAGGGCTTGTCCGAACAACCAGCAAGAACACCGATACACAACACGAAGAGCCAGTGGCGCATGGTCGCTCCTAGTACTTCACCCAGATGACCGTGCCCGGATGGATCTGCGTGAGCGCGGTGACGCCGGGCTCCCTCTCGATGAGCGCTTGCGTGACGGGGTTGAAGCTGTACGCCTGCGTCCCGGACCACACGATGAGCGCGTCCTTGAACACGGTCAGGTCGTGCACGTGCTCCGCAACCGTGTACTGGTTCCAGCCCGGCAACCGCGATGGCAGCAGGTAGAGCGACGGCGCCGGGTTCTCCGAAGCCCCCGTGCCCGCATCCCCGTCATGGCTGTGCTCGCCGCCCGCCGTGCTCCTCCACTCCACCACCGTCAGCGCGCCGCCCTGCGTGCTGCACGTCTGCGTCGTGGGGAAGAACAGCGGGGTGAACGGCTTCGAGGGCAGCTTCATGCGCAGCCCCAGGTGGAAGAAGTGCGTGTCCGCCGCCTTCACGCTGCCCGGAGGCCGGGTCCACGTCACCGCCGTCACGTTGCCGGAGGCGTCCTTCTCCACCTCGGCCGTGCCGAACACGGAGTCCAACGGGCGCACGTTCGTCACGCCCTCCGGAATCTGGACCCGCATCTTGTACGTGTCCGCGCCGTCACAGCCGTGGCTCACCGTGATGTCCGCTTCGAAGGTCGCCCCGGCATACGGAGGCGTGGCCCCCGCCACCGCGGCGTGCGCGAAGGCGGACGAGGACAGCAGCGAACCCGCGACGACACACAGCGGCCCCAGGGCAGACTTCATCGGGTGACTCCGGGAAGAAAGGAGCATCCCGGATAGCAGCCCCCCGGGGTGTGAACGCTGCGGTCATTTGTCGCAGCGTCCGCACCGGACATCCTCACGGCAGCGCGATGCGTCCCGGAGCGTTCTGGGTGCCCTGCTCGGTGTGGCAGCTGTTGCAGTCCCCGTTGCTCTGCGGCGTGGCCATCCTCCGCGACGTGCCATCCGGCCCCACCAGCCGCGCCCGGTACGGCATCGGGAAGGGCGGCTGGAGCGTCGTGGACATGAAGTTGCCCGCGGAGTTCGGCACCAGCGTGAGCCGCACCTGATCCTCCAGGTCCAAAATCTCCACCCTCACGTTCGACGGCTCCACCAGCCGGGCATCACACCCGTCCGCCTCGTGGAGCGCCGGGAACACCGTGCCCATGAAGAAGTACGCCACGGAGGGCGCCTGCCGCAGGTGGCAGTTCCGGCAGGCGTAGCCAGGCGCCATGGTGGCCCCGGTGCCGCTCGCCTCGGTCCAAAGGCTTCCGCTCGCGCACGTCGTCGGCTCGGGCCCCGGCTCCACGCCCGCACCCGCGTCCAGATCCAGCACCACCGCCATTCCCGGCTCCGCGGAACACCCCAGCGCTCCGCACAAGAACAGCGCCTTCCACGTCCACCGCGTCACGTCGCGACTCCATCCCGGCATGGCGCTCATGCTCCCGAGCGGCGTCTACCACGCACGCCATGTGTCCCCCCGTGCGGCAAGAACGCGCAGGGACGTGTCGGACCCACCCCGTATCCTCCTCAAACACTCAACAGACGAATCCAAGGAATCCTATTTTCACTGACAATTCAAAGACACAGACAGGTCCGGGGCAATTCCGCCGTGGCAAGACGCTCGCGGGGAGGCGGACCCATACACTCCGCGTGTTCCCGTCGCATGATCCGATGTGTCACGTTTACACGGACACCCCGCGCAGTATCCCGTGAACAAGGGAGGTCCCCGGGTTTCCGACCTTGGGGGTCATTTGAATGTCCCTCCGTTCGCGCGATGAAGTGGCTCACGGCCCAGACGCCCTCCGAATTCCGTTCTCATGAAACTCGCACCCCACCCCGCCCCTGATTCACGCACTCCCCGCCGGGCCCGGGGGCCGGAATGGCGCCAATGTGGGTGGGGGGGATTGCTCGCACGCGCGTCAGGCGATACATGCGCGAAACAACGCCCCTTCACGGCGGGTGCTGATTGCGACTGACCCTTTGAATTCCTGTCTAGCCGGGAGACAGCAGCGCCCCGGCCCCTGAATCCGCGTCTCCGTGCTCCCCGTGCACGGAACACCCCCGCCTCCCAGGAGTCGCGTCATGCCTACTGGAACCACGCCCGGTTCTTCCCCGGTCTCTGACCTTGCGTTTTCCACCCTGGTTGAATTGCTTCGCGTCCGCGCGAGCGCCCAGGGAGACCGTCGGGGCTTTACGTTCCTGCTGGACGGGGAAACGGATGAAGCGCACCTGACGTACGCGGAGCTGGATCAGAAGGCTCGCGCCATCGCGGCGGCGCTCCAGGCGCGCGGCGCCCAGGGCCAGCGGGCGCTGCTGCTGTATCCGCCCGGGCTGGACTACATCGCCGGGTTCTTCGGCTGTCTGTACGCGGGCGTGATCGCGGTCCCCATCTATCCGCCGGACCCCATGCGCCTGGCGCGCACGCTGCCGCGCCTCCTGGCCATCAGCCAGGACGCGCAGGCCACCATCGCCCTCACCACCGACTTCATCTACGGCATGGGGGAGATGCTCTTCGAGCAGGCGCCGGAGCTGCGGGAGCTGCACTGGATCGCCACGGACACGCTGGACGCGGAGGTCGCCGAAGGGTGGAAGGACCCCGGCGTGGCGACGGACACGCGGGTGTTCCTCCAGTACACGTCCGGCTCCACGTCGTCGCCCAAGGGCGTTGTGCTGACGCACGGCAACCTGCTGCACAACTCGAAGCTGATCCACTCGTGCTTCGGTCACTCCACGCAGAGCCAGGGCGTCATCTGGCTGCCGCCGTACCACGACATGGGCCTCATCGGCGGCATCCTGCAGCCCCTGTACGGCGGCTTCCCGGTGACGCTGTTCTCGCCGGTGGACTTCCTCAAGCGCCCCATGCGCTGGCTGGAGGCCATCTCCCGCTACAAGGCCACCACGAGCGGCGGGCCCAACTTCGCGTTCGACCTGTGCGTGCGCAAGTCCACGCCGGAGGAGCGCGCGAAGCTGGACCTGAGCCACTGGGACCTGGCCTTCAACGGCGCGGAACCCATCATGCCGGACACGCTCCGGCGCTTCGCGGAGGCGTTCGGTCCGCAGGGGTTCCGCTCGGAGGCCATCTATCCCTGCTACGGGCTCGCGGAGGGCACGCTCATCGCCTCCGGCGGTGACAAGCGCGAGCTGCCCGTGCAGCGCACCGTGGACGCGGGCGCGATGAAGGACAACCGCGTGGTGGCGAAGGAGGCGGCGAGCCCCGGTGCCCAGACGCTGGTGGGCTCCGGCCGCAACCTCACGGATCAGCGCCTGGTCATCGCGCATCCGGAGACGGGCGCGCCGCTGCCGGCGGGCCAGGTGGGTGAGATTCGCGTCGCCGGGCCCAGCATCGCGCAGGGCTACTGGGGCCGCGAGGAGCAGACGCGGACCACCTTCCAGCAGCCGCTGGCCGGCACGGGGGACCCGACGCCGTTCCTGCGCACGGGCGACCTGGGCTTCCTCTCGGACGGCGAGCTGTTCGTCACTGGCCGACTGAAGGACCTGATCATCATCCGCGGGCGCAACCACTACCCGCAGGACATCGAGCGCACGGTGGAGTCCGCCCACCCCGCCATCCGTCCCGGCTGCACGGCGGCGTTCTCCATCGAGCAGGACGACGAGGAGCGCCTGATCGTCGTGACGGAGGTCGACCGCCGCGCGGTGGAGCGCGACGGCGTGGACCTGGACGCGCTGGCGCAGGGCATCCGGCAGGCCGTCGCGGCCGGACACGACCTGCAGGCCCAGGGCGTGGTGCTGCTGGGTCCGGGCGCCATCCCGAAGACGTCCAGCGGCAAGATCCAGCGCTTCGCCACCCGCGCGGAGTACGTCGCGGACACGCTGGAGGCGCTGCACAAGAGCGTCCTCGCCGCCGCGCCCGCCACCGCGCCCGAGGCCGTGAAGACCGCCGCCCCGGAAGCCGCCGCCGCGCCCGCGCCCGTGGGCCCGGACACCAGCATGCTGCAGAAGATGCTGGCGGTGGTGACAGACCCCACCGCGCGCCGGGCCATGGTGGCGGTGTTCCTCCAGGAGCAGGCCGCGCAGGTGCTGCGGCTGCCCACCGCGCAGGTGGACGTGCAGAAGCCGCTGCACGCCTACGGCGTGGACTCGCTGATGGCGGTGGACTTCAAGAGCGCGGTGGACGCGGGGCTGGGCATCGACCTGCCGCTGTCGGACGTGCTCCAGGGCGTGTCGCTGTCGAAGCTGGCGGAGGTCGTGGTGACGCTGATGTCGGCGCCCCCATCCCAGCAGGCCTCGAGCGCGGTGGCCGCCTCGTCCGCCACGGGTGACGCGCCCCTGTCCGGCGGACAGCAGGCGCTGTGGTTCATGCACCAGCTCGCGCCGGAGAGCGCCGCCTACCACGTGCCCGTCGCGGTGCGCGTGCGCGCGGGGCTGGATGCCAACGCGCTGAAGGGCGCCTTCGAAGCGCTGGTGGCCCGTCACCCGGCCCTGCGCACCACGTTCGTCATGGCGGCCACCGGCCCCGTGCAGCGCGTGCACGCGGAGCTGCCGCTGGACTTCACCACCACGGACGCGAAGGGCTGGAGCGACGAGCAGGTCGCGGAGCACCTGTCCGCCGAGGCCCGCCGCCCGTTCGACCTGGAGAAGGGTCCGCTCTTGCGCGTGCGGCTGGTGTCGCGGTCCGCGGAGGACCACGCGCTGCTCATCTCGATGCACCACATCGTCACCGACTTCTGGTCGCTGGCGGTGATGGCGGAGGAGCTGGACGCGCTCTACCCGGCGCTCAAGCTGGGCAAGCGGCCCACGCTGGCGCAGCCCGCGCGCACCTACGCGGACTACGCGCGCTGGCAGGCGGAGATGCTCACCGGCGCTCGCGGCCAGGCGCTGGAGAAGTACTGGCGCGAGCAGCTGTCCGGCACGCTGCCGGTGCTGGACCTGCCCACGGACCACCCGCGTCCCCCGGCGCAGACCTTCAACGGCCGCGTCCACACCACCCGGCTGGACGCGAACGTCGCGAGCGCGGTGAAGACGCTGGCGCGCGAGCACGGCGCCACGCCGAACATGGTGCTCCAGACGGCGTTCCAGGTGCTGCTGCACCGCTACACCGGCCAGCAGGACTTCACGCTGGGCGTGGTGAGCGCGGGCCGCGGACGCGCGGAGCTGGCGGGCATCACGGGCTACTTCGTCAACCCGCTGGTGGTGCGCACGCGGCCGTCCCCCACGCTGTCCTTCACGGACTACCTGGCCCAGACGCGCCAGACGATGCTGGGCGCGCTGGAGCACCAGGACTACCCGTTCAGCGCGCTGGTGGACCGGCTCCAGCCGGTGCGTGACCAGAGCCGCTCGCCGCTGTTCCAGGTGATGTTCGTCTACCAGCGCGCCTCCAAGCTGGACGAGCGCGGCCTCACGCCCTTCGCCCTGGACATCCCGGGCGCGAAGTCCACCGTGGCGGGTCTGCCGATTGAATCGCTGCTGCTGTCGCACGGCGGCGCGCAGTTCGACCTCACGCTCACCATGGGCGAGGCGGACGGCGAGCTGGTGGCCTCCTTCGAGTACAACACCGACCTCTTCGAGGCCGGCACCATCGAGCGCATGGCCGGGCACCTGGCCACGCTCCTGTCCGGCATCGCCGCCCAGCCGGGCCGCGCGCTCGCGGGGCTGCCGCTGCTCACGCAGGCTGAACAGCAGCTGCTGCTGGAGACCTGGAAGGGTCCGCGCGTGCCGCTCACGCAGGCGGACATGCTCCCTGCCCTCTTCGCGGCGCAGGTGGCTCGCACGCCGGACAACGTCGCGGTCCTCTTCAAGGACGCGCAGCTCACCTACCGTGAGCTGGATGCTCGCGCGGGGCAGCTCGCCGCGTGGCTGCGCGGCGCGGGCGTGAAGCCGGGCGACATCGTCGGCGTCTGCCTGGAGCGCTCGGTGGAGACGCTGGTGTCCGTGCTGGCCGTGATGGCCGCGGGCGCGGCGTACGTGCCCATCGACCCGGCCTACCCGTCCGAGCGCGTGGCCTTCATCCTCGGCGATACGCAGGCGCCGGTGCTGATCACGCAGTCGTGGCTCCAGCGCACGCTGCCCTCCGGCACGTCCGCGCGCACGCTGTTCGTGGACCAGCCGCTGGACGGCGCGCTGTCCTCCGCTCCCGCCGCGACGGTGGCGGCCGGAGACCTGGCGTGCCTCGTCTACACCTCCGGATCCACCGGCCAGCCCAAGGGCGTGATGCTGGAGCACGGGGGCCTTGCGAACCTGGTGCGCTCGTTCGTGGAGTCCTACGCGCCTGGCGCGACGGACCGGATGCTGCCGCTCACGTCGGTGGCCTCCGCCAGCTTCGTGGGCGAAATCCTCCCGCTCCTGTGCACGGGCGGCGCGCTGGTGCTGCCCACCGAGGATGAGATCCTCGACCAGGAGAAGCTGTTCCAGCTGATCACGCGCCACACCGTCACCATCGTGAGCACGGTGCCCGCGGTCATCGCCGGGCTCAACGCGCGCCTGGAGCAGCTGCCGCCGCTCAAGCTGGTGCTCTCCGGCGGCGAGGCGCTGGTGGCCAGCGACGTAGAGAAGCTGCTCGCCACGGTGCCGGTGGTGAACGGCTACGGCCTCACGGAGACCACCGTGTGCTCCACCTACCACCGCATGGAGGTGGAGGACCTGCAGGGCCACGCGTGGGTGCCCATCGGCCGGCCCGTCATCAACACGGACGTGTACGTGCTGGACGCGGAGCGCAACCTGCTGCCCGTCGGCGTCGCTGGCGAGCTGTACGTCGGCGGCCTGGGCGTGGCGCGCGGGTACTGGAAGCGGCCGGAGCTGACCACGGAGCGCTTCGTCACGGATCCGTTCCATTCCGGCGAGCGCCTGTACCGCACGGGCGACCGCGCGCGCTGGCTGCCGGACGGCGTGCTCACGTTCCTGTCCCGCGCGGATGATCAGGTGAAGATCCGCGGCTTCCGCATCGAGCTGGGTGAGGTGGAGGCCGCCGTGCGCCGCCACCCGGCCGTGAAGGACGCGTTCCTGATGGCGCGCGAGGACTCGCCCGGCGACAAGCGCCTGGTGGCCTACGTGGTGCTGGGCGAGCCCGCGCCCACGCACTCGGACCTGAACACCTTCCTCGCGGAAGGACTGCCCCCGTACATGCTGCCGTCCGCGTACGTGCCGCTGTCCGCGCTGCCCCTGTCGCCTAACGGCAAGGTGGACGCGAAGGCGCTGCCCGCGCCGGAAGGGGCGCGCCTTGCGTCCGGCGTCGCCTACGCCCAGCCGCAGAGCGCGGTGGAGCGCAGCGTGGCGGCCATCTGGGCGTCGGTGCTGAAGGTGGAGCGCGTCGGCCTCAACGACAACTTCTTCGAGCTGGGTGGCAACTCGCTGCTCATCGCGCAGGCCCACCGGCGGCTGAAGGAGGAGCTGGGCGCGGACCTCGCGCTAGTGGACATGTTCAAGTTCACCACGGTGAGCGCGCTGGCCCAGCACCTGGCGAACAAGGGCGAGGACTCGGGCGCGGCCTCCCAGAAGATCAAGGACGAGGCGGAGCGCCGCCGGGCCGCCCAGGCGCGGCGTCAGCAGGCGCGCGGCCGTGGCAAGTAACCCAAGACTTTCAGGCACACCCCCAGATTTCGAAGGACGGCTCCATGAGCACTGACACCCCCGAAGTGGATGGCATCGCGGTCATCGGGCTGGGCGGCCGCCTGCCCGGTGCGAAGACCATCTCCGAGTTCTGGAAGAACCTCACCGGCGGCGTGGAGAGCATCACCTTCTTCACCGATGAGGAGCTCATCGCGGAGGGCGCCGACCCCGCGATGGTCCGCGCGCCCAACTACGTGAAGGCCCGCGGCACGCTGGGCGACACGGATCAGTTCGACGCGGCCTTCTTCGGGATGAACCCCCGCGAGGCCGCGCTGATGGACCCGCAGCACCGCGTCTTCCTGGAGTGCGCGTGGGAGGCCATGGAGAGCGCCGGCTACAGCCCGGAGCGCCAGCCCGGCCGAGTGGGCGTGTTCGGCGGCATGAGCATGAACACGTACCTGCTCTCCAACCTGTACTCGCACCTGGCGCACGTCGCGTCGGTGGAGAGCCTCCAGGCGTCCATCGGCAACGACAAGGACAGCCTCACGACCGAAGTGGCGTACCGCATGGACCTGAAGGGCCCGGCCGTCACGGTCCAGTCCTCGTCCTCCACGTCGCTCACGTGCATCCACTACGCTTGCCAGAGCCTCCTGTCGTTCGAGTGCGACATGGCGCTGGCCGGTGGTGTGTCCATCCACTTCCCGGAGAAGGCGGGCTACCTGTACCACGAGGGTGGCACCACTGCGCCGGACGGCCACTGCCACACGTTCGACGAGGAGGCCGCAGGCTTCGTCGCCGGCCACGGCGCTGCGGTGGTCGCGCTCAAGCGCCTGTCGGACGCGCTCAAGGACGGCGACACCGTCTACGCGGTGGTGCGCGGCTCGGCGGTGAACAACGACGGCTCGCAGAAGGTCAGCTACATGGCCCCGGCCGTCGCGGGTCAGGCGGAGGTCATCGCGCTGGCGCAGGCGGTGGCGGGCGTGGATCCGGACTCCATCGGCTACGTGGAGGCGCACGGCACGGCGACCAAGGTCGGTGATCCGATTGAAGTCGCGGCGCTCACGCAGGCCTTCCGCCAGGGCACGGACAAGAAGAACTTCTGCGCGCTGGGCTCGGTGAAGAGCAACATCGGCCACCTGGACTCGGCGGCGGGCGCGGTGGGCTTCATCAAGGCGGCCCTCACGCTGCACCACAAGCAGATTCCCCCCAGCCTCAACTTCAAGACGCCCAACCCGGCGTGCGACTTCCCCAACAGCCCGTTCTACGTGAACACGGAGCTGCGCGACTTCCCTCGCGGTGAGACGCCGCGCCGCGCGGGCGTCACGTCGCTGGGCATGGGCGGCACCAACGCGCACGCCATCCTGGAGGAGGCGCCGGAGCTGCCCGCCACCGACAAGGCCCGCCTGCCCGCGCAGGTGGTGCTGCTGTCCGCGCGCACGGAGAACTCGCTGGAGGTCGCCACGGACCGGCTGGCCGCGCACCTGCGCGAGAACCCGAACGTGGACCTGGCGGACGTGGCGTACACGCTCCAGCTGGGCCGCAAGCGCTTCGGCAAGCGGCGCGCGGTGGTGGCGCGAACCACGGCGGAGCTGGCCTCCGCGCTGACGGAGCGCACGCCGGGCCGCGTCTTCTCAGGCAGCGCGGAGAACAGCGGCCGTCCGGTGATGTTCATGTTCTCCGGGCAGGGCTCGCAGTACGTGGACATGGGCCGCGAGCTGTACGAGACGGAGAAGGCCTTCCGCGCCCAGGTGGACACCTGCGCGGAGAAGCTCAAGCCGCACCTGGGCCTGGACCTGCGCACGGTGCTGTACCCGGCCGCGGAGTCTCGCGAGCTGGCGTCGGAGCGCCTCAAGCAGACGGGCCTCACGCAGCCCGCGCTGTTCGTCATCGAGTACGCGCTCGCGAAGCTCTGGGAGTCGTGGGGCGTGACGCCGCACGCGATGGTGGGCCACAGCATCGGTGAGTACGTGGCCGCGTGCCTCGCGGGTGTGTTCACGCTGGACGACGCGCTGGCGCTGGTGGCCGCGCGCGGCCGGCTGATGCAGTCGCTGCCCGCGGGCTCCATGCTCGCGGTGTCCCTGCCGGAAGAGCACGTCACGCCCATGCTGCCGGAGGGCCTGTCCGTGGCGGCGGTGAACAGCCCGGCCACCTGCGTGGTCGCTGGACCCACGCCGCTGGTGGACGCGTTCGTGGAGACGCTGAAGCTCCAGGGACTGGCGTCCTCGCGGCTGCACACGTCGCACGCGTTCCACTCCGCGATGATGGACCCCATCCTGGACGCCTTCCGCGAGGCGGTGCGCAAGGTGGCCCGGAAGGCGCCGACGAAGCCCTACCTGTCCAACGTCACCGGCACCTGGGTGACGACCGAGCAGGCCACGAGCCCCGACTACTGGGCGAAGCACCTGCGCGGCGCGGTGCGCTTCGCGGACGGCGTGGGCGAGCTGCTCAAGGAGTCCGACGCCATCCTGCTGGAGGTGGGCCCGGGCAACACGCTCGTCACGCTGGCGCGGCAGCATCCGGACAAGGGCGCGAAGCACGCACTGATCAACTCGCTGCGCCACCCCAAGGAGCAGGTCGCGGACCTGGACCACGTGCTGGCCACGCTGGGCCGGCTGTGGCTGGAGGGCGTGGAGGCGGACTGGGACGCGTTCCGTGGCGGTGAGAAGCGCCGCCGCATCGCGCTGCCCACGTCCCCGTTCGAGCGTCAGCGCCACTGGGTGGATCCGCGCAAGGAGACCGCCGCCGACGGCGAGCGCGCCGAGTGGGCGTCCGCGGATCAGAAGCAGCCCGTGGCCCGCTGGTTCTACCTGCCGTCGTGGCAGCGCGCGCTGCCGTCGCCGCAGGGAACCTGGAGCGAGAAGAAGGCCACCTGGTGGCTGCTGCTCCCGGACGACTCCAACGAGGGCCTGGGCGCGCGGCTCGCGCTCAAGCTGGGCGAGGCCGGCCAGGACGTGGTGCGCATCACCCCGGCCGCCGTCACCGCGAAGCACGACGAACACCACTGGTCGCTCGCGCTGGGCGGCGAGGCCACGGTGCTGGAAGCGCTCACCGCGCAGGGCCGCGCCCCGGACCACGTGCTGCACCTGGGCACGCTGGGCCTGGGTGACGCGCACGGCGAGGCGGACTTCGAGTCCGCGCTGGGCAAGGGCTTCCTGGGGCTGCTGTCCCTGGCGCAGGCCCTGGGCCGTCAGCCGGGTACCCGGCCCGTGTCGCTGGTCGCGGTGACCAACCGCATGCAGGCGCTGGGCGACGAAGCCCCGAACCCGGAGCTGGCCACGGTGCTGGGCCCGGTGCGCGTCATCCCGCAGGAGTACGGCCACCTGTCCGCGAAGGCCGTGGACGTGCGCCTGCCGGCGTCCGGCAGCTGGCAGGAGACGGTGCTGGTGGAGGCCCTGCTGTCCGAGGCCGCCACGCCGTCCAAGCTGGAGACCGTCATCGCGTACCGCGGCGGCGCCCGCTGGGTGCAGCACTTCGAGCACGTGCCGGCGGACGCGCCGCGCGCTGCCCAACTGCCGCTGCGCGATGGGGGCGTGTACCTGCTCATCGGCGGCTTCGGCACGCTGGGCTTCTCCCACGCGAAGTCGCTGGCGAAGCGCGCGAAGGCGAAGCTGGTGCTCGCGGGCCGCACGGCGCTGCCGGAGCGTTCGCAGTGGGACGCGCACCTCTCCGCGCATGGCGAGGACGACGCCGTCTCCCGCCGCATCCGTCAGGTGCGGGAGCTGGAGGCGCTGGGCGCGCAGGTCCACACCGTGTCCGTGGACGCGGGCAACAAGGTCCAGGTGAAGGAGGCCGTGGACGCGGCGCTGACGCACTTCGGCGCGCTGCACGGCGTGGTGTTCGCGGCGGGTGACGTGGGCCAGGCGCTCTTCCGCGCCATCCCGGACACCCGCCCCGAGGACGTGCGCGACACCTTCCACGGCCGCGTGCGCGGACTGTACGCGCTGGAGGAGGCGGTGCGCGGGCGCTCGCTGGACTTCTGCGTGCTGTCGTCGTCGCTGGCGGCGGTGCTGGGCGGTCTGGGGCTCGCGTCGTACTCGGCGGCCACGTCCTTCATGGACGCGTTCGCCACGAAGCAGGCGCAGACGTCGCCGGTGCCGTGGATGAGCGTGGGCTGGGACGCGTGGCAGTACGAGTCCCGCGCGGGCGGCGCGCAGAGCCCGTTCGGCGCGCTGGCTATCACGGCTTCCGAGGGCGAGGACGCCTTCGAGCAGCTCTTCCAGTTGGGCGCCGTGTCCCACGTGGCCGTGTCCACGAGCAACCTGCGCGCCCGCGCGCGCCAGTGGGCGCAGCCGGCCGCCGCTCAGGAGCAGGCGGAGGCGAAGCAGGAGGCGGGTTCTTCCCTGGGCACCACGCCCCGGCCCGCGCTCCAGAACGCCTACGTGCCGCCGCGTGACGAGCTGGAGGAGAAGATCGCCCGCCTCTGGCAGACGACGCTGGGCATCGACCAGGTCGGCGTGCACGACAACTTCTTCGAGCTGGGTGGCAACTCGCTCGTCGGCGTGAAGCTGATTGCCCGCGTGCGCGAGCAGTTCGGCGTCGCGCTGCCGGCCGTCACCCTCTACGAAGGCCCCACCGTGGGGGCGCTGGCCAAGCTGCTCAAGGCCGCCAGCGGCAGCGAGGACACGGAAGCCGCGCCCGAGGAGACCGAGGCGCTCAGCCGCGGGGAGCGCCGCCGCGCGCGCCGCGCGAACCGCCGGGGCGACAGCGCCTCCGACGAGGAGTAGCCGTCCCCTCCCTCCACCTTTCGAAGCCGAGCACACCCCATGTCCGCTGAATCGAACATCGACGCGCAGGCCATCGCCATCGTCGGCATGGCCGGACGTTTCCCCGGCGCTCCCGACCTGGACTCCTTCTGGAAGAACCTGCGCGACGGCGTGGAGTCCATCCAGCCCGTCCCCGACGCGGAGCTGGAGAAGCTGGGCGTGGACCCCGTCCTGCGCAAGGATCCGCGCCACGTGAAGGCCAGCGCCGCGCTGGCCGGCATGGAGTTGTTCGACGCGGGCTTCTTCGGCTTCACGCCCCGCGAGGCGGAGCTGATGGACCCGCAGCACCGCATCTTCCTGGAGTGCGCGTGGGAGGCGCTGGAGAAGGCGGGCCACACGCCGGAGGGCTTCGACGGCTCCATCGGCGTGTTCGCGGGCGCGGCCACCAACACGTATCTGGTGTTCCACCTGGTCCCCAACTTCGACCAGTTGAGCGGCATGGACCAGGTGCAGATCGACGTGAACAACGGCGGCGACTTCCTGGCCACCCGCGTCGCGTACAAGCTCAACCTGCGCGGCCCCAGCTACTCCATCACCAGCGCGTGCTCCACGTCGCTCGTCGCCACGCACGCGGCCTGCCAGAGCCTCTTGAATGAAGAGTGCGACCTGGCACTCGCGGGTGGCGTGTCCGTGCACGTGAAGCACCCGGAGGGCTACCCCTTCGTGCCCGGCGGCATCGTGTCCCCCGACGGCCACTGCCGCGCGTTCGACGCGAAGGCAGAGGGCACGGTGTTCGGCAGCGGCGTGGGCGTGGTGGTGCTCAAGCGGCTGGCGGACGCCATCGAGGACGGCGACCACATCCACGCCATCATCAAGGGCAGCGCCATCAACAACGACGGCGCGCTGAAGGTGGGCTTCACCGCCCCCAGCGTGGAGGGTCAGGCCACCGTCATCACCGAGGCCCTGGGCGCCGCGGGCGTGGCCCCGGAGACCATCGGCTACCTGGAGGCGCACGGCACCGGCACGAAGATGGGTGACCCCATCGAGGTGCTCGCGCTCAACAAGGCGTTCAAGTTCCGCTCGGCGGCGGCGAAGGCGAATCCTCCGAAGATTCCGGTGGGCTCGCTCAAGAGCAACATCGGACACCTGGCCAACGCGGCCGGCGTGTCCAGCCTCATCAAGGCGGTGATGACGCTGGAGAACCGGCAGATTCCGCCCAGCCTCCACGTAACGGAGGTGAACCCGGAGATTCCGTTCGCGGGCGGCCCGTTCTTCGTCAACACGAAGCTCGCCGACTGGCAGGCGAACCCCAAGCACCCGCGCCGCGCGGGCGTGAGCTCCTTCGGCGTGGGCGGCACCAACGCGCACATCGTGTTGGAAGAGGCGCCCGTCCTTCCCGCGTCCGGAGCGTCCCGCCCGGCGCAGCTCCTGGTGCTGTCCGCGAAGAGCGACGCGGCGCTGGACGCGGCGACGAAGAACCTGGCCGCGCACCTGAAGGCGCACCCCGCGCAGGCGCTGGCGGACGTGGCCTTCACGCTCCAGACGGGCCGTCAGGCCATGGCGAAGCGGCGCGTGCTGGTGTGCCGCGACCGCGACGACGCACTGGCCGCGCTGGAGGTGGAGAACAGCCCCCGCCAGTGGACGAACGTGCCGGACGTGCACGAGCGGCCGGTGGCCTTCCTGTTCCCCGGCCAGGGCTCGCAGTACGTGGGCATGGCGCGAGACCTGTACGCGTCCGAGCCGACCTTCAAGCGGCACCTGGACGCGTGCGCGGACAAGCTGACGCCGCACCTGGGCCTGGACCTGCGCACGGTCCTCTTCCCGGAGGCCTCCAAGGCGGAAGCGGCGACGCAGGCGCTGACGCGCACGGAGCTGACGCAGCCCGCGCTCTTCGCCGTGGAGTACGCGCTGGCGAAGCTGTGGACGGGCTGGGGCGTGAAGCCCTCCGCGATGCTGGGGCACAGCATCGGTGAGTACGTGGCCGCGTGCCTCGCGGGCGTGTTCAGCCTGGATGACGCGCTGGCGCTGGTGGCCGCGCGCGGCAAGCTGATGCAGGGGCTGCCCTCGGGCGCCATGCTGTCCGCGAAGCTGGAGGAGTCCGCGCTCAAGCCGCTGCTGCCCGCGAACGTCAGCGTGGCGGCGGTGAACGCGCCGGGCTTCACCGTGGTCGCGGGCCCCACCGACGCGGTGGACGCGCTCCAGGCGAAGCTGGAGGCGCAGGGCGTGGAGGTGTCGCGGCTGCACACGTCGCACGCGTTCCACTCCGCGATGATGGACCCCATCCTCGCGACCTTCACCGCACGCGTGCGTCAGGTGAAGCTCAACGCGCCCACCCTGCCCTTCCTGTCCAACGTGACGGGCACCTGGATTGAAGCGGCGCAGGCGACGGACCCGGGCTACTGGGCCACGCACCTGCGCCAGGCCGTGCGCTTCTCCGCGGGCCTCCAGGAGCTGTCCCGCAAGTGGCCGCAGGCGGCGCTGCTGGAAGTGGGCCCCGGCACGGTGCTCACCACGCTGGCGAAGCAGCAGCCGGGCGCGGAAGGCCGCGTGCTCATCTCCTCCACGCGGCACCCGCGCGAGCAGGCGCCGGACCTCCAGGTGCTCCTGGCCGCGCTGGGCCGGTTGTGGCTGAACGGCGTGACGGTGGACTGGAAGGGCTTCGCGACCAACGAGCAGCGCCGCCGCGTGCCGCTGCCCACCTACCCCTTCCAGCGCGAGCGCTACTGGATCGACGCGAAGCCGCTGGGCGGTGGAGCCCGCGCGGACGCGCCCGCGTCGCTGGCGAAGCGCTCGGACGTGGCGGACTGGTTCTACGCGCCGTCGTGGAAGCTGTCCCCGCTGCCCAAGGCGAAGGACGCGGCGGGCGAGGGCTGGCTGGTGCTCGCGGACGACACCGGCGTGGCGGAGGCCCTGGCGCCGAAGCTGGGCGGGGACGTCTTCCGCGTCGTCCCCGGCGCGCGCTTCGAGCAGCGTCCGGACGGCACGTTCACGGTGGACCCCGCGCGCCGCGAGGACTTCTGCTCGGTGCTGGAGGCGCTGAAGAAGCAGGGCCGCGCGTTCTCCAACGTGCTGCACCTGTGGAGCCTGTCGCGCGAGCCGGTGTCTCAGGAGAAGGCGCTGGACCTGGGCTTCCACAGCCAGCTGTTCCTCGCCCGCGCCCTGAGCGAGACGGGCCACCTGGAGCCGCTCACCTGGTCCGTGGTGACCAGCCGCTCCGCCCGCGTGGAGCAGGCGGACGCGCAGTTGCCGGAGCAGGCGCTGCTGGTGGGCCCCTCGCGCGTGCTGCCGCAGGAGTACCCGAACCTCTCGTGCCGCTTCGTGGACGTAGTGCCCGGCGACGCGGGCGCGGTGGCGGACCGGTTGGCGGCGGAGCTCGGCTCCGAACCGCGTGACGCGGTGGTGGCCCTGCGTGGCCGCCAGCGCTGGGTGCAGACCTTCGAGCCCGTGCGCCTGGAGGCGGCCAACGCGGAGGTGCTGCGCGACGGCGGCGCGTACCTCATCACCGACGGCCTCACCGGCATCGGCCATGCGCTGGCGTCCGAGCTGGCCACGGTGCACCAGGCGAAGCTGACGCTGGTGGAGACTCCGGACTTCCCCAGCCGCGGCCAGTGGACGGCGTGGGTGGAGAAGCACGGCGTGCAGGACGCGGTGTCCCGCCGCATCCAGCGCGCGCTGGCCCTGGAGCGCACGGGCGTGGAGATGCTGGTGCTGCCGGCGTCCCTCACCGACGTGGAGTCCATGCGCGGCGTGGTGGACGCGGCGGTGGCGCGCTTCGGCCGCATCGACGGCGTCATCCACGCGGCGGGCGGCATGCAGGGCGCCACGCTGGGCACCATCGCGGAGACGGGCCCGGACGAGTGCGCCTGGCACTTCCGCCCGCAGGTGCACGGCGTGCGGGTGCTGGAGCAGGTGCTCCCGAAGGAAGGCCCCGCGTTCTGCCTCCTCGTGTCGTCGCTGTCGTCCGTGCTGGGTGGCCTGGGACAGGTGGCGCAGGCCTCCGCCAGCGCCTTCATGGACGCCTTCGCGGAAGCGCGCACGGAGGGCTTCGCCTACCCGTGGCTGAGCGTGGACTGGGACGCGTGGCAGTTCGCGGACGCGCAGGCCATGGCGGAGCTGTCCCCCACGCTGGCCCAGTTCGCCATCCAGCCCGCCGAGGGCCTGGAGGCGCTGCGCCGCGCGCTGTCACATGGCGAGAGTGGCCGGCTGGCTGTCTCCACGGGTGACCTGGCCGCGCGCCGCCGTCAGGGACCTCGGGCCTCGAAGACGGAGAAGGGCAAGAAGGACGCGTCGAAGGGCAACAAGCACGCGCGGCCCTCCATCCTCACGCCCTACGCCGCGCCTCGCACGGAGCTGGAGAAGACCGTCGCGGGCATCTGGGAGCAGGTGCTGGGCATCGACGGCATCGGCATCAACGACAACTTCTTCGAGCTGGGCGGCCACTCGCTGCTGGCCACGCAGCTGCGCAACCACATCCACGCGGTGCTGAAGGTGGACCTGTCGCTGCGCGGCCTCTTCGAGACGCCCACCGTCGCGGGCGTCGCCGGGCGCGTGGAGCAGGAGCTGGGCAAGCGCGCGGCCTCCACGGAGAAGCCCATCGCGGAGCGTCTGCGCACCGCGTTCCCCACCGAGCGCCCCGCCCTGCTCACCGAGTACCTGCGCCACCACATCTCCGAAGGCCTGCGCATCCCGCTGGACAAGCTGCCCGCCGACGGCAGCCTCAAGGGCTACGACCTGCACGCGCTGGGCGCGGAGCTGGAGTACGACCTGCGGCAGGACTTCAAGTTCCAGCTCTACCCGCACGAGGTGCAGGCGCATCCGTCCATCCCGGAGCTGTCCAAGTACCTGCTGGTGGAGATGGACCGGCTCCAGGACCCGCAGCGCTTCGCGGAGAACAAGCCGCTGTCCGCGTATCCGCTGAAGCCTTATCGAGCCCAGACGTCCGGCATGCAGCGCACCAACACGGCGAAGAAGAACCCGCCCATGGTGTTCGTGCACTCCAGCCCGCGCGCGGGCTCCACGCTGTTCCGCGTGATGCTCGCGGGACACCCGCGGCTGTTCTGCCCGCCGGAAGTGAACCTGCTCTTCTTCGAGGGCATGCGCGAGTGGCGCGAGAACATCGGCTTCGGCAGCGAGATGGAGTGGACCACGGGCGGCCTGCAGTGGGCGCTCATGGAGCTGGAGAAGCTGGACTCGCCCGCGGGTGCCGCGCTGGTGGACCGGCTGGTCGCGGATGACATGTCCGCGCAGGACGTCTATCGCCGCCTCCAGGAGAAGTCCTCGCCCCGGCTGCTCGTGGACAAGACGCCCACGTACGCCATGGACGTGGAGACGCTGGAGCGCGCGGAGCGGATGTTCGAGGGCAACAAGTACATCTACCTCTACCGCCACCCGCTCCCGGTGATGGAGTCCATCCTCCGCATGCGCTTCGACCGCCTCTTCGCCGCCGGCCTCTTCGGTGACGCGGACGTGGACCCCTACGTGGTGGCGGAGACGGTGTGGGCGCTGTCCAACCGGAACCTGCTCAACTTCTTCGACGGCATCGGCCGCGAGCGCTGCCACTGGGTCCGCTACGAGGACCTGGTCGCGGACCCCACGAAGGTGATGACCGGCGTGGCCCAATTCCTGGGGCTCGAGTTCGACGAGCGCATGGTCCAGCCGTACGACGGCAAGAAGGACCGCATGATGGGCGGCCTCGGTGACCCGAACATCCTCCAGCACCAGGGCATCGAGAAGAAGATGGGCGAGTCCTGGAAGCGGATCAAATGGCCCCGCCCCTTCGACGCCTCCACCCACGCGGTGATTGAACGGCTGGGCTACTCCGTGGAGGGCGCCACGCCCACGCAGCCCCTGGTGGCCGCGCAGCCGGTGGCCACGCCCGCCGCGAAGCAGAAGGTGACCGCGGCGGAGGCGGAGAAGTTGCTGGAGAACATGGACCAGCTGTCGGACGAACAGGTGGCGGAGCTGCTCGCGGTGATGGAAGACGCGGGCGACGGTGACGGCGGTGACAGCAGCAGCAGCGAGGACGCGGCCTGAACATGACGCCCGAAGAGAAGCGAGCACGCCTGGCCCAGCTCCTGAAGGACAAGTCGCGCCCTGCCTCGAAGCAGGCGCCCCTGTCCTTCGCGCAGGAGCGGATGTGGTTCCTGGACAAGTGGAGCCCCGGCAGCGCGGCGTTCCACATGCCCACCGCGGTGCGACTGACGGGCACCGTGGACACGGACGCGCTACGCCGCGCCCTGGCCCTGCTGGTGGAGCGGCACGACACGCTGCGCACCACCTTCCAGGAGCGCGAAGGCGGCGGCGTGCAGGTCATCGCCTCCACGGGTGAAGTGCCACTGGAGGTGATGGACCTCCAGGGACTGCCGGTGACGGAGCGCGAGGCGGAAGCCCAGCGGCGCGTCGTCACACTCGCGCAGCAGCCGTTCAGCCTGGAGCAGGGCCCGCTCTTGCGCGCGGTGCTGATGCTCCTGGGCAACGGTGAGCAGGTGCTGCTGGTGGATCAGCACCACATCGTCTCCGACGGCTGGTCCATGGGCGTGCTCGTGCACGAACTGGCCATGCTGTACCGCGCGTGCCTGGAGGGTCAGCCCTCGCCGCTCAAGCCCCTGCCGCTTCAGTACGCGGACTGGGCGGCGTGGCAGAAGGAATGGCTCCAGGGTGCGGAGCTGGAGCGCCAGCTCACCTACTGGAAGAACCGCATCAACCCCAACGCGCTGCTGGAGCTGCCGCAGGACAAGCCGCGTCCGGCGCTGATGAGCTCCAAGGGCGAGCGACAGGTGATGCACCTGTCCCCCGCCCTCACCCAGGCGCTCAAGGCGCTGGGCCAGCGCGAGGGCCGCACGCTCTTCGTCACGCTGCTGTCCGCGTTCAACGTGCTCCTGTCCCGCTACACCGGGCAGGACGACATCGTGGTGGGCACGCCCATCGCCGGCCGTCCGCGCGCTGAGGTGGAAGGGCTCATCGGCCTGTTCGTGAACATGCTGGCGCTGCGCTCGGACCTATCCGGCAAGCCCACGTTCAAGGAACTGCTGAACCGCGTGCACGAGTCCACGCTGGACGCGTACGCGCACCAGGACATCCCCTTCGAGCGACTGGTGGACGCGCTCAAGCCGGAGCGGCACCTCAGTCACTCGCCCATCTTCCAGGTGATGTTCGTCCTGCAGAACGCGCCCATGCCGGCCCTGGAGGCCCCGGGCGTGGTGATGGAGGCGAAGCCGGTGGACACCGGCACGACGAAGTATGACCTGTCCCTGCTGCTGGTGGACCTGCCGCAGGGCCTGCGCGTCATCGCAGAGTACAGCACCGACCTCTTCGAGCGCTCCACCGCGGAGCGGCTGTTGGGCCACTACCTGACGCTGCTCGAAGGCATCGTCGCGCAGCCGGACGTGCCCATCTCCCGCCTGCCGCTGCTGCCTTCCGCCGAGCGCCAGCGCGTGCTGAAGGACTGGAACGACACCGCCGTCACGCACCCGAAGGACGCGACGCTCACGTCGCTCATCGAGGCGCAGGTGGCGCGCACGCCGGACGCCGTGGCCCTGGAGTTCGAGGGCAGCCGCCTCACCTACCGCGAGCTGGACGCCCGCGCTAACCAGCTGGCGCACGCGCTGCGCAAGCACGGCGTGGGACCGGAAGTCCGCGTGGGCCTGTGCGTGGAGCGCTCGCTGGAGATGGTGGTGGGCCTGCTGGGCACGCTGAAGGCGGGCGGCGCGTACGTGCCGCTGGATCCGGGCTACCCGCAGGAGCGTCTGGGCTGGATGCTGGAGGACGCGCGTCCGCCGGTGCTCCTGGTGCAGGAGCGGCTCCTGGCGCGGCTGCCGGCGTCGGACGCGAAGGTGGTGAAGCTGGACACGGGCTGGGAGGAGATTGCTCGCGAGCCCACCACCGCGCCCGCGCCCACGGCCACGCCGGACTCGCTGGCGTACATCATCTTCACGTCCGGCAGCACGGGCCGCCCCAAGGGCGCGATGAACGCGCACGGCCCGGTGGTGAACCGCCTGCTGTGGATGCAGTCCGCCTACCGGCTCACGCCGTCGGACACGGTGTTGCAGAAGACGCCGTTCAGCTTCGACGTGTCCGTCTGGGAGTTCTTCTGGCCGCTGATGACGGGCGCGAAGCTGGCGGTCGCGAAGCCCGGCGGGCACCAGGACCCGGGCTACCTCAAGGCGCTGATTGCCTCCGCGTCCGTCACCACGCTGCACTTCGTGCCCTCCATGCTCCAGGCCTTCCTGGACGAGCCGGGCGTGGCGGAGTGCACGTCGCTGAAGCGCGTGGTGTGCAGCGGTGAAGCGCTGCCGCTGGAGCTGAAGGAACTGTGCCTGCGCACGCTGCCCGGCGCGGGGCTGCACAACCTCTACGGCCCCACCGAGGCCGCGGTGGACGTGACGTTCCACGCGTGCCAGGCAAACGACGGCCGCCGCTCCGTGCCCATTGGCCGGCCGGTGGACAACACCCAGATTCGCATCCTGGACGCGGAGTTCCAGCCGGTGCCCCAGGGCGCGGCGGGCGAGCTGTACATCGGCGGCGTGCAGGTGGGGCGTGGCTATCTGGCGCGGCCCTCACTGACGGCCGAGCGCTTCATTCCGGATCCGTATGCGACGGTGCCGGGCGCGCGCATGTACCGCACGGGCGACGTGGCGCGGTGGCTGCCGGACGGCGAGATCGAGTACCTGGGCCGCGCGGACTTCCAGGTGAAGATCCGCGGCCTGCGCATCGAGCTGGGCGAGATTGAGTCCTCGCTGGAGAAGCACCCCACGGTGCGCCAGGCGGTGGTGCTCGCGCGCGAGGACCGGCCGGGCCAGAAGCGGCTGGTGGCCTACGTCACCGGCAAGGACGCGAAGCCGGAGGGCGCGGCGCTGCGCACGTACCTGCTGGAGCGGCTGCCCGAGTACATGGTCCCGTCCAACATCGTGGTGCTGGAGCGCATGCCGCTCAGCCCCAACGGCAAGGCGGACCGCAAGGCGCTGCCCGCGCCGGAAGTAGGTGGCGCGGATCCGTCGCGGCCCTTCGTGGCGCCGGGGACAGCCATCGAGCAGCAGATCGCCCAGGCGTGGAAGGACCTGCTCCACATGGAGCAGGTGGGCCTGGACGACCCCTTCTTCGAGCTGGGTGGCAATTCGCTGCTCGCGCTCCAGTTGCACCGCCGGTTGACGGCGGAGCTCGGCGTGACGCTGGCGCTCACGGACCTCTTCCAGTACCCCACCGTGCGGGCACTGGCGGCGCGGCTGTCGCGCCGGGAGGACACGCCCTCGGAGGACGCGGCGCAGGCGGGCCGCTCCCGTGCCGAGGCGCGACGCACGGTCAACCGCCGCGCGGGGGCTTCGCGCGGTCGGGTGGAAACGGATGGAGACGCGGATGAGTGACACAGTGGGTGGTGGCGAGGAGCGCATCGCGATCGTCGGCCTGTCGGGCCGCTTCCCGGGTGCGCAGACGCTGGAGGGCTTCTGGGAGATGCTCCGGCGCGGCGGCGACGCGCGTCGCGTGCCCACGGATGCGGAGCTGGACGACGCGGGCGTTCCCCAGGCCCTGCGCGCCCATCCGCAGTGGGTGCGCTCCAGCTACGTGCTGGAGGGCGCCACGGAGTTCGACGCGGGCCTCTTCGGCTACAGCCCGCGCGAGGCGGAGCTGATGGACCCCCAGCAGCGCATCTTCATGGAGTGCGCATGGGAGTCGCTGGACAACGCCGGCTACGACCCGGGCCGCTTCAAGGGCGCGGTGGCAGTCTACGCGAGCGTGAGCCTGAGCTCGTACCTGCTGCGCGCGCTGATGCGGCAGCCGGACCTGATGGACGCGGCCGGTTCGTTCGGCGTGATGCTGGCCAACGACAAGGACTACGTGGCCACGCGCGTGTCCCACCGGCTGGGCCTGCGAGGCCCGTCCGCGACGGTGCAGACGGCGTGCTCCAGCTCACTGGTGGCGCTCCACCTGGCGTGCCAGAGCCTGCTGTCCGGCGAGAGCGACATGGCGCTCGCGGGCGGCTCCTCCGTGTCCTTCCCGCAGACGGCGGGCTACCTCTACCAGGAGGGGATGATCTTCTCTCCGGACGGCTACTGCCGCGCGTTCGACGCGAAGGCCAACGGCACCGTGCGCGGCGCGGGCGCGGCGGTGGTGGTGCTCAAGCGCCTGTCCGACGCGTTGAAGGACGGCGACACCATCCATGGCGTGCTCCTGGGCACGGCGGTGAACAACGACGGCGCGGGCAAGGTGGGCTTCACCGCGCCCAGCGTGGAGGGCCAGGCCGCGGTCATCGCGGAGGCGCTCGCCATCTCCGGCGTCACTCCGGACGATATCCAGTACGTGGAGGCCCACGCGACGGGCACCCCGCTGGGCGACCCGATTGAAGTGGCCGCGCTCAACCAGGCCTTCGGCGGCAAGGAGACGGGTCAGAAGCGCGTGGCGCTGGGCTCGCTCAAGGCGGCCATCGGCCACCTGGACGCGGCGGCCGGCATCGCGGGCGTGGTGAAGACGGTGCTCGCCATGGAGCACGGCGAGATCCCCGCGAGCCCCCACTTCCAGCAGGCCAACCCCGTCATCGACTTCGACGCGGGCCCCTTCTTCGTGCCCTCGCAGCCGCGCCCGTGGACCTCCACGAACGGACCGCGCCGCGCGGGCGTGAGCGCCTTCGGCATCGGCGGCACCAACACGCACGTCATCCTGGAGGAGGCCCCGAAGACGGCCGCCCCCGCACCGTCCCACCGCGCGTGGCACGTGCTGCCCCTGTCCGCCCGCACTCCCGCGGCGCTGGACGCGGCGACGGAGCGGCTGGCCGCGCACCTGGACGCGAACCCGAACGTGTCCCTGGCTGACGTGGCCTACACGCTCCAGGTGGGCCGCCACGCGCACGAGCACCGCCGTGCGGTGGTGGTGAAGGACTTGGCGGACGCGAAGGCGGCGCTGCGGGATGCTCGGCGGCTGTTGGGTGGCTCCGGCACCAACACGCGCCGGCCGGTGGTGTTCCTCTTCTCCGGCCAGGGTTCGCAGTACGTGGACATGGGCCGTGGCCTCTACGAGCAGGAGCCCGTCTTCCGCACGGAGGTGGACGCCTGCGCGGAGAAGCTCAAGCCGCACCTGGGCCTGGACCTGCGCACCGTGCTCTATCCGCCCGCGGACGGGCGCGAGAAGGCGACGGAGCAGCTCAAGCAGACGTCCCTCACGCAGCCCGCGCTGTTCGTCATCGAGTACGCGCTCGCGAAGCTGTGGGCGTCGTGGGGCGTGACGCCGCAGGCGATGGTGGGCCACAGCATCGGTGAGTACGTGGCCGCGTGCCTGTCGGGCGTGTTCACCCTGGACGACGCGCTGGCGCTGGTGGCCACGCGCGGCCGGTTGATGCAGTCGCTGCCCTCGGGCTCCATGCTGTCCGTGCGGATGACTCCGGAGGCGCTGGCGCCGCTGATGGACGCGCGCATCTCCGTGGCCGCAGTCAACGCACCGGGCTTCACCGTCGTGGCGGGCCCCACCGATGCAGTGGACGCGCTCCAGGCGAAGCTGGAGGCCCAGAAGGTGGAGGTATCGCGGCTGCACACGTCGCACGCGTTCCACTCCCACATGATGGACCCCATCGTGGAGGAGTTCCGCCAGGCGGTGGCGAAGGTCGCGCGCAAGGAGCCGAAGGACCTCTACCTGTCCAACGTCACCGGCACCTGGGTGACTCGCGAGGACGCGGTGAGCCCGGCGTACTGGGCCCGCCACCTGCGCGACGCCGTGCGCTTCCAGGACTCGGCGACGCTGCTGTTGAACGACCCCGAGCACGTCTTCCTGGAGGTCGGTCCCGGCAACGCGCTGGCCACGCTGGTGCGTCGCAACGCGCAGGAAGGCACCTTCCCGGCCATCCTCTCGACGCTGCCTGCGCCGCGCGATGCCCAGCAGGACGCGCTCGCGCACGCCGCGGACGCGTTCGCGAAGCTGTGGCTCGCGGGCGCGAAGTCGAACGCCGGCCGCGTCTACAAGGGCGAGGCCCGCCGCCGCGTCCCCCTGCCCGCCTACCCCTTCCAGCGCGAGCGCTACGACCTGCTCAAGGGTCCGCCGCCCGCGCTGCCCCGCGCCGCCGCCGCGCGGACCGCGACGACGCAGGGCATGGAGCTGACCGTGCCCGCGTGGCCGCGCACGCGCGCGTCACCCCAGGTGCCGTCGCTCACGGGCCAGCGCTGGCTGGTGCTGGAGGCGGACACGCCGGTGGCCGCGCGCGTGTCGGAGCGGCTGCGCCAGGCGGGCGCGGACGTGGTGTCGCTCGTCGCGGGACAGGGCGCGTCGGATCCGGTGACGAAGCGCTTCGCCGTGGATCCGTCATCCCCGGACGCGGTGGGTGAACACCTGGAGCGGCTGCGCGGTGAGGAGTGGACACCCGCGCACGTCGCGTACCTGTGGCCGCTGGTGAAGGAACCGCGCGACCTGGATTCGGGACTCACGGCGTCGTTCCACGGGCTGCTCGCGCTGGCGAAGGCCGTGGGCCCGGGCGCGGCGAAGACGCCCGTGACGCTGGACGTGGTGACCACTGGCGCCCAGGACGTCACGGGCGAGGAGCCGCTGCTGCCCTGGCAGGCGGCCGCTGTCGGTGCCAGCCGCGTGCTGCCGCAGGAGTACCCTGGCCTCACCGTGCGCGCCGTCGACGTCACCTGGCCCGCGCCGGATGAGTCCGTTTCGGGCCCGTGGCTGGAAAGGCTGGTGACGGAGTTGGCCGCCGGCAAGGACCCGGTGGTCGCGCTGCGCGGTCCGTATCGCCACGTCGAGGCATTCGAGACCATCGACGTCCCGGCCTCCACGGAACAGACCGGCCTCAAGGACGGCGGGGTCTACGTCATCGTCGGTGGTCTGGGCCGAGTGGGCCTCGCGCTCGCGGAGCAGCTCACTCAGGCGGTGAAGCCGAAGCTCGTGCTGCTGTCGCGCCGCACGCTCCCCGCCCCCGGCGAATGGGACGCGTGGCGCGCGGGCCATGACGCGCAGGACGCGACGTCCAAGGTCATCGACCGCATGCGCGCGCTGGAACGCTCGGGCGCACAGGTCCTGGCGCTGCGCGCGGACGCGGGCGTCCCCGGTCAGCTCGACAAGGCACTCCAGGTCGTGGAGGCGAAGTTCGGCCGCATCGACGGTGTCTTCTACGCGGCGGGCGACGGCGGCATGGCCACCCGCATCTCCGTGGCCGAGGCCACGCCAGAGGCCACCACCCCGCTGCTGGCCGGCCGCTTCGGAGGCCTCGCGCAGCTGGCGGAGGCCCTGTCGTCGCGGCAGCCGGACTTCGTCGTGGTGCAGTCCTCACTCACCGTGGTGCTGGGCGGCATGGCGGTCAGCGCGGTGGCGGCGGCGCACGCCGGCATGGACGCGGTGGCGGCACGGCAGGCCCGGCTGGGCGGCACCCGCTGGTACACCGTGGACTGGGACGTGTGGGGCGTGGGCGAGGGCTTCCGGCCCGACGCCGTCATCCCCCCCGCCGAGGGCTTCCGCCTCCTGCGCGCGCTGCTCACCCAGCCCACCGGTGGACGCTTCCTCGCGTCGCTCGGGTCGCTGGAGGCGCGGCGGCAGGTGGCTCGCGAGGGTGCCTCCACCTCCCGCGCGGGCGGAAGCGCCAGCGGCAAGCACCCGCGTCCCCCGCTGGCCAACGCCTTCGTCGCTCCGCGCGACGAGACCGAGGAGAAGGTCGCCGCGCTCTGGCAGGACCTGCTGGGCGTGGAGTCGGTGGGCATCACCGACAACTTCTTCGAGCTGGGCGGCCACTCGCTGCTGGGCGTGCAGTTGCTGTCGCGCATCCGCGAGGCCTTCCAGGTCGAGCTGTCCATGCGCGCCCTCTTCGAGTCCCCCACCGTGGAGGTGATGACGGTGGCCATCGTGGAGGCGAGCGCCAGCCAGCTCGACCCCGAAGCCCTGGAAGCCATGCTCGCGGAGCTGGAGCAGAGCTGAAATCCCCCTAGCAACGCCGGGCCCGCGCGCACTCCCGTAGTACGGTGCGCGGGCCCTTGACCCTCCTGCCCCCCAGGAGAAAGAGACGTGGAATGAGCCTCGCGCAACGCCTGACCATCACCCAGCCCATGCGGGTCTTCTGGATCACCTGGTTCGGCCAGCTCATCTCGATCCTCGGCTCCGGCCTCACGTCCTTCGGCGTGGGCGCGAAGGTCTTCCTGGACACGCGCTCCACCACGCAGTTCGCGCTGCTGTCCTTCTTCGCGCTGGCGCCCATGGTGGTGCTGTCCCCCATCGCGGGGACGCTCATCGACCGGTGGGACCGCCGCCGCGCCATGCTGCTGGCGGACCTGGGCAACGGCTTCACCACCATGCTCATCTTCGGCATGCTGATGGCCAGCGACCGGGGACTGTTCAAGCTCGAGACCTGGCACTTCTACCTGCCCGTCTCCCTGGGCGCGTGCTTCGGCGCCTTCCGCTGGCCGGCCTTCTTCGCCACGGTGACGCTCATCGTGCCCAAGCAGCACCTGGGCCGCGCCAACGCCATGGCGGAGGTGGCCAGCGGCGCCAGTCAGATCCTCGCCCCCATCATCGCGGGAGCGCTCATCGACAGCGTGGGCCTGGTGGGCGTGCTGACGGTGGACGTCTGCAGCTTCTTCATCGCCGTCACCACCCTGCTGATGGTCCGCTTCCCGCGGCCCACCGCCTCCGCGGAGGGCCAGCAGGGCAAGGGGTCGCTGTTCGCGGAGATGAAGCAGGGCTGGGCCTTCATCAGCGCGCGCAAGGGGCTCTTGTCCCTGATGGCCTTTACCGGCGTGGCCGTGCTGTGCATGGACCTGGTGGTGCTGCTGATCACCCCGCTGGTGCTCGCCTTCACGGACATCTCCACGCTGGGCCGCATCGCGTCCATCGCGGGCGTGGGCGCGCTCCTGGGCGGCATCGGCATGGGCGTGTGGGGCGGCCCCAAGAACCCGCTGTACGGCATCCTCGGCTTCCATGCGTTTTCGGGCGTGGTGCTCTTCCTGGCCGCGCCGTCGCCCAGCGTCATGCTCGTCGCCACGGCCGCCGCGCTCTACCTGTTCACCATGCCGCCCGTGATGGCGGGCATCCAGTCCATCTGGCAGCGCAAGATTCCCTCGGACCTCCAGGGCCGCGCCGCCGCCGTGAAGCGGATGATCATCCTCTGCGTGTCGCCGCTCGCGAGCCTCATCGCGGGGCCGCTCGCGGACGACATCTTCGAGCCGGCCATGCGCGAGGGGGGCGCGCTCGCCGGCACCATGGGCCGCCTGCTGGGCGTGGGTCCGGGGCGCGGCATCGCCGTCATCTTCATCGTCCTGGGCCTGCTGACGCTCACGAACGTCGCGGCCGGGTGGTTCAACCCGCGGCTGCGCAACCTGGACAAGGAGCTGCCGGACGCGCTCCCGGACACGCCGCCCGCCGCCCCTGACACCGCCGCTCCCAACGCCCCCACCGCTGGAGCCTCCGCGTCATGAGTGCCTTCACCCAGGTCCTGCGCATGCTGCGCATGTTGCCGTCCGCCATGGCCGTGGCCACCCCGGGCGTGGGCCCCTGGCTCGCCCGCCGCCGCTGGACGCGCGAGGAAGGCACGCTCACCCTGCCCGGCCTGCACGGCAAGGTGGAGGTGCTGCGCGACACGTGGGGCGTGCCGCACATCTTCGCCAATGACGAGCACGACCTGTTCTTCGCCCAGGGCTACGTGCACGGGCAGGACCGGCTGTGGCAGCTGGAGATGGGCCGCCGGCTGGTGGACGGCCGGCTCGCCACCCTGCTGGGCCCCATGGGCGTGTCCGCGGACAAGTTCCTGCGCACCATGGGCCTGCGCCACATGGCCGAGCAGTCCTGGGAGCAGGTGGACCCGGAGGCGCGCGCCATCCTGGAGGCCTACAGCGCGGGCCTCAACGCGCGCATCGCCGCGGAGCCGCTGCCCTACGAGTTCACCGTGATGGCCACGGCGCCCGCGCCCTGGACGCCCGTGGACTCGCTCGCGCGCGGCAACCTGCTGGCGATGATGCTGGGCGGCAACCACCGCCTGGAGCTCTTCCGCGCGCGGCTGGTGGCGGCGGTGGGTGAAGAGGTGGCCAACGCGCTGCTGCCGCAGAACGCGCCGGAGACGCCCCTCATCGTCCCGAAGGAGGCGCGCCTGCCGGGCCTCAAGGACGTGAAGGCGATGTCCGGCCTGGACAGCGTGGACGCCGTGATGGGCGACCCCAACATCATCTCCGGCAGCAACAACTGGGTGGTGCACGGCCAGCGCACGAAGAGCGGCCAGCCGCTGCTCGCCAATGACGTGCACATCCCCCTGAGCATGCCGTCCACCTGGTACGAGAACGGCCTGCACGGCGGCCGCTTCCAGCACGTGGGCTTCTCCCTGCCCGGCGTGCCCATGCTGATTGTCGGCCACAACGGGATGGTGGCCTGGGGCATGTCCAACCTGGGGCCGGACACCCAGGACTTCTACATCGAGAAGCTGGACGACCCGAAGGCGCCCAAGAAGTACCTCTACCAGGACGTCTGGCACGACCTGGAGGTGCGCCGCGAGGAGATCCCCGTCAAGGGCGGCGCGCCCGTGGTGCTGGAGGTGAAGAGCACCCGGCACGGCCCGCTGATGAACGTCGTCATGGCGGAGGAGCTGAAGGACAGCGAGCCCCTGTCGCTCAAGTGGGCGCACCGCGAATGCCAGCCGCTCATCAACTCGGTGCTGAAGCTCAACCTGGCCACGGACTGGGAGTCCTTCCGCGCCGCGATGAAGCTCTGGGAGGGGCCGGGACAGAACTTCGTGTACGCGGACACGGCCGGCAACGTGGGCTTCCAGGCCACGGGGAAGATTCCCATCCGCCAGGGACACCAGGGCCTCATCCCCATGCCGGGCTGGACGGGTGAGTCCGAGTGGACGGGCTTCATCCCCTTCGAGGAGCTGCCCGCGTCCTTCAACCCGCCCGCGGGCTACGCGGCCACGGCGAACAACAAGATTACGTCCGACGACTACCCGCACCTCATCGCGCACAACTGGTTCCCGGGCTACCGCGCCAAGCGCATCACCGACCTGATTGAAGCGGGCACGCAGCACACCGTGGAGTCCATGCGGGACATCCAGTCGCAGACGTACTCGCTGCCCGCGGAGGCGCTGCGCCCCTACTTCCTGGCGGCGGCGCTCCCGGCGGACGACATCCAGCGGCAGTCGGTGGAGGCGCTGAAGGCGTGGGACCTGCGCTTCGAGCCGGAGGCCGTGGGCGCCACGGTGTTCCAGGCCTGGTACATCGAAGTGCTGCGCAAGCTGCTCCAGCACAAGCTGGAGCCGTCGCTGGTGAAGGAATACCTGATGGGCCAGTACGAACGGCACGGCAGCCTGCACATGCCCTTCGTCATCGGCCTGATGTCCCAGCCGGACAGCGCCTGGTGGGATGACCCGAAGACGCCGGAGAAGGAGACGCGCGACGACATCCTCCGCGCGGCCCTGGGCGTGGCCACCGCGTGGCTCACGAAGACGTACGGCCCGAAGCCGGAGGCCTGGGCCTGGGGTCAGGTGCACCAGTTGACGTACGCGCACCAGATGCTGGGCGGGCCCGCCATCCCCGGCCCCATCCGGCGCGTCTTCAACAGCCGCCCGGTGCCGGCCCGGGGTGACAACTACTCCGTGGACGGCGCCTCGTTCCTCTGGAGCCACCCGTTCAAGGTGGTCCATGGCACCGCGCTGCGAATGATTGTCGACCTGGCGGACCTGTCCCGCTCCGTGTCCATCCACTCGCCGGGGCAGTCGGAACACCTGTTCCACAAGCACCGCGACGACTTGATGGAGCTCAACCGCAAGGTGGAGTTCCACCCCATGCTCCACACGCGCCAGGCCGTGGAGCAGCACCGCGAGGCCACGCTGACGCTCACGCCCGCGGTGGCCCTGGCCAAATAAAACAACCCGGACTTGAAGGCCGTCACTCCCCCCGGAGCGACAGGCCTTCAGGCCCGGGTTCCATTGCTTTCAGGCTCCAGCGGGAGCCGGCACTCGTATTCGCGTCGAATTCCCCCTCAGAAACTCGACGCTTCCCCCTTCTATGTGCCAGCCCCTGCGGTCCCCCCCATTTCCCGCGCATGCCGCGGTGAGCTAAGAAGTCCCCCGACTCCGTGACTCACCGTGTTGCTGCTGCGCGGGCCCCCCTGCTTCCCGTGCTGCGATGAAGGAACAGTACCGGGCCCCCCTGTTTCGATCTGTGAAGCGGCCCACAAGCCCGGTGTGAAGGCGTTCACACCCGCCGGACTTGTCCGCCGGACCTGGATGGGAGGCTTCCCTACCTGCATCCAGGGATTCCGGGCAGAATGGACCTCCCCCCATGTCCTACGCGCAGCTGCTGGCCGAAATCCCCATGTTCGAGAGCCTCGGCCGGGAGGACCTGGAGAACATGTCGTCGCTCCTCCAGCCCCGGCGCTTCGCGAGGGGGGAAGTCATCTTCCACCGGGGGGACGTGGGCACCGCGCTGTTCATCATCCGGCGCGGCCAGGTGGCCATCCGGCTCTCCTCCAGCGAGGGGCGCGAAATCACCCTGGCGCTGCTGGACCGGGGGGACGCGTTCGGAGAGCTGTCGCTGCTGGACGGCGAGATGCGCTCCACGGACGCGATGGCGCGCGAGGAGGCGCACCTCCTGACGCTCCAGCGTGATGACTTCCGGCGCTACCTGGAGACTCGGCCGCAGGTGAGCCTGGCGCTGCTGGCGAACATGAGCCGGCTGGTGCGGCGCACGACGCAGCTCGTGTACGACTCGGCGTTCCTGGATGCGCGAAGCCGGCTGGTGCGGGTGCTGCTGGAGCTGGCGAAGACGCAGGGGAAGCAGGCCCCCGACGGGCTGGTCATCACCCCGAAGCTCACGCAGTCGGAGCTGGCCAACCTGTGCGGCGTCACCCGCGAGAGCGTCAACAAGTGGCTGCGCTACTACGTGCGCGAGGGGATGCTCAGCTTCGAGGGCGGGCAGATCATCCTCCTCCAGCCGGAGCGGCTGGGGCAGGACGCGGAGTAGCCGTCAGCCGCGCACGCGGAAGAGGGACAGGGGCTCGTCGCGGCCCTTCACCATCACCGGGGCCAGCGGCTCCAGCGCGAAGGCGTCCGCGTCCAGGAGCGCCCGCGTGGCGTCCGTAATCAGCACCTCGCCCGGGCGCGCGACGCCGCACACGCGGGCCGCGACGTTGGTGGCGTCCCCCACGGTGGCGTACTGGAGGTAGCGCTCCGAGCCGATGTTGCCCGCGGCCACCGGGCCGGAGTTGAGCCCGATGTGGACTTGAATCTCCGGCACGCCCTCCGCCCGCCAGCGGGTGTTGAGGTCCGCCAGGGCCTGCTGCATCTCCACGGCCGCGCGCACGGCCCGGTCCGCGTCGTCCGGCCGGGCGAAGGGAGCGCCCCACACGGCCATCAGCGCGTCGCCGATGTACTTCTCCAGCGTGCCCTCGTGGCGGAAGACGACGTCCGCCATCACCGGGAAGTACGCGTTGAGCATGTCCACCACCTGCCGGGGCTTGAGGCGCGAGGACATGGCGGTGAAGCCGGTGATGTCGGAGAAGAGGATGGTGACGTTCGCCTCGCGCACCTCCAGCGGCACGCCCCTCAGTGCCTTCAGCTGGCGCACGACGTCCGGCGGGAAGAAGCGCTGGTAGGCGTTTCGCAGCACCGCCTCCTCCTCCAGGCGCCGCGCCAGGTGCGCGTGGTCCAACGAGATGGCGGCCTGGTTGGCGAAGGCGGTGAGGAACTCCAGGTCCTCGTCGGTGAAGAGGCCTCCCTGCTTGAGGCTGTCCAGGTACAGCACGCCCAGCACCGTGTCCCGCGTGCGCAGGGGCACGCACAGCGAGGCGCGGATGGACTGGCGGAAGACGGAGTCCGCGCCCACGAGCCGCGCGTCGTCCTGCGCGTCGGTGAAGAGGGCCGCCACGCCACGCGAGTGCACGTAGTCCACGATGTGCTGGCTGTAGAAGCGCTCCGGCAGCGCCCCACCCCGCACGCCACGGGACACACGCGGCTCCAGCGCCCCCGTGTCGCGGTCCACCAGCAGCACCGCCGCCCGGTCCACCGCCCAGATTTGAAAGACGAGCTGGAGCACGCGCTCCAGGAGCCCGTCCACCGGACCCGGGGAGGACAGAATCTGCCCCACCTTGAGGAGCACCTGGAGCTTGTCGCGGGTGCGGTCCGGCGAGCTCGTGTCGAGCAGCGCCTCCATGGTGGGCCCGCCGGAGAAGCGCGTCTCCAACGGCTGCGTGCGCAGCGGGCCCCAGCCGTCCGGCAGCGGCGTGTCCAGCGACACCAGCCGGAACCACACCTCGCCGCAGCGGAAGGACTGGCCGTGGCCCAGCTCCTGGCGCGACACGCGGTGCGGCCCCACGAAGCTGCCGTTCTTGCTGTCCAGGTCCACCAGCACCACGCGCCCGCCCGCGCGCTCCAGCCGAGCGTGGCGCCGCGACAGGCTGGGGTGCGGCACGCGGATGCCGTTCTCCTCGGTGCGGCCGATGGTGGTGGTGCCCTCCGGCAGCATCACCACCCGTTCATCCACCTGGCCTGGGTTGAGGATGACGCGCATGGGCTAGACGGGCTTCAGGTGGGCCCCTTGGCCGTGAAGGCGCCTGGCCGGGGCAGGGATGCGGGCGATTCCAGGACGGCGGGGGCCACCTGTTCGGAGGTGCGGTCCGCGGAGGACGCGGACTGGCTGCCGTGGCGGGCCACCACCTCGCGCACCGCGAGCAACGGGCCTCCAGGCCCCGGCAGGTGGCGGTCCCCGGCGAGCCGGCAGTCGAAGGCGTCCTGGAGCCGTGCGGCCAGCGTCTCGCTCACCAGCACCTGGTCGCGCGCGGCCACGGTGGCGAGCCGCGCCGCGGTGTTCACCACGTCGCCCAGCACCGTGTGGTCCAGGCGCCCGCGCCCGGCCGCGCCCACGTTGCCGGACAGCACCGGCCCGGTGTCCACGCCCATGCACACGCCGTGGGCATACGGAGACGCATCACCGCCGCTCCACGCCAGACCCTGCAGCCGCTGCTTCACCGCGAGGCAGGCGTCCAGCGCGCGCGCCACGTGGCCTTCGCCCTGGAAGACGGCCATCACGGCGTCGCCCAGGAACTTGTCCACCACGCCGCCGCGCGACTCCAGCTCCGGGAGGATGACCTCGAAGTTGGCGTTGAGCCGGCGCAGCGCGGACTCCGGCGGGTGCTTGCGGGTGACGGCGGTGAAGTCCGCGACGTCCAGGAAGGCCACCGTGGCGTCCACCTGCTCGCCCGCGAGCCCGCCCGGGCCGCGCACCAGCGGCAGCACCCGGTCCACGATGCCGCCGTGGACGAACATGCGCAGCAGCGCGTTCTCCTCCGTGGAGCGCACCGCGCGGCGCAGCTCCGCCACGTGGCGCACTGTCTTGGCCAGCGTGGACTCCAGGTCGTCCAGGTCCACCGGCTTCACCAGGAAGTCGAACGCGCCCCGGTTCATCGCCGTGCGCAGGTTGGGCAGGTCACCGTAGGCGGAGACCATGACCACCTTCACCAGCGGATCCACCTCGCCCACGCGCGACAGGAAGGTGAGCCCGTCCATGCGCGGCATGTTCAGGTCGCACAGCACCGCGTGCGTGTCCGGGTGCTGGCGCAGGGCCTCCAGCGCCTCTTCGCCGTCGCGCGCGAAGACGAAGCGGTAGACGCCGTCGCGCACGTGCCGGCGGAAGCGCTGGCGCATGAGCAGCTCCACGTCCGGCTCGTCGTCCACCACCAGCACCGTGGCGGACTGCCCGGCGCGGCCCGCCTCCACCAGCGCGACGAAGGCCGCGGCCAGCTCGCGCGCGGAGGTGAAGCGCTGCTCCAGCTTCGGGTGCAGGGCGCGCTGGAAGAAGGCGTCCCCGCCCGCGCCCAGCTCCGGCACCAGCTGCGAGACGGGCACCGCGGGCGGGTGGAAGGCGCCGCGCAGGAGCGGGCCCACGGACTCAGGCCCGTAGGGGAACTGGCCGGTGAGGGCGCGGTAGAGCACCACCGCCAGCGACCAGAGGTCCGCTCTCGCGTCCAGGTCCGGATCCGCGCGCAGCTGCTCCGGGCTCATGTAGCGCAGCGTGCCGGTGAGCCCCTCCGCCTGCGCGGGCGCTCCCGTGGGGATGAGCGAGCGCGCGAGCCCGAAGTCGAGAACCTTCACCACCTCCTCCCCGTCCACGTGGGCGAGGAAGAGGTTGGCGGGCTTCAGGTCGCGGTGGACGAGCCCCGCCGCGTGCGCCGCCGCCAGCGCCCGGGCCACCGGCGTGACGAGCGCGGCCACGCGGGCCGGGGACAGGCGCCCCTGCTGGGTGAGGCGCGTCTCCAGGTCCTCGCCCTCCAGCAGCTCCATGACGATGTACGGCATGCCGCCGTCCACGCCGGAGTCGTGCACCTGCACCACGTGCGGGTGGCGCAGCCGGGCCACGGCCTGCGCTTCCTGTTCGAAGTGGCGGTGGGCCTCCGGCGTGCGCGCCACGACGTCGGAGGCGATGAGCTTGAGGGCCACGTGTCGCTGGAGCTGCAGGTCGACCGCGCGCCAGATGGCGCCCATGCCACCGCCGCCAATCCTGCGCTCCAGCGCGTACCTGCCGCCCAGCGGGCGCCCGGTGTCCATCGGCCCTGTGTCTCCGTCCCGGGCACGGCCACAGCGCGCGTGCCTCGCGAAGCCGGGAATGATGGCACACTTGGCCCCTCCCCTGGCGTGCCCATTCGGTGCCGCGCCCGAAGCCCCGGCGCCCGGCTGCACGCCCGGTGTGGGAGGAGGACCGTCAGGTGCGGGTCAGCGCCTGGGCGAGCCGGGGAAGGACCTCCCCCGCTCGCGCCTCCACGCGCACATCCGCGAGCCCGTCGCCCCGGCTCTCCCCGATGTTGAGGATGCCAATGGGCATGTGCCGCTCCGCCGCGCGGGTGACGAAGCGGTAGCCGGAGTAGACCGTCAGCGACGAGCCCACCACCAGCAGCGCGTCCCCCTCCTCCACGAGCGCGAACGCGTCCTGCACCAGCGGCGCCGCGACGTTGTCGCCGAAGAACACCACGTCCGGCTTCAGCGTCCCGCCACAGCGTGTGCACGAGGGGACGCGGAAGCCCTCCACGGCCTCCTGCGACAGCTCCGCGTCTCCGTCCGGACGCAGCTCCACGACGGTGTGCGCGAAGTCCGGATTGAGGCCCAGCATCCGCGCCTGGAGCGACGCGCGCGGCTCCTGCGCGCCACACGCCAGGCAGCGCACCCGCGACAGCGCGCCGTGCAGCTCCAGCACACGCTCACTGCCCGCAGCGTGATGCAGGCCATCCACGTTCTGGGTGATGAGCCCGGGCACCACGCCCGCCTTCTCCAGCGCGGTGAGCGCGAAGTGCGCGTCGTTGGGCCGGGCGGTGGTGAAGCGTGGCCAGCCCAGCAGGCTGCGCGCCCAGTAGCGCTGACGCACCTCCGGCTGGTGCAGGAACTCGCGGTGCTGGATGGGGTTGCGCACCTTGTGGCGCGTCTCCGGGCCGCGATAGTCGGGGATGCCGGATTCGGTGCTGATTCCGGCGCCGGTGAGCACCACGACGCGGCGTCCGCGCAGCAGCCTGGCCAGGGCGTCCACGCCGGCCTCCGGCGGAAGGGCGGCGACAGGGGAGTCCGTGAGGAGCGTCATTCCACCCTCCGTATAACGTGGCCCGTTCGCGCTCGCTCCAGGGCCTTGCCACTTCTGACGAGGCGATTACCGGACGAGCGCGTCCCTGGCGGGGTCCGCGGGCTTCGGCGTAGCCATGGCGGCCTTGAGGTCCTTGCGCGCGGCGGGGGGCAGCCTGGCGATCCAGCGGTCCATCGCCTGGCGCAGCTCCGGCACGGAGGACTCGTCGTCGGGGAGCGCTCCGGCTTCCTGGCGGGCCTCGGCGGCGAGCCGGACGGCGCGGGCCGGGTCCTT
The DNA here is from genome assembly GCF_003611605.1 of Corallococcus sp. AB011P. Classification (NCBI taxonomy): domain Bacteria; kingdom Pseudomonadati; phylum Myxococcota; class Myxococcia; order Myxococcales; family Myxococcaceae; genus Corallococcus; species Corallococcus sp. AB011P. Next base: position 315,699 of record NZ_RAVX01000004.1, read on the forward strand.
CTTCGCGTCCCACAGCGCGCGGGCCAGCATGTAGCGCGCGGCGGGGCGCTCCGCGGGACGGGGCCGGGCGCGCTCCCAACCGGCGACGGCCTGCTCCAGCGGGGCCAGCGCCTCGCGCGGACGGCCGAGCACCATGTACGTGCGCCCCAGGTCCACCAGGGCCCCCGTCCAGCCGCCGTTCACGTCGTCAGGCAGGGACGTCTGGAGCGCGGCGGCGCGCTGGAAGTACGGCAGGGCCTGGTCCGGCTGGTTGCGGTAGCTGAGCGTCTGGCCCATGCCCCGGAGCACCAGCGCCAGCGTGGGGTGGTCCGGGCCCAGGCTCTTCTCCACCTGCTCGAGCGCCGTGGCGAAGCGCTGGGTGGCCTCCTCCAGCCGGCCCATGTGCACCAGCAGCGTGCCGATGTTGTTGACGATGATGGCCACCGTGGAGCTGTCGCGTCCCTCGGTCGTCTCCGCGATGCGCAGCGCGCGCTCGTACAGGGGCAGCGCCTCCTCGCGTTTGCCCTGGTACTGCATCGCCAGCGCCAGGCTGTTGAGCGCGTCCGCCACCTGCGGGTGGTCCTGGCCCAGCGAGCGCTCCAGCAGCGCCAGCGCGCCCCGGGCCAGCCGCTCCGACTGCACGAAGTCGCCCTGCTGCCAGCGCACGCTGGCCTGCTCCAGGCGGATGCGCGCCACGTCCGGGTGCTCGGGGCCCAGCGCTCCGCGCACGGTGCCCAGGGCGCGCTCGTACAGGCCCAGGGCCTCCTCCGCGCGCCCCTGTGAGCGGCGCACGGTGCCCAGCTCCACGCGCACGTCCGCGACCTCCAGGGCCTCCGGGCCGAAGCGCTTCTCCAGGAAGGACAGCGCGCGGGTGAGCTGCTCGTGGGCCTCCGGGTAGCGGCCCTGGCGCGACAACAGCCGGCCCAGGTTCATGGCGAGCGCGCCGGCCAGTTCCCTGCTGGCGCCCAGCCGCTCCACCGCGGCGCTGGCGCGCTCCGCGGCCTGCTGCCCCTGGGCGTAATGGTCCAGCCGTTCGCCCGTCACGCGCACCGCCAGCGTCCACGCCCGGGCGGCGGCGTCGTCATTGCGGCCGGCCTCCGCGGTCCACGCGGCCTGGAGCACCGTGGCCTCCGCGCCCCGGTAGTCCCCGGCCCCGTCCTTCAGCTCCGCGAGCAGCAGCAGCGCGTCCGCGGCGCCGGCCCAGTCCCCCGCGGCGCGCGCGGCCTGGGCCACCGGCTCCACGCGCGCCACGCCCTGCGAATAGCGGCCGGCGGCGCGCAGTGCCCTCGCGTCCACGAGCGCCTGGAGCAGCGCGACCGTGCGGTCCCTGGCGGCGGGGTCGTCGGGTGAAGCGTGGCCGCGCGACGTCAGCGCCTCCACGTCCGAGCAGCCCGCCAGCGGCGTCAGCCCCTCCACCGCGCGGGGCGCCCGCTCCACCAGGTCCGGGTCCGCCTGCGTGAACAACTGCGTGAGCGCGGCCACGTCCGCCAGCCGCGCGTCCAGGCAGCGCATGCGCAGCGCCATCACCGCTTCGCTCTGCTCGTGGCGCACGCGGGTGGCTTCACAGGCCGCCGTGCGCGTCGTCACCCACGCGGCGGTGTACGCGTCCAGTCCCCGGCGCACGTGCCGGAAGGCGTCGTGCGCGAAGCGGCGCTCGGTGCCGACGAAGGCCGCCTCCACCGCCTGCTGCCGGGGAGCGTCCCACACGCCGTCCATGGCGCGCGCGGCGCCCTCGCAGCCCGTGACGTCGCGGCCGTGGAGGACGTGCGTGAGGCCCACCGCGGACAGCATGAGCAGCGACGCGCCCGCCACGCGCAGCCGTCGCGTGCGGCGCGCCGCGGGGTCCGACTCCAGCGCGGCGATGAGCGCCTCCATGGACGCGTGGCGGTCCTCGGGCTTCACCGACAGGCCCTTCACCACCACCTTGCGCAGCCACTGCGGCACGCCGGAGTGCCGGGGCACGCTCTTCACCCGCCCCGCGTGCACCGCCTGGGACAGCTCCTCCACCGTCGCGCCCGCGAAGGGGCGCTCGCCGTAGAGGCCTTCGTAGAGCGCGGCGCAGAAGCCGAACTGGTCGCTTCGCGCGTCGGTGCGCTCCTCTGGCGGGAACTGCTCCGGGGCCATGTACGCGGGCGTGCCGCCCTCCATGGCGCGCGGATGCGTGGGGCTCCCCGGCATCACCGGCGGGACCACGGCGCCGAACATGATGCGCGACAGGCCGAAGTCGGTGACACGCACGCGGCCGTCCTGGCCCACGAGGATGTTCTCCGGCTTCACGTCGCCGTGCACGACGCCCACCGCGTGCGCGGCGGCGAGCCCGCGGGCCACGGCGAGGAAGAGCTCCACCACCTGGCGCCACGGGTGTGGACCGTCGTGCTCCCACTTGCGCAGCGTGTGCGCGTCCACCAGCTCCATGGCCAGGAAGACCTGCCGGCCGAAGGTGCCCACGTCGAAGACGGAGACGACGTGCGGGTGGGAGACGCGGGCCATGGCCTGAGCCTCGCGCAGCACCTGCGTGCGTCCGGCCTCCGCGCCCAGCCCCAGCGCCTCCACCTGGAGGAGCTTGAGCGCGACGCGGCGGTCCAGCTCCGGGTCATAGGCGGCGTACACGACGCTCATCCCGCCCACGCCCAGCATCTCCAGGATGAGGTAGCGGCCCACCGCCGTGCCTCGCGCGAGCGGCGGCGTGGGCAGCCTCAGGCGCGGCTTCTTTCCGCGCCACGGGTCCACGGCCAGCGTTGCCAGCTGGCTGTCGAGGACCTCCTCCTCCGGAGCAGCAGGCCCGGAGTCCGTGGGCGGCTGCACCTTCAGCGCCTCGGACACCATGCGCCGGCAGGAGGGACACGTGTCAAGATGCTCGTCGACGAGCGCGGCCCTGTCGGGAGGCAGCGTCCCGAGCAGGAGGTCCATGAACGTGGGTTCGTCCAGACAGGCGAGGGGCATGGGAGGCACGTGGAAGGCGGCAGCACAGCAGGAGTCACGGCGGGCGTCGAGTCACCCCCGGGACGTTTCCTGCGTTGAAGGGTTGCCTGCTCGGCGGGTGGGACGTCGGTTCGCGAACGCACGCGCCTCAACGTGTTGAGACAGGGGGCGCTTTCTGGGAAGTGTCCGAGCATGCGGCGGTTGCGACGTCTCGGATGGGCCGGACTGATATCGCTGGCGCTGCACGCCCTCATCTTCGGGCTGTTGTGGACGCTGGACCCTCATCCGTCGCCCACCGGACGCACGGCCCGGCTGCGCGAGAAAGCGGTCGAGGTGGAGATCATCACCTCCCCTTCCGTCACTCCGGCGCCACCAGCGGTCCAACCGCCTCCGGCCCGGGAGCCCGCCACGCCACCGTCTGGCATCGCGACGCGTGCGCCGCCGAAGAGCGTCCCCACGCCGACTCCCCCCGTGGCGACACGCGAGGCGCCGGAGTCCGCACCGCCGCCCGTCAAACCGCGCGCGCCAGTGAAGGACGCGCCGACCGAGCCACCTCCAGCGACCGCGACGCGCGAACCCCCGGAGCCGCCTCCGCCTCCCGTAGCGACGCGTGAACCCCCGGAGCCGCCTCCGCCTCCCGTCGCGACGCGCGAGCCCGCTCCCTCCGAAGACGCTCCGCGCGCGTCGGCGGACGACATTCCACGCCTGGACATCGCGACCCGCGCGCCCGCTCCAGACGGGGACCGGCCTCCGGGCACCCTTCCCCAGAACCTGCTCCCCTCCCCCGGCTCGAGCAAGGGGGTCATCATCACGACGCCGGAGAACTCCCGGGGCGGAGGCCGCACGCTGCGCCCCGGCGACCCCAGCCTGTCCGCCGAATCCCTCTCCGCCGAGGAACACGCGCGCGTGTCGGATCGCGTGCAGGGCATCGTCGACGAACGCCGCGCGCGCGACCGCGTGGACACCGGCCGCATCCATCCCTACTTCGGCCAGCTGCGTGCACAGTTGGAGAAGCAGATGGACGCCCCGCCCCTCTTCGACATGCCCAGCGTCCCCAAGCAGCTGCTGTACTCCTACGCGGAGAAGGCCCGGCAGTTCGGCGCCAGCGGCTCCCCGGGAGCCATGCCCGGGCCTCGCAAGCCCCCCAAGCCGGGCGAACTCCTCGCGAAGCGCGCCCGCGACGAGCCCGGCTACAACCGCCTGCGCGGCCTCTCCCAGGCGGGCGAGGAGCTCCAGGACTTCGCCCACGGCGTCAGCACGATGAAGCTCACCGTCACGCTGGAGCTGCTCCAGGGCCCGGACGGCCTGCTGCGCGAGGTGAAGCTCATCAGCCGCAGCGGCAACCGCGCCTACGACGACTACGTGCTCCAGGCCGTCCCGCCCGCGCTGGGGAAGTCCGCCCCCCCGCCACCGGACGCGATGGGCGTGCACACGGACGGCATCCGCAGCGTGTGGGCCGTGGAGGGCCGCGTCGTCTACGTGCGCAAGGTCAGCGAGATGAAGAAGGGCACGGACAACGTCTACCTCGCCGCCCTGGCCGCCGCGGGACTGCTCGCCGGAAACTTCGATGAGACCACCGGCGAGGTCTACGTCATCGACGTGCGCAACCCGCACTTCGAATGCCGCTCGCGCCTGCTGCGCGTCTACTGACTCAGGGCGTGAACGCCGCCGGCCACCGCACGCCTCCGCCCAGGGGCAGCAGCGCCTCCGCCACGTCGAGCAGCGCCCCGTCCGCCCACCGCCGCCCCACCAGCTGCGCTCCCACAGGCAGGCCCGCCGACGTGCGCCCCAGCGGGAACACCACGACAGGGCTCCCCGTCGCGTTGAACAGGCAGGTGAACCCGCCAAAGGCCTCCAGGTAGTCACTAGGCACGCCGTCCACGTCCAACGGCGCCCCGAACGGCGTGTGCGGCGGCGCGGCCGTCATCGCCACCGGCACGAGCCACGCGTCCCAGCCGGACAGGAAGTCCTCCAGCAGTCCGATGTGCACGTCCCGGCGGCTGAGCGCCGTGCCGTAGCCCGTCATGTCCACGCGGGTGCCCTGCACGATGGCCTTCGCCAGCAGGTCGCGCTCGTAGGGAAGGAACTGCTGCTGGTAGCCCTCGCGCACGGGCGGAGGCAGGGGCGCGCCCACCTCGGCGCCCTCCATCAGCCCCCACACCTCCACCAGGTCCGCGAAGTCCTGCCCCGGCGGCACGGCCTGCTCCACCACGACGCCCTCCGCGCTGGCAGCGGCGATGAAGCGCTGGAACAGCTCACGCGTCTCGCGGTCGGCCTGGAAGGGCCCCAGCGTGTCCGCCCACGCCAGCCGCAGGCCCTTCAAGGCCCGGGGCTTCGCCGCCCCCACCGGCACGACGGGCGGCACCTCCGGAGCGCGCGGATCCGCGCCCTCGATGAGGGACAGGATGAGCCGCACGTCCGCCACCGAGCGCGCCAGTGGCCCCGCGCACGCCATGTGGCGCACGTGGCGCGGCCCGCCCGGTGGGTCCGGGATGTGGCCGAAGGTGGAGACACGGTGCTCCGTGGGCTTGATGCCCACGATGCCGCAGCAGTGCGCCGGCTGCCGGATGGAGCCGCCAATGTCGCTGCCCACCTCGAATGGGGTGAGCCCCGCCGCCACCGCCGCCGCCGCACCACCGCTGGAGCCGCCCGGCGTGCGCCCCAGGTCATGCGGGTTGTTCGTCCGGCCCCAGAGCGGCCCGTCCGTCTGGAAGTCCCCCGCGAACGGCGGCAGGTTCGTCTTGCCGAAGAGGATGGCCCCCGCCGCCTTGAGCCGGGCCACCACGGTCGCGTCCTGCGCGGGCACGTACTCCGCGAAGGCCGGGTGGGCGGACGTCGTGCGCAGGCCGGCGGTGCTGAACGCGTCCTTCACCGTGAAGGGCACGCCGTGCAGCGGGCCCCACAGCTCGCCCCGAGCGAGCGCCGCGTCCGCCTCTTCCGCCCGCTTCCGGGCCTGCGCCTCGTCCCACGTCACCAAGGCATTGAGCGCGGGGTTGTGCGCTCGTGCTCGGGCGAGGAAGGCGTCCAGCACCTCCACCGCGGTGACGTGACGCTCGCGCAGGGCGGCGGCCAGCTCCGTCGTCGTGAGGGATTCGAGCGCTCGTGCGCCCCCGGCGAGTCCGGACTCCTGAAGCGGAACGGATGATTTCATGTGCGTGCACTCCCCCCTGAGGCCGGCCCCGGCGGCGCGGCCCTCCCATGCACCCGGTTCTACCAATTCCTCAGCGCGCCCGGACCTGGGGAGCCGGCGACACCACGTAGGCGGACGCGGAGTCATCCACCTTCACCTTCGGTGGACGCCGGGACTCCTCGAAGAGGCGGTAGCCCGGCTCCAGGCCGCGCCAGAAGGCCTTGCGCGCGTCGGTGACGCCGGAGAGGGCCTCCAGCGCCGCCAGCCCCGCCGCGTCCAGCCGGCGTGGGAAGAGGTGCACCGGCACATCGCGGCCCATGCGCGCGCGGGCCTCGGACACCATCACGTACAGCTCCTCGATGGGGCCGTCCTCGATGGCCAGGCAGCCGATGCTCACGCAGTCGCCGTGGATGTAGATGTCGCCCCCGGGCTTCGCGGCCCCCTGCTTGCGGTCCAGCGCGTTCGGGTAGCTCACCCGCAGGGACAGGTGATACGCGCTCTTCGGGTTGAAGAGGTCCACCGTGTAGAAGCCCTCCGGGACCTGCAGGTCGCCCTGGGCCCGCTTGGGGCCCACGTCGCCGGAGGCCGCGCAGACGGGGAAGGTGCGCACCTTCACCAGCGGCTGGCCCGGCTTGCCCGCCCAGACCTCCAGCTCGCGCTCGACCTTGAAGGCCCGAAGGTAGAGCTCCTCCGGGGGCCAGGACAGCCCCGCCTCCTTGAACGTCTGGATGAGGCCGGCCGTCTGGCGCTTGCGGGCCGTCGCGACCCGGTCTTCCGCGTGGGCGCACAGCGAGGCCAACAGGACACCCCACGCGAGCAGGATCTTCATGGGCGGAATGCTCCTTTCGTGAAAACCGTTTGACGCCGGGCGGACGTCAATCCGGTCCCTGGGCAGCGGTGGGCGCCGAACAGGCTATAGGCACGGGGGCACCCCTGGCCCCCTGCTTCCCAAGCTGCTAGCAAGCGGTACGTGGGCTTTCTGGATGACGTTCAGCGCAACGGCGATGGAAACCAGGAGCCACCCGGTGTTCTCATCTCCAACGTGCATCATGGCGAGCAGGGGCCGCCGGTGTGCGCAGCGACTGTTGCTCCCCGCCCCGTGCCGTTCCGGCCTTTTGCTTAAGAATGAATGACTCCCTCGAGACCCTCCTCGCCGACGGCATCATCGACGCCGTCATCGGCCAGCTGAAGACGGGGAAGGAGGCGGAGGTGTGGCTCGTCCAGCACGCCGGCCAGGTCGTCGCAGCGAAGCTGTACAAGGAGCGCCACGAGCGCAACTTCCGCAACAACTCCGGCTACAAGGAAGGCCGCGAGGTGCGCAACTCGCGCACGCGCCGCGCCATGGAGAAGGGCAGCCGCTTCGGGCAGGCCGCCGCGGAAGAGGCGTGGAAGAACGCGGAAGCGGACTCGCTCTACAAGTTGCACGCACAAGGCGTGCGCGTTCCCACGCCGGTGCTGTTCTACGAGGGCATCCTCCTCATGGAGCTGGTGCGGGACGCGGAAGGCCAGCCCGCGCCCCGGCTGGTGGAGGCTCCGCCCCAGACGCCCGAGGAGGCCGAGGCCCTCTACATGGACCTGCGGGCCCAGGTGGTTCGCACCCTGTGCGCGGACCTCATTCACGGGGACCTGTCGCCCTACAACATCCTGATGAGCGGGTCCGGCCCGACCATCATCGACTTTCCGCAGACGGTGGCGGCGGCGCGCAACAGCCAGGCGGAGTTCTACTTCCGCCGCGACCTGGACAACGTGCGGCAGTTCCTGGAGGGCGTCTCGACCCGGCTGGCGGGCCGCGCGGGTGACACGGGCGAAATCTGGAACGCGTACGTGCGGCGCGAACTGACGCCGGAGTACGTGCCGTCGGGCGCGTTCCGCGAGGCGCCGCGCCGGCAGGGTGGCACGGGCCGTCAGTCCTCCCGGCAGGAGCGGTTCCTCCAGCAAGAGGAGGCCCGGCGCAACGAGGTCCGTCCGGCTCCGGCGCCCGTGGTGGAGGTGGAGGAAGGGCTCAGCGCGGAGGAGGCGGAGCTGCGCGCGCTGGAGGCGCTGGTGCTGCGCCAGGGTGGCGGCGAGCGTGGGCGGCCCATCGTCACGGCGAGCCCGCGCGATGGGCGCCGGCGCGGTGGGTTTGGTGGCAAGCCGCCGCCGCGCACCGGCAATGCGCCGCGGCCCGGGAACGGTGGGCCCCCGCAGAACGCGGGAGCGCGCCCGCCGCAGGGTGGCGGCAACAACCGGCCCAGCGGCAACAACAACGGGCGTCCGCAGCAGGGCGGGCCGCGCAACGGCGCTCCGGCGCAGGGCGCGAGTGCACCGGTGGCGCAGGGCGATGCGCGCATGAACGGCCGGCCGCAGCAGGGCGGGCCGCGCAACGGCAACCCGCGCAGCGATGGACGTCCGCCGCGCCAGCCCAACGGCGAGGCGCGCATGAACGGTCAGCCGATAGGCGAGAACGCCCAGGCGCCGCGGCAGAACGGCCGGCAGCCACGCACGAACGGGCAGCCTTCTGGCGAGAACGCTCAGGCGTCGCAGCAGAACAGCCGGCCGCCACGCACGAACGGGCAGCCTTCTGGCGAGAACGCTCAGGCGTCGCAGCAGAACAGCCGGCCGCCGCGCATGAACGGGCAGCCTTCTAGCGAGACCGCTCAAGCGTCGCAGCAGAACAGCCGGCCGCCGCGCACGAACGGGCAGCCTTCTAGCGAGACCGCTCAAGCGTCGCAGCAGAATGCCCGGCCACCGCGCATGAACGGCAAGTCCCGCGGCGGTGAGGCGGGCATGAACGGCCAGCCGAGCATGAACGGGCAGCCCTCTGGCGAGAACGCTCAGGCGTCGCAGCAGAACAGCCGGCCTCCGCGCATGAACGGCAAGTCTCGTGGCGGTGAGTCGGGCCCGAATGGTCCGTCGCGCCAGAACGATCAACGGTATGTCGGCGAGGCGGCAGTGAACGGCCAGCCTCACGGCGGCGAGTCGGGTGTGAACGGCCAGTCGCAACCGCAGAACGGCAACGGTCGGCCGCCTCGCAACGAGTGGCGCGCGAATGGGCGTCCGCAGCAGAACGGCGGGCCTCGCCAGGAAGATGCGGGGGCGCAGTCGCGCACGAACAGCAGGCCTCCGCGCAACAACGGCTCCTTCCAGGACGGCGCCCCGCAGCAGACCGGCGAGCCGCGCCAGAATGGCCGGGGTCCGGGCTCGGGTCCCCGCGAGGCGCGTGGCAACCTGCCCAACAACGGTCCCCGGATGCCCCGTCAGGGCCCGGAGCGCGGCGCGGGACGTGCGTCCCGGGGTTCCGCGCCCCAGGTGAGCTACGTGGCCCGTCCGCCCGCGGCCTCGTCCTCGAACCCCGAGACGGGCTCCTCCTAGCCTTCGGTCGGGGGAGCCCCCTGCCGGGCCTCCCCGCCAGCGGCGCACCGCGAAAACCTGTCCGACAGTCGGACAGGTTTGGAGGACGCGAGGCAGGCCCCGTCACCCACCGTGGTCGGGTCCCCCGGCGACGGCCGGACCGCGAAAACCTGTCCGACAGTCGGACAGGTTTGGAGGACGCGAGGCAGGCCCAGGCACCCGCCGTGGTCGGATCCCCCGGCGACAGCCGGACCGCGAAAACCTGTCCGACTGTCGGACAGGTTTTGAACCGCGCCGGCCGGGAGGCGCCGCGCCCTACTCCGCCTTCACCGGCGGCTGTTCGCGCGACAGCTCCTCACGGAAGAACCGGCTGCCCTTCGCGAGCGTCTCCATGTACGGGCGCACGTCCTCGCGGGCCTCCGGACTCAGCGCCGCGAACGGCGTCACGTGCGCGTCCGGCACGTACCGGAACGTCAGGTTGATGCGCCGCGTGCGGAAGTCCGGCAGCTCCGGCGGCATCACGTGCCCCGCGCGCGTGTCCACCCGCTGCACCCGGTGGAACGTCTGTTCCTTCCACTGCGCCCCACCAAAGAGCTGCAGCGCTCCGTCATCCAGCCACTGCTCCAGCACCACCGCGTCCCGCTCTCCGGGCCGCGTGGAGGTGACGAACTGGATGAGCGCGCGCTCGCCCAGGGACAGCGACGCCACCGGGCCCGGCTCGAAGTCCTTGTGCTCGCCCACGCGCGCGGTGTCCACCCAGCGCCCGTCCTCCAACCTGCTGCCGTAGAAGTTCACCAGGCACGTGTTGAGGTGCCAGCCCTGCGGCATGTCCGGGCCCCGGAACATCCGCCGCGCCAGCGCCTCCACCTTCTCAATCTGCCGCTGCAGCACCGCCGGGAACGGCTCCGCCTTCACGCAGCGGTTCTTCACGCCCTTCGGGGGCCGGTAGTAGTCCAGGCACGCGAACTGCCAGTTGCCCAGCCAGTACACCGGCCTGAGCAACCGCCGCTGCTGCTGGCCTTCCGGCGGTGGGAAGTGCTTCGAGTAGCGCTCCTCCCACAGCGGGTGCAGCGTCCCCAGCCACGCCAATATCTCCGCGCGGTCCGCCGAGTTCAGGAAGCTCGCGTTGTAGTGATGGCCCGGCGTGCGCTGCGCGGCCTTGCGCGCCAGCGGGGAACCCGGGCCCCTGCGGGGAGGCAAGGCCATGCGCTCAGGTCCTCACGCCTCGGAGGCGGCCACGTCCAACGCCAGTTCGATCATCTCGTCGAACGTCGTCTGACGGTCCTCCGGCGACAGGTGCTCGCCGGTGCGGATGTGGTCCGACACGGTGAGCAGGGACAGCGCCCGCGCGCCGAACTCCGCGGCCACGCCGTACAGGCCGGCGATCTCCATCTCCACCGCCAGGATGCCCATCTTCTCCAGCGTCGCGTTGAGCGCTTCCTGCGGGTGGTAGAAGAGGTCCGAGGTGAAGACGTTGCCCACGCGCACCGGCTTGCCTCGCTTCTCCGCCGCCTCCACCGCGCGCCGGGCCAGCGTGAAGTCCGCCACCGCCGGGAAGTCGTGGCCCATCACGCGCATGCGGTTCACGTTGGAGTCCGTGCCCGCGCCCATCGCCACGATGACGTCGCGCAGCTTCACGTCCGTGCGCAGCGCGCCGCAGCTGCCCACGCGGATGAGCACCTTCGCGCCATAGTTCTTCACCAACTCCGTCGCGTAGATGGAGATGGACGGCACGCCCATGCCGTGCCCCATCACCGACAGCCGCTTGCCCCGGAAGGTGCCGGTGTAGCCCAGCATGTTGCGCACCGCCGTGACGGAGCGCGCGTTCTCCAGGAAGCGCTCGGAGATGTAGCGAGCTCGGAGGGGGTCGCCCGGCATGAGGATCACTTCAGCGAAGTCACCGGGAGACGCGGAGATGTGCGGAGTTGCCATGGAAGCAGAAGCCTTTCAGCGCCCGGTCGACAGACCGGAGGGAACACCCGTGGGAACGGCCACCGGCGTCGGTGCCGGCGCGGCGGGAGTGCACGGGTTGGGCAGCTTGCCCGAAGCCGCGGGCGCCGTGTTCACCAAAGCGGGGGCCTGCGCCTGGGGAGGCAGCCGGCGCGCCGGCAGCTGCACCGGCGGGGGGATGGGGCAGTGCGTGCACGGGCCCTTCAGCGGAATCACCAGCCGCCGGCCAATGCTCAGGAACGTGTTGCGCATCCGGTTGGCCTTCTTGATGGCCACCACGCTGGAGTTGTGACGCAACGCAATGCCACCCAGCGTGTCCCCGTTGCGCACCTTGTACATCATGAGGTTCTGGTCCGGCTGGAGCGCCAGCAGCGGCGCCACCCGGCGGCCCAGCTCCTGCGCGCGGCCGTTGAAGAAGCGCACGTGGAAGTGATCGCGGTGCCGGCGCGCGTGTTTGATGAGTGAGTTGAAGCCCGCGTTGAACAGCGAATCCAGCCACACCTTGTCCTCGCCAATGGACAGCGCGTAGTCGTACAGGACCTTCATCACTCGCTTGTCCACGAGGATCATCTGCACGTCGGTGTTCACCACCAGCGAGCGGACCAGCGCCCAGTTCATGGCCACGTCGATGTAGCGCTCCCGCTCGCGCTCACGCACCGGCTCCGCGGTCGGGTAGTAGAAGCCGAAGTCCACATCGCGGCCGTTCTGGTGGCTCTTGTGCGGGCGCAGGTAGCCGCCGTCCTTGGTGGACAGGCGGTTGACACGCAGCGTGGGCACGTTCGGGTACTGCGCGCGCACCGCGCGGATGGCGGCGGCCACGTAGTCCACCGTCTCCTGCGTGCCGTAGGCGATGTCCGGCGACACCACGAGCCAATCCTTGTCATCCGGCACGCGCACGCTGTTGAGCTGCCGGCCGCTCTCCACGAAGCCGATGGACATGGAGCCCAGCGTGGCCGGGTCCTTCTTCCACGCCTCGGTGAGTGCCTCGTCGGACAGGTCGGCGGTGTACAGCGGCCCCGAGGGCGCGGCGGGCGCGAGCGGAGCCTGCATCTCGCCTTCCTCGCTCACGCCTTCGTCGTCGGTGGCCGCGGTGGCCTCGTCGTCCTCTTCCTCCGCGTCCACCGGGCAGGGGTTCTCCCGCACGGCGGCGGCGGTGACGACGGCGGCGACCTCCGCCGGGGAGGGCATCGCGACAGGGGCCCCGGACGCGCTCACCGCGGGCGTGGCCTGGGGCTCGGCCGCGGCCGGGGCCTGCGCGGGCGGCGTCGCGGCCGGCGTCTCCACGGGCGGCGTCGCGGGCGAGGCCTGCACCGGGGCCGGCGCCGGAGCGGGCGCCGGGACAGGGGTGACGACACGCGCGGCGCAGCCGGCGCAGAACAGGAGGATCAGGAGTGAGGAACGCACCGGGCCGCAGGATGGCCCGAGATGCCCGGGTCACCAAGCGCGGAGCGCGATTTTGACTGCGCGTGCGCACCCCTGCCTGCCTGCTTCAATCGCTCCGTGTGAAGCCTTCCGCTTCGAGCACCTGCGAGGCACGGCGAGGCGAGAGCACGTCGAAGGGCAGCCGCCGTCCGCCGCTCATGGACAGCACGCGCTGGTCCTTGCTCACCAGCCATGAAGCGCCCGCGCGGGCCGTCAGCTCCAGGAACTTCTGATCATCCCGGTCCCGGCACGGAGGCAGCTCCACCGGAGTGCCCTCACCGTCGGCGATACGCACGAGCGCGCCGTACGCGTCGCGCACCATCCGCTGCGCGTCCGCCGTCAGCTTGAACGAGGGATAGGCGAGCACCAGCGCCAGCTCCTTCAGCGTGTGCCGGTCCACCCACGCCGTCAGCGCGCCCGAACGCAGCGCCTGCGCCAACGGCCGCGTGAAGACGTCGTCAAAGACGAACACGTCCAGCACCACGTTGGTGTCCAGCACCACGGAACGAATGACAGGCGCAGCGGAAGGCGTCTTCACGGTGAAAGAACTTTCCATCACCAACACCGCGGACACAACCCTGTCGTTTCACGCGTCAATCACAATGCACGGAGGGTCCATGGCGGAAACCAGGAATAACCGACAAGAATGCATCTCGCTGAACCCCTCCCCCTGACCGGCCCCCGCCGGTGAAAGGTCTGTCCATGAAGCCCTCGCCCCGTTCGCTGTGTCTGACGTTGCTGAGCGCCGCTGCCCTGCTCGGCGGCTGTGGAGGCGAGGAGGCGCCCACGCCGCGGGGTGAGGGCGTCGTGGTGCCGCCGGCGCAGACGGAGGTCGCCGGCAACGGGCTGAGCGCGAGCGCCGCGTATTGCGACGACGTGACGACGTGGGACCCGGCCTGGGTGAAGTTCGAGACGGACGTGCTCACGCTCATCAACCAGCGCCGCGCCGCGGGCGCCACCTGTGGTGGTGTGGCGAAGCCGGCGGTGGGCGCGCTCACGACCAATGACAAGCTTCGCTGTGCGGCGCGCAAGCACTCCAAGGACATGGGCACGAACAACTTCTTCAGCCACACGGGATCCAACGGCTCCACGCCGTGGCAGCGAATGGCGTCCGCGGGCTACAGCTACCGCAGGGCGGCGGAGAACATCGCCGCGGGCTACGGCACCGCGCAGGCGGTGGTGGACGGCTGGATGGCCAGCACCGGTCACTGCAACAACATCATGGACGGGGCGCTGACGCAGACGGGCATCGGCTACTACAACGCGCCCTCCAGCACGTACCGCGCGTACTGGACGCAGGACTTCGGCACGCCGTAGTTCCTCCTGAAGGGTGGAGGGCTATGCTTCGCGTCCCATGCCCTCCCCCTTCGCCGAGCACTTCCCCGCCCTGCGGTCCGGCTTCAGCTACCTGGACAACGCTGCGGGAGCGCAGGTGCCCACGCATTGCATCGACGCCATCCATCAATTCCTCTCGGGTGGAAGCTGCAATGTGGGCCAGCCCTACCCCGCCTCCCGCGTGGCCACGGCGCTCAAGGCCCGGGCGCGCGAGGAGACCGCGGAGTTCCTCCATTGCCGGCCCGACGAGGTGATGCTCGGGCCCAGCGCCACCGCGCTCACCTTCCAGGTGGGCCGGGCCGTCTCACGCCTCTTCCAGGCGGGCGACGAGGTGGTCATCTCCGAGCTGGAGCACGAATCCAACGCGGCCCCGTGGCGCGCGCTGGAGGCGCAGGGCGTGAAGGTGACGACCTGGCGCGCGAGCTGGCCGGAGGGACGGCTGGAGACCTCCGAGCTGCGCAAGCTCGTCACGCCGCGCACGCGGCTGGTGGCGGTGTCAGCGGCGGCGAACTCCGTGGGCGCGACGCCGGACGTGGCCGCGGCGGCGGAGGTGGCGCACGGCGTGGGCGCGTGGCTGTTCGTGGACGCGGTGCACTCCGGTCCGCACCACCTGCCGGACGTGCGCGCTTGGGGCGCGGACTTCGCGGTGTTCTCTCCGTACAAGGTCTTCGGTCCACACCTGGGCTGTCTGTTCGTGCGGCGCGAGCTGCTCGCGGGGCTTCCGGCGGACAAGCTGTGGTTCATGCCGGATGACGGTCCGCAGAAGTTCGAGCCGGGCACGGCGAACCACGAAGGCTGGGCCGGATGGTTGGGCTCGCTGCGCTACCTGCGTGAAGTGCTGGGCGGTGGCCAGCCGGGACGTGAGGGATTGACGCGGGCCTTCCAGCGCATCGAGCAACTGGAGCAGCCACTGCTGGAGGCCGCGCTGGAGCAACTGTCCCGGCACCCGCGCGTGCAACTCTACGGACCGAAGACGTCCGCCGGGCGCGTGGCCACCTTCTGCTTCAACGTGACCGGCGTGTCGCCGCGCACCGTGGCCGAGCATCTGGCGGAACAGGGCGTGGGCGTCGCGGCGGGGCACTACTACGCGACGATGGCCGCGGAGGCGCTGGGGCTCATGCCTGACGGCGCGGTGCGCGCATCGCTGCTCCACTACAACACGGCGGAGGACGTGGGCCGGCTGCTCGCGGCGCTGGATTCGTTTCCTTGAAATCAGCCTGTAGACAGCAGCCAGAGTCAAACCAGACACACCAAGGACCTGACTCACCCGCATTGTATTTCTCGAAACCACCGGTAGAGTGATTCGCCTCACCCCACGGCGCACGAGAAATCCATGCAACAAAAAGGCAGTTCCTGGCTGCTCTGCGTAGCATTGCCCTTCCTTGCCCTGCTCTCCGGTTGCGCCTCGGAGACGCGCCCGGTTGCGACGGGCAGCGTCCACGTGAGCACCCTCGCCCAGGACCTGGCGTCCTCCGACGTGGCTCGCGTGGAACTGGCCATCACCGGGCCGGGCATGACGCCCCTCAACGCCACGCTGGAGCAATCGGGTTCTCAGTGGACCGGGGTGATTGGCAACATCCCCGCGGGCGCGGACCGGACCTTCAGCGCCCAGGCCTTCGACGCGAGCGGCACCGCCATCTATGAGGGCCAGGCGACGGGTGTCACCATCCAGTCAGGCCAGACGGCGGTGGTGGTGCTCTTGCTCCAACAGCGCACCGCCCCCACGCCCTTCGAGAACAGCGCGCCTCGCATCGGCGGCATCTCCGCGTCCACCTACCAGGTGCGCGCGAACCAGACGGTGACGCTCAGCCTCTCGGCTTCGGATGCGGACGGCGATGCGCTCACCTATGCCTGGACGGCGGATGGCGGCGCCTTCGGCAATGCCTCCGTGGCGAACCCCACCTGGACCGCGCCCGCGACACCTGGCAACTACTCACTCGATGTCGTCGTCTCCGACGGCCGGGACGCGCAGTCCGGCGTGACGCTGCGGATCGCCGTGCTCCAGGACACAGGGAACGCGAACGTGGCGGTCTCGTTCAATACCTGGCCCGTGGTGACACAGGTGAAGGGCACGCCGTTCGGGCAGGTGGCGCCCGGTGGCACCGTGACGCTGGACGTGACGGCAACGGACGCGGATGGCGACGCGCTCACCTACGCCTGGAGCGATGACTGCGGCGGCGGCTTCAGCACCACCACGGCTGCGCACAGCGTCTGGACGGCGCCAGCCTCCGAGCCCACGGGCGGTCAGTGCAAGGTGATGGTCGCGGTGACGGATGGCCGCGGCGGTAGCACCGCGGGCACGCTGCGGCTCAATGTCATCCAGCTCCAGGTGCCGACCCTGCCGCCCGTCATCGGACAGGTCTTCCAGTCAGCGGCCGTGACCCGGTTCGGAGAGACATTGCGCCTGTTCGCCACCGCGACGGATCCGGAGGGAGCGGCCCTGACGTTCACCTGGAGCGCCAGCGGAGGCACCCTGGCCACGCCCGTCACCACCGCGAATCGAAGCGAGATCGTCTGGATGCCTCCGGCGAATACGGGAGGTGCTGACATGACCCTCACGTTGGCGGTCGAGGACGCCAGCGGCCAGCGGACGACCCAGGTGTTCACGGTCCGGGTGGAGATCTGCATCCAGGCCGTCACCTCCCATCTCTTGACGACGAATGACTTCTCCACGCCCCTGAATGTGACCTACGGCATGGTGGGCGGCGGAGGCGGAGGGGTGACCCTGGAGACCGGTGGCACCGGTGCCGCGGCGGCGGGCAGCTTCACGTGGGGCGCCGGGGAGAACCTGGAGGTCTTCGTCGGAGGCGGCGGGGGGTATGGATACTGGCTCTCGGGAGGCAGGGGCGGTGGTGGCGCGGGGTACTTCGGCGGCGGAGGAGGAGGCACCTCCCCCAATGGTGTGGGAGGTGGTGGCGGTGGTGGCAGCAGCGCGATTCTGAGCGCCGGCCAGTTGGTCGCATTCGCCGCGGGGGGAAACGGTGGCGGTTCTGGAGCCGAAGGTGGCAGCAATCGAGGCGGCGAGGCGGGAGCCGACTTCTTCGGCGCCTTTCCGGCCCAGCCGGGCAGCGCGGGCGCGGGCGGCTCGACCGACCTCGCCGGAGGAGGAACGGGACTGGCGGGTGGAGCGGGACACGAGAACATCGCGGGAGGCGGCGGTGGCTTCGGCGGAGGTGGCGGAGGTTCGGGCCCCGCGGCTCAAGCCTCTGGAGGTTCTTCGGGCGGAAATGGCGGAGCGAGTTCAGCAGGCCTGGGCGCCAATACGTGGTCCAACGCCACGACGCTGCCGGCGGAAGCGGGCCGGTCCTCGATCGGCGGCGGCAACGCTGGGCTCGTCATTCTGAAGTACGACGGCGCCTGCGCGCTCTAGCATTCCATCAGCTCTGAGGATTCTTCGGCGCTGCGCCCGGGTCACGGCCTGGGCGCAGCATCGCCCATCCCGCCGCGATGATTTCGCAGACGCCGCCGATGACGATGCCCCAGAGGGCGACCTCCATGACGCCATCGTCTTCGCCCGACAGGAGCGGCTCGCTCAATCCCATCCCCAGCACCACCGTCCCAATCCCCGTGAGGATCCCCAGGATGGGGGAGTACCTGCGCTGACGGCCGGTGACGTTGAGGAAGAGCAGCACCCCTCCCGCGACGAGCCCCACCACCACGACGGCGGCCCCCACGAAGAAGGCCGGCCCCGGACCGTCCGCATCCCCCCGGGCCCAGGCCCTGGACGCGAAAAGGACGCTGGCCAGGCCGAGCATCCAGGAGAGGCGCATGTTCAACGCGGAGAGCCATCGCATCCGCGAAACCCTACCACCTCACGCCTCCACGGGCGGAGGAGGCCGCTTCGCCGTCAGCGTCGCCACCCGCCCGACCCCGCCTCACCGCGAGCGTCGCGAGGTCCGCCAGCCACTTCCGGGGCGCCTTCGCTTTAGCATCAGCCGCACCTCGCACCGCCCGGAGTCTCCGCCTGCTGCGTTATCCATGCTCGGACAGAAAGGGCGGCGGGGCTCGGCTCAGGTTCTTCGCTCGAGTCGGCGAAGCACGAGCCGGACACACGTCCTGATTGCAGTCGCGAATGTCTTGCTTGGGTTGACTTGATTCTTTGTGCTCGATGACATGCCATCCCATGCCGGACTCCCGCCACCGCTTGCACGACGCGAGCGCTCCCCACGGCGCAGAGGGAACCAGGAAAGGCATGGCGCCATTGCGCTGGCTGGTGGCGCTCACGCTGCTCGCGGCGTGCAGCGGCTATTCTTATCTCCGGGATGGCTACGGGACATACTTCGGGATTGAGGCCCGCGACGGTCGCGAGACTCCATGGGTCCGCGGGCCGTGGCCTGTCATCGACTCTTCCGTCGAAGCAGATGCCATCATCGACCAACTGTGCGCCCCGCTCATGGAGTTGCCCGCCGCTGCGCCACCGCGAGGCGAATATGGCCAGGAGTACTGCGGGGTCATCTACTCCTATGAGGGTCGCTACTATGCATCCTGGCCCGCTGCGCTGGAGACGCGGCGCCCCAGCGCTGAGAACAGCGACTTCAAGGACTGCCGCGTGCCGAAAAGAGTGGTGGATGAGCGGGGGCGGACGGCAATCCTCGCGGATTACCACACCCACCCGTGGCGTTACTCGCCGCTTTCCATCCAAGACCGCTGGAAGTCTCGCCAGCGATACTCGTTCCGCGTGCAGATGGACGCCACATGCTCCGTGCAGATGTACATTCCGTACCTTGAGCAGGAACGCCCTGGGGAGGTCTATATGAGAGAGGGTCGCCGCTGGGTGCTCATCGGGCGCGTCATGGACAAAGTGAACGGCATCATTCAGCCCGTGCCAGAGGGCTCCCGATGAGTCGGGCCTCGCTCCTCGTTCTATCGCTCGTTGCGTTGAGCGGGTGCTCGCTGTTCCAGCGCTCGACGCGCCCACCGCATGCGCCTCCCGAAGAGGCCCAGAAATTCGTCTTCCCTGCCCTCCCCTTTCAGGAGGGCCGGACAACACTGCTCAATGGGGACATCGCGACCGCCGTCCAACTCGCGATGGATGACTTTCTCCCCTTGGACCGCAAGCCCCCCAAGGACGCCACGCCGGTCGAGCTGTGCCTCTTCCGTCGCGACATCTACCAGGTGTCGGTGGAGCAGCTGCCGGACGGCATCGTCCTGGTCGGCATCTACGCGCACACCGAAGTCTGCGACCCGAACGACACAGCCTCGGATGCCGGAGGGCTCTACGCCGTCGATGTGCGACGCGGACTCATCGTCGCTCAACAGCGTTAGGGACTCGCCCACCACGGCGCCCGCCGAGCAATGAGGCGCACCTTCAACGCGGAGAGCCATCGCATCCGCGAAAACCTACCACCTCACACCTCCACGGGCGGAGGAGGCCGCTTCGCCGTCAGCGTCGCCCCCGCGGATGCCACGCTCACCAGAGCGACCGCCAGCCATTGCAGGGGGGTGAGCTGCTCTCGCAGGAACAACCAACCCACCACCGTCGCCACGCCGGGCTCCAGGCTCATCAGGATGCCGAAGGTGCGGCTGGAGAGCTGGCCCAGCGCCATCATCTCCAGCGAGTACGGCAGCGCGCTGGACAACAGCGCCACGCCCACGCCCGCGGCGAAGAGTCCCGGCGTCATCCGCTCCAGGTGGCCCTCACGCAGCATGAAGGGCAGCACCGTCAGCATGGCCACCACCATGCCCGCCGCCACGCCCTGCCCTTCCGGCACGCGGCGCGACAGCCTTCCGCCCGCCAGGATGTAGAGCGCCCAGCACGCGCCCGCCGTCAGCGCCAGCACCACGCCCAGCGGATCCAACCCGCCGGGCTTCGCCGTCCACGGGGTAATCAACACGATGCCCGTCGCCGCGAAGAGCACCCACACGAAGTCCAAGACCTTGCGCGAGCCCACCACCGCGAGCACGAAGGGCCCCACGAACTCCAGCGTCACCGCGAGCCCCAGCGGGATGCGCGCGATGGCCAGGTAGTACGTGAGGTTCATCACGCCCAGCGCCACGCCATACGGCACGACGGCCGCCCACTGCGCCCGCGTGTAGCGCAACAGCGGCGGGCGGAAGTAGGCCAGCAGCATCACCGACGCCAGCACCAGCCGCAGGCCCGCGGCCCCCACCGAGCCCAGGACGGGGAAGAGCCCCTTCGCGAGCGCGGCGCCCCCCTGCACGCTCACCACGGCGATGAGGACCGCGGGAATGGGGGGCAAGGCGGAGACACGGCGTCCGGCGACTTCGCTCATGGCGCGGCAATCTAGAGCGTGTCCCCTAAACCGGCGAGTGCACCCTGCGATTGGACCTCACACGACCGCCGCGCGAGCCGAGGCTTCGGCGCAGAGCTTCTCGCTCAGCATCCACAGGCCGGCCGCGAGCTTCGGGTCCAGAGCCTGATTCTGCGGCTTCACTGGCCGTCGTTTCGAGACGTACTCGCCCTTGAGCGGGGCCGCCTCCGGCGAAGTGGAGAGCCAGATGAGGGAGTCGGCGCCTTGCTCTGGCGTATTCGAGAAGGGCTTCGCGAGTGTGTAGACGACATTCAGCAGAAACCCCTGGTCCGAGCCAAAGCCGCCAAACTGAGTGCGCACCATGCCCGGCTCGAAGCAGTTCGCCGTCGCCGTCGTGCCCTCCAGGCGCCGCTGGAGCTCCTTCGTGAAGAGGACGTTCGCGAGCTTCGACGCCGCGTAGGCCCGTGGGCCCGAGCCCTCCAGCGAGGTCGGCGTCTTCTCGAGGTCGAGCACCCCGCGCGCCTGCATGGAGCTCGACGTCGACACGACGCGCGCGCCTGGAGTCTTCCGGATGAGCTCCAGCAGCGACGTCGTCAGTTGGAAGTAGGCGAGGTGGTTCAGGGTGAACGTCAGCTCGAAGCCGTCAGGGCCCTTCACCGGCGCCTTGAAGGTCGCGCCGGCGTTGTTCACGAGGACGTCCAGCCGGTCGTGCCTGGCCTTGAACTCCTCGGCGGCACGCTTCACGTCGGCCATCCGCGACAAGTCGCAGAGGAGGAAGCCGAGGTTGTCGTTGCCGCTCACGGCCTTCAGCTCCGCGAGCACCTGCGCGGTCTTCTCCTTGTTGCGACCGACGATGGTCAGCGTCGCTCCGCGCCTGGCGAAGTCCGTCGCCGCCGCCTTGCCAATTCCGTCTGTCGCTCCGGTGATGAGAATCACCTTGCCTGCGAGGTCCTGCGTCATGAGTTGCTCCAGAATTTGCGTAGGTGACGCCCGCGCTCGCAGGCCCGGGCAAGCGCGGCGAAGAGAACTGAAGCGACGAGCAGGCCGGCGAGGATGGGCCACGCGCCGGGTTGCATCCGCCCCGACGCGTCGAACATCTCGTTGCCGAGGTAGCTCACGAGGAGCAGCGGCGGCACGTAGCCCACCAGCGAGCCCCAGAAGTGGGTCCAGAACCCCACCTTCGAGACGCCAAGGAACCCGTGGAGCACCTGCGGCATCCAGAGAACCAACCGCAGGACCACGACGGTCTGGAAGGCGCGCCTCTCCAGTGCGTCGTCGTACTTGCGGAACCGCGCGGGAATGCGCGCGGAAACCCAGTCCTTCGCCACGAAGCGCGCGAACGAGAAGCCGACGACGCTCGCGGACATCGTCCCGATCATCGAGAGCGCGAAGGCTGTCTGCCACGGCCAGATCAACGGTGCCGCGACGATGAAGATCGACCCGGGGACACCGAACGGCTGGAGCACCGTGTACGCGACGATGAACGCGAGGTAGCCCCATATCCCCATCTCGATGAGCGTGTGGGCCAGGACCTTCGGCTCGGAGAGCCATGCGAAGACGTCGGAGTACCAGGCGCCCGCGAGCGTGAGGAGCACCAGCGCGACGACGCCAAGCCTCGCGACTCGCAGCGAGCGAGTCGTCGCGCTCATGCGCCGACCCTGTTGATGTCGGACGACTCAAGGATGAAGCGATCGGCCTTCCCCTCGACGACACGGAGCATCGCGCGGCCGAGGATTTCGGAAGTGGTGAACAAGAACGGGAAGACCCGGATGAAGAACGGAATGATCGGGTTCAGGGGCTTCATCAGGACCACTCCGACCTGATAGGCCCGCGTGCGGCTCCGGATCCCGGGCCCCGCCCGGATGAATGCAGGGCGGACGGCGCCGGCATGCCGGAACGGCATGGACTTCAGCGCGCCCTCCACGCGCTGCCGGACGCGCGCCCACATCGAGCGCCCGCCAGCGCCCCCTGCGGAGCAGTAGCAAAAGGAGAGTCCGGGGTTGAGCCGGAGGAGCGCGCGCGCCCAGACGAGCGTCAGCTCCTCGGTCAATCGGGCGTAGGCCGCCTCGTCGAGTCCCATCGAGCTGACGCCAATCGCCCAGATGCAGGCGTCGTAGCCAACGAGCTGGTCCTCGATGGCGGCGAACTCGAAGAGGTCGTTCAGCAACAGCTCGCGCAGCTTCGGGTGCTCGACGCCACACGGCTGTCGCCCGATGCTCAGCACGGATTCGACCTCAGGGGCACTGAGCGCTTCGCGCAGGGCGCCCGCTCCAACCATTCCGGTCGCACCGAAGATGATGACTTTCATTTCCGCCTCCCCTTCTCCTTCGCGGGAGGGGCGAAGCGCGCCGCGAGGAGCTCTGTTCGTTTCTCCAGCACCGCCGCCTTGGGCTCGTCCGCGAGGAGACCGTCGAGCGCGAGCAGGAAGACCTCGGCGCTCGCCTCATCGCCCAGGATGGAGGCCACGCACCGCAGCGCAATCTTGCGATGGAGCGCATCGGTCTCGGGATCGATCCGCTCGCAGGCCGCGAGGAACTCGCCTCCCATCGGCGTACCGACCATCTCCGCCCAGGGCTCGATCATCATCACGCGGCAAACGTCGAGCAAGCGCTCATACGGCGTGCGGTCCGGTGCGTTCGCCGCCTGCATCGCGAGGGGATGGCGCGAAACCAGCCAGTCCACGAAGACAGCCTTGAAGATGTCTTCCTTGTCCTTGAAGACCCGGTAGAGGAGCGTGCGCGAGAGGTGCGCCCGCTTGGCGATGTCCTCGAACGACGTCTTCGCGAAGCCGAAGTTGAGGAAACACCACCGCGCGGCGAGCAGGATCTTCGCTCGGCGCGCGGCGGTCTCGTCTTCCGTCATCGTCGTCACCATGCGGACACTGTGACAACGGACGCATTTTTTGTCAATTTGACCCGTCAGGGCCGGGCGCGCTCCAGGCTCCTGACCGCAGCAACGCCCGGCGAGCGAGGAAGCGGGAGACATTCCACTCCAGCACCGAGTCCTCCTGGGACAGCCGCTCCCGGTGCTCCTTCAGGACGGGCGCCAGCCGCCACTGGGACGCCTCTTCAATGATGGAGTCCGCCAGGACCAGCCCGGGCACGGCGTCCGCGGACAGGTCGTAGAACATCTCGGTGTCCAACGAACCGGTGCGCGCATACCGCTCCAGGTTGTGGCGGACGATGAAGGCCTCCGGGTTGAGGAAGTTGAGCACGAGCACCGAGCCCAGGGCCGTGGCGAAGGCGCCCACAGCGAAGCGCTCCGGCTTCCACCACAGCGTCACCGCGCGCCAGGCCAGCGCCGCGCCCAGCGCCACCATGAAGACATGCGTGTGCACGCGCAGCAGCGTGTAGCCGAACGCGTCCTCGTACAGCGACAGACGCCGCATCGCCGACGCGAGGATGATCAGCGTCAGCACCACCATCAACGACGTGCTCGCGCGGAAGACGGTCTGCGCCACGCGCGTCTCGCGCCGCGTCCAGCGCGTCAGGGCCATCACCAGCGCCAGCGTCAGCGAGGCGACGACCACAAGTTCGAAGAAGCCGCGCCGCGCGTACTCCGCGAAGGTGTAGCCGGAAGCGGGCGACGACGCGTCACCGACGAACAGGTACGCCACCTGGAAGGCCGCGAAGACAAAGAACAGCGCGTTCACGGCGAAGATGAGCGTGAGCGCCTCGATGAGCCCCAGGCGCGGCGTGGCTGAAGCCACCTCCGCGTCCCCCAGCTCTTTCATGGCGCGGCGGCGCAGCGCATGCCCCAGCACGCCCGCCGCGACGCTCGCGCCGAGCGCCACGCCGAGGCCGCGCGACATCAGCGTGCCCAGGTCCAGGTCGAACGACAGGAACCGCTGCAGGGTGGAGGAGAAGACCCCATCCGCTGATTCCAGCAGGAGCCCGAACACCAGCAGCACCGGCAGCGCCAGCAGCAGGCCTCGCGACAGCGCCCCCAGGAGGCGCGAGTGGGTCTTGAGCCCGCGCACGTCCACGCTGTCCCGGACGAGCACCGGCGGGTAGAGCAGGCTCTGCGCGGCGGAGCCGAAGAAGACGACAACATAGTCGGCGAAACCCAGCCGCTCCACGCGGCCCGCGGCCCAGAAGTGCGACAGCATCATCAGGAGCACGGCCGCGGTCATCACGTTGAGAGACAGGAGCCAGGAGCTGTCCCGCACCGCCACGAAGACGCTCACCAACCCCAGCGGCGCCAGCAGCCACGCGTTGGGCCGCGCGCGCTGCCAGCCTTCACGTCCGCCCAGCCACGCGAGCGCGCCCACCAGGGCCGCCACCAGCAACGGGAAGCCCAGGCCCCAGCGCGCCTTTTCGAACAGGACCTCCGCGAGCACACCCAGGGCCAGCGAAGCCGCCAGCGTCCGGCGTGGGGCGCGCACCCACGGCAGCAGCGGCCGGACCGGGGCCGCGACAGTGGAAGCGGGAGAAGGAGGAAGCGGAGACAGGGGAACGGACGGGGTCATGGCGTCGGCACCTCGCGGGCGCGTCAGCACCCGGAACGACGGCAGGATGCACACGCCTGGTGGCACGTCTGGGGGCCTCGGGGGCGAGCGGTCGCGGAGCCACGCCGAACGGCGCTGGCCCTTCCGTGGCCGGTCGGCACGGCCCGGGCCTGGAGCGGCGGGACAGCCCCACCCGGGGTCCGCATCACCGGGACCGGGAGTCCGCCCCCCTGGACGAAGCCGCGAGCCGCACCGCGTCGGCGGACACTCCAGGGCGGTCCGCGCAGCACCCGGGAGCGCCCCGATGTTAGGTTGCCGCCCCGATGGCCCCCCCGCCGCGGCTCCCCTTCCGCTTCCGTCCCCGCTCGACCCTCGTTCTGTGCGGTCTGGTGCTCGCGTTCGCGGGCTGTGACGGTCTGCCTTCTCAAACCCCGCCGGTTCCGGACGCCGGGTCCTGCGTCCAGGGCAACTGCCCGCAGCCCGACAGCGGAACGGCGCCGGTCCAGTCCGGCACCCACGTGCGCATCGCGGCGTTCAACGTGCACCGCCTCTTCGACACCGTCTGCGACACGGGCTCCTGCGGAGGCTCCAACTACGAGGAGCTGCCCACCGAGGCGGAGTTCGAAGCGCAGGTGGGCCAGCTCGGCCGGGCCATCACCGCGCTCGACGCGGACATCGTGCTGCTGGAAGAAGTCGAAACGCAGAACTCGCTGGATGGGCTGTTGAAGAAGGTCCCGGAGTTCCCCCATTCAAAGCTCGGGGAGACCTACACCAAGGCGTCCGTGGACGTGGCGGTCCTCTCCCGCCACACCATCACGGAAGTGCGCAGCCACCGGAACCAATACATCTACAGGCCAGATGGTTCCGCCACCCGCTTCTCGCGCGACCTGCTCGAGGTCCACGTGGACATGGACGGCTCGCGGGTCATCGTCTTCGCGGCGCACTTCCGTTCCAAGGTGGACGACGATCCGGGCCGCCGCATGGCGGAGGCCAATGCCTCGCGGGAGATTCTCCTCGAATCGGCCAAGGAGTTCCCCGGCGCGCTGATCGTGCTCGGCGGAGACCTCAACGACATCCCCGGCTCGGATCCCATCAACGCCCTGGACCAGGCCCTGCTGCGCGTCGCCAGGGACCGGCCGGTCAGCGACACCTGGACGTACTTCTATTCCGGCAGGGGCCAGGCCATCGACCACCTCTACCTCGCGCCCAACGAGGGCGGCAGCTATGTGCCGGGCTCCTTCCGCGTGGCCCGTGAGCCCACCGGCGGCTACGGCGGCTCCGACCACGGCGCGGTGTACGCGGACTTCGCGCTCACCCCTCCCTGAAGCGCGCGGGACGGCGAGCCCCGCACACTCTCCCTCCCTGTCAGCGCGGTGCCTGTGGACCAGCGCACGTGGGAGGCCTGGCATTGACGCGGCAATGACAGCCAGGGAGGAACCGTCCTCGGCGGCCGATTTCCAGCCCGGCCCCCCTCCCTACCTTCCTTGCCATGAACAGCAATCGCATGGCGAATGCGGCACGCCATCCCCGGGCATTCCGGCATCCCGTCCCGGAGGGCAGGCCATGATTGAGGTGCGCACCTTCGAAGGTGACGCCTCCGAGGCGTCGTGGTTCCTCAACCGCGTCTGGCAATCCACCTACGGCAAGACGGCCCCCATCCCCGTCTGGGACAAGCGCTTCTGCGACTGGCGGCTGTTTCGGGACGGACAGGCGCCGCGCGACTACCTGCTGGCGGCGTACGAGGGAAAGACGCTGGTGGGCACCCTCTTCGCGGAGCCCGCGAAGCTGCGCCTGGGACGCCTGGAAGTGGACGGCAGCTATGGACTGCGGGCCACCGTCACGAACTCCCATCGAGGACAGGGCATTGCCGCGAAGCTCGCGCACGAGCTGCTCCGGAGGCACCAGGACCGGGCAGCGCGGCTCACCCTGGGCTTCACGACCACGGAGCCCCGCCCGCCGGGCTTCTGGCGGCACGCGTGGAACACGCGCCTCTTCGGTGGCCAGGGGATGTGGCTGTATGCCTTTGATGCGCGAGCGCTCGCCCGCTGGTCGTTCACGGACAACGAGCGGAGGTTGTTCACGCTGGCGCATCCCTTCCTGCGGCACCGCTTCCGTGAAGCGGACCCACAGGGCATCCGCCCCTACCATCCGGCGGACCTGGGCCCATGCACGGCGCTGGTCCACGACATGCTGCGCCCGGTGACGCTGGGCTACACGTACACGACCGAGCAGTTGGCGGCCCAGCTCCAGTACCGCGACGTGCCCCGGACCTTCGTGCTGGAGCAGGACGGCGAGGTGCGCGGACTGGTGAGCTCACACAGCCTGTTGATGACGGGCGTGGGAGAGCTCACCGCGGAGGTGGTGGACCTGATGGCCTTCCACGCCTCCGTGTCCACCGAGGACCGGCAGAGGCTGCTCCAGGTGGCCATGCAGGACATGGAGCGCCGGGGCGTGGCGTTCGCGGGCATGTTGCGCGGGCCCGGCACGTCGGCCTGTCTGTTGTTGCGCTCGGGCTGGGTGCCGCTGCCCCGCCGCGCGAAGGTGACGTGCCTGATGCCCATCTGCGACCTGGACATGCCCGCGGACCCGTGCGTCTTCACGCACCTGCGCTGACGCGCGAGCCCTGGACCTTGCGCAGCAGCCACACGGCCCCGCGGGCCAGGGTCCGCACGCCCCCGCCCGCGCAGACGCACAGCGCGGGAATGACGAGCAGCAGGTACTGCGGCCACTTGGTGTTCCACAGCAGCAGGAACACCAGGCCCACGACGGCGGCCACCGCCCACACGGGCCGCTCGCGCCACGTGCGGGGCAGGCCCACCACCGCCAGCGGCAACAGCGCCCGCGCGTTGAAGTGCGTGAGGTAGATGCCCGGGTCGGAGCCCGACAGCCACGTGTCCGTGAGGAACACGAGCGGCTGGTACCAGGGCAGCCCAGCGCGGCGCACGTGCTCGTTGTGGGAGTAGCCCCAGTGGAAGGTGATGGACTCCCACAGCGACGCGAACGGAGACGCCCACAGGGCCGGGTTCACCAGGATGAACACCGCCGCCGTGGACACGACGATGGCGGCCCACGGGCGCCACCGCGTGCGCGCGCCCGATATCAGGAACGGCAGGAAGGTGAGCCCGCCCACCAGGCCATACGGATACTTCCCCGCCGCCGCGAGCCCCAGCAGCGCGCCGGACACCGCCGTCCATCCCGGAGCGAAGCCTCCGCGCCGGGCGCGTTCAAACGCGAGCAGCGCGAGCACCGCGAGCAGCCCCGGCACCGCCTCCAGGTACGCCTGGGACGTGTACTTGGTGTGGTACGGGTCCCACGCGAGCAGGAGCGCGCCCAGCGGATCCACGAGGGCGACGAGCCCCACCTGGAGCACGCCGGCCACCGCGGACAGGCCTCGCGTCACGTCGAACGCGGGGCGCGCGGCGTCCGGAATGGGCCGGCCCATGGGGACGTCCCGCCAGTCCGGCTCCGGGGCGCCCGTCACGCGCACGGACTCGGCGAAGAGCAGCTTCACCAGCGGCGGATGTTCGAAGTTCTCCCGGAGCTGGCCGATGTCGCCCCAGCGGCCTTCGTCCATCATCCGGGCATAGGTGAAGGCGATGGGCAGGTAGGTCGCCTCGTCGAAGTCCTGGCCCAGCCGTTCCACCGCTCGGGAGCGCTGCCAGACCGCGACCACGATGGCGACGAGTGCGACGAGGAGGGCCAGCAGGCGCGTGCGGGACACGTGCGCACGGATATCACGAACGTGCGGCCCGCCGAGCAGCCGGGGCATGGCCCTGGTGACGCGTGGCCCGGCGCCCCAGCTTTGGAGCATGAGAATCGCTCGCATCCTGACCGTTGCCGCCCTGCTCGCGGGCGGATCCGCCGTGGCGAAGAAGAACGACACCGTGGAGCTGCGGACGCCCCGGACGACCGTGCGTGCGAACGTCGACGCGCAGGGTCTCCAGGGTCCGGACCTGAAGCTTCAGCTGTCGGACAACGCGTTGAAGGGCCAGGCCTTCCAGCGTCCCGTGGACCTGAAGCTGTCGGAGCGGCGCATCGAGGGCACGGTGGGGGAGAAGCCGGTGGAGCTCACCGTGGACGAGCGTCCGGACGTCGTGGAGATGATGGGCACCTTCGCGGGCGAGCCCTCGTCGCTGACGCTCAGCCCGGACGCGCTGACGGGGTCGGTGGGGCCGTGCGGCTACAACCTCATCATCGAGCGAGACCGCAAGCACTACCGGGGCACGCGCGCCTGCGGCGACCAGCGCGAGAACGACGTGTTCGTCTCCATCCCGAAGTCCCTGGAGCGGGAGTCCGCGACCGGGCGCATGGCGGCGCTGAGCGTGCTGCTCGCCCATCCCTGAGCACGGCGATGGTGCGCGGGGCGCGGGTGTAGTGAAGTCCACGCCGTGTCCACCCCTCCCTCCGGCGTCGCGCCCGAGCGCACCATCGGGCCGTTCCAACTGCTGGCCCTGGGCGTCAACGGCATCGTGGGCGTCGGCATCTTCTTCGCACCCGCGGAGGTCGCGGCGCAGGCCCCCGGCCTGGGCGCGGTGTGGGCCTTCGCGCTGACGGGGCTGGCGCTGGTGCCGGTGGCGTTCGCGTTCGCGGTGCTCGGCCGGCGGTTCGACTCGGATGGTGGGCCCGTGGTGTTCGCGCGGGCGGCGTTCGGCGAGCGCGTGTCGTTCCTCGTCGGATGGGTGGCCTACGTCAGCGCCTTCCTGAGCACGTCCGCGGTGATGGCGGGATTGGCGCGCGCGGTGGCGCCATCGGTAGGCCTGGGCGGACCCGTGGGCGAGCGGCTGCTGGCCTCCGCGCTGGTGACGGGGCTGGCGGCGCTGGTGGCGTCGGGCATCCGCGTGTCGGCGCGGACCTGGACGGCACTCACGGTGCTGAAGCTCGTGCCGCTGGCGGTGCTGTTGGGTGCGTTCTTCTTCCTGCCTGACAGGGATGTGCCGCCACCGCTGCCCGCCACGGGAGCGTCCTGGCTGAAGGCGGGCCTGACGGTGATGTTCGCCTACCAGGGCTTCGAGATCGTCCCGGTCATCGCGGGACAGGTGCGCGCGTCCGAGCGCACGGTGCCCATGGCGACGGTGGGCTCACTGCTGCTGGCGATGCTGCTGTACGTGGGGCTCGTGTGGGCGTGTGTCGCGGCGCTGCCGGACCTGGCGAGGGCGACCGCGCCCCTGGCGCAGGCGGCGGGGGTGTGGGGCGGCGCGGGGCTCGAGCGGCTGGTGGGCGCGGGCACGAGCGTGTCCGCGTTGGGCATCTGTGTGGGGATGATGGTGACGACGCCGCGCTACCTGTCCGCGCTGGCCTCCGGGGAGCGTTCGCTGTTCGGGCTGGAGCAAATGTCGGCGTCGGGCGTGCCCATGCGGGCGCTGGCGGTGACGTGGGCGCTGGTGCTGGGGTTCGTGAACCTGGGGGACCTGTCGGAGCTCTTCGCGCTCTCCGCCATCGCGGTGCTGATGCAATTCGGTGTCACGGCGGCGGCGTTGGCGGTGCTGTCGCTGCGGC
Organism: Corallococcus sp. AB011P; assembly: GCF_003611605.1. NCBI lineage: Bacteria > Pseudomonadati > Myxococcota > Myxococcia > Myxococcales > Myxococcaceae > Corallococcus > Corallococcus sp. AB011P. Next base: position 345,922 of record NZ_RAVX01000004.1, read on the forward strand.
GGGAGCGGAACCTGCGGCCGGTGCACGCGTTGCTGGCGGTGCCCACGCTGGTGCTGGGGCTGACGCTGGTGGCCTTCGGCGCGAGCGCACGGGAGGCAGCGGTGGCGTCGGTGGCGGTGCTCGCGGGGCTGGCGTTGATGCGCCTGTCGCGGCCGAGGGAGCCAGCGCCCGTCCGCCTGTCCTGAGGCCTTCGCACGTCAGGAGGGCGGGCAGGCCTTGGGACAACCCAGCACGTTGTGTTGCGAAGGAGGGACCGGGCCGGGAGACTCGCGAGGCGATGCTCGGGTATCAGGCGAATGCGCAGTGGCGGGACATGTCTGACTTCGTGGTGCACTTCACGAAGCCCGGGCCCCCGTACCACGACGCCTACCAGAACATGATGAGCATCCTGGGAGCGCGCACGCTCATCCCGGGCGCGGAGGGGTTTGGCATCGCGCGGAGGGAGTCCGTGGTGGCGGACCGGCACCGCTCGGTGTGCTTCAGCGAGATTCCGCTCGATCAACTCGCGAGGCTCGTGCAGCGCCGGAGCCTGTACGGCATCGCCTTCCGGAAGAGCTTCATCCTGTCGCAGGGCGGAGGACCCGTCTGGTACGTGCAGTACGGCTCGCCAGCGCACCTGGCGATGAGGCACCAGTTGGACCAGGCCCTGGCGGCGAAGGAGCCCCAGAAGGAACCCGTGTGGGCGGTAACGCCCTTCGTGGACATCCAGGGCGACGCGCACAACGCGCCCTACAGCTACCGCTTCGATTGGGAACGGGAGTGGCGCGCCCCAGGCCTCCTGCGCTTCACGGAGTACGACGTCGCGGCGCTCTTCCTGCCCGAAGAAGTCCACACCGTGGCGAGGGACTTCTTCGCCTGGGCCGTGCGAGAGCGCGCGGGTCCGGGCTACTTCTGTCCCGTGTTGGATCCGGGATGGAAGGCGGAGCAGATCATGGAGGCGCTGGCGAAGCACACGGAGGCGCCGGTCGCGACGGAGCGCAAGAGCGCACCGGGGTGACCCACTTCAGGGCTTGTGCTTCTTGAGGCGTCGCTCCAGGTGGGCAACGGGCGAGAAGAAGTAGGCCCGTCCGATCTGATCCCTCTCCAAGAACCCCGCGGCTTCGAGGTCGAGCAGGTCCTGTCGGGCGGTTTGATAGACCACTCCGTGCCGACGCCGGTGCGACTGGATGTCGTAGCGCGCGGCCGGATGGTGAAGGGCATGCGCCAGCAGCTCCCGCTGCCGGGGATTGAGGCCCGCATCCTTCTTGAGGAGAAGATCCACCTGCCGGGCCTCTTGCCCCTTCCGCTCCAGATACGCGTAGAGGTCATCGGTCGCGCGTTGGATGACGTCCAGTTGGTGCAGGAGGAAGTAGGTGAGGTCTCCCCGGTCCGTCTCCGTGAACAGGAACGCCCGGCTGTATTGCATCTGGGCGCGCTGGATGATCCGGGAGATGGAGAGGAACTCCGCGATCCAATATCCCTCCCGGATCATGCTCCAGTAGAACAGGGCCCGTGCGGTGCGGCCGTTTCCATCCACGAAGGGATGGTCATAGGCGAGCATGAAATGAATCACGATGGCGCGTACGACGGGATGGATGAAGACACTCCCGTCGGAGCCGTTCGCGAACGCACAGAGCTTCCGCAATCGGCCGGGCAGTTCACTGGCGTCAGGGGGGACGTGGAGGATCTCTCCACTCGCCCGGTCCTGGACCGTGATGGGCTCACCGCCCCGCCGCAAGCGGCCCTCTCCTCCAGGGTCGAGCGTGTCACGCGTGATGGTTTCGTGAAGCTCCAGCAGCAGGGAGGTCGTCAGGGGCACATGAGCATTCCGGCGCATCAGCTCCATGGCCTGGAAGTTGTTGAAGATCATCCGCTCGTCCTTGGTCCGAGGCGGACGTCCCTGCTCCAGCATCTCCCTGGCGACCTTTCGGGTCGTCGAGGCTCCCTCCAGCTGACTGGAGGTGATGGCTTCCTCCATCAACGATTCGACGATGTAGCGATCCCGGACGCCTGAGTTGGCCAGTTGAGGGTCCGCCAGCTCCAGCCCTTTTCCGAGCTGCCGGTCTATCCGATGCAGCGAGGAAAGGAGCCCGTCGGGGCGGGTGAAGGAGAACGGCTGCCCCGTCTTGTCCAGGAGAGGCAGTTCGGCGCTCAACGTGGTTCGTGCGGTCTTGACCCGGTACCACCACTCCTCATGCGTCATGCCCTCGGGCGCGGGATGCCGGCGAAGCTCGTCCCAGTGGAGATAGCGTCCGTCGAGCTCTGGCCCCACGGCCTTGTGCTCCAGCAGAGCGACAAGGCGCTCCTTCCCTGACTTGGCAACCGTCTGGACGAACGCGTGGAGGCCGGGAGGCGTCGCGGGGAGTCGCATGGGCTTGAACTACCAATCTACTACTAATTTCGAAGTAGATTAGTAGCTCCTCACCGCACGCGTTCAATGCGGTGCTTGCGGCCCTTGATGCGGCCTTCACTCAGCCGCTGGAACGCGACCTTCACCACGCGCTTGGAGACGGCGACGAAGGCGTGATGGTCGTGGATCTCAATCTTGCCCACGTCCTCCGCCTTGAGGCCGCCCGCCTCGCCCGTCAGCGCGCCCAGGATGTCTCCGGGCCGCATCTTGTCCTTGCGCCCCGCGGAGATGGACAGCGTCTCCCAGCCGGAGATGAGCGACACGCCCGGCACGTTCTCCGGCACCAGCGCGTCCACGTCGCCCTTCTCCAGCTTCACGCCCGTCGTACCTTCGATGTCGTCCACCTTGCGGCTGTCCGAGCGCGTCACCAGCGACAGCGCCAGCCCGCGACGGCCCGCGCGCCCCGTGCGGCCAATGCGATGCACGTACGCTTCCGGCTGCTGCGGCAGTTCGTAGTTCACCACCGCGTCCAGCGCCTCCACGTCGATGCCCCGGCCCGCCACGTCCGTCGCCACCAGCACGCGTGTGCTGTGATTGCGGAACTTCGCCATCACCCGATCCCGGTCGAACTGCTCCAGGTCGCCCTGCAACCCGTCCGCGCTCACGCCCGCCTGCACCAGCGCGCGCGTCAACTCCACCACCACCGCCTTGAAGTTGCAGAACACGATGGCGGAGGCCGGCTGGTGCTGCCGCAGGAGCCGCAGCAGCAGTGCCTGCTTCTCCTCCGGCGTGCACGCGTACCCCACCTGCTGGATGTCCGGCGCGGCCTCCTCCTGCGCCAGTGACACCCGCACGGGGTCCTTCTGGAACGCGCGGCTCAGCTTCTCGATGTCGTCCGGGAACGTCGCGGAGAAGAGCACCGTCTGCCGCTTCGCGGGCGTCGCGCCGAGCACCCGCTCCATGTCCTCCCGGAAGCCCATGTCCAGCATCCGGTCCGCTTCATCCAGCACCACCGTGGCCAGGTGCCGCGTGTCCAGCACCTCGCGGTCCAGCAGGTCAATGATGCGCCCGGGTGTCCCCACGCCGATGTGCACGCCCTTCTCCAGCGCCTCCACCTGCGGCCGGATGGGCTGCCCTCCCGCGAGCGCCAGCACCTGCACGCCCGGCATCCGCCTCGCCAGCCGGCGAATCTCTCCCGCCACCTGCGCGCACAGCTCGCGCGTGGGGCAGAGCACCAGCGCCTGGAGCCGCCGGTCCTGCGTGAGCTTCACCTTCTGCAGGATGGGCAGCGCGAACGCCGCCGTCTTCCCGCTGCCCGTGCGCGCCTGGCCCACCAGGTCCTTTCCCTGCAACAGCACCGGGATGCTCTGCGCCTGGATGGGGGTGGCGGTCTTGAACTCCAGTTCCTCCAGCACCTGGAGCAGCGGGGGCGACAGCGCGAGCGCGGAGAATTCCATCGGAGCCTCGGGGGACGGAGGCACGGGGCGCCTCGGGAGAACGCGCCCTTGTACCAGCCTTCCCACGCCGGACAAGCCCGGCGCCCCCTACCCCTCCCAGCCCGCCACCTCGCTCGCCGCCGCCTGGGCCAGCTTCGCCGCGGCCGCCGGGTCCACGCGCGCCGTGACGAGCACGCCAATGACCGCTCCCAGGAGCAGCTCCACCCGGCGCGCCACCGTCTTGCGAGGCAGCACGCCCGCCCGGGCCGCGCCCTCCAGGGCCCGCGTCAGGTGGCCTCGCAGCAGCGCCCGGTAGTCCTCCACCGCCTGCTTTGCCTCCGCGTCATGCGGACCCAGCTCCGTCGCCGTATTCACCAGCAGGCAGCCCCGCCGCGTCAGCGCTGGCGGCGCGGTGGCCATCGTCGCCGCGAGCGACTCGAAGTACTCCGTCACCTGCTCCAGGCCCGGCGCGTCCTTCGCGAAGACACCCAGCCGGGGCCCGATGACCTCCTGGAGGTACAGCGCGATGGCCCGCGCGAACAGCCCGCGCTTGCTGTCGAACGTCTGGTACAGGCTGGAGCGGTTCAGCCCCGTCGCGGCCTCCAGGTCCGACAGCGATGTCGCCTCGTAGCCGCGCGACCAGAACACCCCCAGCGCCGCCCGCACCGCCTCTGTCTCGTCGAACGCCCGCGTCCGCGCCACGTCACCCTCCTTGACAATTCTGAACTGACCGTTTCAATATGAATTCGGAACTGACTGGTTCAGAATATCCCAACCCCGGAGGGGGAGTCATCATGTCGCCACTGGCGCAGGTCTTCGCGGTCATCGCCGCGCTCATCCACGTGCTGTTCTTCGTGATGGAGAGCATCGTCTTCTCGCAGCCGAAGGTGTGGAAGCGCTTCGGGCTGAAGTCGCAGGCGGACGCGGATGTGGTGAAGCCGATGGCGCTCAACCAGGGCTTCTACAACCTGTTCCTCGCCGTGGGCGTGCTGGTGGGCGTGGTGCTGGTGCACAGGGGCGCGGTGGCGTCGGGCGTGGCAGCGGTGGTGTTCGGCTGCGGGTGCATGTTGATGGCGGCGCTGGTGCTGGTGAGCAGCAACCGGAAGTTCCTCACGGCCAGCATCGTCCAGGGCGCGCTGCCGGCGCTGGCCATCGCGCTCGTCGCCTCCTGAGCGGCGTTCCGCTCAGGGCGTGACGGTCTCGAAGACTTCGGCGTCTGGCAGGGTGAGGACGGCACGGCCCGCTTCGCCCAGCTTCTCGCGAGGGACGTCGCGGAAGCGCTGCACGAAGCTGGCGGACGGGCGCAGCGTGAGGGCCTGGCCTGTGTCGCGGTTGCGGAACGTGGTCGCGACGTCCTCCGGCGAGGGAGTGGCCACCAGCGACAGGTTGAGCTTGCCCAGGCTGGCGCCGGTGGCCGCCGCCGCTCCGTCCGCGACGCAGGTGTATTGGACCTTCGCGGGGCTGTGATGGATGACCTCCAGCTTGAAGCTGCCCCGGGGCAGACCCAGCTGTTGGAGCGCGTAATCGCCCATCCGATAGCCCGCGACCGCCCACGGCCCCGCGCCACCATGCACCAGTGCCACGCGCTCCAGAGCGCCAGGTTCAGCGGACGGGGTCGCGGTGGGCTTCGCACCCGCACAGCCCAGGGTGAGGCCCAGCGTGACGGACAGCAGGAAGTGGCGGCGCGGGGTCATGGGGGCTCCGGTGAAAGACAGGCGAGGCGTGTTCTACCTGGAAGCATCAGCCGCTGACGACTGAAGCAGAGGCCTGCTCCTCTCTGGAACGCCTCACGGCGACAGGTTCTCCGTCGAGCAGATGTGCCCGGGCTGGCTGGAAGAGCGACTGCAAATCCCAGGGGGAACATTGAGGTTCAGATGCGCTGGTGGTGCGGAGACATCTGGAAACCCGGCCCTGCGGCGCAAGGTGGGAACGAACCATCACATCGCCAAGGTGCTGAAGCAGCTCACCAGTCTTCACGCGCCTTGAGCAGGCGCCGGACCTCCGTGCGCAGCACCTCAGCGGGCAGCACATCCACCAGACGCTCGTAGAGCAGCTTCCGGGGCTTGCTCCGCAGTCCCCTGGCGGCCCCACGTGACTCCAGGAGCCGTAGCGCCTTGAAGATGGCTTCCCATCGTCCTGTCTTCGTCCAGCGATGGAACCGATTGTAGACCGTCTTCCAGTGACCGAACCGCTCGGGCAAGTCCCGCCACTGAAACCCGGGCTTCACGCGCCACACCACCGCGTTGATGAAGTCACGGTCCCCTCGCTTCGAGCGAGGACCAGTCCTGGAGCCCAGCAGGGGCTCGATGCGGCTCCACTCGGCATCGCTCTGTTCATGTCGGCGCACAGCCCGCGTTGATCCTGCCTGGCGCCAGGCAGCAACATCCCGAGCGGACGGAGTGAATGGGCAAAGGCGGGAGCGGCCCTCCTCTACGAGGACCTGGGCGTGGCCACGGCACTTCCCGCGACCACGCCCTCCCAGACGCGTGTCTGCTCTCGCCCGGAGTTCCTCGGCCCTACCCCGTCCCTCAGTAGAAGGTGATGGTGAACTGCTCCCATTGCCCCACGGCGGCGCCGGCGGCATACACCGCTCCGTCGCCACCGTTATCGGCATACAGGTAGCGGGGGTTGAGGAGATTGTTCGTCGACAGGGCCACGGTGTCTCCGGTACCGATGGTGAGCAGGCCCGTGCCGGCTATTTTCAAGATGCGGAAGGTTTCATAGTTGCCAGGCGCCGTGGGGGTGGCTGTCACCTCCGAGCCGCCACCGTTCACGGCCATGACATAGTTACCTGAGGCCGTCTGCAGGTGGATGAGGTCGCCGGTCTGCAGTTCGAACCCGTTGCGGTCCACCAGTTGGAACTTCTCCCAGGGGCCAACGCCGGCACGATTAGCATTCACCGCGCCGCCACCGCCGCCCTCGGCAACCACGTAGTGGCCGCGCAAGGCACGCAGGGAGATGGTTCTCGAGTAGAGACGCGCCACGGTTGCCGCGTCCGTGATGCTCAGCGAATCGCGCTGCCCGATAGCCTGCCCCCCCAGCGGCTCGATGGTGGGCAGCCCGTTCCGCGAGAACGCCGTCCTCGGGTAGTGCATGATGGAGCCGTAGTCATAGGCGAGGATGTCGTCACCGTCGGCGATCTGCTGGCTGAAGTTCTGCTCATAGCCCGGGATGATGTTCTCGGGCCGGACGAGCACGTAGTTATTGCGGTCCTCGCGCGACTGCTCGTGCCACAGCCCCAGAGCGTGTCCGATTTCATGAATGATGTTTCCAGTGCTGCAGGTGCCATCCAGCCACACCCCTTGCCTGCCACCAATCCGGCCCACGTTGGCAGCGCACCCAGTGCCCGTCTGGAAATTGACATAGTTCGGATACAGCGCCGCGTTAAGCACGGTGCGTTGCACAAAGCGCAGGTGCGTACGCTGTTGCCAGTGATTGATGGCGTCCATGATTCGCGCCTGGTTTGGCACAGCCGCGTCGATGGTGTAGGGCACCTCGGAGTTGGGCCAGCGGAAGTTTGCTCCGGTGATGGCCACGCCCTGGGCCTGGACCCCCGGGGCGTGGAGACCTCCCCGGGCCTTCACCTCGCGCACGCGCGCCTCCATCTCCTCCACCGTGCCGAGAACCATGTCTCCCTCAAGGATGGCCAGGCCATCCACCTCGGCGTACTTCACTGGCACCAGCTTCCCTCTCGCGACGTTCCAGGCGTAGCCCTCGCGAACCGGGGCGCCAGCCGGCACTCGGGCCATCTCCGGGTCCAGGGCGGGACGCGACTCCAATCCCTCACCGCAGGCGGTGAGCAGCAGGCTGGGGATGACCAGTGCAACCAGCGCGGACTTCAATGTGCTTCGAAGCATGGTGCCTCCTTTCCGGAAGGCATTCCGGGGAGCAGGAGACAACCACACCACTCTGGCATTTGTCGTTTGAAATTAAGGACCGTCATCAATTCGCGACACACCCCGGAGACTCCGCCGCATGGAGGAAATGCACTGCGTCTGGACTCATGAGCGCCAAGGCGCAAGGGCTCCACCAGGAAGCGGGGAGGCATTTCAGCGCCTTTGGGGCTCCGAGCATCCGGTTCGCCTCCGCGAACGGGCGGGGGGCGGGGGAAGTCCTCCTCGTTTGCCTATGCCGCGCCTGGATGACTGGCACTTCCTGTTGTGCTGGCGTCACCTCCACTCGAAGGTTTTACGCCTGGCCGCGCACCTGGGGCTCACCGGCACTGTTGGCGATGCGCTACCATTCCCATCTCTGCGCATCGATTCGCGGAGACGGACACAGACCTGACATGGACTTGGTGTCGATGGTCCTCCAGGGCTTGTTGGCAGGCAGCCCGAAAACGTTTGCCATCAAAGTTTTGCATGCCTGGCTGTAGTTAGCGCGAAATGGTGTCGTTCATTCCATGAGGAGGGGTGATCCATTCCGGGCTTCGTCCTGCTCCTCGATGGGGAGACACTCGATGCGAAGTCATTCTGGTGTGCTGTGGTCGTGGGGACTGGGCGTGACGCTGGCATTGTCGCTGGGGGCGTGTGCCGTGGAGTCCCTCGATGAGAAGGTAGGTCCTCCGGAGGACGGGGTGTCGCAAGAGGTGGACACGGCGTTGACGCGTGAGAGGCCGGAAGCTTCCTTGACGTGGGACCCGTATGCGGACGCGGTGGTGTCGAGCACCACGGCGGCGGTGCTCAACGCGAGCGCGGCGCTGGGCGCTCCGGACGGGCAGGCCGCGACCATGCTGAGCCTGCTCAACTCAGCGCTGGTCCTGGACCTGGGCCAGGGAGAGGAAGGCACCGGAGACCTGCGCGTCTACTACCAGGGACTCACGCTGGCACTCGTAGCCCAGGTGGATTTCCTGAAGGCGGATGGGACCTTCATCGGCTCCAGCACGTTGCACCTGAAGGAGCTGGGCCTGGGGACGCATATCGCGGTGGCGACGTACCCGGGGAACGTGCCCTATCGCTACGTGCGCATGAGGGGCGCGGTGCTCGCGCTCTATCTGGTGGACGCGGTGGAGACGTCGCTGCGGGCCATCTGTGGTGACGGAGTGCTGAGCGGATTCGAAGTCTGTGACGACGGCAATCAACTCTCGGGAGACGGCTGCAACAGCGTCTGCCAATTGGAGCCGGGCTACACCTGCACGGGAGAGCCGACAGTGTGTACCGACATCGACGAGTGCGCCGCCGGTACCGACAACTGCAACGAAAACGCCACCTGCACCAACATCGGGGGCTCCTTCACCTGTGCCTGCAATGCGGGGTACGAGGGCGACGGCGTGACCTGCACCAACATCGACGAGTGCGCCGCAAGCCCCTGCCTGAACGGTGGCACCTGCATCGACAGCGTGGGTAGCTACACCTGCAAGTGCGCGCCCACCTACGAGGGGACCCACTGCCAGTCTTGCTCCGGCACCCTCGCGGACTGCAACGGGAACTCGTCCGACGGCTGCGAGGTGAACCTCCAGAGCGACGCCGATAGTTGCGGCGCCTGCGGCATCGTGTGCTCGGCGGGTCAGATCTGCTCGAACGCCACCTGCCAGGTCGCCCCCACCGGCCAGGTCCCCGGCACGCCAGTCAGCTCCCCCGCGAACCACAACCCGCTGGCCCCGGCGGTCGCCGATGTGAATGGCGACGGCAAGCTCGACATCCTGGTGGCCAACGCCGAATCCGAGTCGACCCAGACTCCCTCTGGCTCGCTCTCCGTTTTCCTTGGGAATGGCGACGCCAGCGTCCAGTCGGAGGTCAACTACGGGAGCGCCTCGCTCTCCAGCAACGCGGTCGTGGCCGTGGACGTGGACGGCGACGGGTGGCTCGACGCCGTCACCGTCAACGGGCAGACCAACCTGCCCCTCATCAACGGAAACATCAGCGTCTACAAGAACCTGGGCTCGAGCGCGCCCGGGACCTTCGGCGCGCCGACGAGCTTCACCACTGGCACCCCGGGCTCCGTCCACCTCTGCACCGGGGACTTCGATAACAATGGGGTGGCTGACATCGCCACGACCAGCGTGACCCAGAACCAGGTGAGCGTGCTGTTCGGCAGCGGCGCGGGCAGCTTCGGCTCGCCCACGTTCATCGGCATCTCAAACACCGGCGGCGCGCAGTCAACCATCGCCTGCCGTGACCTGAACGGCGATGGGTTCTCCGACCTCGTGGTGACGAGCCCCGCCACCGCACGCCTGTCGGTCCTCATCAACCAGGGCGATGGCTCGTTCGCCGCTCCCGTCGCCTACAGCAACTCCGCAAACGGCCAGACGGCGGGCATCGCCTTCGGTGACGCCGACGGCGACGGCACGCTCGACATCCTCTCGAACGGCGCGGCCGGCCGGTTTCTCTTCTTCTTCAAGGGGAACGGCAACGGCACCTTCGCGAGCGGCGTTCAGTCCACCGCCGCGGCCACTACGGCCGCCAACTCGGCGCTGGGCGTCGTGGCCGATGACTTCAACGGCGATGGCAAGCTCGACGCCTATATCCTCGTTACCGCGGCATCGGGCGGCGTCCGCCCGATGACTGGCAACGGCAACGGAGGCTTCACCTCTGGCACCGTCGTCACGACCGGCGCCTCGCCTGGCCTCAACGCCATCGCCACCGCGGACATGGACGCGGACGGGTACGCCGATCTCATCCTGACCAACAGGGGCTCCGGCACCGTGACCGTGGTCCCCAACGGACTCTGAGTAGTTGTCCGCGATGCCGCGATGAGGCGGTGTGCCCTGATTCAAGCGCGGTCTCGGTAGGAGAATCGGTGCGCCGCGGGCTTCGCGCGCGGCGCACCGAAAGACGCGCAGGCGCCTGACCCGACCTCACCTCCACAGAGGCCGTATTCCACACGGGTTCAGGACCACGCGGCGTCCCCCTCGGCCTCTTGGTCGCTGGCGCCAACGCGAACGACTTCACGCTGGCGCGAGCCACGCTTGAGCCCATTCCGATCCGACGTTCTCTGCCGAATCGCAGCTGTCGGCAAACGACGTTCGTCGACCTGGGTTACACATTCAAGCCCGTGCGCGAACTGCCCGGGAGTCTGATTTTACACTCCGGGATCCCAGGCGATGCGGCCTGCGAAGACCCACGCAGTCGCAGCGGCGACGTCCTTCACTCCGCTGGGTCGTCCAGCAGACTCATTCCTGGCTCAACCGTTTCCGGCGCTTTCTGGTGCGCTGGGAGAAACGAGAGGGCGCCTACGTAGCGATGTGGCACTTTGCGCTGGGCATCCTCACCTGGTTCCACTTGCTCCAACCGAAATAAGCCCAAGGGCCCGGCCCGGCGAACGCGACAGGTCAGAGCGCATAGCCGACCATCAGTGACGCGGACGCCCTGGGCACCAGTGCCGTGCCGGAGTCCCGCTTCGCCATGACGCCTCCGGCGGACGCGCTCAGGAGCATCGACAGGCGGCTTCGCACGTCCAGCCGTACGCCCCCGGTGACGAGCGCCAGTGGCTCCAGCCCGAAGCGCGCATCTTCGTCCGGGATGCGCGACTGGAAGACGGCCAGTGCCCCGGCCTCCAGCGCGCCGCTGAACGTCCAGGCTCCGAGCTTCCAGTGCGGCCCCGCGCCCAGCCTCAGCTCCAGCTCCGTCTGCTGGAAGGACACCCTGCTGCCCGTCCCCCGCCGCACCGCGAGCCCCAGGCCTGATGTGTCCACGCCGGTGAACAGCCGCCCTTCGCGCACCAAGCGCACGTCCAGGCCCGCGAGCGACGACAGGCCCGACACGATGCCTGACGTCAGCGATGGCCCCACGGCGACCAACAGCTCCGAACCCGCTCCGCCCTTTCGCGCGAGCCTCATCCTCGCGGCCTGCTCCAGGGGCTCGCCTCCCACCGACACGGTCCCGTCGAGCGGCACCCGCACCGACCGCTCCAGGTATCCGTCCTCCGCGCGCAGCAGCAGCCGGTACGCACCGGGCGCCACGGCCAGTGTCGTGGGGCCCTCACCCTTCTCCAGCTCCGCCACCAGCGCGCCACTCTCCGACGCCATGACGAGCCAACGCCCCGGGGCCTTCACGTCGAGCGTCAGCCGGCCTCGCGCGCGCTGGGGCTCGGAGAGGATCAACTCTCCGCGCCCACGCAGGTCCATGCGGAACGTGGGACGCTGCATGCCTCCCGGGGAGACGAGCGTGGACTCCAGCGTCCTCGCGTAGGCGTAGCGGTACGCCTCCTCCAGCGTGACGCGCCCATCGCGCGAAGCATCGGCCGCTCCGCGCAACCCCACCGCCAGATGGTGCGTGAAGAAGGAGCCCTGCAACGCATCCGACTCCTGCGCGTACTCATCCGCGCCAGACGCGCTGATGACGACCCGGCCCTCCAGGTCCGCGGCCTCCATCGTGACCGGCACGGCCACGGGCTTCAGGCCCTTCAACCGCGTGGCGACACCGGAACGGCATGAGTCCAGGATGAGCAGCCCCACGCCCACTGGCGCGCCCTTGAGGAAGTCCACCAGCTCGCGCATCGGCAGCTCGGTGCCGCGCAGGTGCAGGCTTCCGTCGCCCGCGTGCGACGACACGTAGAGCAGGAGCCAATCCTTCGGAGAAGCCTCCACGGCCAGCCGCGCCCGGAAGCGCGCCAGGGCTTCGCGCAGCTTCGCGGCATCCGCGCCCAGCAGCGTCATCGTGCGCTCCGGCGACACGGTGCCCACTTCCTGGAGCACCTCGCGCATCCGCTGCGCGTCCGTCTCCGCGAAGCGCAGCCGCTCCTCGCTGGCCAGACCCTGGTTCTCTCCCACGATCAGCGCCCAGCGGCGCGGCGCCCCCTCCGCGGCGGCGACCGGAGCCGGTCCCAGCACCATGAGCAGCACCGCGAGCAACCGTCCCCCCAGGCACAGTGCCCAGCGGCGCCGCGCATCCTCCGCGCCCACTCGCGGCGGGTCCGGCACCGCGCCCACCCGCCAGCCCAGGCCCAGCGTGCGGCTCACGGCACGACCCTCAGCAGCGTGCGCGCCTGGGCCTTCCCGATGTCCTCCGGCGTCGCCACCTCCAGCGGTCCCTGCCCCTTCCCGCGCGCCTCCGCGACGCGCGACGTGAGCGCCTCGCGCGCCTGCTCCACGTCCAGCGGCGCATCCGAAAAGAACGCATGCAACGCCACCGACCCCGGCGTCACTTCCAACGCGGGAGACAACCGGACCTCCGCGCCCGGATCCACCGTGCCGCTCGCCTGACCTTCCCTCGGCCAGAGCGCATCCACCGCGCCCGCTTCATCCACCGCGAGCACCAGCACGTTCCGGTACGGCCCCGTGCCGACCGCCAGCGTCACCTGCTCACCGGACCTCGCGTCCTGCACCGGCGCGCCCTGCACGGACAAGAGCCGCAGCGCCACGGTCCCCTTCAGCCGCACGCCGTCCTCCGCGCCTCGCGGCACATAGACGACCAGCGCGAGCCCCACCACCAGCGCGGTCACCAGCGGCACGCCCCAACTCCACCAGGGCCTCGCGGACCGGGCGCGCTTCTCCTCCAGCCTCGCCAGCACCGCCCTCGCTCGGGGCTGTGCCAGGCTCGACGCGCGCGCCTGCCGCAGCCGCTCGGCGATCATCCCGCATGCCTGGCAGGCGGCCACGTGCCGCTCCGCGCGCCCCGAGGCATCCAGCCCCGACAGCCACTCGTCCAGCTCCAGCCGTGTCAGGTGCTCAGCCACGCTCCGCCTCCAACGCTTCCGGCAGCCGCCCCAGCTCCGCCGCCTTCTTCCGGATGGAGTCCAGGTCGCGGACGATGGTCTTTCGCGACACGTCCAGCATCCCGGCGATCTCCTCCTGGGTCAGCCCGTCGAAGAAGTGCAGCGTGGCCACTTCCAGCTCGCGCTCGCCCATCCGCCCCACGAGGTGGCGGATGAAGTCCGCGGCCTCCCACTGGCTGGGCGTGAGCGCCGCGGCCTCCGGGGCCTCCAGGAGCACCGGCTCCCGCAACTGGCGCGAGCGCAGCGCGTTGAAGCACAGGTTGGTGGTGACGCGGTACACGTACGTCATGGGGCGGGCCTCCCGTCGGAACCGCGCGCCAGCCGTCAACATGCGCTCGAAGACCTCCTGCACGATGTCCCAGGCGTCGGCATCGCGGCCCAGCAGCGCGAGCGCGCGACGGTGCACCACGGGCGCGAAGCGCTCGTAGAGCTCCCTGAGCTCCTCCGCACCGAGCCCGCTCGCCATCCGATGGGTCCGACCTTCCTTTTCGTCCTTGAGACACCCGGCCCCGGCGGCCTGGGACATCGCATCGCATCCGCGATGGGCTGTGGGATATTAGTCGCACCCCGGCGGCATGTCCCAGGCCGGCCGCACCGGGTGTCCCAACCGCCGTGAAACGACTCGTCCTCGCCACCCTCGTCGCGCTCCTGGGCGCCTGCTTCGACCCGCTCTACGAGGACCCGGACGAACTGGGCGAGGTGTCCTGGGCCGTCTGCTGCGTCCGCAACCAGGTGGACACCTGCCTCTGCGAGGACCCCAACGGCTGTGAGACCCGCTTCCAGGCGTGCTCGGCCGGCACCTGCACGCCGTCGCTCCGGGACAGCTGCGAGACCCTCCCCGGCAGCCAGGACGGCGGCTCGACCTTCGACGGAGGCGCCGGCGTCGACGCGGGAACCACCGACGCAGGCACCGGCATCGAAGACGGCGGCGTCAGCACCGACGCGGGCACCAGCACCGACGCGGGCACCAGCACCGACGCGGGCGTGGACGCCGGCACGGACGCGGGCCCCCCGCCGGTGACGAACTACGCGCCGTGCTGCGACCCGTCCACCCACCGGGTCACCACCTGCCGCTGCGAGGCCACGGGCTGCTCCAGCGCTTCCTTCACGCCCTGCGCGTCCGGCCGCTGCGCACTCAACGGGGAGTCATGCGGATAAGGTCTCCCGCGGGATGAAGGGCACCTTCCATTCGCTGCGCGGCTACAACTACCGGACGTGGGCGGCCGGGGCGCTCGTGTCCAACGTGGGCACGTGGATGCAGCGCACCGCCCAGGACTGGATCGTCCTCACCCAGCTCACCCACAACAACGCCACGGCCGTGGGCGTGGTCATGGCGCTCCAGTTCGCGCCGCCGCTGTTGTTCCTGCCCCTGACGGGCTTCGCGGCGGATCACTTCGACCGGCGCAAGCTCCTGTTCGCCACGCAGGCGGCCCTGGGCGCACTGGCGCTGGGCCTGGGGCTGCTCACGCTCTCCGGACACATCCGGCTGTGGCACGTGAACGTGTTCGCGTTCCTCCTGGGGTGCGTCACCGCGTTCGACGCCCCCGCGCGCCAGACGTTCGTGTCGGAGCTGGTGGGCGAGGAGGACCTCGCCAACGCCGTGGCGCTCAACTCCACCTCGTTCCACGCCGCGCGCATGCTCGGCCCCGCCATCGCGGGGGTGCTCATCTCCACCGTGGGCTCCGGGTGGATGTTCGTGCTCAACGCGGCCTCGTTCGGCGCCGTGCTCTGCTCACTGAGCCTGCTTCGCGTGCACGAACTGCACGTGAGGGACCGGGCGCCGCGCACGCGCGGAGGCCTGCTGGAGGGCTTCGTCTACGTCTGGAAGCGGCCCGACCTGGTGGCGGTGCTGACCATGTTCTTCCTCATCGGCACCTTCGGCCTCAACTTCCCCATCTTCATCTCCACCATGTCCGTGCGCGTCTTCGGCCAGGGCGCCAGCGGCTACGGGCTCCTCACGTCCATCATGGCCATCGGCTCGGTGACGGGCGCGCTGCTCTCCGCCCGGCGCGCGCAGCCGCGCATCGGCCTGCTGGTGACGGGGGCCGCGGTCTTCGGAGTAGGGCTCACGCTCGCGGCGCTGATGCCCGTCTATGCCCTCTTCGGCGTCACGCTCGTCATCATCGGCGTGTCCGCGCAGACCTTCACCACCACCGCGAACAGCCTGGTGCAGCTGTCCACCGAGCCGTCCATGCGCGGGCGCGTGCTCGCCATCCTCCTGGCCATCGCGCTGGGCGGTACGCCCCTGGGTGCCCCCATCGTCGGGTGGGTCGCGGACACGTTCGGTCCCCGCCAGGCATTGGGCGTGGGCGCCGCGGCGGGCTTCGTCGCGGCGCTCATCGGACTGCGCTACCGCGCGAAGACGGCGGCTACTTCTTCTCCAGGATGACCGCGTAGAACTCGATGCCCACGCCCTGCCGGTCCTCCTCGGTGATGGAGCCGTCCGGCAGCCCCAGGAACCGGCTCACGGTCTGCACGCCTCCAGGGCCCGGCGTCCACGGCTTGCAGAGCTCCAGGTACTCCGGCAGGGAGAACAGCTCGAAGCTCTCCCCCATCTTCTGGAACATGCCCACGAACTGCTCCCACTGGGGCGTCGTCTTCGCGGGGTCCTTCGTCTCGAACGTGGTGAAGAGCCGGGAGCCCGGCGCGGCCCAGTCGTAGAGGTCGCGGAAGAACTCCCGGTTCTCCTCCGCCTTGAGGAACACGGTGATGCCGTTGGCGCCCAGGACCACCTTGCGCTCGCCGCCCAGGAAGTCGCGCACGTCCGGGCGCTCCAGGAAGGACTTCGCCTGGCGGATGTCGCACTCCAGGTAGCGCACGCGCGGGTCGTTCCCCAACAGCACGCGCGCCTGCGCCATCGTCAGCGGATTGATGTCGGAATAGAGCACCTTCACGTCCGGCGGCAGCACGCCGTGCACGTGGTCATTGGTGGGCAGGCCGGACGCGAAGTCCACCCAGTGCGTGAAGCCCTCCGTGGACAGCCGCTTCGCCGCGCCCTGGAGGCACGCGCGCAGCATCCGCACCCACTTCCGCGTGGAGGGCAGCAGCGAGAACATGTACTCCGCCGCCTGCCGGTCCGCGTCGAAGTTGTGGGTGCCGCCCAGCGTGTAGTCGTAGATGCGTGCCGCGTCGGGAACCTGGGGATTCACGCCCGGCACGCGGGCCAGCTCGTTCACATCCATGGTCGTCGCTCCATCCGGTTCGGGCCCCCCACCCGCGTCGTGCGACTGCCCTTGTTGACGGGTGAGCCTGCTGCCCGGGCATTGTGCCGGTCCGCTCGCGCGGTTGCACACTTCCTACGGAGCGACGCCCGCGACCTGGCGCAGCAATTCCAGCGGCCCCAGCGCGGCGACCGCGTCGAACTGCTCGGGCGTGCGCACCAGCAGCGACCCCGCGAAGCCCAGCGCGTTGACGTTGACGCCCAGGTGCTCCGCGCGGCCGCGGGGTACCAGCAGCATCCAGTCCCGGGTGGCGAGCAGGTTGTACGGCGCGCTCTCCGCCAGGCCCAGCGCGTCCCGCAGGAGCCGGTACGCCGCCAACATCCGCGCGCCCTGCCCCGGCGCGCCCCACGGCCCCAGGCCCGCCAGCAGGTGCGCGAACGGCAGCGACTCCGCGGCGACCACGCGGCCCGGCCCCGGCAGCACGGGGAAGAGCGCCTCCACGGGCGCGCGCAGGCGGTCCGGTCCCAGGGGCGGCACCAGTTGCAGGTGCTTGTGGCGCTGGCTGGCGCCGGCCGTCTCCCCCGCGTTGTAGAAGGCCAGCCCGTCCAGCCCCTCCAGGCACGTGGAGAGCGCGTCGAAGTCCGCGTGCGTCAGCAGCGCGTCCTGCGACTCGAAGGCCCGCGTCACCAGCAGCAGGTGGTGCTCCACGACGTTGAACTTGTTGAGCAGGCACACGTGCGCGGGCGCCACGTCCCCCAGCACCAGGTCCGGCTCCGGGTTCGCGAACGGATTGAACGGCTCCGAGCCAGACGGCGCCGGACGCTTGCGCTCCTTGAGCGCCACCCGTCCCAGCACGCGCACCTGGAACTCCGTGCCCGCGACCGGCACCGTGCGCGCTTCCGTGGCGATGGGCTGGAGCGCCCCCGTCTCCAGCGCGTGGCGGGTGACGTCCAGCGTGCGGGGCCACAGGGCGGCGGGCGACAGCGGGGCGGCGTTCACGGGCGGGCTCCTGGCGCGAGGCCTTCCAGTCTGTGCCGTCCGCTCACGCCAGCGTCAACCCGCTTGCGGCAAGGGAGCGCTCCGGATGTCCGCCTCAGCGCGGAGGAGGGCGGAAGACGTACTGGTACACCTGCGGCTCGCTGCCGGGCGGGTACTGGGCGTCCATGAAGGCCACGTGCGCGCTGTGGGTGATGAGCACGTCCTGGAGGCTGTCGTAGAGCACCACCACGTTCGTGGCCTTCCCGGTGGGGTCCAGGTCCACGCGCACCTTCAGGTTGCCCTTGAGGTCCGGCTTCTCCATCAGGTGCTCCAGGTACAGCGCCACCAGCCCCAGCGACACCCGGTCGTAGATCTGCTCCACCGTGCCCTTCGCGGGCGAAGCGGGCAGGTGCAGCTTCTTGGTCAGCTGCGCGGCCTCCTCCACCGCCTCGGGCACCGGCCGCTCCGGAGCGGCGAGCGCCGCGCGGTACGCCGCCATGGATTCGAAGTAGCGCTCCAGCTTGAGCAACAGCCGCGCCCGCCGCACCTGGATGTCCGCTCGCTGCGGGGCCAGCGCCGCCGCCTGATCCAACCGCGCTTCAGTGGCGGCCACGTCCTGTTTCGCCTCCGCCAGCGTCGCCAGCCGCAGGAGCGGTTCGGGGTCCTTGGGCGTCGCCGCGGCCAGGCGCACCAGGGCCTTCGCCTCGTCCTCCGGACGGTCGAGCTCCACGGTGAGCTTCACCCACGTGGCGAGCACCGCGGGCTCCGCGCCCCCGAGCGTCGCGTAGCGCTCCAGCATCTTCACCGCCTGCGCCTTGTCACCCGCGGCGAGCCACGCCTCCGCCTGCCGACGGTGCGCCTCGCGGTCATGCGGCTGGAGCGCGACGAGCAGCGCCCCGGCCTCCGCGCCCGCCTTCGCGTCCCCGGCCTCGCGCGCCAGCCGCGACAGCACCTGGAGCGCCTCCGGCTGTTCGGGCCACTCCTTCACCGAGCGCACCAAGAGCGCCCGCGCCTCCGCCGCCCCACCCGGACGGCCCGCCAGCAGCAGCGCCAGGTCCGTGCGGAAGCGCGGGATGTCCAGCTTCGCCAGCGCCTCGCGCAGCCGGCCCTCCGCCTCCGCGGGCTTGCCCTCCGCCTGGAGCCGCAGGCCGTCCGCCCAGAGCGCGGGCGCGAAGCCGGGCACCGCCTTGCGCGCGGTCTCCAGCGGCGCGGCCGCGTCCTTCAACATGCCCCAGCGCACGTAGACGAGCCCCATGCCCACGTGCGGCCACGGGTTCTCCGGGTACACCACCGCCAGCGCCTTGAACTCGGCGAAGCTCTCGTCCGAGGGCAGCGCGAGGAAGGCCCGGTACACCCGGGGCATGGGGTCCTTGGGCGCCTTCGCCTGCTGCGCGTCCAGCTCCGTGCGCAGCGTGCTGGGGCTGCCCTGGACCCGCGCCGTGTCCACCCGCTGGAGCATCACCATGCCGTCCGCGGCCGGCGCGGGCACCGGCCGGGCGCCCAGGGCCGGGAGCGCGCACAGCACGGACAAGAGCAGGCACGTCAGGACACGGGACGTCATCAGGGCCAGTGGGAAGCCAGGGAGAGCCAGGGGGCACCCGGACGCTACCAGATGGACGCGCCCCGCGAGGGCTGGGAGTGTTTACGCACCTTGCGTGAATTTCATGGATACACGCGATGTTTCACGGGCGCCGGAACGGGTGGAATGGCCCTGGAGGACGACCGCGCTTTCGGGCGTTGGACGCCACGCGGGCGGTAGGTCTTGACCGGAACGCGCGGTGCTGGGCGGAATGGCCCCCATGGCCACCGCCGAGAAACTCGTATTCCCGACCATCGTCGAAGGACTCTTCGTCCGGGGACTTTCCGGGAAGGTGCCCTTCGCCCTCAAGGAGCAGCTGCGCAAGGAGGGCCTGGACCTGGACCGGCCCCTGCAGCCGGCGTACTCGCTGGACACGTGGACGCGCTGCGTGGCGCTGACAGCGAAGACGCTGCACCCGGAGCAGCCGGACCCGGTGGCGTGGCGGATGCTCGGCGAGCGGATGATCGACGGCTACCGCGACACGATGGTGGGCCGGGCGCTCCTGGGCGTGCTGCGGCTCATCGGGCCCAAGCGGATGCTGCTGCGCACGCAGCACAGCTTCCGCACCGGCAACAACTACACCGAGGTGCGCATCACCGAGCGCGGCGAGCGCGAAGCGGACCTGTGGCTCAACGAGCCCGGCCTGCTGCGCTACTTCAAGCAGGGCGTGATGCTGGCCACGGTGCGCGCCGCCAGCGGCCCGGCCACGCAGGTGGACGTGGTCCAGTTCGACGACGACAGCGTCACGTACCGCGTGTCCTGGGGCGCTCCGGGCGCCTGAGTCACCGGCGTCCCCCTGAGCGCGGATCCGCGACCCCGGGGCCCCTTGCTCGCACCGGGCCCCATCTGCCAGCGTGAGGGTCTGCGCGTGGCGTCCGGGCCGTGAACGGCCGCGCGAAGAGGGGGATTCATCCAAATGCCGTCGAGCAAGCGCGCCAACCTGCCGCGCTGGAACGGTCATCAGCAGGGGTTCTTCGAAATCTGGTTCCTGGTGGTGCTCGACCCGGGCGGAGACCGCGCCTGGTGGTTGCGCTACACCCTGTTCACTCCCGCGCCGGGAAGCGGCGGCGAGCCTCGCGCCACGATGTGGGCGGCGGCGTTCGACTGCGCATCCCAGGACCGGCCCGCGGTGGCGCTCAAGGCCATCCATCCGGCCTCCGCGTTCACGGCGCTGCCGAACGGCGGCGTGCGCATCGCGGACTCGGAGCTGACGCCCGGCCACGTCCACGGCCAGGTGGCCAGCGGCGGGCACTCCATCACGTGGGACCTGCGCTTCCAGGGCGGTCACCCCGAACCGGTGCGCCGCGAACCGCGAGGCACCGCGCTGTTGCCCCTGCCCACGCAGGTCGCCCACGTGCACGACGACGTCACCTTCGAAGGCACGGTGACGGTGGACGGCGAGCGCATCGACGTGAAGGGCGCGCCCGGCCTGCAGAAGCACCTGTGGGGCCACCGGCGGCTGGAGGAGCTGACGTGGCTGTACTGCCCGCGCTTCGCCGAGGACCCGGACGCGCGGCTGGAGATCATGGCGGTGCGCGCGAAGCGCAAGCGGGGCCACCCGCGGCTGTCGCCCATCTACCTGCGCACGCGCGACGCCGAGCACACCTTCCATGAAATGCCCCACGTGCTCCTGTCGCGCGTGACGTCGCCCACGTCCGGGGAGCTGTCCTTCCGCGCCGCTTCCGCCACCGTGGCCATTGAGGGCCGCGCGTGGTGCGACCCGCGCACGCTGGTGGGCTATGCGTACCGCGACCCCACGGGCTGGGACGTGCTGGTGGCCCAGAGCGACGTGGCCCGGTGCGAGGTGCAGCTCTTCTCCCGGCCCCACCCCTTCGCGGCGTGGAAGCCCACCGGGAAGCTGACCTCCACCGTGGGCGCGCTGGAGTTCCACGGTCCGGAGCCGATGCCGGGCGTGCGCTACATCCCCTGGGATGGCACCACGCTCGAAGCGGAAGGCGCACCCGCCGAGGACGCGCCGGCCCTGGGAATGGGCTGACGCCAGGCCCCCCGCCTCCGACTTCCGGGAGGGAGGGGCTTGTGGGACGGGGCCCGGGGTACTGCCCGGGTGGCGCCCAGGCCTCGAGGGGAGGAGCCTCCTCCGCGTGTGGATGGGGACGGCCGTGGCCACCCTCTGGGGTGACGGCCCGCCGCTCCCCTGAAGCCCATGCGCCATCGACTGCGGAGACACCTCCAGTCGCTCCTCCGGGTGGACCCCGGAAGACCGGCCCTGTGGGCGGGCATCCGGGCCGCCGTCGCCACCGCCCTGCCCTTGTGTCTGTCGTTCCTGACCACCGTGCCGCAGGCCGGCTGGGCGGGCCTCACGGGGCTGCTCGTCACGCTCGCGGACAAGGGCGGCTCCTACCGCGTACGGGCGCGCGTCATGGGCGTGGTGACGGTGCTGGGGGCGCTGGTCGGCCTGCTCGCCGCGCCCGCGGGCTACACGTACGTGGTGGACGCCACGCTGCTGCTCCTGGGTGTCACGGCGGCGAACTTCGCGCGCTGCTACGGCGAGACAGCGGGCTCCGTGGGAGGTCAGCTCGCCGTCATCTTCGTCGTGTCGCTGGGCGCGCCCGCCGCCTCGCCGCGAGAGGCGGTGCTGCGAGGCGTGGCGCTGCTGCTGGGCGGCCTGTGGGCGATGGCGCTGTCGCTGCTGCTGTGGCCGCTCAGGCCCTACCGCCCCGCGCGCCGGGCGGTGGCGCAGGTGTACGCGGGGCTCGCGATCGCGGCGGAGGACCTGGGGAGGGCCACGCGGGACGGAGCCACGGCCGAGGCGTGGGCGGCGGGGCTGCAGCGCCACGCGAGGCTCCGCCCGGACATTGAACGGGCGCGCGACGTGCTCGCGGCCACGCGGCGCGGGAGGCCTGACGAGTCCCGGCGGGGCGAGCACCTGCTGGTGCTGGTGGAGCTGGTGGAGCCCATGGTGGCGCTGCTCAGCGCGCTGGCGGAGGCGATGCAGGTGGTGGGACGCGACCCGCACATGCACGCGACGCGAGACCGGGTGATCCGGCTGTGCGAGGCCTTCGGCGCGATGGACCAATGGGTGTCGCGGGCGCTGCTGCAGGAGCGCAACGAGGGCATGCGCGAGCCGCCCCGGCTGGCGCTGAGGCCCCGTCGCAGGCAGCCCGCGAGGATGGCCGCGCCGCCGGTGCGTCAGAGCGCGGAGGGGCCGCTGTCCACGCACGTCGCCACGCTGCTGGACCGGCTGCGTGAGCACGCGGGCGTGGCGCACGAGACGGCGTCGGGCCTGCTCTTCGGAGACCCGGTGTCGGCGCGAGGCAAGGGCACGGTGGGCGGCCCCCGGCAGGCGCCGGGGTTCTCCCTGTGGCGGCCGATTCGCGACCACCTGCACGCGGACTCGGTGGTGCTGCGGCACGCGCTGCGCACGGGGATGGTGGCCACGGCGGCGCTGGGGCTGACGCGGGCGTTGCAGGTGGGCGACGCGCACTGGGTGAGCCTCGTGGTCATCTCCATCCTCCAGCCCTACGCGGGCAGCACGGAGGAGCGCGTGCTCCAGCGCACGCTGGGGACGCTGGTGGGCGCGAGCCTGGCGGCGCTCATCGCGACCACGGTGCACACGCCGCCGATGATGATTGGCGTCATCAGCGGGCTGACGGCCATCTCCGTGGCGCTGCTGCCGCTGAACTTCGGCGCGTTCCAGGTCCTGCTCACGCCGGACTATCTCCTGATGGCCACGCTCAGCTCCGGGGACTGGACGGTGGCGTCGCAGCGCTCGCTGGGCGTGCTCATCGCGGGGGCGCTGGCGCTGGTGGGCTCCTGGACGCTGTGGCCCAGTCCGGAGCGCCGCCGCTTCCCGGACGCGGCGGCCTCCGCCCTGCGCGCGGACGGGAAGTACCTGCAACAGCTGGTCACGCACCGCAGCGGCACGGAGCCCGCGGTGAACGAGGAGCGCCGCCTCCTGGACCAGGCGCTGCTGGAGGCGGAGTCGTCCTTCCAGCGCTTGATGACGGAGTACCGGGGCCCGCCCGGGCACCTGGAGCCGGGCATGGCGCTGCTCACCTACACGCGCAGGTTCGCGCTGGCGGTGACTGCGCTGGGCACGGGGCGCTTCGAAGGAAGGACGACGTCGGTGCTGCCGCAGCAGTTGGCGCAGCGGGCCAGTGACAGCCTGGAGCTGCTCGCCCGCGCGCTACAGGAGCGGCGCGAGCCCCCGCCCCTGCCCGCCCTGGCACTGCCGCGCACCAGCGACGACCCCGTGCTGGGCAAGCTGCTGGAGCGCGTGCCCCGGCAACTGGGCATCCTGCACGGCGCGGTGGCGCGGATCAGCGAGGACCCGTCGCTGCGCTGACGCGGCATTGTCACCTGCCGTGAACACAGCCGATACTCATGGAATGCCCCGTTCCCCCAAGCCCTTCTCCATCGCCAACCTCCGCAAGGACAACCCCCGCTTCAATCCGTTCGACGTCCTGCAGGATGGCGTCCAGGAGCCGGAGCCGGGGCCCGAACGGAAGCCGGCGCCCCACAAGACGGCGCTCCACTTCGTCTGGTACGGGACGGGCAAGCCGAACGACTCGAACACGAAGACGCCGAAGGCCATCGCGTCTGGCTTTGCTTCCGCGACGGTGTACTTCTGGTGCCTGCCCCAGATGGCCCCTGAGTTCGAGCGGGCACTGGGCAAGCGCGTCAAGGTGCACGGGCTGGACGAAGTCCTGGGGGCGCCGGTCGTGCGCAAGGAATTGGGCGCGCTCCTGTTGGACAAGCTGGACCAGCTCCTGGCGTTCTACCTGGCCAACAAGGGCCACGCGCCCGCCAAGGACATCCTGACGTTCCTGACGCTGGGCGTGAACGGCGGGTACTTCCTCGACGCGAACTGCGTCATCGAGGACCGCAAGCAGTTCGAGAAGATGCTCGCGCAGCCTCCGAAGGTCCCCACGTTCCTCAAGCTCGAGGACAGCCTCACCTTCAATGCGAAGCACCCTTCCTTCATGAAGGACGAGTTCGCCTTGCAGATGGGCATGGAAGAGGACCCCTCGGACGAGCTGACGCAGCTCAACGGCACGGACATGTGGGCCATGTACGCGCCGTCACGGCACCCGATGATGTGGACGATTGCCCGCCACTACATCGCCCGGGCGGAGGCGTTTGGCTTCTGCGGGGCGCCCGTCCAGCCCAAGAGCCTGCGTTCCCAGCTGCGTAACACCTTCGTGGATGCGGAGTTCGCCCAGCAGAAACGCACCCTGGCCGGCGCATTGGGGATCCAGAGCATCTTCTCCGGCATGGTCGAACACATGCGGCGCCATGCGCAGTACCGGCCGGAGGACGTGAACTGGAAGGTGGACGGAGTGAAGAACGGCCAGGTCGAGGGCAGCGGTCTCGCCCTGTCACCCGCCTCCGCGAAGGCGGACTACTGGGTGGAGGACCTGGGCATCACGAAGGGCCACGGGGACAGTTGGACGAAGTAGGCACCAGGGGGCGACCCGTGACGGCACGAGGCTGCGTATCCTGGAATGGAACACATGTCGGAACGCACCTGGAGCCGTCGACTTGAAAGACTCCCTGAATGACGCGACCGCGGGATGGCCCAGGCGCGCGGTGTTGGCCTCGCAGGTCCTGCTGCTCGTCACGGCATCGGCCTGCGCGTCGAACAAAACCTCCCAGCGGGATGCCGCCTGGGCCTCGCACTTCATTGAACAGGCCGTGCACATCGAGGCGCGGGCCCGCGCGGTGGGCATGGCCCGGCTGCATGACGTGCGCGCGGAACAGATGGAACTGCGCGGATGGATGGAGACGCTGTCGAAGGAGCTGACGCTCGGCGGCCCCGAGGCGCAGGGGCCCGGACACTACGCGCTCGCGTGCGGGGCGCGCGCGCTGGGACAGGACGCGGAGTCCCGCGCGCACCTGGAAGCCGCCTGGAACGCGGGCTTCCGCGAGCCTCGTGTGGCGTGGGCCCGGGCGCAGGCCCTGAGCGAGCGCTACCGCGTGCTGCGGCTGGAGGCGCTGGCCACGCCGGACGCGGACGAACGGAAGGTGCTCGATGAGGACGCGGAGCGCCAGTACCGGGAGCCGGTGCTCACGCTGCTGCGGCAGGCCTCGGGGGCGCAGGTGCCGTCCTCGGATTACGGCGCGGCGCTCGTGGCGCTGCACGAGGACCGCCTGGACGCGGCGCTCGCGCTCCTGGAGCCCCTGGGCACGAAGCATCCCTGGTTCGTGGAGGCGCGGCTGCTGCGCGCGGACGTGTTCCTGCTGCGCGCCGCTCAGCGCTGGGGCCGGGGCGACAAGGTCCATGCCCGCGAGGACCTGACGGCCGGACGCCAGGCGCTCACGGAGGCCCGGGCCACGGCGGAGAGCTTCGCGCCGGCCCACCTGGCGCAGGCGCGCTTCGAGACCGCCGCGATGAACCTCACCCGAGCCGACCTCTCCGGCGCCGTGCTGCTCTTGTCCGGTGAGGATCCGACCCCGGCGAAGTGGGGCGTCGAGGCGCTGGACATGGCCGCCCGCGTGGATCCCGGCAACGCCGGGTTCGCCTGCGAGAAGGCGCGCTTCCTCAACGTCCTGGTGGAGCACCTGGACCGCGCACAGCACCACAACGACGCCGTGCGCGAGGATGCCATCAAGGCCGCGCAACACGCCCTGGCCCTGGATGCGGCGAGCGCATGTGGCCGCGCGGAATGGAGCCGGGCGCTGGTGCAGCAGACGGAGGAGTTCACGAGGCAGAACTCCGTGGGGAGCCCCGAGCTCGGGGAGGCCCTGGAGCTGCTGGACACCACGCCTCCGTCCGCACGGGACCTCGCGTTCCACCGGCTGCGGGCCCGGCTCCTCCATGCGTGGGCGGACAGCATCTTCGAAACGGGGAGGCCGGCGGTTGGCTCACTCGGCTGGCAGCGCCGGGACCAGGCCATCGAGGCCTACCGGCTCGTGCTCGCGATCGAGGCGCGCATCCCGGCGGACCAGGTCCGGCTGGGGGAGCTCCTCCTGGCCCGGGGGTCCGATCCCGCGGCGAAGGACGCCAGCGCGGACCTGGACCAGGCGGAAGCGGCCTGGGAGAAGGCCGTCCGGCTCCACATGAAAGCGCCCGAGGTGTGGCTCCTGGAGGCGCGCATCCGCATGGCTCAAGCCCTGCGGCAGCGGGCCCGCGGGGAAGACGCGGGGCCGAACCTGGCGAAGGCCGCGACCGTCATCGAAGCCGCCATCACCCCCGGGGCCCGCGAGCCGTCCCTGCATCACGCGCTGGGGCGCATCCTGATGGAGCAGGCGAAGGAGGCCTGGGAGCACGGGGGCGACCCATCCGCCCTGCTCGACAAGGCGGAGGCGGCCCAGGCCCAGGCGACGACGCTGGCGCCTCTCCTGGCGATGGGAAGGCTCGGGCAGGCGGCGGTCCACGCGGCGCGGGCGGAGTACGCCTGGCGGCGGGGAGCGGATCCCACCGACGAGGCGGCCCGGGCGTTCGCGTTCTACAGCCAGGCGCGTTCAGTCCCGAGACCGCGGAAGGATGAGCGGTTCGCGGGCCTCTACTATTCCGCCCAGCTCCAGGCGCGCCCCCTGGTGGAGCAGGGCCGCGATCCCGAGCCCATGCTCCTGAGCCCGCTGCATGAACTCGACACGATGGAGGGGTTCCACCGGGATCGCGTCGTGCATCACCGAGCCCACGGCGCGCTCTATGGCCTGCTGGCCCGCTATTCGGCCCGCACGAACGCGGAAGAGGCGGAGCTGGGGTTCAGCGGCGCGGAGAAGCACTACGCGGAAATCCTCAACCTGGAGCCCACGCACCAGGAGGCCCGGTTGGAATTGGGCCAGCTGCTGCGTGAGTGGGCCGTGGCGCGGAAGGCCGCGAAGAAAGACCCGGAGCCGCTGCTGTCACGGGGGCTCACGCTGGCGGACGCGCTGCTCAAGGAGCGTCCGAACTGGGCCGAAGCCCGGCTGCTGCGCGCGGCCATCCTGCGCACGAAGGACCCGGCTTCGCCCCAGGCCCGCGAGGACCGCGATGCGGCGCTGAAGGCCAATGCCAACCTCGCGCCCGGCTGGAGGCGTCAGTTCCCGGAGGACGGGCCGCTCAAGCCCTGAGCGCCTGGCTTCAGGGAGTGGCCGGGGGCGCGGCGCAGGCGGACTGGTAGTCCTGGAGCTTGCGCTGGAAGCGCTCCCGTTCCGGCGCGGGCCACTCCGCGGGCAGCAGCTCCACGGCCTTCTGTTGTTCGGCCAGGGCGGCGGTGCACTGCTTCAACCCGAACTGCGCTGCGGCGGCGGTCTCCAGCACATAGGGATTGTGGCTGCGTCGCAGGAAGGGGCGCACCGCGCTGAGGGCCGGCGCATACTGGCCTGACTGCACCAGCTGCCACGCGGTCTCGCTGGCGGCCCACCCACTCCTGGGCGCCAGGAAGTATGCGCGGGCGACGGCCTGGGGATAGAGCGGATCCCCTGGATCATTCTTCGCGAGCTCCCGGGCGAGGTTGAGCCATGCCGAACGGCTCTCGGGATTCTGGCGGACCCGCAGCCGGGCCCATTCCTGTTCTTGATGCCGGGTCAACGTGCGCCCCTCCGGCACGAAGCGCACGTGGAAGGTGTAGTCGACACTCACGGGGTGCCCCGAGATGGTCGCGGGACGGTACCGAGCCAATTGACAGGCCGCGAGGTTCTCTTCGACGCCGGGCAGCCGCGCCCCTTCCACGACCTTGCAGTCACGCACCTGGCCATCCGCGCCGATGCGGCAGTGGAAGACCATGAATGCGAACGCCCCCTGCCTGAGCAACGGCTCGGGATACGTGAGGGCCGCCGGAGAGATCACCGCCGGACCGCTGAACGCCTCGGACTCGAGCCTGCAAGCTTCGGCGAGACCCGCCACACACGCGGCCGCGATGTCCTGGAACGCGCTGAGGATGGCGTCCTCTCCGGGGGTGCCACGCAGCGTCCTGACCGCCTCCTCGAAGACAAGAGGTGCCTGCTCTGGCTCCAGCTTGCGCGGCGGCTTCGGCGACACCTCGGCCCCGATCGCGACGTCCCACATCCCCGTCGACGGGAGGCCCTTCTTCACCTGGAAGGACTCCATCGCGGACATCAGATGGCCATGACTCGCGGGCAGGGTCGGGATGCCTGAATGAGCACATCCGGTGAATCCAAGCAGCAGGGACAGGAACAGCCAGCTCCAACGCATGGGTCCGCACTCTAGACATGAGTCGGCACGGGCTGGAATGGCCCCGGGGAACAACCCGTGGCGCCGCGAAGCTGCGTATCCTGGAGTGGGATTCCCTTCCGGAACGCACCTGGAGCTGTCTGATTGAAAGACGCCGCGAACGCCGCGCCCCCTGGATGGCCCCGAAGCGCGGTGCTGGCCTTGCAGGTCCTCTGGCTCGTCGCGGCCCCGGCCTGCGCGACGGGCACGTCCTTCCAGAGGGACACGTCCCTGGCCGCGTACTTCAGTGAAGCAGCCGAGCGCATCGAGGCCCGGGCCCGCGCGGTGGACCTGGCCCGGTCGCACGACGTGCGCATGGAACACGCGGAGCTGCGCGACTGGATGCAGACGCTGTCCATGGAGATGATGCTCGCGGGTCCCAAGGCGTGGGGCCCCGGACAAGCCGCGCTCGCACGAGCGGCGCTGGCCCTGGGCGACCTGCACGCGACCTACGTGCACGTGGAGGCCGCATGGAGCGCGGGCTACCACGAGCCCTCCGTGGCGTGGACCCGGGCCCTGGTGCTCAGCCAGCGCTACCGCGAGCAGCGCGTCGAGGCGTTGACCGTGCTGGATCTGGATCAGCGGAGGGTGCGCGAACAGGACGTGGATTTCATATACCGCAGGTCGGTGCTCGACATGCTTCGTCAGGCCCGAGGGAAGGAGGCCCCGTCGGCGGACTACGGCGCGGCGCTCGTCGCCCTGCACGAGGACCGGCTGGACGCCGCGGCGGACCTGCTGGAGTCCGTGGCCACCGAATATCCCTGGTTCGTCGAGGCGCCACTGCTGCGCGCGGACGTGCTGCTGCTCCGCTCCGCACAGCTGTGGGAGGAAGGCCACAAGGATGCGGCCCGGGCGCAACTGGAGAACGGCCGCAAGTCCCTCGCCGCAGCCAGGAGCACGGCGGAGAGCCGGATGCAGACCCACCTGGCTCAGGTCCGGTTCGAATCCGCCGTCATCGCCCTCCTCCGTACCGACCTGCCCGGCACCATGCCCTCCTACGACCGAGAGGAACCGGTGCCCGGCGTCATGTCCTTTCACGGCCCCGAGGGCTCGGGTCCCGCGGGCCGCGCCTTCAGCGCGCTCGACGCGGCGTCCCGGCTCAATCCCTCCGCCCCCGTCCCTCCCTGTCTGCGGCTGCGATTGCTCAATGCCCTGGTGGAGCATCCCCGGCGCCAGGAGGCCTTCAACGGCCACCTGGCCCAGCACGCGAGCGAAATCGCCAACGTGATGCTGGCCCGGGACCCGACCAACCGCTGCGTCCATGAGGAACGGCTCCGGACCCAGGTGTCCCAAGCGGAGAAGGCGAGGCAGGAGCGTTTCAGCTCATCGATGCCCTCGGTGTAGGACCTGTTGAAGGCCATTCCCCCAGCCGAGCGGGGCCTCGCGTTCGACCTCCTGCACGCCCGGATCCTGGAGCACGAGGTGGCGCTCGAAAACGAATGGGGAGGGCCTCGGGTCGGATTCCGGTACGGCGCGCACCGGGACCAGGCGATCAACGTCTGGCAGGTCATCCTCGCGCGCGAATACCGCGTCCCCGCGTATTGGGTCCGGTTCGGGGAGCTCCTCGTGGACCGGAGCCTGGACCCGTTGACGGTGAACCGGGCAGAGGGCCTGGATCTGGCGGAGGAGGCCTGGGAAAAGGCGGGTTCCCTGCACACGAAGACGCCCGGCCTGTGGCTGCTGGGAGCCCACGCCCAGATGGCGAAGGCCCTGCGCCACCAGGCCCGGGGCGAGGCCACCGGTCTCACGTGGAAGACCGCCGAGTTCCGCCTTCGTGATGGCCTCACCGCGTATCCGCGTGAAGCGTCACTCCATCACGGTCTGGGTCAGGTCCTCCTGGAGCAGGCGAAGGAGCGATGGGCAAGCGGAGGCGATCCCACCGGGTTGCTCGACGCGGCGGAGGCGGCGCAGGCGGAAGCCACGACGCTGGATTCCGGGCATGGCCCGGGGAAGCGGGCGCAGGCGGACATCCATGCGCTCCGGGCGGAGTACGCCTGGCGGCGGGGAGAGGATCCTTCCAGCCACGTGGACAGGGCCGAAGCCTTCTATCTCCAAGCCATGCCCGAGGGGCCCTCGAACGCGGAGGCCGTCCTGGGCCTCATGCGGGTGCTTCAAATCCAGGCGCGCTTCCTGCTGGAGCAGGGGCGGGATCCGCAGCCCGCCTTCGACCGCGGGGGGAAGTCCATCGACCTGATGGCCCGTCTTGCCTTGATACGGCGAGTCCAATACCTGCGACTCGCGAGCGGGGACGCCCTCTTGCTGGCCCGGTGGACGTCCCGGACGGATCCACGGCAGGCGGAGTTGCACTTCGACGGCGCGGAAGCCACCCTCACCAAGGCCCTGGAGAACGTGCCTCGGAGTCACGAGGTCCGTCTGGATCTGGGTGAGGTGAACCGGTACCGGGCGATGGCGAGGAAGGCCGCCGGACAGGACGCGGAGCCCTTGCTGGCAAAGGGACTTGCGCTGGCGGACGCGTTGCTCAAGGAGCGTCCGAACTGGCCCGAAGCCCTCTTGCTGCGCGCGGCAATCCTGCGCACGAAGGACCCGGCTTCGGCCCAGGCCCGCGCGGACCGGGACGCGGCGCTGAAGGTCAATGCCAACCTCGCCCCCGGGTGGAGGCGTCAGTTCCCGGAGGACAAGCTCCCGGTGCCTTGAGCGCCGCGCGGCAAGCAAAATATCCATAACGGCGTAAGGCTTTGTATCCTGGAATGGCACACGTTCTGTGTCCGTCACGGAACGCACCAGGAGCCGCGCCATTGAATGACGTCCCGAGCAGCGCAACCGCTGGAAGGTCCCGGAGCGGCGTGCGGGCCTTGCAGGTCCTGCTAATCATTGTGGCAACGTCATGCGCGGCGGACAGGCAATCCCAGCGGGACACGGTCTGGGCCGCGCACTTCACCAGCGCCGCGGACCGCATCGAGGCCCGGGCCCGCTCGGTGGGCATGGCCCGCCTGCACGACGTGCGCGCGGAGCAGGCGGAGCTGCGCGGCTGGATGGAGACCGTCTCCAAGGAGATGGCGCTCGGCGGCGCAGAGGCCCAGGGGCCCGGACACTACGCGCTCGCGTGTGGGGAACGGGCCCTGGGTCGCGAGACGGAAGCGCTCGCGCAGCTGGATGCGGCCTGGAACGCGGGCTTCCGCGATCCTCGCGTGGCGTGGGTCCGTGCGCAGATCCTGAGCGAGCGCTACCGCGTGCTGCGGATGGAAGCCATCGCCGCTCCCGACGGGGACGAGCGGAAGGCGCGCGAAGAGGACGCGGAGAGCAGGTACCGGGAGCCGGTGCTCACGCTGCTGCGGCAGGCCGCGGGGGCGGAGTTTCCGTCAACGGACTACGGCGCGGCGCTGGTCGCGATGCACGAGGAACGGCTGGACGCGGCGCTGGAGCTCCTGGAGGCCGTGGGCAGGAAACATCCCTGGTTCGTGGAAGCGCGGCTGATGCGCGCGGACGTGCTCCTGCTGCGTGCGGCCTGGCACTGGAGGCAGCAGCGGCGGAAGGAGACGGGCGAGGACATGACAGCCGCGTTCCAGGCGTTCACGGATGCCCGGGCCACCGCGGAGAGCTTCGCCCCGGCCCACCTCGCCATGGGGCGCTACCAGGCCGCTGGGATGAAACTCGTGCGGACCCACTTCGACGGGACCGTGTTCATGCTCTCCAGCGAGGACGACGACAAGCCAGGCCCGGCGCAGACGGGGCTCGCGGCGATGGACGCGGCCACCCAGGTGGATCCCGGCGATGCAGGGTTCGCCTGCGAGAAGGCGCGCTTCCTCACCATGCTCGCGGAGCGCCCGAACTCCTATGGGGCCCTCCTTTCCCTGCGCAGCAGGGCCGTCGAGGCCGCGCAACACACCCTGGCGCTGGATCCGACGAGCGCATGCGGCCGCATGGAGCGGACCCGGGTGATGGTGCAGGAGACCGAGAAGGTCCTGCAGGAGAGCCCCGTGGACTTCTACAAGCTCCAGGAGGCCCTCTCTCTGCTGGACGCCGTTCCTCCGTCTGGACGGGATCTCGCGTATCACCTCCTGCGCGCCCGGCTCCTCCATCTCTGGACGGAGGCCGACCTCCAGGCAGGGAGTTGGAGGGCCGGATCCAAAGGCTGGCAGCACCAGGAGCAGGCCATCGAAGCCTACCGGAGCGTGGTCGCGCTCGAGGAGCGCGTCCCCGCGTATTGGGTCCGGCTGGGAGAGCTCCTCCTGGCCCGGGCTTCCAATCCCACGGCGAAGGATGTCGACGAGGACCTGGAGCAAGCGGGAGTGGCCGTGTCGAATGCTCTGAAAGGGGGCAGCACGAAGGCACCCGAGGTGTGGCTCCTGTGGGCACACCACGACGTGGCCCATGCCTTGCGGAAGCGGGCCCAAGGCGAGACGGCCCCGTGGAGGTTCGAGCAGGCCGCGCAAAACATTCGCAATGCCCTCATCAACGATACCCACAATCCGACCCTGCATCACGAACTGGGGCTCGTCCTCCTGGAGCACGCAAGGGAACTCTGGGAGCACGGAGGCGACCCCACCGCCCTGATTGATCAGGCGGAGGCGGCCCAGGTCCAGGCGGCGAAGCGGGCGCCCTCCCAGTACCTGGGCAAGGTCGGGCAGGCGGCGGTCCATGCTGCGCGGGCGGAGTACGCCTGGTGGCGGGGAGCGGATCCCACCGAGGAGGCGGAGCGGGCGGACGCGTTCTACAGCCAGGCGCGCCCCTTCTTCAGAACCCAGAAGAATCAGCAGTTCGTAGGCCGCATGAAGGTTTCCCACCTCCTGGCGCACCAACTGCTGGAGCAGGGCCAGGATCCCGAGCCCGTGCTCAAGCGGCCGTGGGAGGGCCTCGACATCATGGGCCGGATTGGTCAGGACCCCGTCCTGCGTCATCGCGCCACCGGGGCGATGTCCGGCCTGCGGGCCCGCCATTCGGCCCGCACGGATCCGGAGAAGGCGGAGAAGGAGTTCCTCAGCGCGGAGAAGTCCTACGAGGAGGCCCTCCAGGTGGAGCCCTTGAACCGGGAGATCCGTCTGGAGGAGGGGCACCTGTTCCGTGAGTGGGCGGTGGTGCGAAAGGCCGCGAAGCAGGACCCAGAGCCCCTCCTGGTCAAGGGACTCACGCTGGCGGACGTGTTGCTCAAGGAGCGTCCGAACTGGCCCGAAGCCCTGCTGCTGCGCGCGGCCATCCTGCGCACGAAGGACCCGGCTTCGCCCCAGGCCCGCGAGGACCGGGACGCCGCGCTGAAGGCCAATGCCAACCTCGCGCCCGGGTGGCGGCGGCAGTTCCCGGAGGACGGGCCCAAGGCGCCTTGACCGCGCGAGCTCAGTGAGCCGCTGGCGCGGAAGGAGCGCAGGAGGACTGGTAGTCCTGGAGCTTGCGCTGGAAGCGTTCCCGCTCCGGCGCGGGCCATTGCGCGGGCACCAGCTCCACGGCCTTGCGCTGCTGCGCCAGCGCTTCGGTGCACTGTTTCAGCCCGAAGTGCGCGGCGGCGGCGGTCTCCAGCACGTAGGGGTTGGGGTGCTCGCCCAGCGAAAGCGAAGAGCGGCGGATGGCGGGGCGCAGTGCCATCAGCGCGTCGGTGTGCTGGCCCGCCTGGACGCGCTGCCAGGCCATCTCCGTGGCGATCCACCAGTATTCGGGCGCCAGCGCGTACGCCCGGGCCAGCACCCGGGGATAATGCGGATGATCCGGTGCATGGATGGCGAGTTGCGCGGCCAGGTTGGTCCAGGCCGATGTGCTCGTGGGAGACCACCCCACCCGCTTCCGGGCCCACTCCAGCTTCAACTCCGTGGACAGGTCCGGACTCCGGTTGCTGCCGTAAACGGGAAGGAAGTTGACGGTGTACGGGCGGCTCATCGGATGTCCCGCCAGCATCCATGGTTTGTACCGGTCCATGGAGAGCTGCGCGATGAGGTGCTCTGCTTCATGCTCCGGCCCATTCTCGATGACCTGACAGTCGCGCAGGCGGCCATCCACATCCAGCCGGCAGCCGAGGATGATCAGCGCGTACTCGGCATGGGTGAACCGCGGCTCCCTCTTCATGGGGCGTACCGCCGCTGCCTCGAGGATGACCGCGGGCTGCACCTGCTCCTTCAAGAACACGCACGCCTGCTCATGGTCAGCGTCGCAGGCGGCTCGCAGCTCCCCGAAGGCGCGGCGGAGTTCCTCGTCGGAGGGATTTCCTTTCAGGACCTGGACGGCCTCTTCGAAGACACGGGGCGCCTGGTCAGGCTCCAGCTCCACGGAAGGGGCCCTCAAGGAAGCGAGCGCGTCGGTGGTGACAAACCCGAAGTTCGTGCCCTGGGCGATGCGGCGCTCATAGGAACTCGGGTCGTCCAGGTAGGCATCCATGGCCAGCGACAGATGACCGTGACTCGCCGTGGATGGGGGAAGACCGTAGTGGCCACAACCCGTTGAAAGGCACAGCAGGAAGAGGAACAGCAGACGCCAGGACATGGCGGCGCACTGTAGCGCAGGGCATCAGGGAGTCGCTGGAGCCGGTACGGACGTCGTGGCCGCGACCAGGTTCCCCGCGCCGTCCTTCGCCAGGCCGTACAGCTTGATGGCGCCCGTCACGACTGGCAGGCGCACCCGCCACGTACCGGGAGTGGTCCCCTTCCGGGACTTCAGCACCGTCACGCGGTCGCGCTCCGCTCGCGTCGGCGCGCCCCGGCAGTTGTAGGCGAAGGAGACCTCCAGCGGCGTGGCGGACGTGACGTCGAAGGCCACGGTCGCCCAGTCCTTCTCCAAGCCCCGGACCTCCAGGCGCACCGGCACGGGCAGAGCGGGCACTGGCTTCACACCCGTGTACGCCTCCCGCACCGCGTGCCACGCCGGCCGCGTGGAAGTGCCGGACAACATCCCCAGCCACAGCCCGGTGTGGTCCAGCGCCGCGCTGTAGTTGAAGACGAACAATCCCAGACACCGGCCCGCCTGGACGTGCGGAGCCAGCGCGTTGCGCCAGCCGTCCACGATGACGTCGTACTTCTCGCCGTCACCCGGCTCCTGGGGCACGCCGCGAGCGTCCTTGGGGGCCTCCCATTCGCCCTGGGCGCCGAACTCCGTGATGAACCAGGGCTTGCGGCCACCGGCCTGCTTCACCGCGTCCGCCAGCGCATGGATGCCCCGGCCGTAGACATTCAAGCCATACGCATCCAGCGAGGGGACGTACTTCTCCCAGAACGGGATGCCCAGCGTCCAAGCATCCACGGACAGCACCGGGTGCGCGGGGTCCGTCTTCTTCACCGCGCGGACGACCTTCTCCAGGAAGCGCGCGTAGGCGACCTTGGACGGCTCATTCGGCGAATTGAGGATGACTTCGTTGCCCACGCCCCAAGCGAGCACCGCCGGGTGGTCCTTGAAGCGGCGCACCTGCGCGACCGTGGCCTGGAGCTGCGCCTCACAGCCCTTGGCGTCGCGCACGTAGTCAAAGGCGTCGTCATTCTCCATGCCCGGACGGCCGGGCCGCAGCCACAGTCCGACGAGCACTCGCAGGCCATGCTTCTGCGCGGCATCGAGCAGCGCGGGCGTTTCATCACCCGTGCCCCAGGTGCGCAGCGTGTTGACGCCCAGGGCCTTGAGTTGCTCGCAATCCTTGTCGAAGTTCGCGGGCCCTCCCGTGCCATTGAAAGTGACGCCTTTCGCCACGTAGGGCTGGCCGTCCACCTCCAGCTTCCAGCCCTCCCCTGCCTTCAGGATGGCGGTGCGAGCCCACAGCACGAAGAGCGATCACGACATTGATAAGCCCCAGCTTCATCCCCCGCATCTCATCCAACGCCTGTTCCACTGTCAGGCCTCGACTACGGAGGTCTCGCAGAATCTCAACAGCCCTTTCCGACATTTTCACATCAGCTGATCCACTCATCGAACTCGGAAAATCTTGTGCCCCTTCTGAGGCGTCATGTCGAGCACGTCTAAACCCGAAACCTTCTCTAGAAAAGCGAGGGCGGCTTCCAACGTCTCGAATCTCTCCATCAACTCAAGAGCATTCTCCTCAACAGCCATCAGCGCCTCAGGAATCTCAAAGTAATAGGCAACAAAAACATCCCCTGAGCGCTGAATCCCCATGCTTTGGCAGATCGATTCTCCCTCGCGAGCCCGGTATCCACTCTTCCCCACTTGTCGCCCTGCGGAGATCCACTCACGCAACCGCACAGGGATGTCCATCACTTCGCCTCCATTTCACGCGGGGTTCGTTCGAACATGGCCCATCCGGGATGGGCTGTGACGCATTCAGGAGCTCGTACCGTGAAGCCCGAGGGAAACGGATGGAGCGATGACTTCGGCGGGTCCTGCCCGATGCAGGGCGACGGCGAGGTGGATGGACTTCCGTTCTACTTCCGTGCGCGCTGGGACTCGTGGGAGCTGGACATCGCGCAACCAGGCTGCGACCCGCTCGACGTCGACGAGGCTGCGATGGCTCGTGGAGAGGGCTGGCGCCACGAAGAGGTCTGGCCGGGCGGGCCTTACGACGCGGGCTACCTGGAACTGGATGACGTCCAGCGATGCATGGACCGCGCTGCCGCCCTCTTCCGCGCCAGCCGACCCGCGCGCCCAGCGCCCTAGCACTTGTCATAGACCCCCGGGGCACCGGGTGACTTGCCGCGGTAGCACATGCGCACCTCGTTCTCGGCGTCCCTGCAACTGGACTCATAGACGCTCTCACCCGAGGGCATGTCGACGAAACTGCCGCAGTCCCGGCTGGACTCCTTGACCTGGAGGAAGCGTGGGAAGGCGTCTCCCACCGGGGTGACCTTCACCTCGGTCGCGCCATGGACGAAGCCCATGTGGCTTCCTGACTCGATGGTGAAGATGGAGCGCAGCGTGCCCTCCTGCGCCTCCCAGTACGACAGCGTCTGGTATTCGTTGCGCGAGTCCGCGTCGGACTTCTCGACCCGGACGACCTGCCGCACCGGGTCGGTGAGGTTCTCGAAGGAGAACACTGCGCGATAGGCCTGGCTCTCCACCACGCCCGGAAGGAAGTCCATCGGGATGGCGCAGAAGGTGTTCTTGCCGCCGAGCGGATGAAGCACCACCCCATCCAACAGCTTCAGCCCATCACACGCCTGTCCCCGTGCCTGGAGGACGAAGTCCTGCGCGTCCGCCAACAGGATGCGTGCCCGGAAGACGTCGAGCTGCGCGGACACCTGTCCCTCCTCCTTCAGGCACTCGTGCTGCTCCCACGCGGAGTCCAAGCCCAGCGGGTGGAGGAGCTTGCGCAATCCGGTGGTCGTCTTCGCAGCGCGCACCTGCTTCTTCAATTCCTGGGGATCCACCACGACGCGGAGCGCCGGTGGACATGCGTCCTGGCTGCCCTTGCTGGGGGGCGTGGAGGACGGGGGCTCCTCGGCGGCCGCCGGAGCTGTCGCGAGGACCGTCAGGAGCACGGCGGACCAGAGGAGATACGTCGCGGATGAAAGGTGCATGGGCATGAATGGAAGCGCGATCCTGACATGCACTTGCAATGGCAGCCAGCCTGCCCGCCAGGCGCTCAGGACCGGTGGGGCCTGCGTACGAGTTTCGTGCTACTCCGGCGCAGTGGACCCGCTTTTCACCCTCCTCGAACCGGCACCCCGAGCGGATGAAGTGCCAGGAGCGTTCCCGAGCCCCTTCGACGCCGTGGGTCCGCACGCACTCGCGCGCCGGGCCGCGGAGGCGCTGCAGGCCACGCTCCGCGAGGGTTTCATCGCGCCCGGGCTCCCGAGTTCCATCCTTCAGGGGCCTGACGGCGGGAAGATGTTCGGCGTGCTCGTGGTGCGGCAGCCGGATGGAACGCTCGGCGTACTGCGAGCCTTCTCCGCGATGCTCGCGGGACGCTGGGACGTACCGGGCTTCGTGCCCCCCGTGTTCGACCGCGAAGCACGCGCCCGCGTGGAGCCAGTGGCCGACGCCACGGTGAAGGCCCTGCTCGCGCGCGCCGAAGCATGGAGCACCTCCGAGGAGCTGCGTCGCCTGCGCGAGGACGATGACGCCCGCCAGTCGCGCGAGGCCACGGAGCGCGAGGCCATGCGCCTGCGCCACGACGCCCGGCGCCGCCAGCGCCATGAGCGACGAGCAGACATTCTCGCCATGTCCGCGATCACGGAGACCGAACGCACCCAGGCACTGCACGCGCTCGACCAGGAGAGCAGGGGTGACAAGGCGGAGAAGCGCAGGTGGGACGCGGCCCAGGAAGAAGCCCGGCGCTTGCTCGCCCCTGCCCGAGCGAAAGCGGAACGTCGCGTGCGCGCGCTGGACCGCCTGCGCCGCATCGTCTCTCGCGGTTTCATGAAGCAGTTCCACGACACCTACGCCATCACCAACGCCCGAGGCGAATCCCGCCCCCTGCGCTCGCTCTACGGCGGCGCGGAGCCTCCGTCCGGTGCCGGTGACTGCGCGGGCGCGAAGCTGCTCGCCCATGCCTTCGCGCACGGACTCCAGCCGGTGGCGCTCGCGGAGTTCTGGTGGGGCACGCCGCCCGCGTCCGGGGGCCGCATCCAGGGCGCCTTCTATCCAGCGTGCCGAGACAAGTGCGGCCCCCTGCTCCCATTCATGCTGGAGGGCCTGGAGGTCTCCGCGCCCCGCGTCTTCGTCCCGCCGCCCGCGCCCACGCCGGACCTGTCCATCGTCTTCGAGGACGCGTGGCTCGTCGTCATCGACAAACCCTGTGGCCTGCTGTCCGTGCCGGGCCGGGATGCCTCACTGCTGGACTCGGTGCTCACCCGCCTGCGCGCGCGATACCCCAACGCCACGGGACCGCTGCTCGCGCACCGGTTGGACCTGGACACGTCCGGGTTGCTCGTCGCCGCGCTGGACAGCCGCACGCACACGTCCCTTCAACGCCAGTTCCTCCACCGCGACGTGGCCAAGCGCTACGTGGCGCTCATCGACGGTCCCGTGCACGGCGACGCGGGCACCATCACCCTGCCCCTCCGCGTGGACCTGGACGACCGACCCCGGCAAATGGTCGACCCCATCCACGGCAAGCCCGCGGTCACCGACTGGGAGGTCCTCCACCGCGCGGCGAGCCACACGCGCGTGGCCTTCCATCCACGCACGGGCCGCACGCACCAACTCCGCGTCCACGCAGCGCATCCGCAAGGCCTGGGCGCGCCCATCGTGGGAGACCCGCTGTACGGACACGCGGGCCTGCGCCTGCACCTGCACGCCGAAACGCTGTCCTTCGTGCATCCGGCGACGGGGCAGCGCGTGTCCTTCACCCGCGCCGCCCCGTTCTGAACGCTCGCGTCAGTTGACGAGCAGCACCTTGCCCACGCCGCCCTGCTCCGCGACCTTCTGGGCCTCGCGCGCGTCGTCCAGCTTGAACGTCCGGCTGATGGGAATCACCAGCTCGCCCTTCGCCGCGCTCTGGGCAATCTGCTCGAGCCGGTGCGCATCCGGATGGGCCATGAAGCTGCGCACGACGAGGCCCTTCTCCTTCGCGCCCTTCGGTTCCCCCACCACGGTGCCCACGGTGCCGCCGTGCTTCACCTTGCCGAGCACCGCCGCCACGGCCTCACCACCCACCGTGTCCGCCACCGCGTCCAGCGTGGGCAGCTTCGCGACGTCCTTCGGATCATCCAGCGCGACGACGCCGTCCACGCCCAGCTTCCGGGCCTCCTCCACCTGCTTCTTCCGCACGCCCGCCCAGATGCGCGCGCCCCGCGCCCGCGCCGCGAAGACGGCCGAGCGCCCCACCGCGCCCAGCGCGCCCGTGACGAGCACCGTCTCCCCCTGCGAGGGCCGCACGTGCTCCTCGATGAGCTGCGTGCCCGTCAGCGCCACCAGCGGCAGCGCGGCGGCGTCCCGCAGGTCCAGGGTGTCGGGCACCTTCGCCCAGGCCTCCGTGGGCGCGACCACCGTCTCCGCGTAGCCGGCGTTCACCAGGCCCATCACGCGGTCGCCCGGCTCGAAGGACTCCACGCCCGTGCCGACCTCCACGACCTCACCGGCCACGTCGCGCCCGAGGATGGTGGGGAACTTCAGGTCCATCCGCCCCTTCATGTCCCCGCGGCGGATCTTCCAGTCCACCGGGTTGATGCTCGCGGCGGTGACGCGGACCTTCACCTCGCCCGGCCCCACCTTCGGCTCGGGCATCTCCTGCACCGCGAGCACATCCACGTCCCCATAGCCTTTGAGCACGACCGCTTTCATCCGGGCCTCCACTAAAGCCGAGCGAGAGAAGAGACTTCCAACGTCGGCCCAACGGTAAGCACCCGCGAAGGGGCCGCCATCGTCGGCGACCGGTCGCCCCGCCTCCTGCTCCCCTGGACGGTGGCGGCCTGTCAGCGGGGCTGGAACTCCAGCGCCTCGCGCAGCACCGGATACGTGTCCTCCGCGGCGGTGCTGCCCATGAAGGTGTCCAGGTGTCCGTAACCCGGCAGCATGCGGCGCTGGTACCAGCGCGCGCCGTTCGCCTCGCGCAGCCACTGGAAGGTGCGCTCCGTGGACGACGGCAGGTACGTGCGATTCTGCTCGCTGGAGACGAACGTGATGGGCCGCTGGAAGGGCTCCGGATCCAGGTAGTCCGGCGGCCGGGCCTGCCCGTAGCGCCGCAGGTTCTCCGCGCGGCCGTAGTCGAACTTCACCGCGTGACCGCCGCGCGACATCTGCCCCAGGTGCCGGAACGTCAGCAGGTTGCACCTGCCGAACTGCTCCTCCAGCCGCGCGTGTGTCTCCGGGTTGAGGCGCGCGTGCCGGTACAGCCGGCCGTACATGAACGACAGCCGGTGGCACACCGGACTGTCACACTCCATCCGCAGGAAGCTGGACACCTTCGTGAAGGCCGCCTGGAACAGTGGCGTGCGGGACGCGTCATCCGGCGTGAGCGAATCCAGCCCCGCGTCCAGCAGCTCCGGCACCCGCAGGAGCGCCTTGAAGCGCGTGGAGGCCGGCGTGTGGTGGTGCAGCGCCACCTGCGACGCCACCACGGTGCGCACGTCCGGCAGGTGGCCCGCGGCCATGGACATGAAGAACGCCGCGGACCCCGCGCAGTGCACCACCGCCTGCAGCGACTCCGCGCCGGTGATTTCGCGGATGCGCCGCACCGCCGCCGGCATGTCGTGGTCCGCCGCGTCGTCCAGCGTGAACTGGCGCAGGGGCAGCTGCACGCTGGCGCGCCAGTCCAGGAGCCACGTGTCGTAGCCGTGGCGCACCAGGTACTGGACGAAGTTCTCCTTCAGCGTGGGCAGCATGAACATGCCGCTCCACACGCCCGCGCCGTGCACCAGCAGCACCGGCCCCTTCGTGCCCCCCACGTAGCGGGTGAGCTTGAGGGGCACGCCGTCGCCCGCGAGGAAGTCGTACCGCTCCGCCATGGGCAGGCCCTGGAGCGTCACATCCTGGGACCGCGTCCGGAACACCGCCGCGCTGCTTCGATAATCAAAAGCCATGGGCCACCGCCTCCGCGATGCGCTCGGCCACCGCGCTGATGGTCATCACCGGATGGAAACCGATGGACGTGGGGATGACGGAGCCGTCCGCCACGTACAGTCCGGGGTAGTTGAACACTTCGCCCTCCGTCGACACGACGCCTCGGGCCGGCGACTCCGCCAGGTGCGCCCCGCCCAGCGAGTGCACCGTGAACGGCCGGCGGAACAGCTCCCACGTGACGAGCGGCGCGAACGTCCCGCCGTACTGCGACGCCAGCTCCTGCATCGCGGAAGTCATGCGGTTCACCAGCGCCACGTTCTCGTTCGCGTAGTCCCACTCGATGTCCAGCCGGTCGCCCTTGAGCACCATGTGCCCATTGGCATTGTCCTGGCCAATGGCGAACAGGTTGCTCGTGCGCGCCGGATCCACGCCGGTGCCCAGCGGCTTGTTGAACAGCCCCTTGGCGAACGCGCCGTGCAGCAGCGGCCACAGCTTGGGCCACAGCGGGGCCCCCACGCCGCCCAGCAGCCCCAGCTGCGGCTGCCCCATCCCCGCGAGCACCGCCGTCGCCGGCCGGTTGAACGTGGCCGTCACCATGGTGAAGCGCGGCGCGGCGTCGAAGAAGCGCATCACCGTGGCCACGTCCGGCCCCTCCCACGGGAGGATCTCCTCGCGGCTGCCGTGCATCGAGCCCAGGAAGTCGCCGTTGCCGGAGTAGCCCCTGCCCAGCCAATCACTCACCAGCGGCAGCGTGCGGGTCCGGTCGCGGCTGCGCAGCAAGATCTCCACCGTGCCCAGCGCCCCGGCGGACAGCACCACGCGGCTGCCCTCCACGGACGTCTTCTCTCCAGTGGCCAGGTCCTTGAAGTGCACCCGGTAGCCGCCCGCCACGCGCTGCACGTGGGACACGGACAGGCCCGGCCACACCGTGGCGCCCAGCTTCTCCGCTCGCGCCAGGTAGGTGAGGTCCAGGGTGTTCTTCGCGCCGTACTGGCAGCCGAACTCGCACTCCGCGCAGCGCTGGCACGCCTTGCGGCCCGGAGCGGAGGGCTCCGTCCAGGACACGGCTTCGTCCGGGTCGAACGTCTGGCGGCCCATGCGCCGCGCGGCCTGCTGGAACAGGTCGCGCTTCTTCAGCGGGATGGACGCGGGGAACGGGCTTACGTCCAGCTCGCTCGCCACCTTGTCGTAATACGGATCCAACGCCTCGCGGCTGAAGCCCCGGGGCCAGCGCGGATGGTCGAAGACGACGGGGTCCGGCCGCACGTGGACGTTGGCGTAGACGAGCGACCCGCCGCCCACGCCGCTCGCCGTCACCGTGCCGATGCCGGACAGGAAGCGCACGTCGTAGAGCCCGCGCGCCTCCGGGCGGATGGGATGGCGCCAGAGCAGCTCGTCCGCGCGCGTGACGTCCCGGGGGAACTGGCCCGGGTTGTACCGGCGGCCCCGCTCCAGCACCGCCACGGATTTGCCCGCCTGCGCCAGCCGGAGCGCGGTGATGGAACCACCGAACCCGGAGCCCACCACCACCACGTCGTACTTCTTCGCCATGCCCACGATGTGTTCCCCCCTAGTCGAACTTCGCGCGGGCGAAGACGTCCCAGAGCGTGCCCATGAACATCCCGCCGAAGCGCCGCATCGCGTCCGCCTGCTTCAGCGGCGAGGACGTGCCCAGCACGGAGAACGTGGTGAGCTGCTGGAGGAAGTCCGGCAGGTGCAGGCGGATGATGCCGGTGGCGACGATGGGGCCGGTGCGCTCGTGCCCCTTGCGCAGCACGGTGTAGAGCGTGGACGTGTCGCTCCACACGTCGAAGCCCGCGTCGTCGTTGACCTCCTTGTAGCCATCCAGGAGATACGGCTGGCCGTCCACGCCGGTGAAGGGCATCAGGTACAGCATGCGCCGCTCGTAGAAGCGCTCCGTGCCCACGAAGAGGTTGAAGACGCCGTTCTCCACCGGCGCGCCCCCGGGCGGCGTGAAGCCGCGCACGTGCAGCGTGCCCTGCACGATGCCGCCGTGGGACTCCTCCGCGAGGAAGCGGTCCAGGTTGGGCAGCGTGATGGTGACGACGAACTCCGCCGTCTGCCCCGCGCGCTGGCCCGCGCGCGCCGCCCCGGCGAAGTCCTCCGGCGACGGGTGGTTCGGCTGGAGGAAGCCCTTCATCCGCTCCGTGAAGCGCAGGCCCACCACCGGCGTGG
The DNA here is from genome assembly GCF_003611605.1 of Corallococcus sp. AB011P. Lineage (NCBI taxonomy): Bacteria > Pseudomonadati > Myxococcota > Myxococcia > Myxococcales > Myxococcaceae > Corallococcus > Corallococcus sp. AB011P. The sequence continues at coordinate 389,696 of NZ_RAVX01000004.1, forward strand.
GGGACACCACCGTGCCGCCGACAGGAATCACCACGTCGCCCAGCGGATCCGTTCCCGGCACCACCGGCGGGGCCACCGCCTCCACCTCCGGCATCATCCGCAGGCTGACGCGAGGCGGGTACGCGGGCGCGGCCTTCATGGGCGCGCGCTCCGGCGCCACCCAGCCCGGCGCGTCCTTCGCCTCGCGGATGGCCCGCTCCACGTTGAGCTCCGCCACCGCGGCGATGGTCGAGGACGGGTTGACGCCGACGCCCACCGGCAGCGCCGCGCCGTCCATGACGTACAGGCCGGGATAGCCGTGCACCTGGCCGTCGGGCTTGAGGACGCCGTACGCGGGCTCCTCCGCCATCGCGCAGCCACCCAGGTTGTGCACGGACACCGGCAGGTGCAGCCGCTCCCACAGCGGGTTGTAGGCGGCGCGCGTGCCCAGCGCGCGGGCCACGTCCTCGCAGAGCTGCTCCTGCGTGCGGTACAGCGGCAGGTTCGCGGGCACGTCCCACTGCACCTGGAGCTCGCGGGTGATGGGGGACAGCGTCAGCCGGCCGTTGGACTTGTCCCGGCCCATGGCCAGGAACACGGCCTGGAAGCGGCCGCGCTCGTTCTCGATGGCGGCCATCTCCTTGGAGCGCGTGCGCAGCACCTTCACCAGCTCGCGCTGGAGCAGGTCCGCCGGGAGCGACATGGCGCGGTCGGGGTCCATGGCCACCATCAGCCCCGCGGCCTGCACCGGGTGCCCGCCCTCCTGGAAGAGGAACCAGGTCTTGTCCTTGCCCTGGCCTTCATCCACCACCATGCCGGTGGTGATGGTGGGGCCCACCGCCGGATCCCACGGCTCCTTCGTGTCGAAGGCGAAGGCGAGGAAGTCCCCGTTGGCGGAATAGCGCGTGCCCAGCCGAGCGCTCAGGTCCGGCAGCGTGCCGAGCACGTCGCGGTTGCGCAGCAGCAGCTCCGTGGAGTTCACCGCGCCCGCGCACAGGAAGACGCGGCGGGCGTCCACGGTGCGCTGCATGCCGGCGCTCGCGTGGTCGGTGAAGGTGACGCGATAGCCCGGCGACAGGGGCTCGATGCGGGTGACCTCCGCCTGCGTGGTGACCTCCGCGCCCCGCTGTTCGGCGACGGCCAGGTAGTTCAGGTCCAGGGTGTTCTTCGCGCGGCGGTTGCAGCCGATGTCGCACTCGCCGCAGTAGTTGCAGCCCTCCTGGAGCACGCCGAACTTGTTGGGCAGGGGCTCGCCCGCGGGGGCGAAGCGCACGGCGAGGTTCGGGTAGAAGAACTGCGCCTCGCGGCCCAGCTTCTTCGCCACCTCCTGCATCCGCTTCGTCTTGGGCGGCAGGCCGCGCGCGGAGGCGGTGATGGGCTGCACGTCCATCATGTGCGCGACCAGGTCGTAGTACGGATCCAACGACTCCCGGCTGAAGCCCTCCGGCCACCCGGACGCGAACACGTCCGGCGGCGGGCGCAGGTGCACGTTGGCGTAGATGAGCGAGCCGCCGCCGTACCCCGCGGCCTGCACCACGCTCATCCCCTTGAGGAGCTTGATGTCGAAGAGCCCCTGCCGGTGCTGCCACAGCCAGCCGTTGCGAGGGTCCTCGAAGTCGCGAGGGAAGCTGCCCTTCGGGTAGCGCAGGCCGCGCTCGAGCACGCGCACGGACAAACCCGCCTGCGCGAGCCGACAGGCCGCCACCGCCCCGCCAAACCCGGTGCCGATGACCAGGGCGTCGTATGCCGGTGCCATGTTCCCCCTCGGGTGCGGTCCCTGGGGAGCAGGGATCCGGAAGCGCGACCCGGGAACGTCCAGGTGAGGACGGACCTGATTCTACAACGGGTCACCCCCGTTTCCTTGAGGCCGGGCCCCCTCCACGGATCAGCATTTTTCGCTCTGGAGAACTGGATTCTCTGATCAGCGAGGATAGGTCGGCGGGCGAGCGGGCAGATGGCTCGCTTGGACGCGCGACGTCATGGCGATGGCCCGATACCATGGCCCCAGACGGGCTCTCCCATGAACGCCGACGATTGCCAGAAGCGGGGTCACCGGAGGTGGTGACGGACGAGGAGGTCCCGGCGGCGCCAGCGCCGTCGGTGGATCCGCTGGTGGGGTCGACGATTGGCGAGTTCATCATCCGGGAGCGCGTGGGCGCGGGAGGGATGGGGGTCGTCTACCGGGCGGAGCACCCGCTGATTGGCAAGCACGCGGCCATCAAGGTGATGCGCGCGGAGCTGGTGTCCCCGGAGCAGGAGCAGCGGCTGCTGGTGGAGGCGCGGGCGGTGAACGCCATCCGGCATCCGGGCGTGCTGGACATCTTCAACTTCGGGACGCTGCCGGACTGCCGGCCGTACGTGGTGATGGAGCTGCTCCAGGGCCAGTCGCTCGCGGACCGGATGCGCGAGCGGGGCCGGATGGACGTGGGGACCACGGCCTGGGTGTTGGAGCAGGTCCTGGCCGCGCTGGCGGCCGCGCACCGGGCGGGGGTGGTGCACCGGGACCTGAAGCCCGCGAACGTGTTCCTGATGGAGCAGCCGGACGCGGCGCCGCTGATCAAGCTGGTGGATTTCGGCATCGCCAAGGTGATGCAGGAGCACGACGCGCTTGCTCGGGCAGACCGTTCCACGCTGGGGACGCCGGACTTCATGGCCCCGGAGCAGATCCGCGGCGGCGAGGTGGGCCCGGCCGCGGACCTGTACGCGCTGGGAGTGATGGCGTTCCACATGCTCACGGGCACCCGGCCGTTCCAGGGTGACAACGTGCAGGTGATGTTCGCGCACGTGGAGCAGGTCCCTCCCCGGGTGTCGTCGCGGGTGGAGGGGATTCCGCCGGAGCTCGATGAGCTGGTGTTCCAGTTGATGGAGAAGGCGCCAGCGAAGAGGCCCGCGACCGCGACCGCCGTGAGGCTGAAGCTCCGCGGGCTGGCGCGACCGCCCGTGCCATCCGTGAACGTGGAGCCGGAGGCTGCACCGCCGTCGAGTGTCGAGTCACGGGCTGTTCCGGAGGTGCCCACGGCCAACGTGGCTCCGCCTCGCCGGAACGGGGTGTCCATCGCGGTGGCGGCGGTTGCCGGGGTGGCGCTGCTGGGAGTGGGTTACGGGTTGGGGATGCAGGCGCGGAAGGCGGAGCAGACGCAAGTGATTGCGCCGCCGCGACCTTCCGAGCCGGTGATGGTGGACACGAGGCCCACGCTTCCGGTGGAACCGCCGCCGGTCACTGCGACGCAGGCCCCTGTCGAGGAGCCGCCCGAGGTCATCGAGGAAGAAGCGTCCGCGGAGGCGGAGACCGCGACAGCGACCCTGGCGAAGTCCACGAAGTTGCCACCGTTGCCGGCGGGGACTGCCTCCGAGAAGAAGATGGAGCAGCGGCTGGCAGGTCTGTTCAAGCTGCTGCTGGCGCGGGCGAAGGACGTGGATGCGGAGGGAGCACTGCGCGGCAAGCTGATCCAGCAGTACCGGGCCGCCGCGGAAGCGACGACGGACGCCGAGCGTGCACGCATCCATGTCGCGCTGGATGACACCGAGAAGGAGCTGACCCAGCGCATCGCGCTGCACGACGCGCCCCCGGTGCCCGCCGCCGTCGTCGCTCCCCCTGAGCCGCCCAAGGTTCCGGCGCTCGTGATTCCCAAGCTCCCCACCCTGCCCCAGGGCAATGCCTCCGAGCAGCGGCTGGCCCAGCGCATGGACAAGCTGGTGGCGGAGCTGCGCAAGCGCACGCAGAACCAGGACGTCGCGCCGGAGCTCACGAAGCAGCTGGTGGACATCTACAAGGCCGCGGCGAACGCCACGACCGCCACCGAGCGCATGACCGTGCATCAGGCCTTGGATGCGTGGCAGGAGCGGCTGACGGCGCGCTTCCCGCGCTGAGCATTACGTCCAGGGGATCCACGGAAGTCCCGAGCCCTCAACATCCACATGACGGGCCTTGGCGGGCGTCGCCATGAGGGATTCCTCCGGAGGTAACAGGGAGGAAAAGGACCGGCTCACTGGAAGTAAGGGGACCTCCGCGTCGCCTGTCGAACGAGCGAACAACCGGCAAGTCCTCAGGGCACGCGACGGCGTCCCGGGCTCACGGTACTGTCACCGCAAAACGAGCTTTTCCATGAAGACGCGAAGAATTCCGGAGACGGGGGCACACCGGGCGCTGACGGAGCGGGAGGTGCCGGTGGCGATGGCACCCACGGCGCCAAAGGCGGATCCGCTGCTGGGGGCGCAGCTGGGTGAGTTCATCATCCAGGAGCGCATTGGCGCGGGTGGGATGGGGGTGGTGTACCGGGCGGAGCACCCCATCATTGGCAAGCAGGCCGCCATCAAGGTGTTGCGCGCGGAGTTGATGTCGCCGGAGCAGGCGCAGCGGTTGCTGGTGGAAGCACGGTCGGTCAACGCCATCCGTCATCCGGGCATCCTGGACATCTTCAACTTCGGGTCGTTGCCGGATGGTCGGCCATACGTGGTGATGGAGCTGCTCCAGGGCCAGTCGCTCGCGGAGGTGTTGCGCTCGCGGGGGCGGCTGGACGTGGGGACAGCGGTCTGGATGTTGGATCAGATCCTCTCGCCGCTGGGGGCGGCGCACCGGGCGGGCGTGGTGCACCGGGACCTGAAGCCGGCGAACGTGTTCATGGCGGAGCGGCCGGACGCGGCGCCCATGCTCAAGCTGGTCGACTTCGGCATCGCCAAGGTGCTGCAGTCGCAAGAGGGACTGACGCACGCGGACGGATCCGTGCTGGGGACGCCGGACTTCATGGCGCCGGAGCAGGTCCGCGGCGGCGCGGTGGGCCCTGCCACGGACCTGTATGCGCTGGGCGTGATGGCGTTCCAGATGCTCACCGGCGCGCGTCCGTTCCAGGGAGACAACGTGCAGGTGTTGTTCGCGCACGTCGAACAGGCACCGCCGCCGCCCTCGTCGAAGGTGGAGGGCATTCCGCCAGAGCTCGACGCGCTGGTGCTCCAGTTGTTGGAGAAGGCTCCGGCGAAGCGGCCTGCATCCGCGGAGGAGGTGCGGCAGAGGTTGAAGGCGCTGTCCCTGGAGCGGCCTCCGGATGCGCTGGGACCTTCCGTGGCGGTGGAGCCGAAGCGGGAGGAGCCCACGTCTCCGGCGGCGCCCCGGCCGCCGGGGCTCGCGGATCGCTGGAAGGTGGCACCGCTCGCGGCGGCGGCGGTCGCGGGGGTGGCGCTGCTGGGCGCGGGGCTTTGGTGGATGACGCGGCCCGCGGAGACACCTCCCAAGCTGGAGCAGCGTCTGCCCATGCCGGTCCCGCCCGTGGTGAAGGCGCCGGATCCGGTGGTGCCACCCGCTCCGGATCCGGTCGTGACAGCCGAGCCTGAGCCCGAGGCACTCGAGGAAGAGGCGCCGGAGACGGAAACGGAGGTGAAGACAGGACTGCCTCCGCTGCCGCTCACGACGGCGTCGGAGAAGAAGCTGGCGCGGCGGCTGTCCGGGTTGTTCAAGCAACAGCGGGCGCGAGCGAAGGACGTGGACGAGGAAGGAGCGTTGCGCGGCAAGTTGATCCACCAGTACCGGGCCGCCGCGGACGCGACGACGGAGGCCGAGCGCGCGCGGATCCACATGGCGCTGGATGGCATCGAGAAGGAGCTGGCGCAGCGCATCGCCTTGCATGACGCGCCGCCCGTGGTCGTCGTCCCGGAGATGCCCAAGGTCCCGCCGCTCGTGCTGCCCGCGCTGCCCACCCTGCCCCGGACCAGTGGGTATGAGCAGCGATTGGCCCAGCGGTTGGACAGGCTGGTCGCGGAGCTGCGCAAACGCACGAAGGGCCAGGACGTCGCTCCAGACCTTACGAAGCAGTTGGTGGAGATCTACCGGTCCGCGGCGAACGCCACGACCGCCGTCGAGCGCACGGAGGTGTACCAAGCGCTAGACGCGTGGCAGGAACGGTTGACGTCGCGCTTCCCGAAGTGAGCGGGAGCCAATCGCTGGCGGGTATGATTTTACATCCCGGCAGTCATTCACGACCCGCCGCCCCATGCTGGTGGGTTGTTTGGAATCAGGGGAAATGGGCGGCTATGGTCCGCGCGAACTCCCCTCATGAAAACCCACCGTCCTTCCATTCCCGACGGGGCGACGCTCACCCTGCGGAAGACCGCGTCGGCGGACACCACGCCTCTCGTGGATCCGCTGCTCTCGTCACAGATTGGTGACTTCACCGTCGAGGAGCGGATCGGCGCCGGAGGAATGGGGGTCGTCTACCGGGCCACCCATTCCCTCATCGGGAAGCAGGCCGCCATCAAGGTGTTGCGCGCGGAGCTCGTCTCCCCCCGGGTGCATGAGCGGCTGCTCGTGGAAGCCCGTGCGGTGAATGCCATCCGGCACCCGGGCATCATCGACATCTTCGGCTTCGGCAAGCTTCCGGATGGGCGCCCCTACGTCGTGATGGAGCTGCTGGAGGGCCGGCCGCTCTCCGAGCTGCTGTCCGACCAGAAGCGGTTGGACGTGCCCACCGTCCTCTGGATGTTGGATCAGATCCTCTCAGCGCTGGGGGCGGCACACCGGGCGGGGGTCGTACACCGGGACCTGAAGCCAGCGAACGTGTTCATGGTGGAGCCGCCGAACGCCGCGCCCACGATCAAGCTGGTCGACTTCGGCATCGCCAAGCTGCTGGAGAACAGGGAGAGCCCGACGACCCTCGATGGCTCCGTGCTGGGCACGCCCGAGTTCATGGCGCCCGAGCAGATCCGCGGCGGCACGGTGGGCCCTGCCACGGACCTCTACGCGCTGGGCATCATGGCGTTCCAGATGCTTACGGGCGCGCGGCCCTTCCAGGGCGATCCCGTCCAGGTGCTGTTCGCCCATGTCGATCGGATCCCGCCGCTGCCCTCCTCGCGCGCGGAGGGCATTCCTCCAGAGCTCGACACGCTGGTGCTCCAGTTGCTGGCGAAGGACCCCGCCCTGCGCCCACCCTCCGCCGAGGCCGTGCAGCAGCAGCTTCAGCGGGTGCCCGCGGAGTCGCGCACCCAGCCCTTCGCGAGGCCCCCAGGCCTGAAGCCCAAGGCGTCCACGCAGCGCCCGGCCCCTGAGCCCAAGCCCGCCGCGGCCCGTGCCCCCACCCGTGCGCCTGTCGTGGTCGCGGATGATGAAGACTCGGGGACGGGGACGCTCCAGCCCCTCCGGCGTCCGACGCACCGGGGCTGGATGCTGGGAGGCGCGGCGTTGCTCGTGGGCCTGGGGGCTGGAGCGTGGTGGCTGAGCCGCCCGGCTGCTCCGACGGAAGCGGTCCCCACGCAGATAGCGCCCAAGCCTGAACTCGAGCCCACGCCCAAAGCAGAGCCCACGAACGAAGTTCGAGTCGAGCAGACCACTCCGGAAACTCCCCAGGCCGTGGCCACCACCAGGTCCGCGCCTTCCAAGAAGGCGGAAGCTCCTGCTGGGGAGGCTGAAGATGCGCAGCCCGAGTCCGACGAGGAAGGGGCACCTTCCCAGCCCTCTCGCACGGGAAGAATCACTTACAAGACCAAGGTCCCCTCATCGCCATTGCCGGAGCCCATCCCCGCTGTGACTCCAGCGCCGCCCCTAGCGGCCCAGGGCAAGGCCACTGTGACCGATGTCACAGAGTCGGAAGGCAATGCCTTCATGGGGACAACCGGTTCGACCCAGACGGCACCACCGACGCCAGCCCCTGTCGCGCCCCGTGACGCGATGCCCGAGCTGCCCAGGGACAATGCTACCCAGAAGGCCCTGGCAGCCCGGCTGACCAAACTGTTCAACAAGATCCATGCCCCGAGCCCCAAAGGAAATCCTCCCAAGGAGCTTCTCGACGATCTGATGTGGATTATGCGTCAGGCCGCCAAGGCCAGCACCGCCACCGAACGGACCGACGTCAGCACGGGTGCCTACGAATGGGAAAGGCGCTTCGATCAATGGCGGGGATTGCCCGCCGAAGCGCCGGTCGCCGCCGCACCGGCCCTGGTCGGGCAGCAAAAGCCACAACCTGTCCCTGCGCCTCCTTCGGAGCCGCCGTCGCGACCGCATCCCCTCGGCTCCCTGCCCGAACTGCGAAGAACGACGCCCCAAGAGGTGCAGCTTGCGAGCCGCGTGCAGCAGCTCACCCGTGAGTTCCTACGACGGACAGCGGGCGCTCGTAGCTCTTTGGATCTGGAATGGCGGCTCCTGCACTTCCATGAGCGTGCCGCTCAGGAGCTGACCGACACTGAGCGCATGGCGCTCCACCAAGAAATGGACAAGTGGTTCGAGCAGCTGAAGACACGCTACCCCCTCTGATCATTTCTTCACCAAAGCGATGTCAGGCACGACCCTGTGGGTCTCCCTGTCCCAGGAGATCCTCCACATCGTGATCCGCTGACCCGCGGATGTTTGAATGCATTGGGAGCGCATGCCTATGGTTCGCGCGCCAGCGCCCCCATGAAAAGCCCCCGCTCCTCTCGAAGCGATGCCACACAGGTCATGCGCCCCCCATCGCGGGTCAGCACGCCTCCGGATCCTTTGTTGGGTTCGCAGTTGGGGGAGTTCGTCGTCCAGGAGCGCATCGGCGCGGGCGGCATGGGCGTGGTGTACCGCGCCGTGCACCCGCTGATTGGCAAGCAGGTCGCCATCAAGGTCATGCGCATCGAGATGGTGTCGCAGCAGCAGGTGCAGCGCCTGCTGGTGGAGGCCCGTGCGGTCAATGCCGTCCGGCATCCGGGCATCATCGACATCTTCGGCTTTGGCACCCTCCCGGATGAGCGCCCCTACGTCATCATGGAGTTGCTCCAGGGACGGGCGCTCTCTGATTTCGTCCGCGCGAAGCGCCCCATGGACCTGGAGTCCGTCGTCTGGGTCATGGACCAGATGCTCTCCGCGCTGAGCGCCGCGCACCGTGCCGGCGTGGTGCACCGCGACCTGAAGCCACCCAACGTCTTCATCGTGGAAGCGCCATCGACTCCGGCCGCCGTGAAGCTGGTCGACTTCGGCATCGCGAAGTTGATGGAGTCGCGCGACAAGCCGCTGACGGCGGACGACATGGTCATCGGCACGCCGGAGTTCATGGCGCCCGAGCAGATCCGCGGCGACACCGTCGGGCCGGCGACCGATCTCTACGCGGTGGGCGTGCTGATGTTCCAGTTGCTCACTGGCGTGCGCCCCTTCCAGGGCGAGTCCGTCCAGGTGATGTTCGCGCACCTGGAGCAGGCGCCGCCGCTGCCTTCGTCGCGCCTCCCGGGACTGCCGCAGGAAGTGGACGCCCTGGTGCTCCATCTGCTTGCGAAGAACCCCGCGTCACGGCCGCCTTCCGCCGAAGCCGTGCGTGAGCAATTGAAGCGCATCCCACTGCGCTCGCCTCCTCGCGCGCCATCCCTCACGAAGACCGAGATCCCGCTCCCTGCGGGTGACAGCAATACGCCCAGCACGCAGGAAGCGCTCAAGGCCATTCGCCAACCGCCGGGCATTGGATGGGCACTGCTTGGCGCGTTGGTGCTGCTGAGCGTAGGCGCTGGCATCGTCCGGCTCCGCTCAGTGCCTTCTCCTCCTACCGAAACCCCAGCCGATACGAACCCCCATGGGACTGAGGCGAGCCCCCATGGGACTGACGCGGGCCCACATGAGACTCATGAAGTCATCCAGGGGGCTGACGCGGGCACCCCTGGGACCGACGCGGGCGTGGACGCCAGGTCTCCGAAGCCCTCACAGGCAAAGAAGGAGCTCTTTCAGCGCATCCAGCGGCTCCGGACGGAGTTGTTTCGCAGAAGCGCGGGCGCACCAGAAGCAAAGGCGCTGAAGGAGTCACTGCAAGCGATCGCGCAGTCCGCGAGCTACGCGCGCTCCGCAAAGGACTACGCGGGGGCCAATTCCGCGCTGGACGACTGGGAAGACCGCCTCGAACAGCGCTTCCCGGCGCGCTAACCCCGGTCGTCCTCGTCCGCCTCATCCAGCCCCTCCGGCGACTCCAACAACCGCCGGGCCCGCTCCATCATCTCCACGACGATCTGCCCCGCGGGCTGCACGGTGTCGATGCGCGCCATGCTCGCGCCTCCCGCCGGGAGGCTCATCTCCTCCAGGTCTCCCTGCGTGTCCGGCGTGGGCAGGAAGGAGCTGAACCTCGGCATCACGTACTGCACGTCCAGCACGCCCGGGAACAGCCGCGTCGTCCCGATGGCGCCCGACTCCGCCGTCGCCGGCACGCTCGACTCGCGCCCCGCCCACTCGCGCACCACGCGGTTGCGGATCACCCGCATGCGCTTGCCCGGCCACTCCGGCCCGAACAGCGTCGTCATCGCCGTGTCGCCCGCGTCCCCGTCCACCAGCCGCTCTTTGTAGAGCGGGTGCGCGTACGCCTCCACCGACGCCACCAGCCTCGTGCCCACCCAGACGCCGTCCGCGCCGTGATGCAGCGCGCGCGCCGCACTGAACCCATCCGCGATGCCTCCCGCCGCGAGCACCGGCACCGCGTCCGTCAGCTTCCGGAATTCCTTCAGCAAGACCAACGTCGGCGTGCAGCCCAGGTTGCGCCCGCCCGCCTGCCGCCCCTGGGCGATGAGCCCCTCCACCCCGGCGTCCAGCGACTGCCTCGCCAGCTCCACCGTGCCTGCCTGCACCCAGACCCGCGTCCCCGCGGCCTGCAGCGCTTGAATCCACTCGCGCGGCGGCAACGCCCAGTGGAACACCACCACCGGCACCTTCGCCGCGATGCATGTGTCCACGTGGTCCCGCGTCGTGAAGCCGTGTGGCTCCTTGTCCACGATGAAGTCCACGCCGTAGGGGCGTTGCGTGCCCGCCTGGATGGCCTTCAGCCGCGCCTCCAGCACGCCCGGCGGCTCTGGCGCCGTGCCCAACATTCCCAGGCCGCCCGCTTCCGAAACCGCCACCACCAGCGGAGGCAGGGACACGAACGCCATGCCTGCTCCGACGAAGGGATAGTGGATGCCCAGCTCGCGCGTCAGCCGCGTCCTCAGCGTGTTGCCCTCCAACACGTAGATGGGCTTCGACTTCGGACGGGCCTCCAGGCCCGCGGCATCGGACTCGCCATCCGCCAGCGTCGCCTCGTCCTCGGAGGAAGCAGAGGGCTGGCCGGGTCGTCCGTCGTTCGCGCCGTTCATCGCGTCTCCCGAAAGGATGCTGACGTACCGAGCCTTCAAGATTAGCAGCGCCACCCCCTGATTCAGCCGCGGCCGGGCGGGGCTGTGCTCACTGGCCAGCAGAGCGGCCTCACTCCTCCGGGATGAGGCCGCCGGGCCCCAGTTCCGCGTCCGTCAACACCCGGCCCCGCCCCAGCCGCCGCGTCAGGGGCCGGTAGCGCTGCGCCACCAGGGTGCTCAACCGGAAAGGCAGCTTGCGCTCCCGCTCCACCCGGCGGGCCCGCTCCACCAGCGCCTCGCGCGTCAGCCGCAGCGGGCCTTCCAGCCCCACCAGGATGCGGTTGGTCGTGGTGGGCACCTCGAAGACGGACAGGCCGTGGAAGCTCACCTGGTAGGTGCGCACCATCGCGTCGTAGTGCGGGTTCGCCGCGGACTCCCAGACGTTGCTCACCACCGCCCCGCCTCGCGTCAGCCGCGCGCGCACCGCGCCCAGGAACTCGCGCGTGGCCAGGTGCCCGGGAATCTGATCCGCTCCGTATGCATCCAGGAGGATGAGGTCGTAGGGCGGCCCGTCCGCTTCGATGAAGGCCCGCCCGTCCGCCACGTGCGCGCGCAGGAGCGCGTCCTCCTGGAAGCCGCAGTACTCCTTCGCGGCGTCCACCACCGCCGCGTCCAGCTCCACCACGTCGATGTGCGTGTCCGGCAGCACCGCGCGCAGGAACATGGGGATGGCGCCACCCCCCAACCCGATGGCGAGGATGTTCTCCGGCCGGGGCACGAACGCCAGCGACACCATCGCCATGCGGGTGTACGGCAGCTCCAGCCGCAGCGGCTCGCCGGGCCACACCACGCTCTGGCGCGCGCCCCCGTCGCCGAAGCGCAGCGAGCGGCGCCCTTGCTCGTCCTCGGTGACGATGACGGGCCCGGAGCCGTCATCGCGATCGTCCTCCACCGCCAGGGCCCGGGCTCCCTACTTCGCGTCCGTCACCGGCAGGGGTCCGCTGTCCAACACCCGCTGTGCCATCACCACCGGCCCGTACCGGGGCGTCTGGATGGGCGTGCCCTGCGCGTCCTTCCCCTGGCTGAGCGTGATGGCGTCCGCGTCCGGCAGGTAGCCCACGCGCAGGGACACCTCGCGCACGGTGGACAGCTCGCGCGTCTCCTCCGGGCCCGTGGGGTACGGCAGCGCGGTGCGCAGGGGAAGCGGCACCACCGCGCGGCGGTTCGCCGTGGCGCCCGGCTCCACGCGGCTGACCGCGGGCACCTCCGGCGCCTCCACCTCCAGGTTCTCCGGCACCGGCACCAACATCCGCGACAGCACCACCTTGCCGCCGGACAGGTCCACGTAGGCCCGCTCGGGTGCCAGCGTGAGGTGGCCGCTGAAGCCCACGTCCCACAGGCCGTCCGTGAGCAGCACGGCCTTCTGCGTCCGGTTGTGCACCGCGTAGGTGACGGCGAGCGTGTCCGCCTCGTGCGTCACCGACTCCACCTTCAGCTCCACGTCCGCCTGGGCCACGCGCTGTCCTCCTGGCTCCGCTGGGGGCGCGGGCCGCTCCGGCGCCCGCGCACAGCCCACGATGATTGCCAGCGCCATGATGGCACCAGCGCGGCGGAAGGTCTTCATCCCCCGAATCCTAGTAGCGCGGGCGGGTGGGCAGGTTCAGGTCGTCACGCAGGACGTTCTCTCCGGGACGTCCGCCCTGGACCACGTCCGGCGTCGCCGGGTTCTGGTCCAGGTCGATGGGCAGGCCCACCGCGGAGGTCTCCAGGTTGCGCGTGCCATCCTTGGAGCCCAGCGCCAGCGTGCCGTTGTTCATGTCCGAGGCGTGCACCAGCTCGTGGAACAGACCCACCACCGGCGGGCGGTTCATCCACTCCTCGCTGCCCAACGAGATGCGCGTGGTGTTGTAGTTCACCTGCGAGTCCGTGCCCTTGCCCGGCGTGCCGTCCGCGTTCATGAAGCCGTCGTTGAAGTTCGTGCCGCCCGCGCTGTTGCCGCTGGACGTCTCGCGGATGACCGTCTTCTTGCCGCTGTCGTCCAGCGTGCGCAGCAGGTCCTGGCCCGAAGGCAGCGAGCGCATCGCGTCCAGGTCCGACTGCACGCGCGCCTGGAACTCCGCGCTGCCCGTCACGGAGACGGAGGAGCCCCGCTGGTCCGCGTCCGTCATGTCGACGATTTCACGCTCGCCCTCGGCCGCGTCGGCGGTGGTCTCGCCCTCCTCCACGTAGAGCTTGTCCGTGCCCGTGCCGCCACGGACGGTGTCCTTGCCCGCGCCGCCCGCCACCGCGTCGTTGCCCGCGCCACCCGACAGCGTGTCGTTGCCGCGCCCGCCGATGACCTGGTCGTCGCCCTCGCCGCCGTAGGCCCGGTCATCGCCCGCGCCCGCGTCGATGTAGTCCCGGCCCTTGCCGCCGGACATGGAGTCGTTGCCGTCCAGGCCGTACATCACGTCGCGGCCCTCGCCACCCATGATGCGGTCATCGCCCGCGCCGCCCTCCAGGTAGTCGTCGCCGTCCTGGCCCTTCAGGGTGTCCTTGCCCTCGCCGCCAATGACGGTGTCGTTGCCCGCGCCGCCGATGAGCGTGTCGTTGCCCGCGCCGCCCGTGAGCTTGTCATCGCCCTCACCGCCATCCAGGGTGATGTCCTGCGTGACGCTCTTGTCCACGGTGATGGAGTCGTTGCCCGCGCCGCCGTTGATGATGGCGCCCTTGGCCTGCTCCGCGGTGAGCGTCACCGTGTCGCTGCCGGACTTGATGGTCAGCCCACCGTCCTTGTTCTGCGACACCGTCGCGGTGTTGTTGCCCGCGCCCAGGTCCACCACCGTGCGGCCGTCCGCGTTCGTGCTCACCTGCGGCGCGAGCGCCTTCGCCACGCCCTTGGCGATCTTGTCGATGGCCGAGCCGATGCCCGACCCGATTCCGCCCAGGAAGCCACCGCCGTCCTTGTCCTTCTTCAGCGCCGTCTCGGTGGTGCGGACCTCCGTCAGCTGGGGACGCGAACCCGCGCGGGGACCCGAGTCGAAGCCGTCCGACATCCGCTGCGTGACAGCGGCCTTCACCGCGTTCGGCTTCCCGGGCGCGGCGGGCGTCTTCGGCTGCGGGGTGCTGACAGGGGACGTCGTGCGCGAGCCGGGCTTGCCAATCGTGGTCATGTCGCTTCTCCCAGGTGACGGAGACACCTGGCCTGAGGGTCCCGGCAGCGGTGCGCCAGGGTCGGCAGAACGCCGACATTCCAGATTGTCGTGAACGTTTGCCGCCAGTTGCGTCGCACACCGGGAAACGACACGGCGCGGCACGGAAGCCCTTGGAATCGTTGTGTTTCTCAATTCCCGATTCGCGAGACGGTTTCCAGTTTTTCATGTATTACGGCTTCACCACCCCCGCCCCATTCGAGGGGAAACGGGGGGGTGGATGACGGGAGGGAGCACCGCATGAAGCTGAAGACGTTGCTGTCCGCCGGGGTGGCGTTGGCCGCCGCGGCGTGGGCCAGTCCGGGGGTGGCGGCCACGGCGAACGGCCCCATCTGCGACCCGGCGGCCTACGTGAACTCGACCACCTATTACAACTGCACCGGGAGCAGCCACACGGCGCTGGATATCGGCAACGGATCCTGCGGCGAGTGGAACCACCGCGGCATGCTGGTGGGCAACTACTACTATTACTACTACGGCGGCTGCGCGGCGGCCTGCTACGGATCCACGTGTAACGGCGGCGCGGGCAACTACTACGTGGTGTCCGGCGCGAACGGCTGGGACTTCCGCCAGCTGCACTTCTACGCCAACGTCAGCTCCGGCACGAAGACGTGCGACCGCTGCGCGCTGGGGCTCGTGGGCGGCACGGGCAGCGCCACTGGCCCGCACGTGCACGCGGACAACCGGCAGTACGGCACGCGCAAGTCGGCCTGGTACACCAGCGTCGGCACCACGTGCGGCACCAACGCCAACTGCACCAACCGGCTGGGCGTTCCCACGCTGTAGCCAAAGCGTGCAGGTGTCCTCGGGCGGGGGCCGTACGTCCCCTGCCCGGCTTCACATCTCCGATGTCCGGCGCGCGTGCGCCCGTCCTTCCTCCTCCGCGTGAGCCCCCTTCGACATGACCTCCCGTCCCCTCTTCAAGGTCGCGCTCGCCGGCCTCGTCCTCCTCGTCGCCCTGGGCGTCGTGTGGTGGCGAGATTCGGCCGGGAGCGATGACGCCGGTCCTCCGCCGCACGTCGCGGTGACTCCTGCCATGGCCACGGCCGCCGCCGGGAATGCCACCAACGCGGAGCCTCCGCCCTCCGCGCGCACGGGCCCGCGCGAGGAGATTCCGATGCCCGGGTGCTGGGACGGGCTCGCCGCGTTGGACAGGTCCGCGACGATGGAGTCGCTGCACGCCGCCGTGGCCGCCGCCATCCAGGCGCGCGACACAGCGCTGGTGGCCTATCTCCAGGAGCGCCTGACGGAGCTCGTGGGCAACGACCCGGACCGAGCGCTGCAACTGGTGGCGTGGGCGATGAACTCCGCGCCGCCAGAGCCGGCAATCTACCTGGAGGCCCTCAAGGCCTCGCCCGCCGTGCGCCACCCGCGCGTCACGGAGAAGCTGGTGTCGGTGGCCGAGGACAAGTCGGTGGCCACGACGGACCGGGCCTCCGCGTTGGACGCGCTGGAGACGCAGCACCGCTTCACGCCGGAGACGCGCGGCCGGCTCAAGGCCATCGCGATGGATGACTCCGCCGACTCCGCCGCGTGGATGGCCACGCGCACGCTGGGCCGGGTGATGAAGGAGGACTACGAGCGCACCGGCACGTATGCGCCGTACTGGAAGGACCTGCTGGACATCGGCACCACGTCGGATGACTCGGCGGTGCGGCTGCTCGCGCTGGAGATGCCGTCGTACTCCGACCCGCTGCTCGACTCGGATTCCATCGACGCGCTGGCGAAGGTGATGCGCACCGACAAGGAGCGCGACGTGCGCGAGATGGCCGCCTTCCGGCTCGCCGTCACTGAAGACCCCCAGAAGGCCCTGGCCGCGTACCGCGCCGCCTTCGACGGTGAACATGACCTGTGCGTGCGCTGGGCCTTCCTGCGCTTCGCGGTGCGCGCGGCCGGCGCGGATGCCCTGCCCCTGGTGGAGGAGTTCGCGCGCAAGGACCCGCGCCTACGGCAGGACTATCTGGACTTCAAGGCGCTGTACGCCACCGGCACGACGGACTTCGCGCGCATCTGGCAGGGCAAGAAGGAACACCACGCCTGCGTGGTCGAGGAAGGAGCGCCGCACTGATGGGCTCGCGAACGATGAAGGCCCGGGTGCTCTGGCTGTCGCTGCTGCCCGGCCTGGCCCTGGCGCAGGGGGCGCCCGTTGCCGTCCCCACCCGGACGGCCTGCACGGTGGAGGGCATGCTGGACGAGGTGCGCGTGGCCATGAAGACGGGCTCGCCCGCGTACCGCAAGTACGCGCGGCTGCGCCTGAAGGAGGCCGCCATCGCCATGCCGCCAGAGGCCCTGGGCCGGGCGGTGAGCCAGGAGCGAGACCCCGCCGTGCTGGAGGCCGTGGGCGCGGCGCTGGCCACCAAGGCGAGCAACGCGCAGAAGCCGGAGCTGCTCCAGCCGCTGCTCTCCCGCGCGAGCCAGGACGCGGACCCCGGCCTGCGCGCCGCGGCGGTGCGCGCGCTCCAGGGCTCGCCGTCGGTGGAGTTCATGGCGAAGAACGGCGACGTCGTCACCTACGAGCAGCTCGTGCGTGACAGCGCGCCGGAGGTGCGCCAGGCGGTGGTGGAGAACCTGGTGACGGAGAGCGCGGGCATCTACTTCGGCCACAACCCGGAGCTGGCCGAAGCGGCGGTGAAGGTCGCCACGGCCACGGACGACCCGGCGCTGGCCAAACGCCTGCTGGGCGAGGTCTCCATGGAGGCCGCGAGCCCGGAGGTGGTTCGCAAGCTCACCCAGCAATTGCGTTCGGAGGACGCGGGCCTGCGCGCGGCGGCGGCGAAGGCGCTGGGCAGTGTGCCGGGCTCCGAGTCCGCGGGTGCGCGCCGCTCGCTCACGTCTCTGTACCGGAGCGACAGCGACCTCGCGGTGCGCAAGTCCGCGCTGGAGGGGCTCGCGCGGCTGGGCCAGTCCGGCGCCCGGCCGCTCCTGGAATCCCTGCGCGGCGTGGACAAGCGTCTGGACCCGGAGATCGACGCGTGGCTGTCCGCGCTCCAGAAGAACCTCCAGGAGTGGCACCTCATCCTGCGAGAGAAGCAGCGCCTGTCGCCCTGAGTGCATCCTCCCGGACACCGCAGTTCCATGGCGGGCATCCTTCGCGCCCGGCCCCGCCGAAAAGGTGGCCGGGCGGAGGGGAGTGCGACAGGTTGAGGGGGCCATGTCCGACAGTGGTTTCGGCTCGTCCACCCTCGCCCTGGCGCTCGTTGGCAGCGCCGTCACCGTGCTCTCCACCAGCCTGGGCGCCGTGCCCGCCCTGGCCATGGGCGGCATCTCCCAGCGCACCAAGGACGTGCTGATGGGCTTCAGCGCGGGCGTGATGCTCGCGGCCACGGCCTTCTCGCTCGTCGTCCCCGCCATCCACCTGGCGGAGGAGCGCACCACGTCGCGCTTCGTCCCCGCGCTGGTGGTGGGCGGCAGCATGCTGGTGGGTGGCCTGTTCCTGCACCTGTGCAACCGCTTCATCCCTCACGAGCACTTCATCAAGGGCCAGGAGGGAAACGCACAGGCGGCGAACCTGAAGCGCATCTGGCTGTTCGTGCTGGCCATCGCGCTGCACAACTTCCCGGAGGGCCTGGCGGTGGGCACCGGCGTGGGCAGCCGCTCCATGACCATCGCCGTGCCCATCCTCGTGGGTATCGGGCTGCAGGACATCCCGGAGGGTTTCGTCGTCGCGCTGGCGCTGATGGGCGTGGCGTACAGCCGCAAGCAGGCGGTGCTGGTGGCGCTCTACACGGGGCTGGTGGAGGGCTTGGCCGCGCTGGTGGGCTTCTTCGCCACGTCGTTCGCGTCAGGCGTGCTGCCGTGGGCGCTCGCGTTCGCGGGCGGCTCCATGCTGTACGTCGTCAGCGACGAGATGATCCCCGAGAGCCACCGCCAGGAGTACGCGAAGGAGGCCACCGCCGGGCTGATGGTGGGCTTCGTGCTGATGATGTTCCTGGACGTGACGCTGAGCTGACGCTGTGCGTGCGCGCACCGCGTCTGTGTCCTGCCGGACACCCGGCGTCCCCGCCCCGTGTGGCCCGGACGTGGTAGTTTCAGGTGCATGTCTGTGTCGGATCGAACCCGCGTCGACGGGACCCCCGGGGAGTCGAAGGACAAGGGCGCCCACCTGGACGAGGAGGGGCAGGAGGCCGCGCTCCACGTGACGCTGCCGTATGAGCAGGCCCGCCGTCCGGGGGACCTGCCCACGGTGCGCCGCTTCCGCCTGTCCGTGGTGGAGGGCCCGGGCGCGGGCACGGTGTGGGAGTCCACGGCGGACACCTGCTCGGTGGGCTCGCATCCGCTCAACGACTTCGCGGTGGAGGACTCCACCGTGTCGCGCTTCCACTGCGAGGTGCGAATCGGGCCCAAGGGCCCGCAGGTGAAGGACCTGGACAGCCTCAACGGCGTCATCGTGGACGGCGTGCAGGTGGTGGAGGGCATCCTGCGCAGCGGCAGCCTGCTGCGGCTGGGCCGAGTGGTGCTGCGGTTCGACTTCAGCGCGGAGAGCAACCGGCTGCCCCTGTCGGAGCTGACGCGCTTCGGCACGCTGGTGGGCACGTCCGTGGCCATGCGCGGCTGCTTCGCGATGATGGAGCGGGCCTCCGCGCGCGACGTCACGGTGCTGCTGGAGGGAGAGACGGGCACGGGCAAGAGCCAGGCGGCGCTCGCCATCCACCAGGCCAGCCGGCGCAAGGACGCGGCGTTCCTGGTGGTGGACTGCGGCGCCATCCCCGCGCACATCCTGGAGAGCGAGCTGTTCGGCCACGAGAAGGGCTCCTTCACCGGCGCGGTGAGCCGGCGAGCGGGCGTCTTCGAGGAGGCCGACGGCGGCACCGTCTTCCTGGACGAGATTGGCGAATTGCCCCCGGAGTTGCAGCCCAAGCTCTTGCGTGTGCTGGAGAACCGGGAGATTCGCCGGGTGGGCAGCAACACGTACCAGCCGGTGGACGTGCGGCTCATCGCGGCCACGCACCGCGACCTGCGCGCGGAGGTGAACGCGGGCCGCTTCCGCTCCGACCTGTTCTTCCGGCTCGCGGTGCTGCGCATCGCCATGCCGTCCCTGCGCCAGCGGCCGGAGGACCTGTCCATGCTGGTGTCGGGCATCCTGGCGTCGCTGGGCGCGGACCCGGAGCGCACGGGCGCGCTGCGCACGCCGGAGTTCATGTCGCGGCTGAGGCACGCGGCGTGGCCGGGCAACGTGCGCGAACTGCGCAACCACCTGGAGCGCTGCCTGGTGTTCGAGGACGCGCTGCCCCTGGCGGAGGAGGACTCGCGCCCGGAGGGCAGCCCGCTGGAGCTGGACCTGTCGCGGCCATACGCGGAGCAGCGCCGGCGCGTGGTGGACGACTTCGAGCGGAGATACCTGCGGGCGCTCCTGGAGAAGCACCAGGGCAAGGTGGCCCAGGCCGCCGTCACCGCCGGCATGGACCGCGTGCACTTCTACCGGCTGCTGCGCAGGCACGGCATCAAGCCGTAGGCGGCTTCAGCGCCGGGAGGAGAGCCGCCAGCGCTCGGCGGCCTCCGGCACGGGGCTGGCGACGAAGTCCGCCTCCAGTCCCCGCAGCGCCGGGCCGGTGACGATGGGCGTGGCCGCTTCTCCGTCATCCCGCACCCAGCCGGGCAGGTGGAGCAGGCCCCCTTCCCCGCCCGTCGCGTCCCACGCGGAGGCCGTGGTCTCCGTCCAGCCGTGAGCGTCTTCCCGCGATGTCATCCGGTCCACGTGCACGGTGACGAGCAGGCTCGCGGTGGAGGTGTCCTTGCCCGTCAGCGCGAGCCCCACGTCCAGCACCCGCGCGCGCAGCTCACGTTCACGGCGCACGTCGTCCGGGAGGCTGGCAACGGCAAGCAGGCACGCGCCGCCCATCACCCTCACGTCCAGCCCGGCTTCGCGCGCCAGGGTGCTCGCGCGCTCCAGGCCCGCGTCCAGGTCCTCCATGGCGGCGGGGTTCGGCTCGCCCGTCAGCCGGGCCTCCACGTACAGCCCCACCGCGCGTGGCACCTCCACCGGCGCCGCGCCTCCCAGCACCGCGCCCCGCAGGTCCTCCAGCAGCGCGTCCACGTCCGGGTGGCGCTCCTCGCGCGCCTTGCGCAGACACCGCAGCACCACCGCGTCCAGCGCGGCGGACACCGGCGCGTGCTCTCCGGGACGGGGCGGCGGCGCGTGCAGGTGCTGCTGCTCCACCTCATGGCGCGTGGTGCCCTGGAAGGGCGGCATGCCCGTGAGCAGTTGGAAGAGCAGCACGCCCGCGGCGTACAGGTCCGTGCGCGCGTCCGGCACCTCGCCGCGGATCTGCTCCGGCGCCATGGACAGCGGCGTGCCCAGCACCACGCCGGTGTGCGTGAGCGACGAGCTGCCCGGAGCGCCCGGCACCAGCCCCTTCGCCACGCCGAAGTCCACCAGCTTCACGGCGGGGCCTCCGCGCCCCGGCGCGAGCCGCACCACGTTCTGCACCTTCAGGTCGCGGTGCACCACGCCCGCCGCGTGCGCCACGCGCAGCGCCGCGCCCACCTGCTCCATCACCTCCAGCACCTCGCGCGGGGACAGGGGCCCTCGCGTGGCCAGCTCCGCCGCCAGGTCCTGCCCCTCCAGCCACTCCATGGCGATGAAGGGCCGGCCGTCCGACAGCTCGCCGTACCCCAGCACCGTGACGATGTGCGGGTGGTGCAGCCGCTGCAGCGTGGCCGCTTCACGCCGGAAGCGCCGCAGCGCCACCGCCGCCGCGGCCACCTGCGGGTGCAGCACCTTCAGCGCCGCGGGCACTCCGGATTGCGCGTGCCGCGCCCGGTACAGCGCGGACACGGGGCCGTGGACCTGGACGCGGTCCACGACCCACTCGCCCACGAGCGCGCCGGGCCGCAGCTCCTCGCCGTAGAGGGCCTCCTCGCCATTGCCCGCCATGGGCTAGCGCTTGCCCCGTGAGCTCTCCTGGGGCGGCGGGGGCTCCGTCCAGCGCTTGCACAGCTCGCGGTGCTCTTCATCCACCAGGTCGCACGCGCCGTTGAGGAAGACGGTGACGGGCTCCTCCCAGAGCTGGTTGGACGTGTCCATGCAGGACTCGAAGTCGCCGTCGCCCGACAGCAGCGGGCCGTCCTGCGTCTTGCACTGGTAGGGGACGTTCGGGGCGGTGCTCCAGCACGGGCCCGTCACGGTGGCCGCGCAGTCCTCCTGCGTGCCCGGCAGCGCGCAGACTCGGTAGGTCGCGTAGGCCCGGCCGTACACCCAACCCGGGTCGTAGCAGGAGTAGAGGTCCTTGAAGACGGGCTTCGACTGGCGGCCCTTCGGACGGTTGACGGTGTAGCGGTCCTTCTGCCCCGCCACCAACGTCACCGTCACGTTGATGTCGTCGCGCAGCGCGTCCCTGCCGAAGAGGTTGCCGTAGAAGGCGCCCTCGCGGACCCGGTACACGGCGCGCTCGGAGAGCGGCGCCTGCACTCCGGCCGAGACGCCCACGGTCGCCGTGCCCTCCGCGCCGCTGTCCCAGGGCGCGGTCATCACCGTGAAGTACCCACCCGACACGGGGCAGGTGAACTTCACGGAGGGGTCCGTATCGATGGAGGGCGAGGGGTCCGTGGACTCCGGCACACACCCCTGGCTGGACTCCACGTGCCGCGCGTCCGTCTTGTCGCAGCCGGCGATGCCATTGCACACGCGCAGCACCATGCGCGCTCCGGAGCTGGAGCCCAGCGGCGTCCCCGACGGGCAGACCGCCGGGCCTCCCGCGCCCACGGAGATGGTCTGGCCCGCCGGACACCACCCCACCGAGTGCATCTTCCAGCCACAGTTCCGCTCCGCGCCCACCGTCTGCTCGTCGCACGGCACGGCGCTGCTCACCGACGCGGTCGTGGACGGCACGTGCGCCAGCGGCTCCGTCCACGCGTCCAGCGCGAAGGGCTCCGCCATGGAGAGGACGGGCTCATGGATTTCCCCGCGCATGGACAGCTCCACGCGGTAGCCCATGCCGTTGTTGCGCGACAGGAGACACGCCGTCACGCGCCGGAGGCACGCGTCGCCCGGCGCCTGCGTGCGCCACCACGGACAGAGGCCCGCGGAGCCGGCCCATTCACTGCGCTGGGCGCCAGCGGGTTTGAAGGGGTTGAGGTATTCGAGCGTCTCGCCCTCGCCCAACGCACAGCTCACCAGGTACGCCATGAAGCGCTGCGCGTACGGGTCGCGGAGCTGGTGGTTGACGAGCGCGCTGTCCGCGCCGGGGATCATCTCGTCGGGGTCGAAGAGGGACTCCAGCGTGTTGGTGGACAGGGCCGCGTTGGCGTCGTGGTTCGCGGCGATGGCGTTGAGCACCAGCTCCCGCGTCGTGAGCGAGTTGGCGATGCGGATGTCCGCCTTGCTCGTGCCGAGCGTCACGTCGGCATCGGCGCTGGCGGTGGTGTCTTCCGGGAGCGAGGGCTCGCAGCCGGTCAGGGCCAGCAACAGGAAACACCAGGGGACTCGGAGGACGGAGGAGGCCATCGCGCGAACACTCCTTGGGTAGGATTTGGAAATGGGAGGGGAAGGAAACCCCAGGCGCGGCCTTCTTGTCTCCCTGTAGCGCGAAAGGTTACGTGAGCGGCACCGTGTAACGATTCCCGTTACAGCGCTGAGGGTGCGAGCGCGGCACGCAATGCGTGGAAACGCGTAGACCACAGGGGGGCTTCCGCCACGGCGGGTCCGGCACGCTCGAGCCACGCGCGGGCCTCGTCCATGGCGCCCGTGCGGCGCGCGATGTCGGTGGCCTGCAGGAGGATCTCCGCTTTCTCATCCGGTGAGGCCAGCGCGTCCGCTTCGGTGTGGAGCGCGGCCCAGTCCGTCGCGAGGAAGGCGCCGGCGGCCTGCTGATGGACCTGGAGCTCCACGAGCCGCCGCATGATGGCGGTGGGCGGCAGGGATTCCGGCGGACAGCGCTCGGCAATCCAGGCGAGCTGGCGGGCCGCCGCTGCCTCGTCTCCCGCGGCGGCCTGGATGCGAGCGATGAGCAGCGCGTCCACGGGCACGGGGTGTTCACGGAAGAAGCGCACGCCCAATTCATACGCGCGCTGCGCGAGGGGGAGCGCTTCGTCCAGGCGGCCTTGCATGTAGAGGACCTCCGCCAGGTTGAAGGTGGACCAGCGCTCCATCTGCGCGTGGGCCAGCTCCCGGCCCAGGGCCATGGCCCGGCGCAGGTCCGCTTCCATGCGGTGCACGTCACCCTGGCGGAGCCACAGGAGGACGCGGTTGCTCAGCACGGCGGCCTTGTGCAGTCCGTCGCCCGCGGACTCGCAGCGCTCCAGGGCCTCGTCGAAGCGTTCGGCCGCTTCCGGCGCGCGGTCCAGGAAGGTGAGCGCGGCGCCCAGCAGGGCCAGCGACACGACCAGCGTCTCGTGGTCCCGGGCGCGCTCGGCGCCTTCGGCGGTGGAGGTGAGCACGCGGGTCGCGGCGGCCCATTCGCCCTGACGCACGTGCAGGCGGCCGCGTGCGAGGCCACAGCGAAGGGACAGGCGCGGCGCGTCCAGGGGCTCGATGGCGTCGAGCGCTTCGCGCGTGCAGGCGGCGGAGCCCTCCGAGTCCTCCATCCAGTCGCGCGCGGTGGCTTCCTCCAGGAGCAGGTCCACTTCGAGCGCGGCGTCGCCTCGGGTGCGGGCCAGGGCGCGCGCGGTGGACAGGTCCGCGAGGCTTTCACGGAAGCGCTGGAGGCGGTGGCGGACCTTGCCCCGTCCCGCGAGCGCCTGGGCCCTTCTCGCGTCGTCGGACTCCGGGAGGAGCGCGAGCGCGCGTGTGTAGTGCTGCTCCGCTTCCACGGAGAGGTGGCCGGTGCGGGCCTCCTCCGCCAGCGACAGGTAGTCGCGCGAGGCCTCCAGGTGGGCGCCGCAGACGGCCGCGTGGTGGGCCCGGCGGCGGCGTTCGGCCACGTCATCCCCCACGCTGGCCTTGAGCGCGGCGGCGTGCAGCGCGCGGCGGGGCGCGGGAGGCAGCAGGGCCTCCAGGGCCTCGCGCAGGAGCGGGTGGCGGAAGGCGAAGCGCCCCGGACCGGTGGGACGCAGGAGGCCCGCGCGGGTCAGCCGTTGCAGGCCGGCGCCCGCGTCCAGGGCGGCGGCGCGCGACAGCTCCGGCCCAGCGGTGAGGTGGCGCAGGGCCGCGTCCACCCGTGCGACGTCCACCTCCGTGCCGAGCACCGCGCACAGCCGCGCGAGCACACGGTGGGCCTCCGGAAGGCTCGCGAGCACGCGTGGGGCCAGCCGTTCAAAGAGCGGCGTGACGGAGACGTCCAGCAGCGCGTCCGGCGCGACGTACCATCCACCGCCCGGCGCTGAACGCAGGGCCCCGGCGGCGCGGAGTGCGCGGGCCAGCTCGACGAGGGACAGGGGCACGCCCTGCGCCAGGAGCTCCAGGCGCGCGAGCACGGGTTCGGGGATGTGCTCCGCCGGGCGCAGCAGGTGGACGAGCACCGCACGGCTGGCTTCCGGAGGCAGGGGCGGCAGCGTGTGGCGTGAGGCCTGGGCACTGCGCTCGCCCAGGTGGGGACGCAGGCCCAGCAGCGAAGGCCGTCCGGCGACGCAGATCCACAGGGGCGCCCTCGGACCTTCGAGCGTGGCGCGCTCGAGCACATCCAGGCTCAGGGGATCCGCGAGGTGCGCATCGTCCAGCAACAGCACGAGCGGGGTTTCACGGGCCTGGGCGAGGAGTGCCTCGGCCAGGATGCGAGGCTCCGCGGACGGACGGCCCGCGACGGCGCGCAGGGAGTCCAGCAGGGCGTTGGACAGCGACGCATCTGGCGGCGGCGCGCGCAGTCGGACGACCCGGGCATGGCCCGCGGACTCCAACTGGAGCGCGAGCGCCTTGAGCAACCGTGACTTGCCATGCCCCACCTCACCGGTGAGCACGCCCAGGCCCGGAGCCGAGGACGACAGGCTCCGCGCCGCGTCCGCGACCAGTGCATCCAGCAGCGCTTCGCGGCCCACGAACGGAGGAGGCTCTCCATCAGCACGAGCGCCGTCCTCGTCGTGGAGGCGCAGACGGAAGACCGCTCCGTTCTCGCGCGCGGCGTCCACGGGGCGCGGTGACGCCGCGCGTGCGCCCTCCGCGGCTGCTCGCGGCACGGCAGATTCACGTGTCCCGGCTGCCTGTGTCGCGGCGTGTTCGCCCTCTCCGGCCGCTTGCGAGGGAATGGACTCACGGCTTACGGGCTCGGCGTCACTGTCGTCCTGCCGGGTGACGGGCTCGATCCATCCAGGCTCGAGCCGCGCGACCGCCTCCGGTGACACCCGCACCTCGCCTTGCGCGAGTGCCCTTCCCCACCACGTCTCCGGCCGCTCCAGCGCGGCGCCCGCGATGCGCGGCAACGTGGTGCCCGGATGCACGTACAGCACCGCGACGTGCAGGACCGCCGAGGCCTCTCCAGACTCCACCAACCGCCGTGCCGCGAGCGCGCCCGCGCGCACGTTCGCCTCCGCGGACAACGACTCGCAGAAGACGAGCAGGTAGCCGCCCGCCGCGACCCGCGCCAGCACTCCGCCGAACGGCTCCAGCGTGGCCGCCAGCCCTTCCACCGACGCGGCCGTGCGCAGCCCCAGCACCGCCACCGGACGCGCGCCCGCGAACGTCACCAGCGCCTGCGCCGGCCGCGCATCCCTCGCCCCGACGACACCAGACAGCGAAGGCCCTTCCGCGCACGCGGCCTCGAACGCGGCCAGCACCTCCTCCGCGCTCGCGTACCGTTGCGCCGGCTCCTTGGCCAGGCACCGCGCCACCACCGCGTCCAGCGCCACCGGGACCGCTGCACGCTCCGACACACGCGGCGGACGCTGGCTCACGTGGCCTTCGCGCACCTCGTCCGGAGTGCCGTGGAAGGGCGGCGTCCCCGTGAGCAGTTCGAAGAGCAGGACGCCCAGCGCGTAGATGTCCGCCGCCGGGCCCGCCTCGCGCGCGTCCAGGCACTGCTCCGGCGCCATGTAGACCGTCGTGCCCGCGCGGTTGCCCGCCGCCTCCGCCGGCCCCGCGTCCCTCCACCGCGCGAGCCCGAAGTCCAGGAGGCTCAGCGCGCCACCTTCGCGCAGGAAGATGTTCTCCGGCTTGAGGTCCCGGTGCGCGACCCCCACCGCATGCACGCGCGCCACCGCCGGACACAGCCCCGTCAGCAGCTCCCGCACGCGCGCTACGGACGCCGCGCCCGTCCCTGGCAGCGCCGCCATCCACGCCGCGAGCGTCTGCCCTCGCAACAGCTCCTGCACCAGGAAGGGCCTGCCCCCCACCCGCCCCTCCTCCAGCACCTGGGGCACCGTGGGTGGCCCTACGCGCCGGAGCGCCTCCGCCTCATGGGCGAAGCGCGCATGGTGCGGCCCCAGTCCCACCTTGAGCGCCACCTCGCGACCCTCCGCTTCGCGCACCGCGGTGAAGACGTGAGCGAAGCCCCCCACTCCCAACAGGGTGGCACCGGACAGGCCGGGGACGTCTGGGATCGCCAACGGCTCCAGGGGGAAACCCGGCTCGGCGGCGACGCCATTCACGGGACACGCCGCGCCGGGAGCGAGGCGGCGGTGGCAGACCGGACAGCGCATGCGGATGCCCGAAGGCTACCAGAGCGCTTGCGCCAGCACGATGCCTACCCCCACCAGTCCCTCGCCCGCGATGAGCCCGGCCGCCAGCGTCACGCCCGGCCCTTCCGACGCGGGCCTCCACCGTCGGGCCAGCTCCCACCCCAGCCCGCCCAGGAAGAACCCCAGGCAGGTGGAGGCAGGCAGCAGACACGCCAGCCCCACCCCTACCGCCGAGGGCGTCCAGCCGCGGAAGCGCTCCGGCAACGCCTGCTCGCCCAGCGTGAGGACGGCCGCCGCGCCCGCGGCCCAGGCCATGGCGATCCGCAGGTCCGCCGAGACGGCATCCAGCCCTGACGCCAGCACCTGCGCCACACCCGCCGTCACCGTCGCGG
This sequence comes from Corallococcus sp. AB011P, assembly GCF_003611605.1. Classification (NCBI taxonomy): domain Bacteria; kingdom Pseudomonadati; phylum Myxococcota; class Myxococcia; order Myxococcales; family Myxococcaceae; genus Corallococcus; species Corallococcus sp. AB011P. The sequence goes on from NZ_RAVX01000004.1 coordinate 416,766, forward strand.
CCGGCGCCGGGAAGCGCTCCGAGCCCAGCACGGAGGGCTCCGGCACCAGCAGGTAGAACAGCGGCACCACCACCAGCGCGCCCACGACACACCCCACCAGCTGCGCCAGGAACACGCGGCGCGGATTCGCGCCCAGCAGGTGCCCCGCCTTCAGGTCCGTGAGCAGGTCCGCGGAGGAGGACGCCGCGTTGACCGTGAGGCCCGCCGTCGCCAGGTTCGCGCGCACGTCCCCGGGCAGCAGCACGCCATACGTGAGCTGCGTCACCTGCCCCAGCGCGCCCACGGGGCTCATGTCCGTCTCCCCCGTGACACGGCAGGAGATGAGACACAGCACGAACGACAGCGCCACCGCGAGCAGCGCGTGCGGCACCGGCACGTCGAAGCCCACCCTCGCCAGCGCCACCGTCGCGGGCGTCAGCACCAGCATCCCCGCCACCCACCACCGCCCGGGCACCTGGAGCGCTTCAATGGGATGCGGTGCCTGACGCGGCTCGCGGCTCCAAAGCCCCCGCAGCGCCCGGCCCCACACGCGGGCCTGGAGCGCGAACTGCAACAGCGACGCGGTGGTGAGCGCCGCCGCGCCCGGCCACAGCGCCCACGCGAGGAAGTCCCCATCCGGAGCCACCACGCCCGCCGCCATCAACCGGGGCGCGACGACGCCATGGACCACGAGCGCCCCCAGCCACATGGACGCAGTGACGCGCACGCCCAGCAGCGCGCCCCCGCCCACCGGCATCAACCCCGTCTCCAGCGCGAACCCCAACCGCTCCAGCGACACGCCACCCAGCGTCCCGGGAAACGCATACGCATAAGGCACGCGCCCGAACCCATCGCGAGCGAGCGTCAACACGCCAGCGATCAGCCCGCCCACGCCCAGCATGCGCAGCCGGGGCCCCGCCGTCTCCCCGCCCGAGTGCAGCGCGCGAGCCGTCGCCGCCGCGGCCGTCCCGGACGCGAACGGGAGCTGCTCCCGGTCCACCAACTGCCGCTTGAGCGGCACCGCGAACAGGACGCCCAGCGCGGACAACAGGAACGTCCACGCGAGCAACGTCACCCCAGGCAGGTGGTGCCCCGTTGTCAGCAGCCACGCCCCCTGCACCGACACGAGCGCGCCGCCCGTCGCATACCCCGCCGACGACGCCACCGTCTGCGCGCAGCCCAGTTCCAGCAGGGACAGCGGGCTCCCCGCGACACGGGGGCTCAAGCGCCGGAGCGCCCCATGTGTCGCGGACGCGAGCAGCGCGGCGGTGATGGCCACGCCGAACGCCACGCCCGTCTTCAGGCCCGCGTAGAGGTTGGTGGCGCAGGTGAGCACGCCCAGCCCCGCGCCCAGGAGCACCGCGCGCAGGGTGAGCTGGGGCAGCCGGTCGCCCTGGTACACGCGCGTGAGCCAGTAGGTGTCCACCTCCGCCTGCGTCGTGCCGGGGATGCGCAGCAGCGTCAGCGAGGCGTCGGTGGGCGTGTCCCCGGCGGGGACGGCTCGGGGGGCGGGGGCCGGCATGCGCGGCCCATCCTCTCCGTTCGCCCCCTCCCGCGCTACATCCCCGCTCAGCCGCGACCCGGGATGTTTCAATCCCTGTCGTCCCCACCCTCTTAATCACAGGCACCCAGATGTCACAGACGTCAATCTGATTTCATGGGACATCAGGAACTGTCGGATGCATACTCGATGTGAACCGAGCCAACACTCATGGTGAGTCGGCGTCCGGTTCGCGGAGTTCCCCGATGCTCCACGTCACCCCCAGCTGGAAGCGCCTCGCCCTGTCGGCGATGGTGTTCTCGACTCCCCTCATGGCCGGCTGCACGGCCGAACCCACGCGCGAAGCTCCGGCGGCCGCCGTGCGCCAGGACCGGGCCCACGACTCGCTGAAGATGTCGAAGCTGTACGCGCAGTGGAAGCAGCAGCACGCCAATGGCACCCAGATGCCGCTCGACCTGGGCGACGCGGATCAGTACGCCTTCCTGATGAAGCGCCTGGAGGCGGCGGGCAACACCCCGGCCAACTCCCCGCGCCTGTTCTCCAGCCTGTCGCGGCAGCGTGAGCGCGTGCTGGCCCAGAGGGCCTCCGGCGACGTGAAGGCACAGACCACGACCGCCGAGTGGTGCGGCCACCTGCTGCCGCTGGAGGAGATTGCTCACGGCAACGGTGAGACGACGTTCGAGGGCTCGGGCTACCTCACCTGCGCTGGCGGGGCGGACTACTCCTACGTGGACTTCAACGCGTACTCCACGACGCCGGACCGCCAGGAGTTCCAGCTGCTGGCCACGACGGCCACGGAGGACTACCTGGCCAAGACGCTGGAGACGGATCCGCTGAACGTGGTGCTGGACGCGGGTCCGGACCGGGTCCTGTATTACGACTCGGTGGCAATGGCCTACGACGAGGCCAGCGGCCGGATGGAGACCTTCTACTCCACCGCGGACACCACGGTGCTGCTGCTGCCGCCGGGCCTGAACTTCGACCACCCGCGTGAGCTCATCGGCACGGGCCTGGCGGGCAACGCCATCCGCACCTGCCTGGAGCGCGGCTCCGCGACGGGCGCGCTGGACTGCGACTACACGCTGGCGAAGAAGGACGCGGCCGGCAACATCACCGCCTTCGCGGGCGGCTACACGGGCGTGGCGGCGGTGAACGCCCAGCAGTCCGTGGTCGCGAAGAAGTGGCTGCCGGACACGACGGCCTACTGGCCCACGCCGGGCGCGTTCAACGCGGCCAAGCTGTACCTGCCGGCGCAGGGCACCTACGTGACGGGCCTGCCGGCCAACTGCTCCGTGCAGTCGGTGAAGAGCGAGGTGAACATCGTCCTCCTGAGCGCGGGTGGCCGCTGCAAGGTGAACAACGTCGCGGCGACCACGCCGGGCCAGGTCGTGCTCACGGGCAGCCTGCCGCTGGGCACGGGCGTGGACGCGTCCAGCATTCCCTTCAACGGGCTGATGGACCTGGGTACGGACTGCCTGGCCCACGAGCAGGACGTGGCGATGCAGGCCTTCACCACCGTGGTGGCGACGTGCCCCCGCTCCGGTGGCGGCTTCAGCCCGGTGACGCGCGTGGGCTTCCGCCGGCTGGCGGTGCTGGACTTCAAGAACAGCTGCCTCGCGGCGGGCACGCGCGTGCTGCGCGCGGACGGCAAGTCCGTCCCCGTGGAGTCCGTGAAGGTCGGTGACCGCGTGCTGTCGAACGCGGACGGCCGCGCCCTCACCGTCACCACCGTGACGAAGGGCACCGAGTCCCAGCCCATGGTCCGCCTGAAGGCGGGCAAGGGCCAGGACGTGCTCGTCACCAACACCCACCCCATGGTCAGCCGCACCCGCGGCGTCGTGACGGCGGGCGAGCTCGCGGTGGGCGACGTGCTGCTGACGAAGGACGGCGAGGCGACGCTGGCCTCCGTGGAGCGCGTGCCCTTCAAGGGCCAGGTCTACAACCTGACCCTGGGCACGGACACGGAGCTGCTGGACGTGGGCGCGAAGGAGCACACGCTCATCGCCAACGGCTTCCTGGTCGGTGACGCGCGCATGCAGACGGACCTGGCGCGTGAGAAGCACTCGCCCGTCTCCTCGGACGTGCTGGCCGTGCTGCCCGCCGCGTGGCACGCGGACTACCTGAACAGCCGCCGCTAATCGCGCGAACGCAGCAGGTAGAAGACGTAGCCGTAGCTGTCCCCGTGGCGGCGGTACAGGTTCACCTCCTGTTCCGCCGCCGCGATGACCTCGCGCAGCGCCGCGTCCGCGGTGGGGCGCAGCCGTTCGATGCGCTGCAGGAGCGGCGTGTAGTAGTCGTCCCACCACGCGGACGCGGGCAGCGTGAAGGTGTCCAGCACCGTGAAGCCCGCCGCCTCCGCGCTGGCTCGGTTCTGGGCGATGTTGCCCATGGACGGGTACCCGGCGGACCAGAAGCGCACCGCCTCCGGGGGCCGGACGTCCGTGAGCCAGGTGCACTCGGTGACGGCCACCCGCCCACCGGGCGCGAGCAACGGCCGCCACTGGCGCAGCCCCTGCTCGAAGCCCACCAGGTAGATGGCGCCCTCGGACCAGAGCAGGTCGACGGAAGCAGGCGGCAGCGACAGCGCGCTCATGTCCTCCTGACGCGTGACGATGGCGTCCGCCAGTCCCTGCTCGCGGGCCTCGCGCTCCAGCCTGTCGAGGTAGGGCCGGTGCAGGTCCACGGCGGTGACGCGCGTGCCCAGCTCCCGCGCGAGCACCAGCGACTGCCGTCCGGTGCCCGCGCCCAGGTCCAGCACGCGCGGCGAGGGAGGCAGCGGGGACAGGCGCCGCAGCGCATCCCGGGTGCAGGCGTCGCTGCCGGGGCCCAGGCGGGGCAGCTCGTTGTAGAGGGTGAAGAAGGCGTTGACCGTCTGGCGCAGCTCGCCCGCGCTGCGCTTCACGTTGCCCTGGAGCAGCGGGACGCGCTTCCAGTGCTCCTCGATGCGCTGCTTGAAGAGCTCCGGCATGGGCAGGTCCGCGCGCAGCGTGGTCCACGTGTCGAGCGCGACTTCGACGGCGCCCTTCACCACCGGGAGGACGTCCTCGTCCGCCAGGCCCAGCTTGCGCGCCAGGCGCTCGAAGCTCTGGAGCGACACGTCCTCGAAGCGCTTGGACTTCGCCAGGTTCAGCGCGAGCTGATCCTGCGGCATGTACTGGATGGTGGAGACGAAGTCGTACGCGGGCGACAGCGTGGGGCGCGTGCCGTCCGGATAGTAGAGCGACCAGTTCTTGTGGTGCGCGTCGCCGTTGCCGCACGCGATGATGAACACCAGCCGCCGCAGGAACTCCTGGAGCGCTTCCAGGCCCGCGACCTTGAGCAGCACGTTGGCGATGGTCTCGTAGTTGTACTTCTTGTACTTCTCGTCGGAGTACAGCCCCAGCACCTGCGCCAGGTCCTCCATGTGCACGCGGCGGCCGGGGGACGGCCGGTCGAAGCGGCGGATGGCGTACGCCAGGTCCTCGCGCAGGGTGATGCCCTCCGGAAGGCCGTGCAGCTCGGAGACCGGGAGCAGCTGGAGCTCCGGCACGTCGATGCCGGTGGCCCGCGCCCACGTCATCACGGACAGCTCGTTCTCCGGCACGCGGTCGTAGCGGTTGTCCGGGAGCTTGACGATCCAGTCTCCGCCCAGGCCGCCCATGGGCAGCGTCATGCCCCGGTCGCGCCGGAGCATGGAGAACTTGAGCTGCACGCCCGCGAGCGAGAAGCGCAGCGGTTCGCCGTCCGACACGGGCTCCGCGGGGACGTCCACGAGCGGCGCGTCGTGGCCGGCGAGCTCACCCGCGGGGCGGACGATGACGGCGCCGGAGAGGTCCGCGCCCAGGTGGGCGATGAAGAAGAACTCGCGCTGCCGGGCGATGTGCTGGCGTTCGGAGATGAGGTCGCGCAGCGGGCCTTCGGGCAGGAGGTTGGAGAAGAACGGCGGCAGCCGCATGCGGCTGGTGTGGCGGCGCGACAGGTCGTCCTCGAAGAACTGGCCCAGCACGGGGCGCGGGTAGCGCTGGCGGTAGTCCTCGGAGAGGCTGAACTCGATGCGCTCGTCCGCGAGCAGCGTGAGCGTGCCGACGTGCACGTCGCCAATGAGGACGTCGAGGATGCCCGTGGTGGACACGGGGAGCGTGGGGTCCATGTCAGTCCTCATCGTCGTCGATGATCATCGACTGGAGCGAAGGCCGGTCCGAGTCGTCCCAGCGCGTGCGGGCCTCCATGAACTGGCGCAGGACGGGCTCCAGGACCATCTGGCGCAGGTGGAGGAACGCGCCGTCATTGCGCCGCAAGGACTCCAGGGCCTGCGGGCTGAGGCCGTGGCTGTGGAGGATGTCCTCGCCCGGAGGCGGCTGCGCTTCGAGCATCTGGGAGAGGGCGTGTCCCGGCACCGGGGGATGGAAGAGGAAGTTGAAGGTCCCTTCCATCAGGCGCCGGACCGTCCTCCGGTCAAAGACCCGCTGCGTGCTCCACCGGGGGTCGCCCGCGGGAAGGAGGGGCTGGAAGCCGTCGCCCGGCTGCTCCAGCAGCTCCCCGGGCTCCAGCACCGCGCCCGTCAGCAGGTGGCGCGGCTGGAGGGACAGCATCGCGATGCGCAGGACCAGCGGGGGCCGCGCGATGGAGTGGGGAATGACGGGCATGCCCGTCTCCATCCACCAGCGGATGAGCGGCGGCGGCACCTGCGCCAGCAGCGTCTGGAGGGAGCGCTCCTCGTCGGAGCGGATGGCCGCGAAGACCTGGAGGGCCTCCGGGGGCTTCAGCTCCCAGCCGCCGAAGACGATGTGGCGCCAGAGCCAGCGCGACAACAGCTCGCGCGAACGCGGTGTCGGCTCCGGGTGCAGCTGGAAGAACCGCGTCAAAAGCACCAGCGAGTTCTCCGGCGCGGGCAGGAGCTTGAGGTGCGGGATGAACGCATCGCGCTTGAGGAACACGATGGCGTCCCGGAGCGCCCGGTCCGTGCGGCGGACGGTCTCCGTGAGCTCGTCGTCCTGGTTGAGCTGTTCCTGGTAGCCCCGCGTGAAGTCCAGGCCACGCACGGCCAGCACGGCGCGCAGCAGCAGCGACTCCGGGATGCTCCCGAAGCCCAGCTCCCGCAGCCCCTCGGTCACGGACTCCAGGCTGAGCGAGCGCGAGCCCACGTACAGCGCGTTGAACACCTCTTCATCCGTGAGCGGGCGGCCCGCGGTGTTGAGGCGCTTGAAGATGATGCGGAGGACCTTCTCGTCCGCCGTGTCCACGACGTACGCGGGCACCTGGTACTCGCGGATGGCCTTGCCCAGACGGATGGCGGCGCGCAGGTGCTCCGGGTGCGCCTCACGGCCCGGGTAGCGGTTGAGCCAGTGGAGCAGCGACTCGCTGTCCAGCACCTCGTTCATCGGCAGCCAGTGCGGTGGCGGTGCCCCGGCCTCCGGAGGCGCGTGCAGCTCCTCCGTCTCCAGGTCGAAGTACAGGTGGAAGTCATCGCGTCCGGCCTCGTCGCCATAGGACGGATGCAGCAGCACGCCCGCGAGCGCAGTCACGCGCTGCTGTCCATCCACGGCCCACAGGCCCTGGCTGGTGGAGGGCGCGTCGATGCGCACGGGGCCGAAGCTGACATTGGCGGCGGGGGCTTCCCGGCGCCAGAACAACAGGGTCCCGATGGGATAGCCCCGGTACACGCTGTCCAGCAGGTCGCGCACGTCCTCCGCGGTCCACCGCAGGGGGCGCTGGAAGTCGGGGATGCGCACCTCGCCGCGCCGCACGCGGTCGAGCAGGTCCTCGATGCTGAACGACTTCGTCTCCGGGCGCCGCGTCAGGGGAGCGGGCATCGCGAGCCTCCTCCCCCAAGTCTGTAACCCGAAGCTCCCGAACCCGCCACCTACACCGTGGAGCCACGTCGCTTCGGCAGCAGCCCCACCAGTCCCAGCGCGACCAGGCCCGTCACGGCGGACAGCACGCGGCCACCCTGCCCCACCGCGTTGATGTCCAGCTGCAGGTCCAGCAAGGCGTTCGCCAGGTTCCAGCCCCAATGCAGCCCCACGGCGCCCCACAGTGAGCCCGTGCGGGCCACCGCCGCCGCGTACGCGAGCCCCGTGCAGAACAACATCAGCCACTCCAGCGGACCATTCCCCAACCGGTACACGTGCGTGAGCACGAACACGCCCGCGGACAGGGCCACGTAGCCCGCGCCCTGCCCCGCCACCGGCCACGCGCGGTACCAGAAGCCGCGCGCCACGATGTCCTCCGCCACGGAGGGAACGAACGTGGACACCGCCACGCCCAGCGCGGCCACCAGCAGCGTCGTGCCCATCAGCGGCTTCTCCAGGGGCTGCACGCGCATCACGCCCACCGCCACACCCACCAGCACGGACAGCGGCTTGAGCACCAGCATCACCGCCAGCGCCCGCGCGAGCGCGGAGCCACGCCACTCCAATGCATACGCATGAAAGCCATTGCGGTAGCCCAGCCACCGCCCTACGCCCCAGGCCACCGCGTGGAAGAGCAGCATCAGCGCCGCCGTCACCGCGAAGCTGCCCAGCACCCGGCCGCCAATCCCCTCCGGCGCTTCGTAGCAGGCGAACAGCACAGCGAACGCGAACGCGTAGCGCAGCGCGACGCCCGGAGGAGACGATGACTCGGAAGGTGCGTGGCTCATGAACAAGGCCCCCTCTTAACGCGGGAAATGTCCCCACCGCACAGCCAACCTTGAAGCCCCTGCCGTGGTGACTGGCGCCATCCTCCTGGTGACTGGAGTCACCGCCGGAGCGCCCGCCACCGCATCCTCATCCCTGGAAAATCCACGAGTTACGAGCGGCCCCGGGGCGGCATGCGCGCTGCAATGGGTGAGGGCAACGTCGCTGCTCAGACCCCAGGTGAAAACCATGATCGACCTCAAGGCCACGGCCCGCTCCTCCTCCCTGATGCGCCCCAACGCCGCGGAGTCCGCGCTCGTCAACCCGAAGGCACAGCTCTCCGCGGGGCCCGTGGCGGACGCCTCCCGGAGCATGCCCGCGCGGGGCTTCAGCCAGGTGGACTCGTTCGAGCCCGTGATCATCAACCGGCGGCAGCCGCTCGCGATGCCCGGGCTGGAGGGGGCGGCGGACATGCTCGGCGCCCCGGCCGCCTTCGCCCCCCGCGGGCTCCCCCCGCAGCTCCAGGACCTGGCGCCGGCCTCGGTCAACTTCGCCCCCCGCGGGCTCCCCCCGCAGCTCCAGGACCTGGCGCCGGCACCGGTCACCTTCGCCCCCCGGGGGCTCCCCCCGCAGCTCCAGGACCTGGCCCCGGCTCCGGCTCAGACCAAGGAGCCGGCTCCGGCTCCGCAGGCCTCCAACTCCGGCGTCCCGAGCGCCAATGACAAGCGCCCGGCCGGGGACAAGCGGTCCGCCGCGCAGATCGTCGACGACACGCCCGCGCTGAAGAACCTGGGCCGCCAGAAGGACATCAAGTTCGAGCAGCTGTGCAAGCAGACGGGCGTCGACCCCAAGCTGGACCTGAAGGACCCGAAGCAGAACGCCGACGGTGTCTACCGTCTGGCCAAGGTGCTGGAGTTCATCGACAGCGCCAAGGCCTCCACGGGCGACGACCGGTCGAAGAAGGTCCAGAACGGCAAGGGCGACGGCAACATCGAGGGCATCACCAAGGACGGCGACGCGCGCCACGGCACGGAGGCCGGCATGGTCAAGGACTTCGCCGAGAAGGGCTACTCCTTCCTGGGCGAGCACCAGCTGCCGACCACCAAGGACACCCACGTGAAGGCGGACGGCAGCAACAAGGACAACTTCCAGTGGGCCGCGGGCGAGGCGGGCAAGGCCCTCTGGTTCCTGCCGGGAGTCAGCAACGTCCTGACGGGCGTGGGCAACTCGGAGGGCGGCTTCAAGGGCGTCCTCGAGGGCGCCGCGAAGGGCTACGTCAACACCCTGAAGGGCGCCGCGGAGGGCGTCATCGGCTCCATCACGAAGGGCCGCGCCAACCCGGCCGGGATGATCTTCGGAGGCGTCATGGGCGCGCTGGGCAGCACCGAGGCCGCCCCGCAGCCGGTGAAGGACATCGCCAACCTGTTCTAGGGCAACGGCTCCGTCCGGTGCTTGCGCGCGGGGTTCTCCAACCCCACGCGGAACCACCGGTAGCCGTAGCCCTCCAGCGTGAGCCCGTGGCGCTGGCCGTCCACGGGCTCGGAGTGGTCCTCGCTCAGCACGTTGAACAGCGTGCACGGCGCCTCGCCGCCCGGATCCAGCTTCACCGTGCAGGGCCGGGCGGACAGGTTGTGCAGCACCACCAGCGCGTTGCCCTTCCATTCGTACCGGATGGCCAGCACGCCCTTGTTGCCCGTGCGCAGCACCTTCCACGCGCCCCACCCCAGCTCCGGGCACTCCTTGCGCGCGCGGATGATGCGCTCGGTCCAGTTGAGCTGCGAGGCCGGGTCGCGGCGCTGCTGCGCCACGTTCACCTGCCGGAAGCCGAACGGCCCCTCCGACACCAGGGGCTTCACCGGCGCCTCCGCCAGCGTGAAGCCGCCGTGCGGCTCCGGGCTCCACTGCATGGGCGTGCGCACCGACTGCCGCTCCACGAGTGACAGGTTCTCCCCCATGCCCAGCTCGTCGCCGTACCAGAGCACTGGAGTCCCCGGCAGTGAGAACATCAAACTGTAGGCCACCTTGATGCGGCGGCGGTCCCCGTCCAGCATCGACGCGAACCGGCGGCGCAGGCCCCGGTCATACAGCTGCATGCCCTTGTCCGGTCCCAGCGCCTCGAAGACCTCCAGCCGGTCCTCGTCCGACAGGCGCCCCAGGTCCAGCTCGTCGTGGTTGCGCAGGAAGTTCGCCCACTGCGCCGTGTGCGGCAGCTTGGGGGCTGACTTCAGCGCCTGCACCAGCGGCGTCACGTCCCCGCGCGTGAGCGCCAGGTAGAAGTTCTGGTTCGCCAGGAAGTTGAACACCATCTGCATGCGGTCGTTGTCGCCGAAGAACTCCACCACCTCGTGCATGGTGACGTTGGCTTCCGCGAGCAGGATGGCGTCCCCTTTGCGCCATGAGAGGAATTCGCGCATCTCCTCCAGCAGCTTGTAGGGGTTCTTCACGTCCGGGTTCTTCACGCCCTTCAGCTCGACGAGGAAGGGCACCGCGTCCACCCGGAAGCCGGACACGCCCAGCTCCAGCCAGTACCCCATCACCTTGAGGATCTGCTCGCGCACCTCCGGGTTCGCCACGTTGAGGTCGGGCTGGAAGTCGAAGAAGCGGTGGAAGTACCAGAGGCGCGCCTCCTTGTCGTACGTCCACGTGGAGGGCTGCACGCCCGGGAAGACCATGCCCTTGTTGGCGTCCTTGGGCTTCTTCTTCGACCAGACGTAGTAGTCGCGGAAGCGGCTGTCCGGGTCCTTGCGCGCGGCCTGGAACCACGGGTGCTGATCCGACGTGTGGTTCACCACCAGGTCGATGATGACGCGGATGCCGTGCAGCTTCGCCTCGTGGGTGAAGGCCACGAAGTCGCCCAGGTCCCCCAGGCGCGGATCCACGCCGTAGTAGTCGCTGATGTCGTAGCCGTTGTCGCGGTTGGGCGTGGGCTGGAAGGGCAAGAGCCACAGGCAGGTGATGCCCAGGCCCGCCAGGTAGTCCAGCTTGCGGCGCAGGCCCGTGAAGTCCCCCACGCCGTCGCCATTGCCGTCCATGAACGTCTCGACGTCGAGGCAGTAGACGACCGCGTTCTTGTACCAGAGGTCTTCAATCATGCCGTTCCCTTTAGCCCTCCGTTCCCGGGCGGCATCCGGAGACTCCCGCGCGCCGTGAGGAACCCCACACCCGGGGGCAGACAGGCTTCGTTCAGCCAACACTCGCGTGAACACGGGCCTCGCGGGAGGGCCGCTCCGGCTCCAGGGTGGACGCATCCATGCCCCTCATCGGCTTCCACGCGTCGCACGAACAGTTCCCGCCCAGCGAGCTCTTGCGCCTCAGTCAGAAGGCGGAAGGCGCGGGCTTCCAGGCCGCGCTCAACTCCGACCACTTCCACCCGTGGACGGAAGCGCAGGGGCAGAGCGGCTTCGCCTGGGCGTTCATGGGCGCGGCGCTCGCGACCACCGGGCTGTCCTTCGGCTCCGTCACTGCGCCGGGCCAGCGCTACCACCCGGCCATCGTCGCACAGGCGCTGGGCACCCTGAACGAGATGTATCCCGGCCGGGCATGGATGGCGCTCGGCAGCGGCCAGTACCTCAACGAGGCCATCACCGGCACGGGCTGGCCCGCGAAGGACCTGCGCAACGCGCGCCTGAAGGAGTGCGTGGACATCATGCGCGCCCTCTTCCGGGGCGAGACGGTGACACACCGGGGGCTCGTCACGGTGGAGGAGGCGAAGCTCTACACGCGCCCCAAGGACATGCCCCTGCTGGTGGGCGCGGCCGTGACGCCGAAGACGGCGAGCTGGGTGGGCAGCTGGGCGGACGGGCTCATCACCACCGCGAGGCCCCCGGAGGAGCTGCGCAAGGTGGTGGACGCCTTCCGCGAGGGCGGCGGCGAGGGCAAGCCGATGTTCCTCAAGGTGCAGCTGTCCTACGCGAAGGACGACGAGCTCGCGCGTGAAGGCGCGTACAACCAGTGGGCGTCCAACATCTTCGCCAACAGCGTGCTGACCGACCTGCGCTCCCCCGCGCAGCTCCAGGAGGCCGCGAACGTGGTGCAGCCGCACGACCTGGACGGCCCGCTGCGCGTCTCCAGCAGCCTTCAGCAGCACGTGGACTGGCTGGGCGAGGACCTGCGCCTGGGCTTCGACCGGCTGTACCTGCACAACGTCAACCGCGAGCAGGACGGCTTCATCGAGGCGTTCGGCGAGAAGGTGATTCCGGCCCTCACCCGCTGAAGCCGCTGGTTATGCTCGGGCGCATGTCCACCGAAGTGCTGTCCCGTCAGGCCCTCAACCGCGCCACGCTCGCGCGTCAGTTGCTGCTCACGCGCGAGAAGATGACCGTGCCGCGCGCCATCGAGCACCTGGTGGGGCTGCAAGCCCAGCTCGCGCGTCCGCCGTACCTGGCCCTCTGGTCGCGCCTCCAGGGCTTCCAGCGCGACACGCTCACGAAGCTGGCGCTGAAGCGGGAGCTGGCGCGCGGCACGATGATGCGCGGCACGCTGCACCTGATGACCGCGAAGGACTACCTGCGCTACCGCGGCCTCTTCCAGCCCCTGCTCACCGCCGCCATCGGATCCGTGCTGAAGGAGCGCGCCGCGGCGTTGGATCTGCCCGCGCTGCTGGCCACCGCGAAGCCCTTCCTCCAGGAGCAGCCCCGCACCTTCGAGGAGGTGCGCGAGCACCTGATGAAGCACCATGTGGACGGCGATGAGCGGGCGATGGGCTTCGCTACGCGGATGGGATTGCCGCTCGTCCAGGTGCCCGAGGAGGGGCTGGAGTGGGGTTGGCCCGGCAACTCCGGCTTCACGCTGGCGGAGTCGTGGCTGGGCGAGAAGCTCTCCACGGACGATGACGCGTCACCGCTGGTGCTGCGTTACCTGGCCGCCTTCGGTCCCGCCACCGTGGCGGACATGCAGTCCTGGTCCGGCATCAAGCCGTTGAAGGACGCTTTCGAGAAGGTGCGCGGCAAGCTGGTGGAGTTCCGCGACGAGAAGAAGCGCGTCCTCTTTGATTTGCCCAAGGCCCCGCGCCCGCCGGAAGACACGCCCGCGCCGGTGCGCTTCCTGCCGGACTTCGACAACCTCATCCTCTCCCACGCGGACCGCACCCGCGTCGTGCCGGAGGAGCACCGCGAGAAGCTGTCCACGAAGAACCTGCGTGTGCTGAACGTGTTCCTCGTGGACGGGCGCACCGCTGGCGTCTGGACCACCGAGCGCACGAAGGGCACCGCGACGTTGGTGTGCAACGCCTTCGACCCGCTGAAGAAGCCCGTCCGCGACGCACTGGTGCAGGAGGGAGAGGACCTCCTGCGCTTCAGCGACCCGGACGCCGCGAAGGTGGCGGTGCGGTTCGCCACCTAGCAGCGCCGAGGAACATCTCGAGTCCTGACATGCCATTGGGGCATGGGCCCACTGGGTTGGCCGGGTTGTCGGACCCGGCGGTTATGACCGGGCGCTGCACGCCAGACCGGAGTGCTGCCAGGAGTCGCGAGCGATGGGCAACCGCTGGTGGGCGGTACTTTGGCTGGGGCTCCTTTCCATGCGAGGAGCGGCCACGGCTTCTCCCGACTCCGAGGCTTCGGTCCCCAAGGAGCCGCCCCGCTCGTGGTCTTCACTGGCACGACTGGAGGTGGCAACGCTGACGTTTCAGTCGCGAGCGGGCGTGGGCACGGATGAAGGGTTCGTGCAGGTGGAGCCGACCCTCATTCTCGACGGAGGCGCGGAGTTCGGTCTCAACCTCGGCGCTCCGGTCCGATTGCGAGCGTGGGGCGGCACGGGCCTCGTGCGGAGAGAGGATTGGGACAGCCTCTCGGACTTCGGACAGGTGGTGCGCGGCCTCAAGCTGGGCTCGAACAACGCGTCCGTGGGCGTCTGGTTCGGCGCGCTGGAGTCCTACAGCCTGCTGTCCGCGCACCTCGTGCGTCGCTACTCCAACCGAAGCAATCCCGACTACCACCCGGCAGGTGGATTCCTCACCGGCACGCTGGGGCCCCTCTACACGCAGGCCTTTGCCTCGGACGTGCTGGGCGCGCGCCTCATGGGCGCGGAAGTCGCGCTGGACGTGCAGCACGTCCTCTTCGGCCAGCCCCGCGAGCAGGGCCGCTACACGCTGGCCCTCTCCGCCGTGCATGACTGGGGGTGGGCCGGAGGGCGCGCGCCCTCGGTGACACTGGCGCATCTGGACGGCACCGCCGTGGTGGTGGTGCGGCCGGGCTTCGAGGCCCACTTGCTTGCCGGTTGGGGCGGCCGGCCCGGTGAGGGCGGCGCATGGGGGGCGGTGGTGGGCGCGGGCGTGGATGCATTGACGCCTACGTTGGACATGCGGCTGCGCTTGGAGCTGCGCAGACAGCACGGCGGCTTCCGGCAGGGATTCTTCGGTCCGGACTACGAACTGGCGCGCTTCAGGGCCGTGGGCCCGGATGGCATGCCGCTGGCGGAGTCGCCCTTCCCGGCTGGGTACTCGGCCTATGGCGAGACGGAGATGGGCTGGGACGCGAGCCGTTACGGTGGCCTCTCCAAGCACCTGAAGCTGTCGCTGGGCGCGGAGGCCTTCTCGTGGGGCCGCTTCGACATGGATGGGCGCGTGGCGGTGCAGCTCTTCGCGCGCAGCCTCGAAGTGGCGTTGAAGGGGCTTGGAGTGGGAATGGGACAACCGGGAGCGCGCTACCTGGGGGCCGCCGAGGTCCGCTGGCGAGTTCTGGGAGGGAAGCTCTACGCGATGGGGACAGGCGGTACGCTGCTGTTCCCCACGCCGGAGGGGATGCTGCGGTCAGGGGCGTTCGCCTCGGTGGGCCTGGGGGTGGATAGTGCGCGCTGACGCCCTGTTGCTGGCCATGGCGCTACTGGCTGCGGGATGCGCCTCCGTGTCGCAGGCGCCTGGGCGTGGCCGGAGCTTGAGCTACGCGCCGAGAGAGGCCTCCTCGCCCGCGTGGGTGGAGACTCCGCGCGATGAGCCCCCGCGCGTCCGGGACCTCCTCCCACGCGCCTTCTCCGGGTCCGAGCAACGGCTCCTGCGTCGCCAGCCACCGCGTGACGACGTGACAGCAGTGGGAGATGGCAGCAGGGAGGGCGCTGTGGGGGGCGGGTCCCGGAGCGCTGCATTGACGCGTCAGGCAGTCCTCGACGCCACGGACGAGGTGAAGGGCTCCCTGACCAGCGTCGAAGCTGCGTTCACCAAACTGGCGGCCCGTCCTCCGGACCTCTGGGGCTGGAGCCTCACCGGCGTCTTCACGCGCTACCTCGACCAGGGCTCCAAGCAGGTGACGTGGCTTCATGGTGCGATTGGGAGCGCCACCGCGTTGACGGAGGTGGCCTCGGAAGTCGGCGACACGGACATGGAACTGGGCCTGCTGCGCATGACGGGGCCGAAGCTCCAGGCGGCTCAATTCGGAACGCTTCTGCTGGCCACCTGGGTGGACTTCCTGCACCTCGCGGACGCAGTGCTTCGTCACTGCCCCATGTGCAGCGCCGAGAAGCTCTTCGTGGACCTTCATCGCGTGCAGGGGCTGATGGAGCCCACGCTGACGGACCTTGCCTCGCTGGACCCGGAGCGCGTGGAGGCGGCGACCACCGCGATGCCCGAGCTGATGGGGAAACTGACGCGTGAGTTCGACACGCTCCAGAGGGAGACCCGCAAGACCATGAAGCTCGGCGGGCAGGTCATCGCGGCGATGCAAGCGGTGGAGATGGTCACGATGATCTCCACGATGAAGATGGCCATGCCACGCGTGCCGCCCTCGGCCCCCGCGATGCTCGGCGTGAGCCTCGTGATGGGCTCGGGTGGAGTCATGATGGGCTCGCGGATGGTGGTCTCCGCGGAGTGGGTGGAGATGATGCGTCGGCTCGTGCAGGCGGGCGTCATCTCCGTTCCCGCCGTCAGCGCCGCCGTCCTCATTCAGGGCGGACAGGTCATGATGGCTCAGGCGCATCAGGACCTGCCCAAGGGCGTGCGCGACGCGCTGGGGGACAGCCCCGAAGTGCGCGGCATGCAAGTGACGGGCAGAGCGGGGGCGGGCATGTCGGACGCCCCGAAGCACCATGTGCTTCCGCAAGAGCACCGTGAGTGGTTCGAGCAGCGCGGCTTCAAGGGCGACATGGACATCGACCAGTTTTGCGTCCGGTTGGAGCAGGCCCACCACGAAGCGATTCACGGCGGCGGAAGCTGGCGATTGGGACGCACCTGGCCCGGTGAATGGAACCGGATGATCACGAAGGTGCTCCGCGACGCGGAGGCCGAAACCGGCCAGAGGCTGACACAGAACGAAATCTTGAAGCTCGTCGCGGGGTATTTGAAGGAGTACGACATCCCGATGAACTTCATCCCAGGGAGGAGGCGATGACTGACGGACGATCCTGGAAGGGAAACTGGAAGGCCCGCCTATACGAGCGCGTCCGTCAGCGCGGCTACGACTCGCTGACCGCCTTTGCCGAAGCACGCCCTACCGCATCACTGGTTGCGTTGGCCGAGGAACTTGGGGCGGGCGACGTCGCCGGGGTGCAGGTGTTCAGCGGGTTGGTAGCCGAGGCTGAGCAGCGCAAGCAGGTTACGCGCCTGGTTCGAGGGCAGCTCGTGCGCGAACTGTTCCAGTATCTTCCAAATGGATGGCCACCCGTGCTGGACGACACAAACCGATTCGATGTTGCCCAGGCACTCGCCCGCTGGAGTAGCTACACCCCAGAGACTCATGAGGAGCGAGTGAAGCAGGTCAGAGCTACGCTCCGCTCGAATCCGCCGCCCACTGGCTGGCGTCCGCTCGGGCCCGACGACGAGTTGCTCCGCACGCTCTTGCCTGACGAGGAAGTCTGACTCGCGAACGGTGCCGCCACTGCCCGCCCCCGTGCGCATCGAGCCGGTGGAGGACAAGGGCACGTTGATCATCCTCACCCCCGAGCGATTCACCGTGGCCAACCCCGCACACGTCGCGCTGGCGCGACGGGTGCCCGAACTGCTGGCCCAGGCAGGGCTTACGCGAAGAGCTGAAGCAGATCCTCGCGAGTGATGGCGGCGGCGCCCGCGGCTTCGCTGAGCGCGGCTTCGAACAGCGCGCGCTTCTTCTCCTGGAGGCCCAAAATCTTCTCCTCCACCGTGCCCTGGGACACGAGCCGGTAGACCATCACCGGCCGCTCCTGTCCGATGCGGTGGGCCCGGTCCGCGGCCTGCGCCTCCACCGCCGGGTTCCACCACGGGTCCATCAGGAACACGTGGTCCGCCGCCGTGAGGTTCAGGCCCGTGCCGCCGGCCTTCAGCGACATGAGCAGCACCGGCGCTCCGTCCTGACCCTGGAAGCGAGACGTCACCTCGCCCCGGTTCGCCGTCGCTCCGTCCAGCCGCTCGAAGCCGATGCCCGCGTCCTTGAGGCCCGGCTCGATGAGGTCCAACAGCGACGTCCACTGGGAGAAGACCAGCGCCTTGTGGCCCTCCGACACCGCCGTCTCCAGCGCGTCCACCAGCGTCTGCACCTTGGAGGACGTCTTCGCGTGCTGCCCCGGCACCAGCGCGGAGTGGCAGGCCGCCTGCCGCAACCGCAAGAGCGCCTCCAGCGCCTTGAGCACGCTGCCGCCCTCGTTGAGCAGCGCCACCACCTCCGCGCGCGTCGCGGCCATCACCGCGTCGTAGACGGAGCGCTCGCGCTCATCCAGCTGCACGTGCATCACGGAGTCCGTGCGCGGCGGCAGCTCCGGCGCCACGTCCTTCTTCAGGCGGCGCAGGATGAACGGGCGGATGCGGCGGCGCAGGCCCTCCGCCGCTCCGGGCTTGCCGTCCGCGATGGGCTGCGCCGTCTTCTCCTCGAACTGGCGGCGGCCTCCCAGCAGGCCCGGGTTGGTGAAGTGCATCAGGCTCCACAGCTCGTCCAGGCGGTTCTCCAGCGGCGTGCCGCTGAGCGCGAGCCGCAGGTTCGCCTTGAGCCCGAACGCCGCGCGCGACACCTGGCTCTCCGGGTTCTTGATGGCCTGCGCCTCGTCCAGCACCACCGCCTCCCACGTGGGCGCGCCCAGCACCGCCGCGTCCAGGCGCAAGAGCGCGTACGTGGTGAGCGTGATGTCCGCCGCCGGGTCCAGCTTGCGGCCGGGACCGTGGTACACGCAGACCTTCAACGACGGCCGGAAGCGCTGCAACTCCGCCACCCAGTTGGGCAGCACGCTCGTGGGGCACACCACCAGCGACTTCGGCCCCAGGATGCAGATGGTCTGGAGCGTCTTTCCCAGACCCATGTCGTCCGCGAGGATGCCGCCCAGCCCCGCGCCCTTGAGGAACGACAGCCAGCTCACGCCCTGCTGCTGGTACGCGCGCAGCGTGGCGTTGAGCTCCGCGGGCAGCACCGGCGGCGGCAGCTTCTCGAAGCCCTCCACCAGCGGGGCCAGCTTGTCCAACCCCGGAGGCGGCGGCTGATCCAACGACTCGCACAGCTGGGTCAGCTCCGGCAGCGCGTGGTTCGCGACGCGGCCGTCCTCCTGGCGCGCGGCCAGCAGGTCCGCCACGCGCTGCCCGTTCTTGTCCAACCACGCGCGCGGCAGCGGCGCCCAGCCTCCTCCGTCCAACGGCACCAGCCCCAGCCCCTCCGTCCACGCCCGCACCACCGCCGCCGCGTCCACCGTGCGCGCGCCGCCCTTGCCGCCCTCCACCTCGAACTCCAGCGTGAAGCGCACCTCCGGCACACCCGCGCCGGATGCGCCTCCCTCCACGCGCAGGGACGGCTTGAGGCGCATGTCCGGGCTGACGATGCCCGCCGCGTCGCCGCCCAGGTCGCCCCGGAACTTCCGCAGCTTGTCCGCGAAGCGCATCATCTCCGGCCCCTGCACCGTCAGCCGGCGGCCGGGCACCAGGTTCAACTCGTCGCGCAGCTGGTGGAGCAGCTTCTGCTCCGCGGCCTCGTCACGCAGCGGCACCGCGCCGCGCAGGTACACCATGCGCCCGTTGTCGATGCGCACCGTCGGCGGCGCGCCGTACACCAGCGTGGGCAACACCGACAGGCCCTGGGTGAGCTGGTTCAGCTCCAGCAGGATGCGCGGCTTCAGGTCGCGGTCCAGCGACGGCAGGCGGCGGCTCCGCATGTCCACCGGCATGCGCCGCGCCAGCTCCGGCAATATCTTCGCGGACAACTCCCCCAGCTGCTCCGGCGAATACGTGCGCACGAGCGGCAGGTGCTGGAGCCACGCGCCCGTCATCGCCGTCTCGCCCAGCCGCACCAGGGACTCCGCCGTCAGCGCGACTCCGGGGCTCACCACCTCCGTGATGCGCGAATCCCTCGTGATGGTGATGACCCACTGCTGGCCCTTGTCCTCCACCTTCGCGCGCGGGGGCAGCACCTCACCGGACACCGCCACCGGCCGGCCGTCCAGGAGCACGTTGCGCGCGGGCTCCAGGGCCCTCAGCAGCGCGTCCAGCTTCTCCGCGAGCAGCGGTCCCCGGGTGCGCCGCTCCAAGAGGCGCTCCATCACCAGGTCCACCTGCTCCACCTGCAACGTGACGCCGGCCTGGGGCTTCGCCAGGCGCCCGGTGAGGTCCTCCAGCGGCTCCTCCGTGCCGTCCGCGTGCGCGAGGACGCGGTGCAGCTGCAGCCCGCCCTCCACGCGCGTGAAGCGGTACACCACGCGCGACCAGCGCTCCGACACCGCCTCCAGCGGCGCGTCCTGCTTCTCCGCCTTGTCCAGGGAGATGGCCGCCGCGACCACGTGCTCGCACGGGTCCACCGGGCTGGGGCAGTCGCACTCCCACGCCTCGTCGCCCGGGTAGAGGACGACGGTGAAGGCCACGGCCCGGCCCGCCACCTTCACGCGCAGCTCGACCTCCGAGCCCGTGCGCGACTGGAGCGCCACCGCGCCGTCCCGCGCGAGGCTGACGCCCTTGGACCAGAGTCCCGGCTTGGCTTCTTTCCGGACGGCTTCGAGGAGCTGGGTGTTCTCGGACATGGCAGGCGGCTTCCCTACGCCCCGCCACGCCCTTGCGCAACGTCGGATGCACCTCGGCTGACGGCCAGGCTACTCGTCGTCGTACGACGGCTCGAAAAGGTAGGTGAGCTTCACCATGAACTCGCGGCTGAACACCGGCAGGGGCGCGTGTCCGCCGTTGTACGGCTGGGCCACCCGGAAGTCGCTGCCCAGCAGGTTGTAGACACCCGCGCCAATCTCCAAGCCCTTCGTCCCCACGTTCTCCGCGCGCACGAAGAGGTTGAGCAGCAGCCGGGGCGACAGCGTCTGGACCTCCGACACGCCCTCCTCGTCCGGTGCCCCCACGGCGAAGCGCTGGCCCACCAGCACGGCGGTGGGGCTGACGGACAGCCACGGCAGCACCTTCGCCGTGCCCGCCAGCGTCACCTTGTGCGTGGGCAGGCCGGTGAAGGCCTTGGGCTGGCCGGGCACCAGGTAGTCCTCCACGTCGTTGCGCCCGCCCGGCCGGTAGAACGAATAGCCCGCCTGCACGCGGCCCCAAGAGCCGCGCAGCCGGTAGTCCAGCTCGATGCCCCGGCTGCCCAGGCGGCCCAGGTTGCGGTACGCCTCCGTCCCCGTGTCCGCGTCGTACGAGTAGATGATGGGGTCCGTCACGCCCACGTCGAAGGCGTTGGCGCTCAAGCTCTGGCCCTCGCCCATGCGCACGGTGGCCTCCAACTCGTACACCGTGGTGCGCTCCGGCCGGACGTCGTCGCCCAGGGAGATGTTCTCGATGCCCGGCGCGCGGAAGGCGCGGCTGTAGAGCGCCTTGCCGCTCACCGGCCCAAAGGACTTGAGCAGCACCAGGCGCGGCACGAACGAGCTGCCAAAGGCGCTGTGGTCCTCGAAGCGCGCGCCCGCCACCACCGTGGCGATGGGGTTGTCCGAGTACACCTCCATGAAGGCCGCGACATTGCGGTAGGAGACGACGTCCTCGTCGCCGTTGAAGGGCTCCTGCAGGCCGATGCCCGCGGGGCCCCGGAGCTGCCCCTGGTCGAACGCCAGGTCCACGCCGCCCGTGAGCTGGAGGAAGTCGAACGCCGCCCAGCGCGCCAGGGCCCGGCCCCGCAGGCGCCGGTAGCGCTTGTCGTAGAAGAAGTCCGACGACTCGTCGGAGTCCCGGTAGGACTCGCCCAGCGTGAGGTTCAGCCGGGGGATGATCTCAATCCGGTCCGTGGGCCGGAAGCGGTCGCTCAGCTCGGCATGGAACGACTCGAAGTCGGTGTTCGCGGGCGCGGGCAGCACCTCGTCCACGGAGACCACCGACGTGGTGTCCTGGCGCTGGTACAGGATGCTCAGCTGGAGGTCCCGGTAGCCCACGCCCGCCTGCACCACCGTGGGGTCCAGCTGCGACGCGCCGTTCATGCTCGCGGAGCCGCCATAGAAGTCGTCGAACACGGCGTCGCTGCGCTGCCCCTGCCCCAGCGACGCGGAGGCGAACGCGCTCAGTCCCGGCACGCTCTCGAAGACCTTGCGGCCGGACAGCGTGAGGCTGCGGCGGCCCAGGCCGTGCGAAAGCTGCCCGTACGTGCCCACCGCCAGCGCGTCCGTGCTGCCCTGGATGCCCCGGGTGATGACGTTGATGACGGCCAGCTCCGCGTTGCCGCCGTAGATGACGGAGCCGGGGCCACGCACGACCTCGATGCGTTCGATCAGCTCCACCGGGAACTCGTGCCCCAGCTGCATCGTGGAGTAGAGCTGCTCGTTCATCTCCTTGCCGTCGATGATGAGCAGCACCTTGCCTTCCTGGCCCCACAGGCCCCGGAAGCCCGGTCCCACCGTGCCCTGCACGTCCACGCCGAAGAAGAAGCCGGGCACCTGCAACAGCACGTCCATCAGGTCCCGCGCACCGGAGGCGCGAATCTCGTCCGCGGTGATGGCCGTCACCACTGCCGGCGAGTCATGCAGCTTCGTGATGGCGAACGACGCCACCTGGCTGTGCACCTCCGGCTCCTCCTCCAGCTGGGCCTCGCGCTGCTCCTGGGCGGAGGGCATCTCCGGCGCCCCTGGATCCAGGGTGGGCTCCGGCGCCGTCTGCGCGAAGCCCGTGCCCGAGCCCAGCAACGCAAGCCATACACACACACGACGCCCGTGCCTGGTGAAACCCATACGAAACAACCTTCTCGAAGTTGGGGGGTAGGTTCTGGGACTGCGCGTACTGCATCGAATGCGGGCGTAAGCCTTGTTTCACTTCACTTCACTTCACTTCACTTCACGCGCACGCGGGTGCTGCGGCCCGGTTCGACGTCCACCGTCATGCGCCGCTTCACCTCGCCGTTCACGCGGACCTCCACCTTCGCGGGGCCGGAAGGCAGGGCCTGCGCGGAGATGGGCGGGAAGCCATACGGCCGGCCGTTGATCCACACCTCGCCGTAGAGCCCTGGCGACGTCACCTCCAGGTCGCCCCGCTGCGCCACCGCGGCCTTCGCCACGGAGGGCTCCGGCGGCTTCGAGGGCTCCGGGTCGCGCGGGGACGCCACGGCTCCATCCGCCGCCGGGGGCGAGGCCGGGGCGACGGCCGCCACCGGCGTCACGGCCGGCTTCGGCGCGGACGGCGTCAACTCCGCGGTGAGGTCGCGGTTGAGCGAGCGCACCGAGTCCGCGTCCACCTCCACCGTCTCCTCGTACAGTCGGCGGTCGCCCTGCGCGAGCACCACGCGGTGCGCGCCCGCGGACACCGGGAGCCGCGCCGGCGTCAGGTCCACCGCCCTGCCATCCACCATCACCACCAGCCCCGGCGGCGTGGACGTCACCAGCAGGAGCCCGCCCCTCGCCTCTTCCTGCGCGGCGGCCGGAGTGGCCTGCTGCTCGCGGGCGGCCCGCGCGGCGGCGAGCTTCGCGGCGCGGGTGCGCGGCGGCGCGCGGCCAGGCGCCGGCTCACGCGGCGTGGGCGCATGCACGGTCCGCGTCTGCTCGCGCGAGCGCAGGTCGGTGGCGATGCCCAACAGCCGCGTCAGGTCGCTGTCCCTGTCATCCGGGCGCAGCTTGAGCGCCTCCGTGAACTGCTCGACCGCGCGCTCGTAGTCGCGGTCCTCCAGCGCGGCCAGGCCCGACGCGCGCAGCGCCCGCACCAGCCCCGCGTTCGAGTCCTCCTTGGGCGGGGCCACGGCCGCCACGGTCCGAGGCAGGGCCACGGCGGGCGTGGGTTCCGGAGGCCGCGCGGCCACGGGCTCGGGCGGAGCGGCCTTGCGCGAGCGGACCACCAGGTACGCCCCGGCGTTCACGGCCACGGTGCCCAGCAGGATGACGGCGACCCAGGTCTTCTGATTCTTCACGTTCAAAGTCCCACTTCCCACGACGACACGGTGCGCCCGCCCTTCACGCGATGAACAGCCAGAACACCGCGCTGCCCACCAGCGCGACACCCGCCGCCGCGGCCAGCCACCAGGGGAACGCCCCGGACGCGGCCGCCTGCTCCGGCGGCGGGATGACGCCCGTGGTGGAGCCCGTCCCGGTGCTCCGGGGCAGCATGCCCGTGGGCACCAGCGCGCTCGGCTCGCGCAGGTCCACCGCGTGCTCCGGCGGCGCGAAGGGCGACGGGCCGGAGATGCCGCTGGGCATGCGCGTGGAGCCCATGCCCGAAGCGTCCGCGGACGCCCCCGGCGACGAGCCCGGCATGGACCCCGGCACCGCCAGCGCAGTGGACACGCGGCCGGAGGCATCCGGAGGAAAGAGCGTGGCCATCAGCACCGCCAGCTCCCGGCCGCCGGACGTCCAGTGCTGCGCCGTGCGGTAGCGCTCCAGGTCGTCGTGCAGCTCGCGCGCGGTCTGGTAGCGCTGCGCGGGGTCCTTCGCCAGGCACTTGAGCAGGATGCGCTCCAGGTCCGGCGGGAAGCCCGGGGCCACGTGCGACGGCGGCGGCACGTCCCCCGCCGACGCGGCCATGATGGTGGCCTCCATCGTGTCGCGCTTGAACAGCCGGCGCCCCGTGGACGCCTCGTAGAGCACGATGCCCAGCGAATACAGGTCCGAGCGGTGATCCAGCTCCCGGTTGGTGATCTGCTCCGGGGACATGTACGCGTACTTGCCCTTCACCACCCCGGCCACCGTGCGCTCCAGGTTCACGGAGCTCTTCACGATGCCGAAGTCCGCCAGCTTCACGATGCCGTCGCGCGACACCAGCACGTTGCCCGGCGTGATGTCCCGGTGCACCAGCTTCAGCGGCGTCCCGTCCGACAGCGTCTTCGCGTGCGCGTACGAGAGCGCGTCCGACATGGCCAGGCCCACGTCCACCGTCACCCGGGGCCCCAGCGGAATGTTCGCCGCCCCCGCGTGCCGCATGATGCGGTCCAGCGACTGGCCCTGGATCCACTCCATCGCCAGGTAGTACTGACCGTCGATCTTCCCGAAGTCGAACACCTGCACGATGTTCGGGTGCGTGAGCAGCGCCGCCACCTTCGCCTCGTCCGCGAACATCCGCGCGAAGGGCTCCAGGTTCGCGTACTCCGGCAGGATGCGCTTGATGACGCACGCCTTGGAGAAGCCGTCCGGACCGTCGATGGTCGCCAGGAACAGGTGCGCCATCCCGCCCGTGGCGAGCCGCTGCACCATTCGGTACTTCCCGAAGAGGATGTTCACCCCGGGTGCGGCCGGCGAAGGCGTCGCGGTATCAACCCTGTCCAAATTGTACTCCCGGGACGGAACTCGCAATTCCCGGAAGATACCTATGCCGAGACCTCCCCACAAGTTTCGCACAACGTGTCAACAGGTTTTACGGTGAATACACTTTAACAACGTGATGGATCGCTGACACCCGAGGCGTCCGGCATATCCTCCCGGTCCTCCCGCATGGCGACCTCCCCTTCCGACGCCCCGTCCCCGCTGGCCGCTCCCCGTCCGCTGTCCGCCCGGGACATCCGCACCCTGGGGCTGGCGGCGCTGGGGGGCGCGCTGGAGTTCTATGACTTCATCATCTTCGTGTTCTTCACGGCGGTGATGGGGAAGCTGTTCTTCCCTCCGGAGACGGCGGACTGGCTGCGGCAGCTGCAGACGTTCGGGCTGTTCGCGGCGGGCTACCTGGCGCGGCCGTTGGGCGGCATCGTGATGGCGCACTTCGGGGACCGGACCGGGCGCAAGCGGATGTTCACGTTGAGCGTCTTCCTGATGTCGGTGCCCACGCTGTGCATGGGCCTGTTGCCCACGTTCGCCACGGCCGGGTACGCGGCGCCGCTCTTGCTGCTCACGCTGCGGCTGTTGCAGGGCGCGGCGGTGGGCGGCGAGGTGCCGGGCGCGTGGGTGTTCGTCTCCGAGCACGTGCCGGAGCGCCGCGTGGGCCTGGCGTGCGGGACGCTCACCTCCGGGCTCACGCTGGGCATCCTGTTGGGCTCGCTGGTGGCCACGGCGGTCAACACCGCCTTCACGCCGGAGCAGGTGCTGGCGTACGGCTGGCGCGTGCCCTTCGTGGTGGGCGGCGTGTTCGGCTTCTTCGCCGTGTTCCTGCGCCGCTGGCTCCAGGAGACGCCCGTCTTCGAGGAGATGCGCCAGAAGAAGGCGCTGGTGCGCGAGCTGCCGCTCAAGGCCGCGCTCCGGGGCCACGCGCCCGCCGTCGTGGTGTCCATGCTGTTCACCTGGGTGCTCACCGCGGGCATCGTGGTGGTCATCCTGATGACGCCCACGCTGATGCAGCAGCTGCACGGCATCCCGCCCGCGAAGGCGCTGGCGGCCAACAGCGTGGCCACGCTCACGCTCACGGTGGGCTGCATCTGCTACGGGCTGCTCGCGGACCGGCTGGGACCCACGCGGGCCATGGCCATCGGCTCGGGGATGCTTCTCGTCGCCGCGCAGGTGTTCTACCGGGGCGTGGCGAGCGCGCCGGAGCACCTGGTGCCGCTCTACGCGGGCGTGGGGTTCTGCGTGGGGGTGGCCGGCGTGGTGCCCGCGGTGATGGTGCAGGCCTTCCCCCCGGCGGTGCGCTTCTCCGGCCTGTCGTTCTCCTACAACGTGGCGTACGCGCTGTTCGGCGGCCTCACGCCGCTCGCCGTGACGCTGGCCCTGAAGGAGAACCCGCTCGCGCCCGCGCACTACGTCTCCGCGGTGTGCGCGGTGGGGCTCGTGGTGTCGTTGCTGCTCTTCCGGGGCTTCACCGCCCGTGCCAGCGCCCCGGACGAGCAGCCCGCGCCGTCACGCTGACGCCCGTCCGCCCACCTGGCGGCCAGGGGTGTTGACGTATAGCCGACAGATGGGACGCGCGAGTTCACGAAGCCAACCCCGTCCGGGGCGCGTCGGCTATGCGGAGGGAACAGCGGAGGGGACTTTGGACATGCCCTGTTCCCCTCCCGTGCGCACCTTGTCCCGGCGCGTGTTTCCGGAAGGCGGAAGCTCCGCGCATTGACCCTCTCCGATGGAACCCGGCATGCCCAGCAAGCCCCCGCTCTTCCAGAGCGGCATCCCCAGCCTCGACGCCATTCTCGGAGGCGGCATCCCCCCACGCCAGTCCTTCATCGTCACCGGGACGCCCGGGTCGGGGAAGACGGTGCTGTGCAGCCAGATCGCCTTCGCGGCCGCGGCGCGCGGCGTTCCCGTGGTGGTGGCCACCGTCACCTCGGAGCCCCACGACAAGCTGATGGAGGCCCTGTCCGGCTTCTCCTTCTTCCAGCCGGAGGTGCTGGGCGAGAAGTTCTTCCTCATCAGCGCCTACTCGGCGCTCAAGCGGGGCGCGAAGGAGGCCCGGGAGCTGCTGCTGCAGACGGTGCGCGAGCGCGGCGCGGCGATGCTCTTCATCGACGGGCTGCGCTCCATCCGCGACCTATGGCAGGACGAAGCGCGGCTGCGCGAGTTCCTCTACGAGCTGGGCATTGGCCTGGCCGCCAGCAACTGCATTGGCCTGATCACCACGGAGTATCCGCTGGAGCGGCTGATGGCGCTGCCGGAGGCCACCACGGTGGACGGCATCCTGTCGCTGTCCGTCCAGCCCCATGGCTCCCGCCGGGTGCGCCGGGTGGAGGTAGTGAAGCTGCGAGGCCGGCCCCACCTGTCCGGTGAGCACACCATGCTCATGCGCGAGAGCGGCGTGGAGTTCATCCCGCGCCTGGAGGCCGTTCCCCTGGAGCTCCGGGACGAACCGCCCACGCTCAAGCGCATGGGCTTCGGCCTGCCGGAGATGGACGCGCTGATGCAGGGGGGGCTTCCGGAGCTCAGCACCACGATGCTCGCGGGGAGCATGGGCATTGGCAAGACGCTGGTGGCCATGCACTTCGCCGCGGCTGGCGCGCGCCAGGGCCAGAAGGCGCTCTACATCTCCTTCTTCGATGCTCCGGCCATGCTCCGGGCCCGCGCCCTGCGCGTGGGGCTGGACGTGGCCCCCCTCCTGGACGATGGCCGGCTGACGCTGCGCCACCTGCCGCCCATGGAGCTGGAGGCGGACGCGATCGTCCGGGACCTGTTGGAGCAGGTGGACGCGCTCGGCGTCCAGCGGCTGGTGCTGGACGGGCTCACGGAGCTGGAGCTGTCCATCCTGGACCCCTCCCGGCGGCGCACCTTCCTGGCGGCGCTCGCGATGCGGCTGCGCATGCGGGGGGTCACCAGCTTGTTCACCCGCGAGGTGTCGAAGATCGTCGGCACGGAGCTGGACTTCAACGACGCGCCCGTCGCAAGCCTGGGAGAGAACCTGCTGCTCCTGCGCTACGTGGAGCTACACGGCCAGATGCACCGCCTGCTGTCCGTGCTCAAGATGCGCGACAGCGAATACACCGCGGACCTGCGCGAGTTCCAGATCAACAACACGGGACTGAAGGTGCTCGCCCCGCTGCGCTCCGCCATGGGCCTGCTCACCGGACAGGCCCGGCCGCTGGGCACCACCATTGGAGGAGTGGGTGAATGAGCCTGGTCCTCATCGCGGAGGATGAAGAGGCGCTCCTGGAGGTCTTCTCCGAGGTGGTGGAGGACCTGGGCCACCGCGTGGTGCGCGCGCACAACGGCGAAGAGGCGCTGCTGCTCGCCCGCACGGAGACGCCGGACCTGGTGGTCAGCGACCACATGATGCCGCGCAGGACGGGCATGCAGCTGCTGCACGCCATGCGCTCCGAGCCCACCCTGTCGGACGTGCCCTTCCTGCTCCTGAGCGCCGCGCGTCCGCAGGGGCGTGAAGCCGCCCAGACCTTCCTCGCGAAGCCGGTGGACCTGTCCACCTTCGAGCAGGCGGTGAGCAGCGCGCTCCAGAACCATCAGGCCGCCCGCCAGGAAGGGCCCCCCGCCGCGCGCGAGGCCCCCAACGCGCTGAGCCTGGCCCGCGAGGAGATGCTCAACTGGGTGGCGCACGAGCTGAAGACACCAATCAGCTCCGCGAGGCTCAACACGCAGCTGCTCCTGCGCAAGGTGCAGAAGCGAGGCATCGACGACGAGCGCCGCTCCGCGGAGGCCGTCCTGCGCCAGTTGGACCGGATGAACGGGCTGGTGACGTCCATCCTGGACGCCTCCCGGCTGGCGGACGGGAAGCTGGAGCTGAAGCTGGCGTCCACGGAGCTGACGCCCTTCCTCCAGGAACTCGTCCAGGAGTGGCGCGAGCTGCAACCCGAGATGGACTTCTCCCTGCACGCCCTGGATCCGGTGGAGTCGCTGATGCTGGACACGGAGCGGCTGCGCCAGGTGCTCAACAACCTGCTGTCCAACGCGGTGAAGTACAGCGGCACGTCGCGCCACGTCGAGCTGGGCGTGACGCTCAACCCGGGCCTCGTCCTCGTCCACGTCCGCGACTGGGGCGTGGGCATTCCCGCCAACGCCCTGCCCCACGTCTTCGACCGCTTCCAGCGCGCGGACGAGGACCGCGGGCGCGGCCACGGCCTGGGCCTCTTCATCGCCGCGGCCCTCGCGAAGCTGCACGGCGGCTCGCTCTCCGTCCGCTCCACCCTGGGTGAAGGCTCCACCTTCACCTTGCGCCTGCCCCGGAGGAACTGAAGCAGCACTGCACGTTTCCGCCGGAACTCCATCTAAACCAACCAGCTTGGAAGTCCGTGAACACCCGGCGCTCTCGGTGAATTAGAAAGCGAGTGTGTCCACGCCTCCTCCGTCCCGTCTGTCCTCGCTGCGCGTGATGAAGCACCGCGACTTCGCCCTGCTGTGGAGCGGAGCGGCGCTGTCCAACATCGGCACGTGGATGGAGGTGCTGGCGCTGGGCGTGTACGTGACGAAGGTCACGGGCCGGGCGGAGTGGACGGGGGGCGTGGCGGCGCTGACGTTCCTGCCGGCCATCGTGCTGTCGCCGTTGGGAGGCGCGCTGGGAGACCGGTTCGACCGGCGCCGGGCGGTGGGCCTGGGGGCGCTGGTGCAGATGGTGCTCGCGGGCACGTTGGCGGCGCTGGCCTTCAGCGGAAGGCTGACCGTGCAGTGGGTGGCGGTCATCTCCTTCCTCAACGGCTGCGCGGTGACGCTCTTCACGCCCGCGTACTCCGCGATGATCGCCGTGTCGGTGCCGAAGGAGGACCTGCACAGCGCGCTCAGCCTCAACGCCGCGCAGAACAACCTGGGCCGCATCTGCGGGCCCGCGCTGGGGGCGCTCGTCATCGCGCACGCGGACGTGGCCTGGGCGCTGCTCCTCAACACGCTGTCCTTTGGCGCGGTGGTGCTGTCGCTCACGCAGGTGCGGGCCACGGCCGCGGGGAAGACGGCGGACTTCGGCGGGTTGTGGGCGGGCATCCGGCAGGGCTTCCGGGTGGCGCTCGCGGACGAGGCCCTGGTGGTGGCGCTGGGTGGCACGCTGGCCATCGCGGTGTGCATCGCGCCCTTCACGGCGCTGGCGCCGGTGATGGCCATCCAGGTGTTCCAGCTGGACGCGGGCGCGACATCGGTGCTCGTCACGGCGCAGGGCGTGGGCTCGCTCCTGGCGGCGCTGAGCGCGGGGGCGCTCGCGGACCGGTTTGGCAAGGGGCGGCTGCTGGAAGTGGGCCTGCTGCTGATTGGCCCCACGGCGGCGGCGTACTGGCTGTCACCGTCGCTGGCGGTCGCGGCGGTCGCGGTGATGGCGCTGGGCGCGCTGTACATGCTGACGCTCACGGGGCTGTCCGCGCTGTGTCTGGCGCGCGTGTCCAACGAGCTCCAGGCGCGCATCGCCAGCCTGAGCGCGATGCTGCTCTTCGTGGGCTTCACGTTGGGCGTGTGGTTGCAGGGCGCGCTGGGGGACCGCTGGGGCATCCGGTGGGTCACCGCGAGCGCGGCCCTGGGGTTCTTCGTCCTCGCCGTGCTGTTGCGCGCCCTGCGCTCGCGCGGCTTCGCCGCCTTCGAAGTGTAACGGAGCCATTCCGATGACGACGTCCTCGCCGGCCACGCCGGGGAAGAAGCGCGCCCCGCTGCCCCTCGTCTCCCGCGCGCAGGCGCTCCCGCTGTCCTTCATGCAGCAGCGCCTGTGGTTCCTGGCGCAGTTGGAGGGCACGAGCGCCACGTACAACGTCTACTTCTTCGTGCGGCTGAAGGGGGAGCTGGACGCGGGCGCGCTGGAGCGGGCGCTCCAGGCCGTGGTGGCCCGGCATGAATCGCTGCGCACCACGTTCGCCGCCGTGGACGGACAGCCGGTGCAGCGCATCGCTCCGGCGCTGGATGTGCCCCTGCGCGGGGTGGACCTGTCCACGCACGGGGATGCGCGTGAGCGCGCCCTTCGCGACTGCGCGGAGGCGGAGGCCCGTGGGCCGTTCGACCTGGAGCGCGGGCCGCTGGTGCGGACCACGCTGGCGCGGCTCGCTCCGGACGAGCACGCGCTGCTCTTCGTCACGCACCACATCGTCTGCGACGCGGTGTCGCTGGGGTGGATGGCGAACGAGCTGAGCGCGCTCTACACCGCCTTCACGCGGAACGAGCCGCCCCGCCTGCCGGAGCTGCCGGCGCAGTATGCGGACTTCGCGCATTGGCAGCGCCAGGCGCTCACGGGCGACTTCCTGGAGGCCGAGCGCGCGTGGTGGAAGGAGCGGCTTTCGGGGGCGCCGCCCGCGCTGGAGCTGCCCACGGACCGGCCCCGCCCGCCGCGCCAGACGTCGCGGGGCGCGGTGTACCGCCTGCCCATGTCTCCGGCGCTGGCCACGGGCATCCGCGAGCTGAGCCGCAAGGCGGCCGTCACGCCGTACATGGCGCTGCTGGCGGCGTTCCAGGTGCTGCTGCTGCGCTACAGCGGGCAGGAGGACCTGGTGGTGGGCACGCCCGTGGCGGGGCGCGGCCGTCGCGAGGTGGAGCGGCTCATCGGCTTCTTCGCCAACACGCTGGCGCTGCGGCTGGACGCCTCTGGCGACCCGACGTTCCTCGCGCTGCTCGCCCGCGTGCGCGACGTGTGCATGGGCGCGTACGCGCATCCGGACATGCCCTTCGAACAGCTGGTGGACCTGCTGGTGCCCCAGCGCGACCCCAGCCGCTCGCCGCTGTTCCAGGCGATGTTCGTGCACGTGAACTCGCCGTGGGCCGCGCTCAAGTGGCCCGGCCTCACCGTGACGGAGGTGGACTTCGAGCCCGGCGTCGCGCGCTTCGACGTCACCCTCTTCCTCTACGAGGACCCCGGCGGCATGGAGGCCCGCTGGGAGTACAACGCGGACCTCTTCGACGAGGCGACGGTGGCGCGCATGGCCGCGCACTACGCGCGCCTGCTGGAGGGCGCCGTCGCCCGGCCGGAGTCTGCCGTCTCCGAGCTCCCCCTGCTGACGCCGCGCGAGCGGGAGCGCGCGGTGGTGGACTGGAACGACACCTTCGCGGAGGTGCCGGTGCGCTCCGGCGTGCACGCCCTCTTCGAGGACAGCGTGCGCAGGAGCCCGGACGCGGTGGCGGTGCGCTTTGGAGACGCGCACCTGACGTACGCGGAGCTGGAGGCCCGGGCGAACCGCGTGGCCCATGCGCTGCGGGCGCGCGGCGTGACGCCGGACACGGCGGTGGGGCTGTGCGTGGACCGCTCGCTGGAGCTGGCGGTGGGCGTGCTGGGCATCCTCAAGTCGGGGGCGGCCTACTGCCCGTTGGATCCGGCCTATCCGCCGGAGCGGCTGGCGCTGATGCTCCAGACGTCTCGCGCGAAGGTGCTCGTCACCCGGCGCTCGCTGGCGTCCGGCCTACCGGAGGACGGCGTGGAGCGGCTGTTCCTGGAGGACGACCCTGGCACACCCGCGACAGCGCCCGTGCCAGTGGGAGGGCCGGACACGCTGGCCTACGTCATCTTCACGTCCGGCTCCACGGGCGTGCCCAAGGGCGTGGCGATGCCGCACCGCCCGCTGCTCAACCTCATCCAGTGGCAGGTGCGCCGCTCCGCCGCGCCCCGGGGACGCACGCTCCAGTTCTCCGCGCTGAGCTTCGACGTCTGCTTCCAGGAGATGCTGCCCACCTTCGCCGCGGGCGGAGAGCTGGTGCTCATGCCGGAGGACACGCGGCGCGACGGCCGGGCCCTGCTCACGCTGATGCGCGCCCACGGCGTGGAGCGCATCTTCCTGCCCTTCGTGGCGCTCCAGCACCTGGCGGAGGTGGCGGACGCGGAAGGGCTCGTGCCCACGACGCTGCGGGAGATCAACACCGCCGGCGAGCAACTGCGGATGACCCCCGCGCTGCGCAGGCTGCTCCACGCGCTGGACGGGTGCGTGCTGGACAACCACTACGGCCCCACGGAGACGCATGCGGCCACCGCGCACGTGCTGAAGGGGAACCCGGATGCGTGGCCGGACCTGCCGCCCATTGGCCGCACCATCACCAACGCGCGGACGTACCTGCTGGACACGCGCGGCGAGCCGGTGCCGGTGGGCGTCGCGGGCGAGCTGTACATCGGCGGCGCGGGACTGGCGCGAGGCTACCTGCACCGGCCGGACCTGACGGCGGAGCGCTTCGTGCCGGATCCGCTGAGCCCGCACCCGGGCGCGCGGATGTACCGCGCCGGTGACTTCGCCAGGTATCTGCCGGACGGCACGCTGGAGTTCCTGGGCCGGCGCGACGCGCAGGTGAAGTTGCGCGGCTACCGCATCGAGCTGCCGGAGGTGGAGGCGGCGGTGGCGAAGCTGCCGGGCGTGAAGGACGTGGCGGTGGTGGCCCGCGAGGACGCGGCCCGGGGCAAGCACCTGGTGGCCTACGTGGTGACACAGCCAGGGGCGGCCGTGGATGCCAGCGAGCTCAAGGCGGCGCTGCGCGAGCGGCTGCCGGAGTACATGGTGCCCGCAGCCTTCGTGCTGCTGGATGCGTTCCCGCTCACGCCCAGCGGCAAGCTGGACCGCCGCGCCCTGCCGGCCCCGGACGACGACGCGGAAGCAGCTCGGGACTTCGTGGCCCCGCGCACGCCGCTGGAGACGGAGGTGGCGGCCGTCTTCGCCTCGCTGCTGCAACTGTCTCGCGTGGGCGTGCACGGCCATTTCTTCGAGCTCGGTGGGCACTCTCTCCTGGCGACGCAGGTGACGTCTCGGCTGCGCGACCGGCTCCAGGTGGACCTGCCCGTGCGCGCGCTGTTCGCCTTCCCCACCGTGGAGGAATTGGCGGAGCATCTGGCCTCGCTGAAGCCGGAGGCCGGCCAGGGCGCGGAGCCGCCGCTCGTGCCGCGCCCACCTGGAGAGACGCCCCTGTCCTTCGCGCAGGCGCGCCTGTGGTTCCTCACCCGGATGGATCCGGACGGGTTCTCGTACAACCTGCCCTGGTTCACGCGCTGGACGGGCCCTCTGGACGCGGACGCGTTGGAGCGCGGCCTCCAGCGTCTGGTCCAGCGGCACGAGGCGCTGCGCACGACCTTCGTGGAGCACCAGGGCCAGCCGGTGCAGCGCATTGCCTCGGTGCTGGATGTGCCCTTGCTCCGCGAGCAGGTGTCTTCGCCGGACGCGCTCACGCGTCGGGCGGAGGCAGAGGTGCGCCGTCCCTTCGACCTCGCCGAAGGCCCCCTGCTGCGCGCGACGCTGGTGCGCGTGGGTGACGGGGACCATGCCCTGCTCATCACGCTGCACCACATCATCTGCGACGGTTGGTCGCTGGGCGTGATGGAGCGCGAGCTGACGGCGCTCTACCGCGAGGAGACGGGTGGATCCTCGGCGGAGCTGCCCGCGATGCCGCTCCAGCCCGCGGACTTCGCTCGCTGGCAGCGCCTGTCGTGGGTGGGCGCGACGGTGGATGAGCGGCTCGGATGGTGGAAGGCCCGGCTCCAGGATGCGCCTCCCGCCCTGATGCTGCCCACGGACCTTCCTCGTCCGGCGGTGCAGACCTTCGAGGGCGCGCACCTGGCATGGAAGGCCTCGCCCGCGCTGTCTCGGGCCGTGGAGGCCCTGGGCCAGCGCCACGGCGTGACACCCTTCATGTTGCTGCTTGCGGGATTCCACGCCCTGCTCTCCCGCTACAGCGGGCAGGACGACCTCGTCATCGGAGCGCCGCTCGCGGGCCGTCAGCGGCAGGAGCTGGAAGGCCTGGTCGGCTTCTTCATCAACACGGTGCCTTTGCGGATCACCGCGACCCGGGACACGAGCTTCCACGACCTGGTGGGGCTCGCGCGCGACGTCACGTTGGAGTCCTTCGTCCACCAGGACCTGCCCTTCGAGCAGTTGGTGAACGCGCTCCAGCCCGAGCGCGACTCCAGCCGCGCGCCGCTGTTCCAGGTGATGTTCGTCCTGCAGAACGCCGGAGGCGCTCCGGCGCGGGCGCTGCCGGACCTGGCCGTGGAGCCGCTGGACGTGGAGACAGGGATGTCGAAGTTCGACCTCACCCTCTTCGCGCAGGAGGCCCAGGAGGGCCTGGGCTTCCTCTGGGAGTACAACACCGCCCTCTTCGAGGAGGCGACGGTGGCGCGCATGGCCGCGCACTACACGCGCCTGCTGGAGGCCGCCGTCTCCGACTTCGAGCGGCCCCTCTCCCGCATCTCGCTGCTCTCCAAGGAGGAGCGTCAGCAGCTGCTGGTGTCCTGGAACGACACCCAAGCCGACTATCCACGCGATGCGTCCCTGCCCTCCCTCTTCGAAGCGCAGGCCGCGCGCGCGCCGCATGCCATCGCGGTGTCGTTTGAAGGCAGCCAACTGACGTACGCGGAGCTGGATGCCCGCGCGAACCAGCTCGCGCACCACCTTCGAGGACTGGGCGTGGGCGCAGGCACCCCGGTGGGCCTGTGCACCGGCCGCTCGCTGGAGATGGTGGTGGCCACGCTGGCCATCCTCAAGGCCGGTGGCGCCTACGTCCCGTTGGATCCGTCCTACCCGGCCGAGCGCCTCCTCTTCATGGCCCGGGACACGCAATTGCCGGTGTTGCTCGTGCAACCGGGACAGGAGGAGAAGCTCGCGGCGCTGGAGGCGCGGGTGGTGGTGCTGGAGCCGTCGTGGCGTCCGTTCGCGAGGGAGTCCACGCACGCGCCGCGCATCCACGTGCCTCCCGAGGCGCTGGCCTACGTCATGTACACATCCGGCAGCACCGGCCGGCCCAAGGGCGTGTGCATCCCGCACAGGGGCGTGGTGCGGCTGGTGACGGGCGCGAACTACGCGCGGTTCGGGCCGGAGGAGGTGTTCCTCCAGCTGGCGCCCATCTCCTTCGACGCGGCGACGCTGGAGCTGTGGGGCGCGCTGCTGCACGGCGCGAAGCTGGTCGTCTTCCCGGCGCACCAGCCGTCACTGGAGGAGCTGGGTTCCACGCTGGAGCGCGAAGGCATCACCACGCTGTTCCTCACCACCGCGCTGTTCGAGCAGATGGTGATGGCACAGCCCCGCGCGCTCGCGCGCGTACGGCAGGTGTTGACGGGCGGAGACGTGATGTCCCCGGTGGCCGCGCGGAGACTTCTGGAAGAGGGCCAGCTCATCGTCAACGCCTATGGCCCCACGGAGAACACGACCCTCTCCACCGCGCACCGGCTGACCGTACCCGCGGATGCGCGAGCCCCCATTTCCATTGGCCAGCCCATCGCCAACTCGCAGGCCTACGTGCTGGACGCGCTGGGCGCCCCGGCCCCCGTGGGTGTGGCGGGCGAGCTGTACGTGGGCGGTGACGGTCTGGCGTGGGGCTACCTGTACCAGCCCGCGTTGACGGCGGAGCGCTTCGTTCCGCATCCATTCAGCACCACGCCAGGAGCGCGGCTGTATCGCACGGGTGACCGCGCGAGGTGGCGCGCCGACGGCGTGCTCGACTTCCTCGGCCGGAACGACTCACAGGTGAAGGTGCGCGGCTTCCGCATCGAGCCGGGAGAAATCGAGACCGCCCTCAAGGACTCGGAGGGCGTCACGGACGCGGTCGTCGTCGTGCGCGAGGACGTCCCCGGCGACAAGCGCCTGGTGGCCTACGTCGTCGGCGCGGAGGTGGAGCAGGTCGCGCTGCGCACCAGCCTCGCCGCGAAGCTGCCGGCGCACATGGTGCCCTCCGCCATCGTGAAGCTGGAGCGGCTGCCGCTCACGCCTTCGGGGAAGGTGGACCGCAAGGCACTGCCCGCACCGGACGCGAGCGGGAGCAAGGACACCTACGTCGCGCCGCGAGAGGGCTGGGAGTCCCTGGTCGCGGAGCTGTGGGCGCCGCTCTTGAACGTGAGCCGCGTGGGTGCGCACGACAACTTCTTCGAGCTGGGAGGCCACTCGCTCCTGGCCACGCGCGTGGTGTCGCGCCTGCGGGACGTACTCCAGCAGGACGTCCCCGTGCGCCTGCTCTTCGAGGCGCCCACGGTGGCGAGGTTCGCCGAGCGGCTGGAGGCGATGAAGAAGGGAGGCACCGGGCAGTTGGTGCCGCCCATCGTCGAGGTGTCGCGCGAGCAGTCCCTTCCCCTGTCCTTCGCGCAGCAGCGGCTGTGGTTCCTCGCGCGGCTGGAGCCGGAAGGGTACGCGTACAACGTGCCCTTCTTCTTCCAGTTGGAGGGACCGCTGGATGCTCGCGCGTTGGAGGCCGCGTTGGACGCGCTCGTCCAGCGCCATGAAGCCCTGCGCACCACCTTCTCCGAAGCGCACGGACAGCCCGTGCAGCACGTCCGTGCGCATCAGCCCCTGACGCTCGCACTGGAGGAGGCCTCGGACGATGCGCTCCGCCAGCGTGCGGAAGCGGAGGTGCGCAAGCCCTTCGACCTGGAGCATGGGCCGCTCGTGCGCGCCACGCTGGTACGCACCGCGCCGGAGCGTCACGCGTTGCTGCTGGTCATGCACCACATCGTCTGTGACTTCTGGTCCATCGACATCCTGGTGCGCGAGCTCAGGGCCCTTTACGCCGCCAGCGTGCGGCGCGAGTCCTCGGCCCTGTCCCAGCTCCCCGTGCAGTACCCGGACTTCGCTGTCTGGCAGCGACAGGTGATGCAGGGGGAAACCCTGGAGGCGCAGCGCACGTGGTGGAAACAGCACCTCGAGGGTGCTCCTCCCACGTTGGACCTGCCCACGGACCGGCCGCGTCCGCCCGTGCAGTCCTTCAAGGGCCTCCAGTTCTCACGCCCATTGCCTGCTTCTCTACCCGCCGCCATCCAATCGCTGGCGCGCGATGCCGGTGTCACTCCCTTCATGCTGCTGCTCGCGGGCTTCCATGCGCTGCTCGCCCGTCACAGCGGCCAGGAGGACATCGTCGTCGGCACGCCCATCGCCGGGCGCGGCCGTCGCGAGGTGGAGAACCTCATTGGCTTCTTCACCAACACCCTCGCGCTTCGCGTGGATGCCTCCGGCGCGGAGAGCTTCCGCGCGCTGCTGGGCCGCGTCCGCGAGGCCTGCCTCGGTGCCTACGCCCACCAGGACATGCCCTTCGAACAGCTCGTCGATGCGCTCGTTCCCTCGCGTGACCTGAGCCGCTCGCCGCTGTTCCAGGTGATGTTCGTCTTCCAGAACGCGGGCGCTCCCTGGGAGCTGCCCGGTGTCTCCGTGCGGGCGCTGACCTTCGAGCCTGGAATGGCCAAGTTCGACCTCACCCTCTTCGTGCGCGAGTCGCCCGATGGATGGTCGAGCGCCTGGGAGTACAACACCGCCCTCTTCGACGAGGACACGGTCGCGCGCTTCGCGGACCACTACACGCAGCTCCTCGAAAGCGCGCTCGCGGCACCGGATGCCCCGCTGACCACGCTGCCCCTGCTCACCGACACGGAGCAACGACAGCTCGCGCAGTGGACGCTCCAATCGGTGCCCTACCCCGCCGTGCCCAGCGTCCATGCCTTCTTCGAAGCCACGGCCACGAGCACGCCTGACGCCATCGCGGTGCGCTTCGGAGCTCAGACGCTCACCTACGGAGAGCTGGAGCGCCGCTCCAACCAACTCGCGCACCACCTGCGCCGGCACGGCGTGAGCGCCGACGTCCGCGTGGGCATCCATCTGCACCGCTCGCTGGAGCTGGCCGTGGCCGTGCTGGGAACGCTCAAGGCGGGGGGCGCCTACGTGCCGCTGGATCCGGCCTATCCGCCGGAGCGGCTCTCCGCGATGCTCCAAGCGTCGGGGGCGGCGGTGCTGCTCACGTCGCGTGCGCTGCGCGGCGTCCTGGCCAGTGGCACCGCGCTGTCGCTGGAGCTCGACACGCAGGCGGACCTCCTCACCCGCGAGTCCGACGCGCGTCCCGACCCCGTGGGCAACGCGCAGGCGCTCGCCTACGTCATCTTCACCTCCGGCTCCACCGGCACGCCCAAGGGCATCGCGATGCACCGCGAGGCGCTGGTGAACCTGCTCCACTGGCAGTTGGGGGACTCGGTGGCGCCCGGGGCGCGCACGCTCCAGTTCTCCGCGCTGAGCTTCGACGTATCCTTCCAGGAGCTGTTCGCGACCTGGGCCGCGGGCGGCGAGCTGGTGCTGCTCACCGACGAGGTCCGCCGAGACGCAAGCCAGCTGCTCGCGCTTTTGGAGGGCGCGGGCATCGAGCGGTTCTTCATGCCCTTCGTCGCGCTCCAGAACCTGGCGGAGGTGGCCGAGCGCGAGGGCACCTTCCCCACGCGCGTCCGGGAGATCATGGTCGCGGGTGAGCAGCTGCGCATGACGCCCGCGCTCCGCCGCTTCATGAAGCGCACGGGCGCCGTGCTGCACAACCACTACGGGCCCTCCGAAGCCCACGCGGTGACGTCGCTGTCGCTGAAGGGCGACCCGGCGGCGTGGCCGGACCTGCCCTCCATTGGCAAGCCCCTGAGCAACGTGGCCATCCACGTGCTGGACGCGCACCTGCGCCCGGTGCCGCGAGGCGTGACGGGCGAGCTGTACGTGGGCGGCGTCCAGGTCTGCCGCGGCTACCTGGAGCAGCCCGGCCTCACCGCCGACCGCTTCATCCCCGACCCCCACAGCCCCACGCCGGGAGGCCGGCTGTACCGCACGGGCGACTGGGCCCGGTTCCTGCCGGACGGCACGCTGGAGTTCCTCGGCCGGCGCGACGCGCAGGTGAAGGTGCGCGGCTTCCGCATCGAGCTGGGAGAAGTCGAAGCGGCGCTGGCGCAGCACCCGTCGGTGCGGGACTGCATCGTCGACGCAAGGGACGACGGCGGCGGCCAGAAGCGACTGGTGGCCTGGGTGGTGGGCGCCGCCGGGAAGTCCCTGGACGTCGGCGCGCTGCGGAGCTTCCTCCAGCAGCGGCTGCCGGAATACATGGTGCCCGCGCGCTGGGTCCCGATGGAGAGGTTCCCGCTGACGCCCTCGGGCAAGGTGAACCGCAAGGCGCTGCCCGCGCCCGAAGGAGGTCGTGAAGACACGCGGACCCTGGTGGCGCCCCGGACGCCGCTGGAGCTGCGGCTCGTGCGCATCTGGGAGGAGGTGCTGGGCGTGCACCCCATTGGCGTGCGCGACAACTTCTTCGAACTGGGCGGGCACTCGCTGCTGACCTTGCGGTTGCAGTCCGCCATCCGCGCCAGGCTGGGCCGTCCGCTGCCCGTGGCGGCCCTCTTCCAGAACGCGACCGTGGAGCACCTGGCGGGCCTGCTCCGGGACGACGCCGCGCCCTGGACGCCCCTCGTCGCGATCCAGGAGGGACAGGAAGGCGTGCGTCCCTTCTTCTGCGTCCACGCGGTGGGAGGCAACGTCGTCCCCTACGCGGAGCTGGCCCGAGCCCTGGGGCCCCAGCAGCCGTTCTACGGACTCCAGGCCCGCGGTCTGGACGGCGCGGAGCCCCCCTGCGAATCCATCCCGAAGATGGCGGCCCTCTACGTGCGCGCGATACGCGAGGTCCAACCGCACGGCCCCTATCTGCTGGGCGGCTGGTCCATGGGCGGCAGCGTCGCGTGGGAGATGGCCCACCAGCTGCGGCGCGAAGGCGAGACGGTGGCGCTGCTCGCGCTGCTGGACACCTCCGCGAGACTGCACTCGGGCAACCCGGATGACGTGAACGCGAAGGCGCGGCTGAGCGCGATGTTCCTGGAGGATCTACTGCGCGCCTCGGGCCAGCCGCTGCCTCCGAACGAAGGGCTCTCCCCCCACCAGTGGATGGAAGCGCTGGAACAGGCCAGCCAGCCCCTGTTCGCGTCGGAGCAACCGCTGCGCGAGATGCGCCACGCGTTCGAGGTCCACCTGCACGCGGCCTGGGTCTACGCACCGCCTCCGGCCAGCGGGCCCTTCACCGTGTTCGAAGCGGAGGACTCACGCTGGGACCACGGCTGGGCCGCCTACGCGCCTGGCGGACTGGACGTGCACCCGGTGCCCGGAGACCACTACTCCTTCCTGAAGTCACCCCACGTCCAGGTGCTGGCCGACAGGCTGCGCGACGCGCTCTCGAAGGCCCAGGAGCCCTGACAGCGGTCACGGGCGCGGGGCGCCTCGGACAAAGACGGACCACCCGATGGGATTGATGGGCACGTAAGCCTCCGCGCCCGGTGTCTCGCGGGTCACGCGGATGAGGTGGGCGGTCCGGGCCCAGTCGCGCTCGGGGCCCCACGGCTCGAAGGCCCACCGTGGATAGGCCAGCACCATCACGGCGACGCACAGGCCCGCGGCGAAGAGGGGCCGGAACCTCGCCAGCGCCGCCACCCAGAGGACGACACCCGCCGGGAGCGCGAACAGCATGTAGCGGTCCTCCACCACCCCCGGATCCCGGAACGCGCCGAACGTGGGGTACTCGGCGGATCCGGAGCGCACGTACCAGGTGAGCGGGATCAACAGGAAGACACACGCGCAGGCGGCCACCAGCAACACGCGTGGACGCGCGGGCACCCGGCGGAGGCCCAGGACGAGCACGGCGATGAACCCGCACGCCACCAGGATCCGGACCACGAGCGGCCGGCGGAAGTAGGACAGCGTCCCTCCGTCGCCCAGCACCGGGTGCAGCACGTAGCGGACGTTGAACGTGTTCCAGAGGTGCTCGGCCATGCGGGAGAGCGGCCAGTGGGCGAAGTCCGAAGCGGGCATGCCCGACTGACGGAAGAGCACCATGTTCACCCCCGCCGGCACGGTCAGCACCACCACCGCAATCCCCTCCCAGAGCACCTCACGCGCGGGCCGGCCGTCGCGCCACCGCATCACGCCACGCAGCAGGAAGACCGGCGCGAGCAACACGCTCTCGCCCGCGCTCGAGGCCGCCGCGAGCAGCACCACGCCGTCGGCGATTCCCAGCGGCCGCTCCAGGTCCTGGAGCGCCACGAGCATGGCCGCGTAGAAGAGGATGGAGTGGAGGTTGGCGAGGTTGCCCGTCACCTCCCAGGTCCCCGGCAGGAAGCAGAACGCCATGGCGGCGAGCACGCGGACGCCGTCATGGGGCACCAGCCAGCGGAAGCGGACCCGCGCGATGAGCGCGAACACCGCCGCGTCGATGGCCAGGATGACGAACGCCAGCCCAAGCGCGAACGCCTCGATGGGCAGGAACGACAGGCCCCAGGCCAGCAACCGGGGAACGATGTGCAGATAGCCCGCGTAGGGGATGAACGTGGCGCCCAGGCCGTGCGCGAGCGCATCCGTCAGGAACACCGCTCCATCTTCCGCCCACAGGTGCGCCTGGAAGAGCCGCGCGTGCGAGCGCAGCGCCAGCACCGCGAAGCACAACCCCAGCGCCGTCGCGTACGGGGCGCGCAGGCGCTCCCACCCCAGGTCGATGGGACGACGGAGCAGCTGCCCCCACCGGGAGAATGAGTCGGTCATCGCGGACGCCCCTATACCATCCGCCCCGTGCTCCCGGGGCACGACGGGGCCGGCACGGCGCCGGTCCCGCCTCCCGCCAAGGGGCTACAGCGCTTCCAGCCGGAACTGCTGGCAGTCGTTGTTGGACCAGGTCCACTGCTGGAGCAGCGTGCCGTCACCGCTGCCCTGCTGGCAGCCCGTCACGTCCAGCACCTTGCCGCTGTGGCGCGCCTCCAGGCGGTGGTAGCCGTTGCCCAGGGCCACCGGCTTGAACTGCTGGTTGCTCCCGCCGCCGTAGGACCACTGCTGGAGCCCCGCGCCGTCCGCCGTGCTCACGTCCCGCACGTCCAGCGCCTTGCCGCTGTAGCGCGACACGAAGCGGTAGTAGCCGCTGTCCGTCGCCTCCATCGACCACTGCTGGCTTGCGCCCGTGTGGCAGGCCCACTGGTGGATGGTGGCGCCGTCCGCCGTGCTGGGGCCGTTGATGTCCATGCACCGGCTGGAGGCCTTGTTCACCAGCCGGTACGCCCCCGTGCCGCCGCCCGTGCCCTGCGCCACGGAGTAGATGGCGTTGAGCAGCGATGTGCTCCCGGACGTGTCCTGGGACAGCTCCCAGATCATCACGCCGCCGTTCTGCTTCCCCAGCTGCGTCTTCGCCTGGATGGTCGCGATGCCGTTGTAATAGACGTCCCCCACGTTGTCCTTGTAGGGCGCCTGCGAGTCGCGAGCGACGAGCTCCGAATAGCCCACGTAGCTCGACGGCGAGCGCCCGTAGAACGGCACGCCCAGCACCGCCTTCGACGCCGGCAGCCCGCGCCCCTTCCAGTAGTTCAGCGACTGGACCGCCAGGTCATACGTCGAATGCGGCTGCCCGCCGTCGTAGGCCATGATGTTGAGGAAATCGACGTCGTTGAACACGGACGCCTGCACGCCGCCGCCCGTGTAGCCGTTGGCCACCACCGCCGCCGTGAGCAGCTTGCCCCGGCTGTGCATGGCCACGCCCAGCTCGCGCATCAGCGCCGCGTAGTTGTTCCCCGACGTGCCGGGGTCCGGGTACTCCCAGTCGATGTCCACGCCGTCCAGCCCGGCCGCGTTGACGAAGTTCACCACCGAGTTCACGAACGCCGTGCGCGTGCTCGCGTTGGCCGCCATCTGCTCGAAGGCGCTGTCGTTGCCGTCGTTCCAGCCGCCTACGGCAATGAGCACCTTCACACCCTGCGCATGCGCCTGCGTCACCAGCGAGCGCAGCCGCGCGTCAGAGCTGCTCACCCCCGTGAGCCCGCCGGACGCCGTGGGCAACACGAACGCGTAGTTGATGTGAGACAGCTTCGAGTACTGCAGCGCATTCACATCCCCCGCCCACGTCGGCAGGTAGCCCACCACCCGCGTCGACAGCGCGGCCGACTCCACGTTCCCCACCGGCTCCCCGGCGACAGGCGCGTCCTCCGGGCCCGAGCAGCCGCCCAACGATGCGAGAAACACGGCGCCCAGCGCCCACGTCCGGAACGGCGTCGAGGTACGAGACACGGCAGACTCCTGCGAAGGGGTTGAACGGGCTTGACCCGTAAAACCCACTAAGCAGCTTTATCTGGAAGACTCAACGATTCATCTTCTCAGCAGCACCGGCCGCCACCGCCGCGGTAGCGGGCCTGGAGGCGGTCGTTGAAAAACTCCGCGTAGGTCATCACCGGCCTGTCCGGATGATGACGGCGCATGTGGGCGACGTAGGTGTCGTAATCCGGCACGCCAATCATCAGCCGCGCGGTGCGCACGGCCTGCCGCCAGCCGCGCTGGAGCGCCTGCGTGAGTGCGCGCCTCACGGCTTCACCGGGACGGCCGCGGCCACGTAGGGCGTCTCGTGCGACGTGGGCACCGGCGAACTCCGGGCCCGGAGCGCGGCGCGCACGCCGAAGAGGATTGTCGCCACCACCACCCCCATGAAGAACACGGTGAGGCCGGCATCCAGGTAGTCATTGTGGATGATGGCCTCCATCTCCTCCACGGACTTCGCGGGGGCGATGAGACGCCCTTCGGCCACCGCCTGGGAGAAGGCCCGCGCGTGGGCCACGAAGCTCACGCGCACGTCACCGCCGAACACCTTCTGGAAGCCGGCGGTGAGCGTGCACAGCACCAGCCACGCGGCGGGGATGCCGGGCACCCAGACGTAGCGCTCGCGCTTCATCTTCACCAGCGCCACGCAGCCCAACGTGAGCGCCACCGCGGCGAGCATCTGGTTGGCGATGCCGAACAGCGGCCACAGCGTGTTGATGCCGCCCAGCGGATCCACCACGCCCTGGTAGAGGAAGTAGCCCCAGGCGGCCACGCACAGCCCGGTGGCCAGCAGGTTCGCGCCCCAGGACTCCGTGCGCTTGAGCGGCGCGTACACCAGGCCCGCCAGCTCTTGAATCATGAAGCGCCCCACGCGCGTGCCGGCGTCCACGGTGGTGAGGATGAAGAGGGCCTCGAAGAGGATGGCGTAGTGGTACCAGAAGGCCATCATCCCCTTACCGGACACCAGCCCGTGGAGGATCTGCGCCATGCCCACCGCCAGGGTGGGCGCGCCGCCCGCGCGGGACAGGATGGTCGTCTCACCGATGTCGCGCGCCGTCTGCTCCAGCACCTCCGGGGTGATGACGAAGCCCCACTGGCTGATCGTCGCCGCCGCCTGCGCCGCTTCGGTGCCGAT
Source organism: Corallococcus sp. AB011P (assembly GCF_003611605.1). Taxonomy (NCBI): domain Bacteria; kingdom Pseudomonadati; phylum Myxococcota; class Myxococcia; order Myxococcales; family Myxococcaceae; genus Corallococcus; species Corallococcus sp. AB011P. Next base: position 461,292 of record NZ_RAVX01000004.1, read on the forward strand.
GAGCGCCGCGGGCGAGTTCATGGCGAAGTAGACGCCCGGCTCCAGCACCGACGCGGCGATGAGCGCCATGATGGCCACGAAGGCCTCCATCAGCATGGCGCCGTAGCCCACGAGCTTCGCGTCGCCCTCCGTGGCGAGCATCTTCGGCGTGGTGCCGGACGCGATGAGCGAGTGCCACCCGGACACCGCGCCGCACGCGATGGTGATGAAGAGGAACGGGAACAGGCTGCCGGAGAACACCGGCCCGGAGCCGTCCACGAAACGCGTCACCGCCGGCATCTTCATGTGCGGCGCCGCCAGGATGATGCCCACCGCCAAGAGCAGCACGGTGCCAATCTTGAGGAAGGTGGACAGGTAGTCGCGCGGCGCGAGCAACAGCCACACCGGCAGCACCGCCGCGCAGAACCCATAACCGATGAGCAGCCACGCCAGCGTGCGGCTGTCGAAGGTGAACCAGGGGCCCCAGGTGGCGGACTCGGAGACCTGGCCGCCCAGCCAGATGCTGAGCATCAGCAGCACGAAGCCGACGATGGACACCTCCAGCACCTTGCCGGGCCGCACGTAGCGCAGGTACAGGCCCATGGCCACCGCGATGGGGATGGTCATCGCCACGGTGAAGGTGCCCCAGGGGCTGTGCGTCAGCGCCTTCACCACCACCAGCGCCAGCACCGCCAGGATGATCATCATGATCATCAGCACGCCCACCATGGCCGTCACGCCGGCCGCGGGCCCCAGCTCCATGCGCACCATGTCGCCCAGCGACTTGCCGTCGCGGCGCACGGACAGGAACAGCGTCACGAAGTCCTGCACCGCGCCGGCCACCACCACGCCCGCGAGAATCCAGAGCGTGCCGGGCAGGTAGCCCATCTGCGCCGCCAGCACCGGGCCCACCAGCGGCCCCGCGCCCGCGATGGCCGCGAAGTGGTGGCCGAACACGACCCACCGGTCCGTGGGCACGTAGTCCAGGCCGTCGTTGCGGCGCTCGGCGGGGGTGGCGCGCGAGGGGTCCACCTGGAGCGCTTTTTCGGCAATGAAACGGCCGTAGAAACGATATCCCAGCATGAACGTTGCGACCGAGGCGACCACCAGCCAGATGGCGCTGATGGACTCTCCCCGGTGCAGCGCCACCACGCCCAGACAGAAGGCCCCGGCCAGCGCCAGGGCCACCCATCCCAACTTCCGAGCGACTCCACCCATGATGTCTCCCATCAGCGGGCAGGCCACCCCCACCCCGCGCGGGGTTTATAGCGCACGCCCCGCATCCCCCCGCCCCGCTCACGGCGGGGTGTCGGGTGGTGGAGGAAGTTGGCGCGTGGCCGTTCTCCTCGGCCTCGCGGGCCTGCTCACCGCGTGCGCCGCGCCGCATGCCGCGTCGAAGGCCAGCGCCGCGGACGCGTACGGCGTGTGGCGCTCGCGAGGCTACGGCTGGCTGCTCTCGGTGACGCCGGAGGGACTGCGCCTGCACCACGAGACGGCGGCGGGGTGCCATCCGGATCCGGCATCGTCGGCGGAGCTCGTGGAGATGTTCGGTGTGCAGGAGCCGGGGCCCTCGGCGGACGTCCGTGACTTCCTCGCCGGGCCGGGGGAGACGCGCTACCGCTTCGACCGCCTGACTGCCCTGCCCGCCAACTGCGACACGCCGCACGTGTGGAGCGCGCTGGAGATGTTCGACGTGTTCCGGGCGACCTTCGCGGAGCACTACGCCGCCTTCCCCCAGCGAGACCCGGACTGGCTGGCCCGCCTGGACGCGCAGCGCTCGCGGGTGACACCGGGCATGGACGGCCACGCGCTGTTCACCCTCTTCGCGGACGCACTCCGTTCGCTCAACGATGCGCACGTGGAGCTGATCGCGGACGATGCGTCTTCGGACACGTTGACGTACGAGCCCCGTTCCACGGGCACGTTCGCAATGTTGGAGCAGGCGGCGGTCGTGATGGGGCGTCCCGAGCGCGAGGTGCAGCGCGAATGGATGCGCGCCTACCGCGACGGCATCCTCCAGACGGTGCTGCGCGGCGAGGGACATCACGCCGCGAACCAGCGCGTCCTCAGGGGCTTCGCCGCGCCCCGCGTCGCATACCTCAACCTGCTGACGATGGGCGGCTTCGTCGCCAGCGAGGGAGAACAGACGCCCACGCTGGCCCAGGAACTGGCCGCGCTGGAGCCGGTGCTGGACGAGGCGCTGACGGCCTTCGCGGGTGCGGACGCGGTCATCCTGGACGTGAGCAACAACCGGGGCGGCTACGACGCCGTGGCCCGCGCCGTCGCGGAGCGCTTCACGGCCCAACCCGTGCGCGCGTATTCCAAATGGGCGACGGGCGCGAAGGATGTTCCGCCGCAGGTGTTCACACTCCAGCCCTCATCGCGTCCGTCCTTCCACGGGCCCGTGTACGTGGTGACGAGCGACGTCACGGTCAGCGCGGGCGAGGTCCTCACGCTGGCCCTGCGAGCGCTTCCGAACGTCGTCCACGTGGGCATGGCCACGCGGGGCGCGTTCTCCGACATGCTCGTCAAGCCGCTACCCAACGGGTGGACGGTGCACCTGTCGAACGAGCACTACGCCGACGCGCAGGGCCAGGACTTCGAGGCCCGGGGTCTGCCGCCCCAGCGTCCGCTGGACCTCTTCAAGGGCGAGGACTTGTGGCACTCGCACGCGCGCGCCATCCGTGCGCTGGCGGATTCGCTGGTGCCCCCGGAGGCGAAGCCCACGCCGTAGGAAGCAGGCAGCCTGTCACGGCGTGCCAACAAGGACGGGACGACCTACCTCTCATGCGGAAGCCTTCACCTCCGTCCAAAGAGGAGCACGTCCGATGCCGACCCGTTCCCCCACTCGCAAGAGCGTCACGCGGACGCGGCGCCTGAAGGATCCGAAGGGCGGCCTCACCGCGGCGGGCCGCGAGTGGTTCCACGAGAAGGAAGGCGCGAACCTCAAGCCCGGCGTGAAGGGCAAGGCGGACACACCGGAGAAGATGCGCAGGAAGGGCAGCTTCCTGCTCCGCCACTTCGCGCACCCGCGCGGGCCCATGGTGGATGACAAGGGCAAGCCCACGCGCCTCGCCCTGTCCGCTCGCGCCTGGGGCGAACCCGTGCCGAAGGACAGCGCTGGAGCGAAGCGGCTCGCCACCAAGGGCACGAAGCTCCTGGAGCGCTACCACGCGTCGCAGGAGCGCTCGAAGCCCGCCGCCAAACGCTCCGGTGCCAAGAAGACGCGGACCGCCGTGGCCGCCCGCCGTGCGACGGCGAGGAAGACCACGACCCGGAAGCGCGCGAAGAAGTCCTGAAGCCCCGCTCTTGCCTCAAGGCCGGAGCGTGAGAGGCACGCTCGCCCGCGGAAGCGTGACGTAGTCCGACGGTTCGAAGTGCTCCACCCGGTGGCGGAAGGCCCCGGTGGTGCCGGGCCAGAGGGCGGAGTTGCGCCCCGTGGCGTCCATGTACCAGCTCCGGCATCCCCCCTGGTTCCACACCGAGCGGGACAGTCGCGCCTCCAGCTCACGCACGAACGCGTCCTGGGCCTTTGGATCCGGCTCCACGGCGGCGGCGCCCCGGGCCTCCAGGTAGCGCAGCGCGCCCAGCACGTGCTCCACCTGGGCCTCCATCATCAACAGCACGGAGGTGTGGCCCAGGGTGGTGTGGGGCCCCTGAAGCAGGAAGAGGTTGGGGAAGCCGCTCACGGTGGTGCCCAGGAAGGCCCGGGGACTGCCCGCCCACACCTGCGCGAGCGTCCGGCCGTCCCGGCCCTGGATGTGGTGCCCCATGGGCATGTCCGTCGCCTGGAACCCGGTGCCGAAGATGAGCGTGTCCACCGGGTGGACCGCACCATCGCCGGTGACGACCGCGTCCTCGCGCACCTCGCGGATGGACGCGGTGACGACCTCCACGTTCGGGCGCGTGAGGGCCGGCAGATAGTCGTCGGAGACGAGGATGCGCTTGCACCCCATCGTGTACCGGGGCGTGAGCCGCTCGCGGAGCGAAGGATCCTTCACCCCCTTCAACATGTGCCGGAGCACCCATCGCTGCGCGAGCCGGAGGATCCATGGGTGCTGGAAGCCCAAAGCCAGGCTGTCGCGCAGGATGCGCAGCGCCCCACGAAGAAGCCACCGCGCGCCTGGCACCCACCGGTACAGGGCCTTTCGCAGGGCGCTGTTGGGTTTGTCGCCCCGGGGCAATACCCATGCGGGCGTGCGCTGGAAGAGGACGAGCCGGCCCACCTCCGGCTGGATGGCCGGCACGATCTGCACCGCCGACGCGCCCGTGCCCACCACCCCCACCTGACGCCCGGCCAGTGTGTAGCCCGCATCCCACCGCGCCGAGTGCATCACCTTGCCCTGGAAGCGCTCCAGCCCGGGCAGGGGTGGAATCACGGGCTCGCTCAACGTGCCCACCGCCGCCACGAGGACGTCCGCGGTGAGGGTGCCGTGGGATGTCTCCAGCACCCAGCGCCGCGTCGCCACGTCCCACTTCGCGCGGAGGACCGCGTGCCCGAAGCGCAGGAAGGATTCCAACTGGAACCGCCGCACACAGTCGCGCAGGTACTCCTGGATCTCCCAGCCCGGTGAGTAGGCGCGCGACCAGCCGGCGTTCGGCGCGAAGGAGAACGAATACAGCAGCGACTGCACGTCGCATGCGCAGCCGGGATAGACGTTGTCGCGCCAGACGCCGCCCACGTCGCCCGCGCGCTCCAGGACGACGAAGTCGTCGATGCCTTCCTGCTTCAACCGGATGGCCATGCCCAGCCCGGCGAAGCCCGCGCCCACGATGGCGACGCGCACGTGCTGAGGAAGACGGGAAGACACCGGACGGACCTCCTGGAAGCGATGGGGCACGGAGCCCCTGAACTTCATGCTGTGCATATTCCGCCCGCCACGGCACCCACGGGAAGGTCCGGCGGACTGGGGACGCCAGCCGAGGTGGCCCAAACCTGTCCGACTGTCGGACAGGTTCGCGCGGCGTAGGATTCCCCGCCGTGATGACGCCCCCCTCCTTCGCGCCCTGCCTGCGCACGGTCACCTCAGAGGACGAACCGTTCCTCTTCACGCTCTACGCGAGCACGCGCGAACAGGAACTGGCCGCGTGGGGCTGGCCGCCCGCGCAAACGGAGCTGTTCCTGCGCATGCAGCACCAGGCACAGGCCCGCCACTACGCGGCGACATATCCCCCGGAGGGCCACGCCATCATCGAAGTGGAGGGAGTGCCCGTGGGCCGCCAGTGGCTCGTGCGCACCTCCTCGGAGCTGCTGCTCGTGGACGTGACCCTGCTTCCCACGCGGCGGGGACAAGGCCTGGGCACGCACCTGCTGAAAGCGATTCAAGCGGAGGCGGCGCGGGCGCGCGTGCCCGTGCTGCTGCATGTCACGCGCGACAATCCGGCGCGGCGGCTCTACACCCGGCACGGCTTCACGTCCGTGCCGGGAAGCGACCCGGCGTCGCCTTACCTGGAGCTCCAGTGGCGGGCTCCGGAGGGCGACGCAAGAACCGGCGGCAGGTGAGCATGCCGGTCCCGTGAGGCCCCGCGCCTACAGACCCAGCAGCGTCTCGGGTTCCGGGGCAATGGTCTGGAGGAAGTAGCCGCCCATGCCCACGGCGGCGTCGACGTTCGTCGTCGTGCCCGGGAGGGTCCCGCCCGCGTTGCCACCACTCCCGCCACTGCCGCCACCCCCGCCGCCGGGAATGATGGTGATCGGGCCTCCCGTGGGATCCGCATTGCCACCCGCCGCGCCTCCCGCCACCGCCACGGAGCCTGTCACGCTGGGGGTCGTCGAGGAGATGAAGTGGACGATGCCGCCGCCGCCGCCGCCGCCGCCGCCTTCACCCGTGCCGCCGTTGCCGTTGAAGCCATCCGCGCCCTTGCCGCCCATCGCTTTGATGATTCCCCCCAGCGTGATGCTTCCCTTGGCCGCGACCAGCACGATGCCGCCACCGCCGCCGCCCGTGCCCACGATGGACACGCCGCCGGTCTCCGGGTTCACGCCGTCCTCACCGAACGCGTCGATGGACGCATTCACGGGGATGCGAATGTTGCCGCGCGCCGCCAGCATCAGCGCGCCGCCGCCCGCGCCACCGTCGGCATTGGAACCCGCGTAGATTCGAGCGCCAGCTCCACCTGACGCCGATTGCACCCGGCGCACCTGGGCACCCTGGAACGACGTCAGCCCCGCGCCACCGTTGTACGTGGTCGCTGCCGTCCGGGAGATGCCTGGCGGGGCCTCACCGCCGCCCAGGTCCTCTGCTCCGGGCAGCACGGTCACCTTACCGCTCACCGTGATGTCCCCGGAGGAGCGCAGCACCGTGCCGCTCGGGACGATCAGCGTTCCGGCGATGGTGATGCTGCTGAACTGGAGGTTGAACCCCGACGGCAGTTGGGCCACGCCCGTCGAAAGAGAGAGGTTCACCGTCTGGCCCACGCCCACGTTGAACGCCCCCGCCGAGCCGTCGCCGTAGAGCCCCTGCGTGCCCGCCGGTCCCTGCAGCCCCTGCGCACCCGAGGCACCCGTGGCACCCTGGGGGCCCGCGGGGCCGGTCGCGCCAGCGGGGCCGACCGCGCCAGTCGCGCCCGTGGGCCCTGCCGCGCCCGTGTCACCCTTCGGACCCGCGGGGCCCGTCGCACCAGCGGGGCCGACCGAGCCGGTCGCACCCGTGGGCCCTGCCGCGCCCGTGTCACCCTTCGCGCCAGCAGGACCGGTCGCGCCAGCAGGGCCGACCGCGCCGGTCGCTCCCGTGGGGCCTGCCGCGCCCGTGGCGCCCGTGTCACCCTTCGGACCCGAGGGGCCGGTCGCGCCAGCGGGGCCGACCGCGCCGGTCGCGCCCGTGGCCCCCGTCGGACCTGCCGCGCCCGTGGCGCCCGTGTCACCCTTCGCGCCAGCAGGACCGGTCGCGCCCACCGAGCCTGTATCGCCCTTCGCGCCCGTCGGGCCCACGGGCCCCGCTGGACCGACAGCACCCGTGTCGCCCTTCGCGCCCGTGGTCCCCGTCGGACCCGCCGCGCCCGTGTCGCCCTTCGCTCCCGCCGGACCCGTGGGCCCCGCGACGCCCTGCGGACCCATGGGGCCCATCAGGCCAATGAGACCCTGGGGCCCTGTCGCGCCCGCCGGGCCCTGCACGCCCTGAAGTCCCTGGGGACCGGGCTCGCCCGGGGCACCCGACAGGCCCTGCGGACCCTCGGGACCCACCAGGCCGGGTTCACCCGTGGCGCCCTTCTCACCTCGCGGGCCGGCCGGACCCTGGGGACCAGTCGCGCCCGCGGGCCCCGGAGGCCCTTCCGGTCCCGCCGGACCATCGCCCGTCTCCCCCGTGCAGGCGGACACCGCCAACGTCGCGCAGAGCGACAGCACACGAAAGCGCGAGAACGCCCCACGAAGGGGCACGAAAGTTCGAAGCGGCATGGACCAGGTCCTCCCCAAGGACAGACGGTGCGGCGACGTGCGGCGTAGGAAAAAGGGCCGTCACGGAACGTGAAGCTTCGCACACGCCGGGTTGGTTTGCCTGATGACGCGCCGCGGTCTTTCATCAGGGGGACTGCCCATGGTCTGTTCGCTGGCTCACACCAGCCGTCACACCAGGGGGCACCATGTCCACGCCGTACGTTGGGCAGATCATCATGTTTGGAGGCAACTTCGCGCCGAAGGGTTGGCTCTTCTGCGACGGCACGCTGCTGTCCATCGCGCAGAACCAGGCGCTCTTCGCCATCCTGGGGACGACCTACGGCGGCAACGGAACGACGACGTTCGCGCTGCCGGACCTGCGCGGCCGCTTCCCCATGCAGCCCGGCCAGGGACCCGGTCTCACGCCGCACTCGCTGGGCGAGATGGCCGGCCAGCAGCAGGTGACGCTCATCTCCCCCCAGATGCCCGCGCACACCCACCCGCTGATGGCCAGCATGCAGGAGGGAAACACGGAGAGCCCGGAGGGCGCGTACCTCGCGGCCGTCCCCCTCGGCACCACCCCCGCGCCGTATGTCACGACCCCCAGCACGGTGATGGGCCACCAGGCCGTGGGCATCGCTGGCGGCAACCAGCCGGTGCCCATCGAGAACCCGTACCTCTGCGTGAACTTCATCATCGCGACGGAAGGCGTCTTCCCCTCGCGCGGCTGAGCTTCACGGCAGGAGGACGCCGCGCCAGGAGCACGGCCCCTCCTTCGCGCTTCAGGCGCCCACCACTTCCGCACGGGTGATGCGGTCCAACCGGAAGTGGCGCCGCTCCCCGGACGCCAGGTCCACCGCGTCCAGCCGCGTCTCGTGCCGGTCCATCACCACGGACTCGATGCGCACCTCGCGCACCGTCTCCAGGAAGTTGCCGTCCACGTAGGTGATGCGCAGCGGCTGCCGCTCGAACCACGCGCGCTCCAGCGCCTCGCGCACGGGCTTGCGCGTGGGCAGGGACGGCACGCCCAGGAAGGTCAGCTCGCGCAGCCGGGCCAAGAGCTCCCGCTGCGCGGACGTGGACAGCGCCGAGCGCACCTTGTCGAGCGCCGACTCCAGCGTCCCCGTGAAGGGCAACAGCCGCATGTCGATGGCGAATCTCCCCAGCGCCACCACCAGCGCCGCCTCGCGCGCGGTGAAGTTCACCGGCGGCAGGCTGTAGCCCCGGTCCAGCGCGTAGCCGCCGCCCCGGCCCCGCTCCGCGCCCACCGGCAGCGCCGCGGCGCGCAACGCGTCCAGGTCCCGGTAGATGGTCCGCACCGTCACGCTGAAGCGCTCCGCCAGCACCTCCGCGGTGACGCCGGTGCGGCGGCCCCTCAGGTATTCGGCGAGGGCGAAGAGTCGCTCGGTGCGCTGCATGACGGTGAATCCTGACATACCGCTGTCAGCCGGGGGCCTCAAGCTCACGCAGAGGCACCCGCGATGCGAAGCCCTTCCGACAGCGCCACGCCGCTCCTGTCCGCCCACCCTTGCGAAGCGGGCCCCCGCGCGCCTATGAGCGCCAGGAGCAGCGCCCGCGCGCCGCGCCTTCCGTCCCCTGAGTCCCCGCCCATGGTCCCGCCGCCCCATCCGCTGGAGGACGAGTGGTTGTGGGGATGGGACCCCACGCCGGGCATCGTGTCCGTCTGGGCGGAGCCGGACGGGCGAGCCTTCATCTGGAAGCGGCAGCCGGGCACGCACACGCGGCTGCGCGAGGACGCGAGGTACCGGCCCTGGGTGTTACTCGCGTCGCTCCAGGACCTGGAGCACCTGGGGGACGCGCTCCGCCCAGAGGGCCTACCGCCGGTGCCGGGCGCGATGACTTTCCGTGAGCTGGAGGGCCCCGGCGCGCTGCGCTTCCTCGTCAGCGCGGATGACGGCCGCGCGCTGGCGTCCGCGGTGCTCAAGGGCGCATCGAAGCGGTTGGACCAACGCGTGGGCCACCTGCGCGACCTGGGCCCGGCCGCAGCGCTGGTGCTGCCTCCAGAGGAGCAGTACCTGGTGGCCACCGGCCGCACGTACTTCCGCGACCTGGTCTTCGACGACCTGAGAAGGCTCCAGTTCGACCTGGAGACCACCGGGCTGGACCCATCCAGGGACCGCATCTTCCTCGTGGCGGTGAGGGATGCGGACGGCCGCGCGGAGACGCTGGAGGTGACGGCGGACGGCGACGCGGGCGAGGCGGACCTGCTGCGCCGGCTGGTCGCGCGCATCCGCGAGGCCGACCCCGACGTGGTGGAGAACCACAACCTGCACGGCTTCGACCTGCCCTTCCTGGACCAACGCGCGAAGCGGCTGAACGTGTCGCTGGCGCTGGGCCGAGCGGGACTGCCGGGCCTGCGCCACCGCCCCTCGGCGAGAGGCGCCGCGCTGAACCGGGGCCCTGGAGGCCGTGACGCGGACGCCATGCGCCGCGCGCGCTACACCGTCCCCGGCCGCGAGTTCATCGACACGCTGGACGCCGTGCGCCGCCATGACTTCGCCGCCCGCGACCTGCCCGGCCACGGCCTCAAGGCGGTGGCGCGGCACCTGGGCCTGTCCGGGCCCGACCGTGAGCTCATCCCCGGCGCGCGCGTGCACGATGTCTTCCTGAAGGATCCGGAGCGCGTGCGCCGCTACGCGCGCGAGGACGTGACGGAGGCCGCGGGGCTGGCGCACCTGTTGGGCGGCGCGGCGTTCGCGCTCGCGCGCATGGCCCCCCGGCGCTACGAGCGGCTGGCGGACGCGGGCCCGGCGACGGGCGTGTTGGATCCGCTGCTGGTGCGCGCCTACGTGCGCTCGGGCGCGGCGCTGCCCGGGCACGAATCCGGCGACGGCACGTCCCACAGCGGCGCCGCGCTGCACCTGTTCGCCACCGGCGTCGCGCGCCACATCGTGAAGGCGGACGTGGCCAGCCTCTACCCGTCGCTGATGCGCCAGTACCGCATCGGGCCGAAGCGCGACCGGCTGAACGCGCTGCTCGCGCTGGTGGACCGGCTGGTGGATCAGCGCCTGGACGCGAAGGCCAGGGCGAAGAAGGCCCCGCCCGGCTCACAGGAGCGCCACACGCACGAAGCGATTTCGGCGGCGATGAAGATCCTGATCAACTCCGCCTACGGCTACCTGGGCGCGGTGGGCCTCACCCGCTTCTCGGACGTGCACGCCGCCAACGAGGTGACGCGGCGCGGACGCGAGCTGCTGGGCCTGATGTGCCGCGAGCTGGCGCACCGGGGCGTGACGCTGCTGGAGGCCGACACGGACGGCGTCTACTTCGCGGTGCCGGAAGCCTGGACGGAGGTCGACGAGCGCCGCGTGGTGTCGGAGGTCGCGGCCCTGCTGCCGCCGCGCGTGAAGCTGGAGTTCGACGGGCGCTACGCCGCCATGCTGTCGCACGAACCGAAGAACTACGCGCTCCAGCCCTACGCCGGCCCCCTGCTGCTGCGCGGCGTGGCCTTCCGCTCCAGCCGCGCGGAGCCCTATGGAGAGGACTTCCTGCGCCGCTCCCTCCAGCACCTCCTGGCCGGCGACGTGCGCGCCGTGCGCGACACGTACGAGGACGCGGTGATGGCGCTCAGGCGGCGCCAGGTGCCCACCTTCGAGGTCTCCGCGCAGGTGCGGCTGACCAAGTCCCCCTCGCAGTACCTGGCCACGCGCAAGCAGCGCAGGGAACTGCCGTACGAAGCGCTGCTCACGAACGGCCGCGAGCACTGGTCCCTGGGCGAGCGCGTGCGCATCTACCGCGCCACCGGCGGCCGCGCGGGCCTGCTCCCGGAAGCGCTCACCGAGGACGGCGAACCCGCCCCGCGCCCCGCTCCGGGTGAGCCCACGGGCGACGACACGCGCGACTACGACGTCGAGTACTACGTGCGCCTGCTCAAGGACTCCTTCGCGGCCCGGCTCGCGCGAGGCCTGGCCCCGGAGGACTTCGCCACCGTGTTCGCGGACCCGGATCAGCCCTCCCTCTTCACCCCGTCCCTCGCGGACGCGCGGCCCGTGCTCAACGTCGTGAGAGAGCCCAGAGGCCCGGAGTTCGGTGAGGACACGCAGGTGGTTGGAGCCCCGCCCTTCTCACCGTGACTGGAACCCTGCCGTGTCCCGGTTGCTCCGGGAGTCAGTGGGAGGCTTCTGCTACGTTGCGTCAACTTCGATGGCCTTCTCGTTGATGAAGCGTCTCCCGCCGCGCGCGCTGGTGGTTCCCGGCACCGTGGCCCTGCTGCTCCTGCTTCCCTGGCTCATCTATTGGAGCGCGGTCATCCACCGGTATGGCCTGCGTGACGACTACGCCATCCTGCGCGAGGCGCGCGAGGAGCCGGGGAAGATCCTCCGTTTCTGTGCGTCGCAGGGCCGCCCGCTCTACGGCTGGATGCTGGAGGCGTCCGCGAAGGCGGCCGACGGCATCGACGGGCTGGTGGGGCTGCGTCTGATGGGCGTGGCCGGCCTGGGCGTGCTCGCGGCGGCGGTGTTCCTGCTGCTGCGCAAGGAGGGCTGGAGGCCGGGCTCCGCCGCGCTGCTGGCCGGGTTTCTCACGGTCACGCCGTCCGCGCAGGTCATCGCCAACTGGAGCATCTGCTGGCCGCAGGCCCTGGCGCTGATGCTGGGCCTGGGCGCGTTCGCCTTCGCCCGCCGCGCCATCGGTCCGCCGGGAGCGGAGGCCCCCGTCCGGTGGCCGTACGCGCTGGCGGCGGTGGGGACCATGGCCACCGCGACGCTCATCTATCAGGTGAGCGGCCTGTTCTCCGCGGTGCTGCTGGCGGCGTCGCTGGTGGTGCACCGCGACGTGTCGCTGAAGGACACCGCGCGCTGGATGCTCAAGCACCTGCTGGTGATGGTCGCGGGCCTGGCGCTCGCGTACGCCGTCACCCAGGTGCTGTTCAAGACGGGCGTCTTTCCGCCCTCGCCCCGGCTCAGCTTCGAGAAGCACTGGGTGGACAAGACCGTCTGGGCGCTCACGCACGTGTTCCCCAACGCGCTCGCGCTGTCCGCGCTCAACGAGGCGCCGGGGGGCGACATGGACGGCTACCGGGCCATGGTGGTGCTGACGCTGACGCTGCTGGGCATGGGCATCGCTGTGGAGGGGCGCCGCTCGGGACTCGGGGGCGTGGGGCGCTGGCTGCTGGCGCTGGTGACGCTGTCGGGCGCGGCGTACTCGGTGAGCTTCCTCGCCGGGGAGCGGTGGCCCACCTACCGCACGCTCAACGCGCTCACGGGTGTGTGGGCCGTGTTCTTCGCCGCGTCGCTGGGGAACCTGGGCACCATCTGGCCCAGGCATGGCCCGCGCGTGGCCACGGGCCTGCTCACCGCGTTCGTGGCCTTCAGCGCCCTGCTCGCGCACGAGCAGTCCCTGGAGCTGTTCGCCCTGCCCCAGGGCCGGGAGCTGGCGGTGATGGAGCAGGGCGCGAGCCTCGTCGTCCCGGACAAGAAGCCGCGCGTCTTCGTCCTCACGGCGAAGCAGTCGGACTCCACCGCGCCCTTCCACTACCTGGACGAGTTCGGCTCCGTCTCCGTGGACGCGGAGTGGGTGGCCAAGGAGATGCTCAAGGCCCTGGTGAAGGAGCGCTTCCCCCGCGAGCGCGACGTGAGCGGCCTCTACCGCTTCGCCGCCGGTCCGGTCGCCCCGGAGCCGCGCAACTACGACATCCTCATCGACATGCGCCGCCAGCACGTGAGCGCCGTGAGCCCCATCCTCCAGAAGCCCCGCTAGCGCTCCCCACGCCTCAGGGGAACCCCTGATGCGTACGCTCGGCTCCCACCCGGTTTTCCGGGGAGATTCACGCGTCCGCGAGCAACCGGCACGGGCCGGTGCAGGATCGCTCCCACCGGCGGCGTGAATCCGGGTAATGAATCGAGGAGTGAGCTCCACCGCTTCCGCTTCCGCATGTCCCGGGGGCAGCCCCGTCCCGCGTCGCGGAAGCGGGCCCGGCTCCCTCCTGACGGCAGGAGATGCCCGCTGATGGGCGGTGAACGTCCGGTGCGGCATGACTGGGTGTACCTGGGCGCCAACTGGGCGGAAGCCCTGCGCTCTCCCATGATCCCGGACGTCCTCGTGCACGTCACGGCGTGGCGGGCTCAAGGCCGGCCCTTCGCCGTCTCCCGCCAGGACCTGCCGGACCGGGAGGACGACCTGCGCCTGGGGCTCACCCTGCCCGACCGCCGCCACCTGTCGCTGCACGTGGCCCTGTCCGCCGTGGAGCGCCACCTGCCGCCACCCACGGTGCAGGAGGTGCGCGCCACGGCCCCCGCGGCCTGGGGCCCTGCCCTGGACGACGTCATCGCCCTGGGCAGCGCGCTGGATTTGACGGTGGGTGTGTTCGGTTCGCTGGCCTGGCAGCACCGCTCGGGCGTGCCCTTCTTGCGGCCGCTGTCGGACGTGGACCTGCTTTTCTCCCCCGCGCGCTGGTCGGACGTGGAGCGGCTGCTGTTCGGGCTGGAAGCGGTGTCCCGGCGCCACTCGGTGGTGCGCCTGGACGGCGAGGTGCTGCTGCCAGACGGCGGCGCCGTGTCCTGGCGCGAGCTCGCGCTGGAGCCCGAGCGCATCTGGGTCACCGGACCCCGCGGCGCCAGCCCCCGCACGCTCCGCGAACTGCGCGCCCTCTTCCCCTCCGAGTCCTGAAACACTCGGGGGAAGCACGCGCCGCGTGAATACGCGCGCCCGCCGCCACGTCACGCAAGCCACCGTCACAACCCGTTTCCACCGCCCATTTCGAATGACTCGCGGGGTCTCTCACGCACCGCGCGACACACGGGCGCGCCATCTCCCTGGACAAACCCGGAAGAACGTGAAGGTCGAGGCCCCATTGCGTCTGTCATCAACAAGAACGTGGGGTTGCAACGACCGTAGGGCAGGCGGAAGGGCGGGCTCCCGGCGCCCGGCCCGCTCGGGCCAGGGGCCCAATTGTCACCCTGTGAATGGTTTGGTAAAGGTTGTCTTTGGGGGCGATTGGGGCCTCTCCGTCACGATGATGGGATTCTCCGTACAGCGCTGGGCCGCCTGGGCCCCCGGACTCGTCAACCCTGCTTCCTGGGAAACGTGGCTCGCGACCCCGCATCCGCTCCCCGCGGAAGGCACGCCCGCACTCGCGGCGATGCCCGCGATGATGCGCCGCCGGGTGGACCGGCTGGGCCGCATCGCATTGCAGGCGGCCTATGACGCGCACGTGGACGCGCCGGACGCGCCCGTCATCTTCGCATCGCGTTATGGCGACCTGGGCCGCTCGGTGGAGCTGCTCACGCAGCTGGCGCGCACGGAGCCGCTGTCGCCCACCTCCTTCAGCCTGTCGGTGCACAACGCCATCGGCGCGCTCTACTCCATCGCGCGCGGGGACACGTCCGCCTACGCCGCCATCGCCGCGGGTGAGGAGACGGTGGAGGCCGCCTTCACGGAGGCCTGCGGCCTGCTGTCGGACGGCGTCCCCCGGGTGATGGTCGTCGTCTACGACGAGCCCGTGCCCACGCCGTGGGAACACTTCTCCCGGGACGTGGCGTTTCCCCACGCATGGGCCTGCCTCCTCTCCGCCAGCACGGGCGCGGACGCCATCCACCTGGACTGCGCGGACAGCGCCCCAGACTCGCCCGCCGCGCCGTTGGATGCGGCGGAGCTCCCGGCGGACCTGCGCGCCCTGCGCTTCCTCGTCTCCGGCGCCTCGCGGTGGGAGCACGCGACGGGCGGCCGGTGTTGGCGGTGGGCGCGTCATGCTTGAGAAGCTCGACCGGCCGTGGCGCATCTTCGCCACCGGGTTGTCCTTCGCCACCTTCGGGCTGGGGGGGCTGGCGCTGCGGCTCCTCTACTTCCCGCTGCTCATGCTCTTCGTGCGCGAACCGAAGCGGCAGCAGCGGCTGGCGCGGCTCGCGGTGCACTACACGTTCCGCTTCTTCGTTGGCTACATGCGCGCGCTGGGCGTGCTGCGCTATGAGTTGCAAGGCGTGGAGAAGCTGTCGCGCTCCGGGCTGCTCATCCTGGCCAACCACCCGTCGCTCATCGACGTGGTGTTCCTCATCTCGCTGGTCCCCAACGCGGACTGCGTGGTGAAGGCGAGCCTGGCGAACAACCCGTTCATGCGCGGCCCCATCCGGGCGACGCGCTACCTGTGCAACGACTCCGGGCCCGGGCTCATCCAGGACTGCATCGCGTCCGTGAAGGCCGGCAACAACCTCATCATCTTCCCGGAGGGCTCGCGCACGCCGCTCGACGGGACCATGCAGTTGCAGCGCGGCGCCGCCAACATCGCGGTGCGCGGCCCCTGCGACATCACGCCGGTCATCATCCACTGCGCGCCGCGGGGCCTCACCAAGGGCATGCCCTGGTGGAAGGTGCCGGAGCGGCCCATGCACTACGTCATCCGCGTGGAGGACGACATCCCCGTGTCGGCCCAGGACGCGGACGCGGGCGAGGCGGCCAGGGCCGCGCGCCAGCTCACCACCCGTTTGCACGACCATTTTTCCAGGGGGAGCCAGGGACATGTTGGAGCTTGAGCAGGAAATAAAGCGGCTGGTCATCGACACGTTGAACCTCGAGGACCTCAAGCCGGACGACATCGATCCGGCGGCGCCGCTGTTCGTCGAAGGGCTGGGGCTGGACTCCATCGACGCCCTGGAGCTCGGCCTCGCGTTGCAGAAGTCCTATGGCGTCGTGCTGGCGAGCGACTCCAAGGAGAATCGCCGTCACTTCGCCAGTGTTCGGGCGCTCGCGGACTTCGTCAGCACCCACCGCACCCGTTCCTAAGCAGCCCCCTTCAAAAACAAAGCGAGGAGTCACCCCATGACCAAGCACGAGCTGTTCGAGCGCCTGAGCGCCATCCTCCAGGAAACCTTCGACATCGAGCCGTCCCGCATTGTCCCGGAGGCGCGGCTGCACGACGACCTCGACATCGACAGCATTGACGCCATCGACCTGCTGGTGCGCCTGAAGCCGGTGACGGGCCAGCGCGTTCCGCCGGAGGTCTTCCGCTCCGTGCGCACCATCCAGGACGTGGTGGACGCGCTGTACGGTCTGCTCGGCAGCGACTCCGCCGCGGCGTGAAACGTCTGCGTCCGGTGCTGTTGGGGCTCTTGAGCCTCGCCTACCCGCCGCTCGTCTATCTGGGCCTGGGCCACTTCGAGCCCCGCTGGATGGCGCTGCCTCTGGCGGCCATGGCGGTGGTGCGCGCGGTGGCCACGCGGGAGAAGATGTGGCTCGCGGCCGCGGTGGGCGCGCTGGTGCTCGCGGGCTCCAGCATGCTGGGCAACAACGCCCTGCCCCTGAAGCTCTACCCGGTGCTGGTGAACGCGGTGCTCCTCACCGTATTCCTCACCAGCCTGGTGTATCCGCCCAGCGTGATTGAGCGGCTGGCGCGGCTTCGGGAGAAGGACCTGCCGCCGTCGGGCGTGGCCTACACGCGCCGGGTGACGCAGGTATGGTGCGGTTTCTTCGTCTTCAACGGCGCGCTCGCGCTCACCACGGCGCTCTTCGCGAGCGACGCGACCTGGGCGCTCTACAACGGCCTCATCGCCTACGGCCTCATGGGCCTGCTGTTCGCGGGCGAGTGGGTGGTGCGGCAGCGGGTGCGCGCACGGCACGCCCATGGTTGAGCCGCTCGCGCTCGAAACCCTCCTCGTCCACGGCCGTCCCGCCGGGCACCCCGTGGCCCGGAGCGAGGACGGCGTGCGGGACTTCGGTGCGTTCCGCGCCCGGGTCGCCGGCTGGCGCGCGGCCTTCGCGGCGCATGGCGGCCAGCGCTACGCCCTCTTCACCGAGGACACCTTCGAGTTCGCCACCGCGCTGATGGGCGCCTGGCACGCGGGCGCGTGCGTGTACCTGCCCGCGGACGCGCGCCCCGCCACGCTGGACGCGCTGAAGGCCCACGTGGACGGCTTCGCGGGCCGGGCCCCCCAGGGCCAGGGGCCGCTCGCGCCCGCGGTGAACGAGGACGGGACCGCCGCCGCGTTCCAGCCGCTGTCGCCCCAGCTCGCCGCGCTGGTCGTCTACACGTCGGGCTCCAGCGGAGAGCCCACCGCCATCCCCAAGCGCCTGTCGCAGCTGTCCAGCGAGGTGGCCACGCTGGGCCGGCTGTTCGACGAGGCCGTGGGGGACGTGCCGGTGCTGGCCACCGTGTCGCACCAGCACATCTACGGCCTGCTGTTCCGGGTGCTGTGGCCGCTGACGTCCGGCCGCCCGTTCGACGCGCACGCCCTGCCCTATCCGGAGGACATCCTGGCCGCGCTCCAGGCGGGCCCCTCCTTGTTGGTGGCGAGCCCCGCGCACCTGAAGCGGCTGCCGGCCACGCTGGACTGGGCGGCCGTGCGCGGGAATCTGCGCGGGCTGTTCTCCTCCGGTGGGCCGCTCACCCCCGAAGCACTCCAGGCCTGCCGCGACCTGCTGGGCCGGGCGCCAGTGGAAGTCTACGGCAGCTCGGAGACGGGCGGCGTCGCGTGGCGCCGGCGCGACACGGACGACAGCGCATCCTGGCGCACGATGCCGGGCGTGGAGGTCCGCGCGGACGAGGACGCGCTCTGCGTCCGCTCCCCGCACCTGGACCTGCCTCCGGGCGGGTGGTTCACCACGGAGGACCGCGCGCGGCCCGTGCCCGGCGGCTTCGAGCTCTTGGGGCGCCGCGACCGGCTGCTCAAGCTGGAGGAGAAGCGCGTGTCGCTCTCCGCCATGGAGCGGATGCTGGTGGCCGGGGGCCTGTTGCGCGAGGCCCGGGTGCTGCCCCTCACGGAGGGCCACCGGGTCATCCTGGCGGTGGTGGGGGTGCCGGACGCGGAAGGCTGGCGGCTCCAGGAGTCGGGGGGCAGGCGGTCCCTGAGCCAGGCGCTGCGCGAGAAGCTGGCCCCGCATTTCGAGTCCAGTGCCTTGCCGCGCCGGTTCCGGTATCTGGAGGCCATGCCGGTCAACTCCCAGGGCAAATCCACCGAAGCGGCGCTCGCCGCGCTCTTCGACCCGAAGCGTCCCCCGTTCCGCGTGCTGGAGCGCTCCGAGGAGCGCGTGCTGCTGGCGGTGGAGGTCCCCGCGAACTCGCCCTACTTCGAGGGGCACTTCCCGGGCTCGCCCATCCTGCCCGGCGTCGTGCAGGTGGAGTGGTCGCTGCTCCTGGGGCGTGAGCACTTCGCGCTGCCGCCGGACTTCCTCCGCATCGAGACGCTGAAGTTCCAGCAGGTCATTCCGCCCGGCACGCTGCTGACGCTGGAGCTCACCTGGGCGAAGGAGTCCGGGCGGCTGGGGTTCAAGTTGACGTCGGCCGCGGGCTCGCACGCCAGTGGCCGCATCGTGTTGGGGGGAGGGGCAGGATGAAGGTCTGCGCGGTGATTCCGGTCTACAACCACGGCGAGGCCGTGGGCGCGGTGGTGAAGGCTGTCCGCAGCCACGGGCTGCCCTGCGTGCTGGTGGACGACGGCAGCGAGCCCGGCTGCGCGGCGGTGCTGGACAGTCTGGCGCGCGAGGACAGCGAGCACGTGGAGGTGGTCCGCCTGCCCCAGAACGAGGGCAAGGGCGGCGCGATGATGGCGGGCCTGCGCGCGGCCCTCTCCCGGGGCTACAGCCACGCGCTGCAAATCGACGCGGACGGCCAGCACAACGCCAACGACATCCCGCGCTTCCTGGCGCTGGCGAAGGCGCAGCCGGACATGATGGTGTGCGGCACGCCCGTCTATGACGAGTCCGTGCCCAAGGGCCGGCTCTACGGCCGCTACGCCACGCACATCTGGGTGTGGATCAACACGCTGTCGTTCGCCATCCGCGATTCCATGTGCGGCTTCCGCGTGTATCCGCTGCAGCCGACCGTGGCGCTCATCGACTCGGTGAGAATCGGCAAGCGGATGGACTTCGACGTGGAGGTGCTGGTGCGCCTGTTCTGGCGCGGCATGCGCATCCTCAACCAGCCCACCCAGGTGCGCTACCCCACCGACGGCATCTCCCACTTCGACGTGCTCTGGGACAACGTGCGCATCTCCGGCATGCACGCCCGGCTCTTCTTCGGGATGTTGGGACGGCTGCCGGTGCTGCTCTGGCGCAAGGTGGCGAAATGAAGTCCCGCCACTGGGCGGAGATGGGGGAGACCACCTTCGTGGCCGGCATCTGGATCCTCTACTGGATCCACCGCTTGCTGGGCCGTTGGCCCTTCCGCGTCTGCCTCTACCCGGTGGTGCTGGTGAACTGGCTCAGGCGTCCGGCGCTGCGTCAGGCGTCGCGCCAGTACCTGGAGCGGATGCAGACCGCCACGGGGGCCCTGGGGCACACGCCCCACTGGCGCGACAGCGTGCGCCACGTGCTGATGTTCGCGGAGACCATGCTGGACAAGCTGCTGGCGGTGAGCGGGCGCTACCGCTTCGAGAGCGTCCGCACCGAGGGCCGCGAGGAGTTCTACGAGGTGGCGAAGTCCGGCAGGGGCGGCATCATCGTCACCGCGCACATGGGCTGCCTGGAATTGTGCCGCACCATGGCGGAGCGCCGGGGCGAGGTGAAGCTCAACATCCTGGTGCACACGCGGCACGCGGAGCAGTTCAACCGCCTGCTCAAGCGGCTCAACCCGGAGAACGACTTCCGGCTGATGGAGGTCACGGACATGGGCCCCGCCACCGCGGTCGCGCTGAACGAGCGCGTGGAGGCCGGCGAGTTCGTGGTCATCGCGGGCGACCGCATTCCGGTGAATGCCAGCCAGACCGTGCGCGTCGACTTCCTCGGCCACCCGGCGCCATTTCCGGTGGGCCCCTACGTGCTGGCGGCGCTGCTCAAGTGTCCGCTCTATCTGCTGGGCTGCATCCATGAGGGCGACAGCTACACCATCCACTTCGAGCGCCTCTTCGAGCGCGTCGTGCTGCCCCGGGGCAAGCGCGAGCAGGCGCTCACCGACTGCGCCCAGCACTACGCAGGCCGGGTGACGTCGCTCCTCCAGCGCGCGCCCTACGACTGGTTCAACTTCTTTCCCTTCTGGGATCAGGTGAATGTCTCCGCGAAGCCCCCAACTATCTGACACCCCGGTCCGCTTCGACGGCGGGCGGCTGACGCTCGAGGACGTGGGCGCCCTGTCGCGCCGCGAGCGCCCCGCGGAGCTGGGCACGGCCCCCGCCTTCCGCCAGCGCATCGCCAAGGGCGCCGCGTTCCTGGACCGGCTGCTGGCGGAGGACGGCGTCATCTACGGCGTCACCACCGGCTACGGCGACTCCGTGACGGTGTCCATCCCGCCCGCGCTCATCGCGGAGCTGCCGCACCACCTCTACACGTACCACGGCATCGGCGCGGGCCGGTTCCTCACCCCGGAGGAGACGCGCGCGGTGCTGGCCACGCGGCTGGCGTCGCTGTCGCAGGGCTTCTCCGGCGTGGGCGTGCCGCTGCTCACCCAGCTGGAGCTGCTGCTCCAGCACGACGTGCTGCCCATGATTCCGGCGGAAGGTTCCGTGGGCGCGTCCGGCGACCTGACGCCCCTGTCCTACGTGGCGGCGGTGCTCTGCGGCGAGCGCGACGTGTGGCACCGGGGCGAGCGCAAGCCCGCGGCGCAGGTGCTGAAGGAGCTGGGCATCACGCCCCTCAAGCTGCGGCCGAAGGAAGGCCTGGCCATCATGAACGGCACCGCCGTGATGACGGCCCTGGCGTGCCTGGCGTGGGAGCGGGCGGAGTACCTGTCGCGGCTCTCCACGCGGCTCACGGCGTTCAACGTGCTGGCGAGCGCCGGCAACGCGCACCACTACGACGAGACGCTCTTCGCGGCGAAGCCCCACGCGGGCCAGCAGCGCGTCGCGGCCCGGCTGCGCGCGGATCTGGTCACGGACCGGCCTCCGCGCAACGAGCAGCGGCTCCAGGACCGGTACTCGCTGCGGTGCGCGCCGCACGTCATCGGCGTGCTGGAGGACGCGCTGCCGTACTTCCGCACGCTCATCGAGAACGAGCTGAACAGCGCCAACGACAACCCGCTCATCGACCCGGACGGCGAGCGGGTGCTGCACGGCGGCCACTTCTACGGCGGCCACATCGCCTTCGCCATGGACGGGCTGAAGAACGCGGTGGCCAACGTGGCGGACCTGTTGGACCGGCAGCTGGCGCTCCTGGTGGATCCGCGCTTCAACCACGGGCTGCCCGCGAACCTCTCCGCGTCCACCGGCGCCCGCGCGGCCATCAACCACGGCCTCAAGGCGGCGCAGATCAGCGTCTCCGCGTGGACCGCGGAAGCGCTGAAGCAGACCATGCCCGCGTCCGTCTTCTCCCGCTCCACCGAGTGCCACAACCAGGACAAGGTGAGCATGGGCACCATCGCCGCGCGCGACTGCCTGCGCGTGCTGGAGCTGACGGAGCAGGTGGCCGCGGCCATGCTCATCGCCGCGCGCCAGGGCGTCACCCTGCGCCAGCGGCTGGACGCGGACGCGAAGCCCGGCCCCGCGATGGCCGCGATGCACGCGGACCTGGAGGCACGCATCCCCTTGCTGGTGGAGGACCGGGCGCTGGACGGTGAGCTGCAGGGCCTGCTCACCGCCATCCGCCGTCGGGAGTGGAGCCTGCATGAAGCCTGACCTGAGCTGCGAGCTGGAGATCGACCCGGCCTTCCACGACCTCGACATGATGGAGATCGTCTGGCACGGGCACTACGTGAAGTACCTGGAGCTGGCGCGCGCCGTCATCCTGCGCAAGCACGACTACGACTGGCCGCAGATGCGCGAGTCCGGCTACGGCTGGCCCGTGGTGGAGATGAAGCTCAAGTACGTCTCTCCCATCTCCTACAAGCAGCGCATCATCGTGCGCGCCGAAATCACCGAGTGGGAGAACCGGCTGCGCTTCGACTACCTGCTGCGCGACGCGGACACCGGCCGCAAGGTGAATCAGGCCCACACCATCCAGGTCGCGGTGTCCTTGAAGACAGGCGAGATGGAATACGTCTGCCCGGAAGTCCTCTGGAAGAAGCTGGGAGTGTGGCCGGGATGAAGCCCTTGCTCGTGTTGATGCTGTCGCTGCTATCCCTGAGCGCCCACGCCGCGGACCTGGTGAAGGACGTACGCGCGCGCCTGGTGGACGCGCCGCTGGTGCGCGGTCAGTTCGAACAGAAGAAGACCGTGGCGGGCTTCAAGAAGCCGCTGGTGTCCAAGGGGGACTTCCTCCTCGCCCGCGACCAGGGCGTGCTCTGGAACACGCGCACGCCGTTCGCCTCCACGCTGACGCTCACGCGCAAGTCGCTGAGCGCGCAGCAGGCCACGGGCGGCGCGGCGTACCACCTGGACTCCACCAAGGAGCCCGCGCTGGCGGCGGTGAACGAGCTGCTCTTCGCGCTCTTGTCGGGCGACGTCGCGGCGCTCCAGAAGCGCTTCAAGGTGGAGGGCGAGCTGGTGGGCACCGCCGGCTGGAAGCTGGAGCTGACGCCCACGGACGCGGGGCTCGCGCGCGTCTTCAAGCACATCCACCTGGAGGGGGACGGGTACGTGCGCCAGGTGCAGTTGGACGAGACGCGCGGCGACAGCAGCGTCATCACGTTCGAGCAGCTCGCGCAGACGCCTCCTCCCGACGCCACGGAAGCGGAACGCCTTGGCAAATAAGCTGGCCATCCTGTGGGCGCTGGTGGTGCTCGCCGTGGGTGTGCACCAGGTCCAGTTCTGGCGCTCCGCGAGCCTGGACACGGACGTGCTCGCGCTCCTGCCGGAGGACGAGCAGGCACCAGAGGTGGACGCCGCCACGCGCAAGCTCGCGGACGAAGCCGGCCGGCAGGTGGTGCTGTTGGTGGGCGCCAACGACTGGCCGTCCGCGCAGAAGGCCGCGGACGAGGCCACGCGCGTGCTCACGGAGGCCTCGGACCTGCTGGAGCCGGCGGTGGTGGACACGTCCGCGCTGGAGCAGGCGGTGGACTTCTACCGTCCCTATCGCGACCGGTTGCTCACGCCCGCGCAGCGCCAGTGGCTGTCGCGCGCGACGCCGGAGGAGCTGGGCGGCACGGCGTTGATGAAGCTGTACCAGCCCGCGGGCGCGCGGCTGACGGACTGGAACGCGGATCCGCTGGGCCTGTGGCAGGACTGGTGGCAGGCCCGCGCGGCGGAGACGTCCGCCCGGCCCCGCGACGGACGGATGTGGCTGTCCGGCGAGGGGCGCGAGTGGGTGCTCCTCATGTGGAAGAGCAAGGTGTCCGCCTTCGCGCTGGGGGACGGCTCGCGCGTCACCACCACGGTGGAGCGGGCGCGCTCGCAGGTGGAGGCGGCGGTGCCCGGCGGACGGCTGGTGGCCGCGGGCGTGCCGCTGTACGCGGAGGCCGCCGCAGCGCAGGCGAGCTGGGAGATGTCCACCATCGGCTTCGGGTCGCTGGCGGCGGTGCTCATCCTCGTTTGGCTCACCTTCCGCTCGCTGCGGCCCATCCTCCTCGTGGGCGTGTCGCTCACGCTGGGCTGCGCGGTGGCGCTCTCCGTCACCGCGCTCGTCTTCGACCGGGTGCACCTGCTCACGCTCGTCTTCGGCTCCAGCCTGGTGGGCGTGGCGGAGGACTACGGCTTCCACTACTTCGCCGCGCGCCAGGGCAAGGCCCCGTCGGAGCGAGGGCCGGTGATGCGCGCGCTCCTGCCCGGCATGGTGCTCGCGCTCGTCACCAGCGTGGTGGCGTACCTGGCGCTGGGCGTGGCGCCCTTCCCGGGCCTGCGGCAGATGGCGGTGTTCTCCGCCGCGGGGCTGACCGCCGCGTTCCTCACCGTGGTGTGCTGGTTCCCCTCGCTGGACACCGGCGCCCTGCCCGTCACCTCCTTCGCGGAGCGCTTCTCCGCGTCCATCACCCGCTGGCCGCGCATCGCGTCCACCCCGGCGTGGTGGCTGTCCGGCGCGGTCCTCACGGTGCTGGTGGCCGTGGGCATCTGGAAGCTGGAGCCCCGGGACGACCTGCGCCAGCTGCAGGGCGCGCCCGCGAACCTCATCGCGGATCAGCGCGAACTGGGGCGCCTGTTGGGGCTGCCCAGCCCGGCGCAGTTCTTCCTGGTGCAGGGCGACAGCGACGAACAGGTGCTCGCGCGCGAGGCCGTGCTGAAGACGAAGCTGGACGCGCTGGTCACGGAGAAGGTGTTCGCGGGCTACCGCGCCGTGTCCGACTGGCTCCCGTCCGAAGCACAGCAGCGCGAGGACGCGGCCCTGAGCGCCCGCGCGGAGGCCCTGGCGGTCGCCGCCGTCAGCGAATCCACGGGTGAAGCCCCCACGCGCGCCGCGTTCTCCCAGGAACCGCTCACGCCCAAGCAATTCCTCTCCGGGCCCGCCGCGGCGGCCATCCGGCAGCAGTGGCTGGGGACGCTGGGCCAGGCGCAATACAGCGTCCTCATGCTGCGCGGCCTCAACGACCCCAAGGTGCTGCCCCGTCTGGAAGAGGTGGCCCAGGGCCTGGAGGGCGTCCGCTGGGTGGACAAGACCGCGGAGATTTCAGGCCTGCTCAGCCGCTACCGCCGCATCATGGGCGGGCTCATCATCGCGGGCTACGTCGCGGTGCTGCTCACGCTGGTGGCGCGCTTCGGCCGCCAGGCGTGGCGCGCGTGGATCCCCTCCGTGCTGGGCACGCTCCTGACGCTCGCCATCTTCGGATGGGTGGGCGCGCCGCTGCAGCTCTTCACCGTGCTCGGCCTGGTGCTGCTCCTGGGCATGGGCGTGGACTACGGCATCTTCCTCCTGGAGCACCCCGGTGACGGCTCCGCGTGGCTCGCGGTGGCGCTGGCCGGCGTGAGCACGCTCCTCTCCTTCGGGCTGTTGGGCCTCTCCGCCACGCCCGCGCTGCGCTCCTTCGGCCTCGCCATGCTGCTGGGCGAGGTCACCATCTGGATCCTCACCCCTTGTTTCCGACTTCCACCCGGGAAAGCCACAC
Source organism: Corallococcus sp. AB011P (assembly GCF_003611605.1). Lineage (NCBI taxonomy): Bacteria > Pseudomonadati > Myxococcota > Myxococcia > Myxococcales > Myxococcaceae > Corallococcus > Corallococcus sp. AB011P. The sequence continues at coordinate 486,434 of NZ_RAVX01000004.1, forward strand.
ATTGAAAACTGAATCAGCGGACATCCTCATCATCGGCGCGGGCCCCGCGGGCTCCGTCGCGGCGGGCCTCCTTCGCAAGCAGGGCCGTGACGTGCTCGTGCTGGAGCGCGAGCAGTTCCCGCGCTTCTCCATTGGCGAGAGCCTGCTGCCGCAGAGCATGGAGTACATCCAGGAGGCCGGCTTCCTCCAGGACGTGGTGGAGGCGGGCTTCCAGTACAAGAACGGCGCCGCCTTCGAGCGCGCCGGCAAGTACACGGACTTCGACTTCCGCGAGAAGTTCACCCCCGGCTGGGCCACCACCTATCAGGTGCAGCGCGCCCGCTTCGACCAGATCCTGGCCCAGGCCGCGGAGAAGAAGGGCGCCACCGTGCGCTTCCGCCACGAGGTGCTGACCGTGGACTTCTCCAGCGGGCAGCCGGTGGTGACGGCGCGCTCTCCCGAAGGCGAGACGTACCAGGTGAAGGCGCGCTTCCTCCTGGACGCGAGCGGCTTCGGCCGCGTGCTGCCGCGCATGCTGAACCTGGAGACGCCGTCCAACTTCCCCGTGCGCGGCGCCATCTTCACGCACGTGGTGGACAACGTTCCGCTCGGCACCTTCGACCGGAACAAGATCCGCGTCACGACGCATCCGGAGCACGTGCACGTCTGGTACTGGACCATCCCCTTCTCCGACGGCCGCTGCTCGCTGGGCGTGGTCGCGAAGAAGGAGTTCCTGGACCAGTACACCGGCACGGACACGGAGCGGCTCCAGGCCATCGTGAAGGAGGCGCCGTCGCTGCAGAACCTCCTGAAGGACGCCGTCTGGGACACGCCCGCGCGCAAGCTCACCGGCTACGCGGCCAACGTGAAGTCGCTGTGGGGCCCGGGCTTCGCGCTGCTGGGCAACGCAGGCGAGTTCCTGGACCCCGTGTTCTCCTCGGGTGTCACCATCGCCTTCAAGTCCGCGAGCCTCGCCTCTGCCTGCATCGCCCGGGAGTTCGCGGGGGAGAAGGTGGACTGGGAGAACGACTACGCGAAGCCGCTCAAGGCGGGCGTGGACACCTTCCGCACCTTCGTGGAGTCCTGGTACGAGGGCGGCTTCCAGGACATCATCTTCCACCCGAACCCGTCGGAGGACGTGCGCCGGATGATCTCCGCCATCCTCGCGGGCTACGCGTGGGACAAGAACAACCCCTACGTGGCGGACAGCAAGCGGCGCCTGACCGTCCTCGAGGAACTGTGCGCGGCGTAGTCGCCGCACTGCTCGTCGCGGGGCTGGTGGCCTGCACCACCCCGCCCCGGCCCCGGCCCGCCGCCCCTGGCGAGCCGTTGCCGGAGCTGCGCCTGGCTCCCGCCGCCCTCGGGGCATCCGTGAGCCTTGCGCAGCAGCTGGTCTTCGCGCACGAGCAGGACCCCGGAGGCCCCCGCTCCCTGGAGGCCCTCCTGGAGGTGGACCCGGACCAGATGCGACTGGCCGGGCTGACCATGGGGCACCGCATCCTCACCCTGCGCTGGGATGGCAGCCACCTGGACGAGGAGCGGGACCCTCGCCTGCCCGCCCAGTTCAACTCCGCGCTGGTCGTGCGGGACGTTCAGCTCGTCTACTGGCCGGCCGACGCCGTGCGCGCCGCCCTGCCCGCGGGCTGGACGTTGGAGGATGGGCCGGGACAGCGGACCCTGTCGAAGAACGGCAGGGAATGGGTGACGGTGCGCTACGATGGCACCCCGCGCTGGGAAGGGCGCACGCAGCTCACCAACCACTCCGAGCACTACCAGCTCACCATCGAATCGCACGTCGCGGACGAGTGACACCCCATGCCTCCTCCTGTCTTCCTCAACCAGCTGGGCCTCGTCTGCGCATTGGGCTCCGGGAAGCAGGAGGTGGCCCGGGCGCTGTTCGCGGACACCGTCTCCGGCGTCGCTTCGCATGCCGGGTACGCGGACCGTCCGCTGCACCTGGGCGTCGTCACTTCCCCGCTCGCGGCGCAGGACGCCCTGCCCCCTTCGCAGCACAGCCGCAACAACGCGCTCCTGCTCACCGCGCTGGAGCAGGTGCGCGCCGAGATTGACGCGGCCGTGGCCCGCTTCGGTCCCTCGCGCGTGGCGGTGGTGCTGGGCACCAGCACGTCCGGCGTCGGTGAGGGGGAGGCGGCCATCGCCGGCCACCTGGCCACGGGCGAGCTGCCGCCCCGCTTCCATTTGCAGCAGCAGGAGCTGGGCTCCCCGGCGCTGGCGCTCGCGCACGTGCTGGGCACCCGGGGCCCCGCCTATGTCATCTCCACCGCGTGCTCCTCCAGCGCCAAGGCCCTGGCCAGCGCGGCGCGGATGCTGCGCACGGGCACCGTGGACGCGGTGCTGACGGGCGGCGTGGATTCGCTGTGCGGCTTCACCGTGGCGGGCTTCCGCTCGCTGGACTCCGTGAGCGAGGAGCGCTGCAACCCGATGAGCGCCCACCGCCATGGCATCAACATCGGCGAAGCGGCGGCGCTGTTCCTGATGACTCGCGAACCGGGGCCGGTGCGCCTGTCCGGCTGGGGCGAGTCCTCCGACGCGCACCACATCTCCGCGCCGGAGCCCGGCGGCAAGGGCGCCATGGCCGCCATCCAGGAGGCCCTGAAGCGCGCGGGGCTTGCGCCGGAGCAGGTGGACTACGTGAACCTGCACGGCACCGCCACGGCGCAGAACGACGCCATGGAGACCCGCGCGGTGCACGCGCTGCTGGGGCCGGACGTGAAGGCCAGCTCCACCAAGCCGCTCACCGGCCACACGCTGGGGGCCGCGGGCGCGCTGGAGGCGGCCTTCGCGTTCCTCACGCTGGTGGACAATCCGCACGGCAAGCTGCCCGGGCACTTCTGGGATGGGGCCGTGGACTCGACGCTGCCGGCGCTGTCGCTGGTGAAGCCGGGAGAGGCGCTGGGGCGCCCGGTGAAGAGCGTGCTGAGCAATTCGTTCGCCTTCGGGGGCAGCAACGCCGCCCTCGTGCTGGAGCGCGCATGATGCGCATCGTGATTGATCAGCCCGTCGAGGAGCTGGTGCCCCATCAGGGGCGCATGCGGCTGCTCGACCGCGTCCTGGAAGGCGACGCGGACTCGCTGCTCGCGGAGGTCACCGTGCGCGAGGACAGCCTCTTCTACGCGGACGGCGTCGTGGGTGGCTGGGTGGGCATCGAGTACATGGCGCAGGCCGTGGCCGCGTGGGCCGGGTGGCATGCGCGCAAGCGCGGCGGTACGCCCCGGGTGGGCTTCCTGCTGGGCACGCGCCGCTACGAGTGCAGCCGCCCCACCTTCAAGCTGGGCGAGACCCTGCGCATCGAGGTCCACCGCCAGTTCTCCGCGGACAACGGGCTGGGCCAGTTCGACTGCACCTTGCGCATCGGGACGGAGCAGGTGGCCACGGCGGCGCTGACGGTCTACGAGCCGCAACCGGGGCAGGACCTGGGAAGGGGCAACACAGATGGGTGACAAGACGGTGCTGGTGACGGGCTCCAGCCGGGGCATCGGCCGCGCCATCGCGCTGCGCCTGGCCCGCGACGGCTACGACGTCGTGGTGCACTGCCGCAGCAAGCGCGAGGAGGCGGACGCGGTGGCCGCCCAGGTCCGTGAGGCGGGCCGCGAGTCGCGCGTGCTCCAGTTCGACGTGGCGGACCGCGCTGCCACGCAGGCCGCGCTGCTCCAGGACGTGGAGACCCACGGCTGCTACTACGGAGTGGTGTGCAACGCGGGCATCGCGCGCGACAACGCCTTCCCCGCGATGACGGCGGAAGAGTGGGACGGCGTCATCCACACCAACCTGGACGCCTTCTACAACGTGCTCAACCCGCTCACGATGCCCATGGTGCGCCGCAGGAAGCCGGGCCGCATCGTCACGCTGTCGTCCGTGTCCGGCATCATGGGCAACCGGGGCCAGGTGAACTACAGCGCCGCCAAGGCGGGCATCATCGGCGCGACGAAGGCGCTGGCGGTGGAGCTGGCCAAGCGAGACATCACCGTCAACTGCGTGGCGCCGGGCCTCATCGACACGGAGATGGTGCCTCCGGAGGTCCTGGAGGAGGCGCTGAAAATCATTCCCGCCCGCCGGATGGGCAGGCCCGAGGAGGTCGCCGCCGCGGTGGCCTTCCTCATGTCCGAGGACGCGGGCTACATCACGCGGCAGGTGATTTCGGTGAACGGGGGGATGATCGGATGAAGCGCGTAGTGGTCACCGGAGTCGGTGCGCTGAGCCCCCTGGGCCATGACTGGAAGACGGTCGAGGCGGCGCTGCGTGCGCGCCAGAACGCCGTCCAGGTGATGGAGCCCTGGAAGCAGTACGAAGGTCTGAACACGCGGCTGGGCGCGCCCGCCCTGCCCTTCGAGCTGCCGCCGTCCGCGTACTCGCGCAAGACGACGCGCACCATGGGCCGCGTGGCGCTGATGGCGACGCGGGCCAGCGAGCTGGCGCTCCAGGACGCGGGCCTGTTGGGCAGCCCGCTGGTGAAGAGCGGGAAGATGGGCATCGCCTATGGCTCCTCCGCGGGGACGCCGGAGAACATGGGCGACTTCGGGAAGATGATCACCCACAAGACGACGGAGGGCATCACCGCGACGACGTACCTGCGGATGATGTCCCATACGGCGGCGGTGAACATCGGCGTCTTCTTCGGCGTCACCGGGCGCATCATCACCACGTCCAGCGCGTGCACGTCCGGCAGCCAGGGCATCGGCTACGCGTATGAGGCCATCAAGCTGGGCCGCCAGGTGGCGATGCTCGCGGGCGGCGCGGAGGAGCTGGACGCCACGGGCGCTGCGGTGTTCGACACCCTCTTCGCCACCAGCACCAAGCACAACGAAGCGCCGCACCAGTCCCCCCGCCCCTTCCACGCCGAGCGCGACGGACTGGTGCTGGGTGAAGGCGCTTGCACGCTGGTGCTGGAGGAGCTGGAGCACGCGAAGGCGCGCGGCGCCACCATCCACGCGGAGCTCCTGGGGTACGGCACCAACAGCGACGGCCGCCACGTGACGCAGCCCAACGCGGACACCATGGCGGAGGCCATGCGGCTGGCGATGGAGGACGCGGGCGTGCCGGCGTCCGCCATCCCCTACGTCAACGCGCACGGCACGGCGACGGACACGGGCGACGTGGCGGAGAGCGCGGCCACGAAGACCGTCTTCGGGGAGAAGGTCGCCATCTCCAGCCTCAAGAGCTACATGGGCCACACGCTGGGGGCCTGCGGCGCGCTGGAGGCGTGGATGACCATCCAGATGATGCGCTCGGACTGGTTCGCGCCCACGCTGCACCTGACGGCGGACTCCGTGGACCCGAAGTGCGCGCCCCTGGACTATGTCATGGGTGAGGGACGTGCTTTGCAGACGGACCTGGTGATGAGCAACAACTTCGCCTTCGGCGGCATCAACACGTCGTTGATCTTCCGCCGCTGGCCTTGATGCCTGGAGACCTCGCCATGAAGAAAGCCCTCCTGTTGCTGGCCCTGACCGCCGCGAGCCCCGCCCTGGCGCGCGACACCGTGACGAAGGTGAAGCTGGCGGACGTGATGGCCCTGCCCGAGGCAAAGCAGAAGCTGGACGGCTCGGTGAAGTTCTACATGGCTGGCACGAAGACCCCCAACGTGCTCAAGACGCTGGGCAGCGACACCTCGAACAAGAAGACCAACGGCGTGGGCAAGTCGGACGACTACGCCTGCAAGTGGGCCGCCCTCTCCGCGATCATCGCCCTGCAGGACGGCGCGAAGAAGAACGGCGCCAACGCGGTGGTCAACATCGTGAGCTACTACAAGAAGGTGGAGTTCAAGAGCGCCACCGAGATCGAGTGCCACGCCGGCAGCTTCGTCACCGGCGTCGCGCTCAAGGGCGACTACGCCACCATCGCCAAGTAGTCCTGATGGTTGTTCCGCGCGGCGGGCCCTACCGCCGCGCGGGCACCTCGATGCGGCAGACACTCTCCGGAGCCAGGTTCCGCGAGCGCATCCAGGCCTCCAGGTCGCGGTCGATTCGCGCCGAGGCCTCCGCGTTGAAGCGGCGGTTGTCCTGGAGCTTCCAACCCTGCGGGGAGTTGCCCGAGTAGCCGTTCACCGTGGGCACCCCGTGCTCGCCGGACGCCCACACGGCATCCAGTTGATATTTCCAATCCTGGGCCTCACCGGACGTCGGCGCGTAGAAGAAGGTCGCGCAGCCAGGTGCGATGCGCGCGGCCACCGCCTCCACGTCCGCGCGGGCTTCGTGCCGGTCATAGACGGGACCGTTGAGCCCCTGCTCCAGGAGGCACAGCGCGCCCAGCCCCACCGCCAGCGCCGCGCGTCCGGACTCCCACTGCCGCTGGAGGTACAGGGCCAGCCCCACGGCCGCGGGCACCAGCAGCCACATGCCGATGCGGGCCAGGGCCCGGATGGCCGCCGCGCCGGGCACGCCGTGGAAGACGAGCCACCAGGGCGTGTAGCCACCGGTGTAGCGCGACGAGAGCACCACGGTGGCCACCGCCACGACGAGCAGCAACCGCACCGCGGGCCGTGAGCGCGCCTGCCACAGGCCGATGCCCGCGAGCACCGGGGTGACGAAGCCGAAGCCCAGGCGGTGCTCCCACGCCACGGGCATGCGCTGGAACTTGGAGAAGCCGTTCGTCCACCCGTACAGCCAGCTGTCCTGGCCCACGAAGAACCAGCTCCAGAAGCGCGGCACCATGGGTGAGACCTCCGCGAAGGTGCGCAGCCCCACCGTGCCAATGGCCTGACTCGAGTGCAGGACGAGCGGCGCGAGCAGCGCCAGCCCCAACACTCCGAAGCCCGCGAGCGCCGGGAGGTGGCGGCGCAGCGCCGTCAGCAGCGGACCGCGCGTGTCCCGGAAGGCGAGCCCGGCGAGGAACGCCAGCAGCAGGAAGAAGAAGAGGAACCAGCCCCAGTAGAAGCCCGCGTAGAGCTGGGCCACGAACGCGCCCACCAGCAGCGCGGCCCAGGCAATCCCCCGCCGCCGGTCCGTCTCCGGCCTCGTCAGCGCGATGACCGCGCCCACGGCGAGGAGCGCGAAGAACTGTCCTTCCAGCTGCGGGTGGTTGAGCTGGTTGATGCGCGGCGCGCCGGCAGTGAAGAGCACCGCGCCCACCACGGCGGGAAAGATGCGCAGGCCAAACCCGCGCCGCAGCAGCCACACCGCCGCGGCGTAGTTGAGCGCCGCCATGGTGAGCGACCACGCCTGCCAGGACAGGTCCGCGCCAAGGCCCAGCGCGCGCCACACCCAGTAGAACGGGGCCACGCCCAGGAGCACGTCGGAGTACGCGGCGACGTTGAGCTCCGGGAAGAACATCGGCGGATCCCAGAAGCGCGCGTGCGCCGGGTCGCCGGTCACGAAGCGCCAGCCGTGCTCCAGGACGTAGTGGTTGAAGCGCACGTCGCCCTCGTCCCCCTGCACCAGGCGCAGCCCGGACAGGATGGCGGGATGGTGCGACAGCAACAGGGCCAGCACGCCGCCAGCGAGGACGAGCAGGGCGACGCGGGTGCGTTCCGAGACGGCGGTTCCCATGGGCGCCGGGAGCGTTAACACACCGGACACGCCCGCTGGAATGACGGAGGGCGCCCTGCAAGCGCCCTTCCGTCCCCGTCACGCGTCAGGTCAGCGCGTCGGCAGGTCCAACCAGGACGGCCCGCCGAGCGACAGCGTCGCGCCGGTGGTGTTGGCGTCCAGGTAGAGCGGATCCTCCGTATCCACGACGAGCGCCAGCCGGTGCAGCACGGGGACGTCGTAGGCCGTGGCGGGGAACGCCAGGTCCAGGTCGAGCGGCACGCCCGGCGTCGCGTTCTTCCACGTGAGGGGCACGTGGGTGATGAGCCCGCCGTAGTCGCCCAGGAGGTCGTACAGGTAGGCGACGACCGTGCCCGACGCGGTGGAGGGCGTGACACGCAGGCGCAGCGTGGCCGAGCCCCGGATGGCGATGCCGCTCGTGGAGAGGGACGACGTCCAGACACCCGCGTTGAGGCGGTTGACGCCCGGCAGCCAGACCACGGGCGGAATGCCGGTCAGCGCCTGGAGCCCGTTGGTCAGGAGCGCCACGCCCGCGTCGGCGTTCGTGTCGAAGCCGGACCAGACGGTCCGCGAGCCGCTCGATGAAGGCGTGCCGCCCAGGGTGCCGGTGCCATCCAGGATGCGGATGGCGCCCAGCCCGAAGCGCTGCGTGCCGGTGGACACCTGGGCCCAGGACGCATAGCCCTCCGTGTCGCCGTCATAGGTGCGCAGCACGACGGGCGCCTCACGGGAGATGCCGGTGTCCACGCCCGCGACGTACTGGTCCATCCAGCGCGTCACACTGGTCCAGACGCCGTTGGGCAGGCCCAACAGGCCCGTGGCCTCCACGACGGCGTGGTCGCCCGGCGCGAACTCCAGCCGCTTGGGGCCCGCGAGCTGGCCGTAGAACGACACGAGCTGGTTGGGCGGGAAGAGGCTGTCGCCGTACGCATTGGCCATCAGGATGGCGGGCTTGTTGGCGTTGATGCGCTGGATGTACGTGGCCGCCGAGCGCACGCGGCCCCAGGCCTTGATGGACTCGATGTTCCGGTTGGCGAAGTAGTCGTTGATGGTGGTGCTCAGCTCGGGGCCAGGCCGGCCCAGCAGGGTCGCGGCGAGGTTCAAGAGCGCCACTGCCTGCGGACGCCGCGTCTCCCCGCCGAACAGCGACGCCACCAGGTCCGACCAGCCGGAGAGCGCCGCCACCGCCTTCACGCGCGAGTCGAAGCCGGAGGCGATGAGCGAGATGCCCGCGCCATACGAAACACCCGCGAGCCCGATACGAGAGGGATTCGCGGTCGTGTTGGCGAGCATCCAATCAATGACGCGCGACGTGTCCGCGATGTCCGCCGGCCCGGCGGTATCAATGCCACCGCCGGACGCCCAGAAGCCGCGCGGCGTATAGGACAGCGCCACATAGCCCTTCTGCGCCAGCGCGTTGGCCTGGGCCAGGTACTCCAGGTCGTTGAGTCCCCAGCTCGAGATGAAGACCACCGCCGGATGCGGGCCCGGCGTCGTGGGCGCGATGTAGTTGGCTTTCAGGACGGTGCCGTCGCTGCCGGGGATGTCGACGAACCGGAAGCCGGTGGTCGGCAAGGCCAGGCTCGTGAGCGGCAGCAACAGGAACAACATGACCACTGGCAAACGCTTGCACCACGCAGGGAGTTTCAACGTCATCGAGACACCTCGGGGGCGGCGGGTAGTTGACGCGCCGCCAATATGAGATCCGTTGACTCCCGAGTCAATACACAGACGAGAACAAGCAGGATTCCAAACCAAGCGCGATGTTTGTTATCTCAAAGCAGCTTCTGTCCCAGCACGTCGAAGGCCTCGACGACGGTCGCGGCGGCGGGGCTGGCGGGGTACTCCTCTGCGAGCAGGGTCCAGATCATCGTGTCCCGGAGCGTGCCGTCGGGTGCGACGAGCCGCTGCCTCAACGTGCCTTCATGGACGAATCCCAGCCTCCGGGCGACCGCCGCGCTGCGGACGTTGCGGGGGTCGCAATGGATCTCCACCCGGCGCACGCCCTCCACTTCGAAGGCGACGCGGGTGAGCGCCCCGGAGATCTCCGTCGCGAGCCCCCGGCCCGTGTGACGGGCCGACATCCAGTAGCCGATCTCCAGGGCCCCCTCACCCACCCGGGGATGCAGGCCCGTGCCTCCAAGGACCTCGGAGCCGTCGCGGCTGAACACGCCGTAGGCGAAGTCCTGTCCCAGGTCGAACAGCCCGCGCATCCGGCGAAGCTGCCCGGCCTGCTGCGCGACGTTCATTGGATAGCGCTTCGCCCACTCCATCCATGGACGCAGGTGTTCGAGGTTGGCTTCGATGGCGCGCAGTGCCAGCGGCGCATCGGCCGGTGACCAGCAACGGAGCACGGTGTGCGCGGTCTGGACTGTGTACGCAGGACGAAACGCGGTGGGAGTCATGGGCCCTCCGGATGGCTCAATCCCTGACCGTAATCAGAATTCGAGGCCGGCGGGACACCGCACCGCGCCATCGTCCCCGGGTTCCAACCCGGGAGCTCGAATGCGCCCGGACGTCCAGAACGCAATGGCTGGGATGAAACCGCCGTTTGCGCTGTTGGGGACGCGCCCGCGTGCGCCAGAGTGCGCCACCCCGTACGGGCCACATCCAGGAGCCTCCATGTCGTTCCGTTCCAGACCGCCGTTTGGCGCCGCGCGCATGACGCTCGGCGTCTGCGCTTCCGCGCTCATCACCGCGTGCGCCTCCACCACGCCCGCGGAGAAGTCCCCGCCGGCCCAGGCCGCCGCCACCCCGGCTCCGGCCGCCCCCGCCGCTCCCAAGCCGCACTTCGGGAGCTTCGGCGTCGACACGCCGGGCATGGACACCTCCGTCGCCCCCGGCGATGACTTCTACCGATACGTCAGCGGCAAGTGGGCGGACGGCGCGGTGATTCCGCCGGACCGCTCCTCCTTCGGCATGTTCACGCGCCTGGCCGAGGACGCCACGAAGCAGACGCGCGACATCCTGGAGGCCGCCGCGAAGTCGGACGCCCCCGCTGGCAGCGAGGAGCGCAAGCTGGGTGACTTCTACGCCAGCTTCATGGACGAGGCCGCCATCGAGGCCAAGGGCGCCACGCCGCTCAAGCCAGAGCTGGACCGCATCGCCGCCGTGGCCAACCGCAAGGCCCTGGCCTCGCTCCTGGGCACCACGCTGCGCAGCGACGTGGATCCGCTCAACACCGGGCAGGCCACCACGGACCGCCTCCTGGGCCTCTGGGTGGCGGAGGACCTGAACGACCCCAGCCGCTACGCCGCGTACCTCCTCCAGGGCGGCCTGGGTCTGCCGGACCGCGACTTCTATCTGAAGGACACGCCGCGATTCAAAGAGGTGCGGGAGAAGTATCAGCAGAACATCGCGACCCAGCTGAAGAACGCCGGCATCCCCGACGCGGAAGCGAAGGCCCGCGCCATCTTCGGCCTGGAGACGAAGATCGCCCAGGCCCACTGGTCCGCGCAGGACACGCAGGACGTGGAGAAGGTGAACAACCCCTGGAAGCAGACGGACTTCGCGAAGAAGGCGCCCGGCATGGACTGGGCCGCGTACTTCGCGAGCGCCGGGCTCGCGTCCCAAAAGGACTTCATCGTCTGGCAGCCGTCCGCCATCACCGGCATCGCGAAGCTGGTGGGCAGCGAGCCCCTCCAGACGTGGAAGGACTACCTGGCCTTCCACGCCATCATGCAGGGCACCCCGTACCTGTCGAAGGCCTTCGTGGACGCGGGCTTCGACTTCAGCGGGAAGACGCTCTCCGGCGCGCAGCAGCTGAGCGACCGCTGGAAGCGCGGCGTGAACTTCTCCAACTTCGCCATGGGCGAAGCGGTGGGCAAGCGCTACGTGGAGAAGCACTTCCCGCCCGCCGCCAAGGCCGAGGCGGACCTGATGGTGCGCAACATCCTGGCCGCGCTGGGCCGCCACATCGACGCGCTCGCGTGGATGTCTCCGGAGACCAAGGCCCGCGCCAAGGAGAAGCTGGGCACGGTGCAGGTGGGCATTGGCCACCCGGACACCTGGCGTGACTACTCCGGCCTGGAAATCATCAAGGGAGACGCCTTCGGCAACGCGGAGCGCGCGGAGCTCTTCGAGCACCAGCGCAACCTGGCCAAGCTGGGCAAGCCCGTGAACCGCATGGAGTGGTTCATGACGCCCCAGGAGGTCAACGCGCTCAACTCGCCGCAGCAGAACTCCATCATCTTCCCGGCCGCCATCCTCCAGCCCCCGTTCTTCGACCCGAACGCCGACCCGGCCGTGAACTACGGCGGCATCGGCTCCGTCATCGGCCACGAAATCGTCCACAGCTTCGACGACGTGGGCGCGCAGTTCGACGCGAAGGGCAAGCTGTCCAACTGGTGGACGCCCAAGGACCTGGAGCAGTTCAAGGCCGCGGGCAAGGCGCTGGCCGCGCAGTACAACGCGTACAAGCCCCTGCCGGACATGAACGTGAACGGCGAGCTGACGCTGGGCGAGAACATCGCCGACGTGGCGGGCGTCTCCATTGCCCATGACGCCTACGTGATGTCCCTGGAGGGCAAGCCCGCGCCCACGCTGGACGGCTTCACGGGTGAGCAGCGCTTCTTCCTGGGCTTCGCGCAGGTGTGGCGAAACAAGTTCCGTGAGCCTCTGCTGCGCCGGCTGCTCGTGACGGACGGGCACTCGCCCGGCATGTTCCGCGCCGCCACCGTGCGCAACCTGGACGCGTGGTACCCGGCGTTCGACGTGAAGCCGGGCCAGGGCCTCTACCTGGCGCCGGAGCAGCGCGTGAAGGTCTGGTAGTCCGCTTCCCACCCGCACCGGGCGCACGAAGGCCGTGCGTCCGGTGCACCGGGGGTCCTCCTGAAAAACCATTGGGGACGAAACTTAAAAAGGCGCGATGCGACAATGTAGGAGTCAGTAGGCCGCTCCTCATCCCCCCGGAGGAACACCATGGAAATCAACCGCAAGTCGCCCGCCTCCATCGCCCCCACCGCCAACACGGCCACCTCTCGCGCCCAGGCGCCCAAGGCGAAGCCCCTGACGGTGCGTGACGGCTTCGACTCCCAGGGTGCGCGTCCCTCCAACTTCGTGGACCGCCCGACGGGCCGCCCCTCGACTCCGGGCGCCAGCGTGCCGGCGTCGGCCTTTGCCTTCGGCGGCGCCAACGTCGCGGTGAAGCCGGGCGCGAACAAGGTCGCCGACACGAAGCCGGTGGACCCTTCGCAGCCCAAGCCCAAGCTCACGGGCGAGCCGGTCATCGCGGTCATCGACGGCGGCGTGGACTACAAGCACACGGACCTGGACGACGCGATGTGGACGAACCCCGGTGAGGTCGAGGGGGACGGCATCGACAACGACGGCAACGGCATCGCGGATGACATCCACGGCTTCAACGTGGGCACCGGCAAGGGCGACCCGTTCAAGGGCGAGGGCACGGACCACGGCACGCACGTGGCGGGCATCATCGCCGCCGAGGACAACGGCGAGGGCAACACCGGCATCGCCGCGGGCAAGGCGAAGATTCTGAGCGTGGGCGGCCTGTACGACGGCGCGGACCTGCTCACCAACTTCGAGCGCTCGGTGGACTACCTGGTGAAGATGAAGACCGAGCACGGCGTGAACATCCGCGCCGCGAACGCGAGCTTCGGTGACTCCTACCGCGACGCCGCGTCCCAGAAGCGCTGGGAGGCCGCCATCCAGAAGCTGGCGGACGCGGACATCCTGCTGCTCGCGGCCACGGCCAACGGCAACGGCAGCAACATGAACAACGTGCCGGACATGCCCGCCAACGTGGACCTGCCCAACGTCCTCACCGTGGCGTCCATGGACCGCAACAACGACAAGCTGGCCCGCTTCTCGTCGCACGGCGACAAGGTGGTGGACCTGGCCGCCGTGGGCGAGGACGTGCTCAGCACCGTGCCCGGCAATGACTGGGAGGAGATGAGCGGCACCTCCATGGCGACGCCGACGGTGGCCGCCACCGCCGCGCGCATGTTCGCGGAGAACCCGGACCTGACGGCCGTGCAGGTGCGCGACCTCATCCTCAAGACGGTGGAGCAGGACGCGGACCTCAAGGGCAAGGTCATCACCGGCGGCAAGCTGGACATCCAGGCCGCCATCGACGCCGCCAAGGCCACCGTGGAGCCGAAGCCGGAGACGCAGCAGCCCGTCGCCTCGCGCTGAAAGAACCGCCTGTTACCTTCCGGGCCGGGTGCGCTGCGTGCGCGCCCGGCCCGTTGTGTTTCATCGGGTCAGGGAGTGAAGAGCTCCGTGGCGGACACAGGGCCTGCATCACCTTCGCCCCCCGTGACCATCACGTGGCCCGACAGCAGCAGCGTCGCCGCGTGGTTGCTCCGGCCCACGCTGAGCCTCCCGGACGCGCGCCAGAGGCGCGTCCGCGGGTCGTAGACCTCCGTGCTGAACAGAAGGCCCGGGGCTGGATTGTCACCGCCCGTCACCAGCACCCGGCCCGAGGGCAGCAGCGTGGCCGTATGGGCACTGCGCGCCACGGACATCCGGCCGGCAGGGGTCCAGGTGCCCGAGCCCGGGTCATACAGCTCCGCTGTGGCGAGGATACCGGCATCGCCCTGCCCTCCCGTCACCAGCACCTGGCCGGACGGAAGCAGCGTCGCCGTATGGCGGTACCGGGTGACCGCCATGCCTCCCGTGTTGCTCCAGGTACCATCCGCCGGGTCATACAGCTCCGCCGTGGCGATCAGGTTGTCGAGCACGCGCCCGCCCGTCACCAGCACCTTGCCCGAAGGCAGCAGCGTCGCCGTATGTCCCGAGCGGGCCGTGGACAGATTGCCGGTGAAGTCCCAGATCCCTGACGCCGGGTCGTAGTGCTGCGCAGTGGGGCTGCCGCCGCCCGACAGCAGCACCCGGCCCGACGGCAGGAGCGTCACCGCGTGCTCCGAGCGGGGCGCGAACAGGTTGCCGGCGGAGGCCCAGGAGCGGGTCGCCGGGTCGTATAGCTCCGTCCCGGACGTCGGCCCCTTGTCGTTGGTTCCCCCCGCGACCAGCACCCGGCCCGACGGCAGCAGCGTGGCCCCGAACGACTGGCGAGCGGTGAGCATCTCCCCCGCGGAACTCCAGCTCTCGTTCTTCGGATTGAACAGCTCCGCCGACATCAGGGCGCCCGTGGCCGAGGCCCCCCCCGTCACGAGCACGTCCCCCGAAGGCAGCAACACCGCCACATTGGAGGCGCGGCCCGTGGACAGCGCGGCCGTGTCGCGCCAGGTGTCCATTCCCGGCGAATACACCTCCGCGGTGGCGAGCGAGGACGTCGTGCCATCCGTGCCACCCACCGCCAGAACCTTGCCCGAAGTGAGCAGGACGGCCTCGTGCGAGCCGCGCGGAGCATTGAGCGCCACGGTCGAGGTCCACGCCTCCGTCTCCGGATCGTAGAGCCACGCAGAGGTGGACTCCCTACCGTCCGTCAGATGGCCTCCCGCGAGTAGGACCCTGCCCGACGGCAGCAACGTCGCCGTGTGCTGGCTGATGCCCATGGGCAGGCTGCCCGTGGCCTTCCATGCGCCCGTGGCCGGGTCGTAGAGCTCCGCGGTGGCGAGGGTTCCCGTGCCCATCAGGCTGTGGCCTCCCACCACCAGCACCTTGCCTGACTGCAACAGCGTGGTCGTGTGGCGGAAGCGATCCGAGGACAGACTTCCGGTGGCGGTCCAGGCGCCCGTGGCGGGGTCATAGAGCTCCGACACCGCGCGGGAGCCGCTCATGGTGAAGCCCCCCGTCACCAGCACCTTGCCCGACGCCAGCACCGTGAGCGCGTGTAGGGAGCGACCACCCACCATGCCGCCGGTGGAGCTCCAGGTCTCCGTGGCGGGGTCATACACCTCCGCCGAGGCGAGGCCCGCCCCCGAGGTATAGCCCCCCGACACCAGCACCTTGCCCGACGGCAGCAGCGCCGCCGCGTGATTGAAGCGGGCGATGGACATGGAGCCGGTGGCGCTCCAAGTGCCCGTCTTGGGGTCATACAGCTCCGCCGAGGCGGTAGTGGAGCCGCCCCCGTCGCCTCCCGTCACCAGCACCTTGCCTGAGGGCAGAAGTGTCGCTGTGTGCGCCTGGCGAGCCCGGGTCAGGGTCAATGAGGTGAACCACGTCAGTGTCACGGGATCGAACAACTCCGTGACGGCGCTACTCGCATGTCCCGTGACCAGCACCTGGCCCGACAACAGCAGCGTGGCGGTGTGTGACACGCGGCCCCTCAGCAGGATTCCCGTCGGTTGCCACGTGGGGCAGTCCGGGATGCCGACGGCGACGAAGGACGCCTCGGCCGACAGGTCCAGCGCGTTGGTGACGCTCACCGTGAACGACGCGACAATGCCGGGCTCCAGGCACTGCGGCGCCGTCCACACAATCTGGCTCGTGGTGGCCGTCTCCTGCGCGGCCCCCTGCGTCCCGACGCTCGCGGTCCAGGTGAAGCGCAGCGCGCTGCCCTGGGGGTCCTGCGCGGACACGCGGAAGGTGAGCCGTCCGCCGCCCTCCACGTAGTTCGACGCCGCGGGAGCCTCCAGGAACAGAGGGGGCCGCGACGTGCCCGCGTCACCGGTTCCAGCATCATCGGTGCCCGCGTCATGACCATCACCCGCGTCGCCCGTTTCTCCCGCGTCGGCGCCGCAGCGCTCCGGGTTGCGCAGGCAGAACTCCCGCCTCTCCTGATCGAAGTCGGTGCAGCCAGAGAGTGCGGCCAGCAGCCCGCCCACCCAGAGGATGCGAAGTGCGCGCGCGTTCACGGCCACCTCCCGGACACGAAGGCGGACGTCCCGTCCGTCCCCAGTTGAAGGCCCACCTTCTCCGCGGGCCCGCCCAGCAGGTACATGCCCGCGGAGAGCCCCAGCCCCGCAACACCCGCCCCCGCGAGCAACAGGCCCACGGTCTGGAAGCTCTTTCCTCGCGACACGCTCCGGTCCACGTCCTGGGAGTTCGCGATGCTGGCGTCGTCGCGCCGCAGCCGGGAGCGCTCGCTCCGGGCCTGGAGATAGGACACCCCACCGCCCACCAGCAGCACCCCGCCCACCGTCGCGGGGATCCACGCGCGGCTCCGCACGGTCGCTGACGTGGAGACCTCCGGCGCGGCGGGCACGGGTGAGGCGCGCATGTCCGCGGACGTGACGGGATCAAGAGGCGCGGTGGCCACGGGCGGAGGAGCCAACGGAGGCACGCGCACGTCCTGCTTCGCCAGCTCGCGCAGCACCTGCTGCCGCACGGACTCGAAGCGCTGCTCCACCTTGGGCGAGACCTTCAAGGGCAGCTCCGCCCCGGGCTGGAGCAGCAGGGCCACCCGGAAGGCGGCGCTGGAGGACTCCGTCCGGCCCAGGTCCGCCAGGATGACGCCCTCGTAGAGCGCCAGGAGCACGTCGTCCGCCTCACCCGAGGAATGCCGCCGGGCGCGGGACAGCTCCGCCAGCGCGCGTTCGTATTCGAGTTCGTCATAGAGCTGGCGCGCCGCACGCACCTGCGTCTGGAAGGGCCCCGGCTCCTCGGCCCGCGCCCCGGATGGAACGAGCACGAGCCCCACCCCCAAGAGCCACGCCAGCACGAGCCTTCGCATCCGGAGCCCGAAGCCTGATTCCTGCGCGCGCATGAAGTCCCCCCGTCGTCGCGAGCCACGACTCTACAGGGGGGCACGCACAGCAAGTGAACACCTTTCGACTCCGGGTAGGCATTCCCCATACACAGGGAAAGAGGCCTGACGGAGCGCGCGCTCATCTAGGGTGAGTAAAACGGCCCCTTCGTTCCCACGTCCGTGAGCCCTCCATGCGCGCGCCTTCCGTGATGCGTCTTGTCCTGCTGTCCGTGCCCCTGTTCTCCACGCCCGCGTGGGCCATCGAGCGCTGCTCGTTCCAGGGCAAGCCCATCAACCTGGACAACGGAAGCTCCACCGCGAACCTCACCGGCACCGTGCGCTGCGTGGACGAGGACACGAAGAAGGAGACGCACACCGTCTCGTTCAAGAACGGCAAGCAGGACGGCTGGGAGGTGCGCCGCTGGTCCGACGGCCGCGCCGTGGAGCAGGAGTACAAGGCCGGCAAGCGCCACGGCGGCTTCAAGCGCCATGAGGACGGCCGGCTGGTGGAGACCAGCCACTACGTGGACGACAACGAGCAGGGCGAGTCGCTGCGCTACCACCCCAACGGCAAGGTGTCCCGGCGCATGGACCGGCAGCCGGAGGACGAGAAGAGCACCTACGAGGACTATGACGAGAACGGGCGGCTCACCAAGGCGGGCTGCGGCCTGCGCTCGTCATGGGAGGCCGGCCTGAAGGACTGCGTCTGGAAGGGGCCCTCCCCGCTGGTGTTCTTCCATCCGAACGGCCAGAAGCGCGCCGTCATCCCGCTGAAGAACGGACGGCGCGAAGGCGTGACGGAGCTCTTCGACAAGGAGGGGCAGCGCACCGCGACCAATGCGTACTCCGCGGGCGTGCTCGACGGCGTGAGCACGCGGTACGCCGCCGGGAAGGCCCTCACCTCCACGACCTGGGCCCAGGGCCAGAGGGAGGGCGACGAGACGGAGTTCTTCAACGACGGCGGCAAGAAGCAGGTCGTCACCTGGAAGAACCGCCAGCAGGTGAAGCGCGTGGAGTACTTCCAGAACGGCGAGCGCAAGCACGAGCTCGTCGTGACCGGAGACCGCGCGGTGGAGTCCTACTTCGAGGACGACGGCTCGCTGCGCGAGCGGCGGAACCTGCTCAAGGGTGACTTCCACAACGGCTTCGACTCCGACGGCGTGGCGGAGGCCTTCTTCCCGGACGGCGGCACGGAGCGCCGCGAGCACTACGTGAAGGGCAAGGCGGAAGGCCGGCGCCAGGTGTGGGCGGAGAACGGCACCCTCGTCGAGGACTCGCAGTGGACGAAGGACCGCGTCACCACGCGCAAGCGCTGGAACCCCGACGGCGGGCTCGTGGAGGACGAGGCCTTCTACGAGGACGGCTCGCGCAAGAAGAAGTAGCAGGCGCGCGAGGGAGCGCCGCCTTGACGGAGGATGACGGCAATATTACTGCCGTCATCCATCATGACCCAGAAGACGGAGCAGAAGCAGAAGTCGCATGACGCCATCCTCGCGTCCGCCGCCACGCTGCTCCTGGAGCGGGGCATCCAGGCCAGCTCCATCATGGACGTGATGAAGGGAGCCGGCCTCACGGTGGGCGGCTTCTACGGGCACTTCGACTCGAAGGAGCACCTGTTCACGGAGACCCTCCGGAGCACCGCTCGCACGGCGTGGAACGCGCTCCTGCGCAAGGCGAAGGAGGACGCGCCGGACGCGCCCGCGCTGAAGGTGCTGGAGCGCTACCTGTCGCGCAAGCACCGCGACGCCGTCACCCCCACCTGTCCCCTGCCCAGCATCACCGCGGAGGTGTCGCGCGCGGGAGAGCCCTATCGGGGCGGACTGGAGGCGGAGCTGCAGGAGTTCGTCCGCTCGTACGCGGAGCTGCTGCCGTCCGGGGCGCGGCGCCGGGAGAAGGCGCTGGCCGCCATCGCGCTCATGTACGGCGCACTGTCGCTGGCGCGCGCCGTGCGCGGCACGAAGCTGGGGGACGAGTTCCTGGACGCGGCCAGGAAGCTGGGCGCGGAGCTGCTGACGAAGGAGGGGGCCTGAAACCAGCCCCCTCCCCGGCTCACATCAGTCGCGCTGGATGGCGCCCTTCGGGACCAGGATGACGACCTCCTTGCAGTCCGAATAGATGATGGAGTTCATGGACTGGTAGTTGTGGGTCGTCTTGCCGCCGTTGCGCACGATGCCCATGTCGTTGCCCTTGGAGCCGCCGCTGTAGTCCCAGCCGTGGCGCGACTGGAAGATGATGGCGCCGTCCGGCACCTTCCCGTCCGCGACGAGCTTGCGGTACTGGTCCGCGGTCACGACGTTCGCGGTGGCGTTGCCGTACGGGCTCTTGATGGCCTTCTGCTGGGCACCCGGGAACGGGATGGACTCCCAGCCGTTGCGCAGCATCTGCGCCATGCCGCCGCGGGGGTTGTTCGGGTCGTTGCCCGTCGCCGCCGGCGTGTTCGGGATGCCCAGCCGGGTCATGTTGTCCAGCGTGGTGCGCACGCAGTAGCCCGTCTGGCCATTGTTCAGGCGCG
Source organism: Corallococcus sp. AB011P (assembly GCF_003611605.1). Classification (NCBI taxonomy): domain Bacteria; kingdom Pseudomonadati; phylum Myxococcota; class Myxococcia; order Myxococcales; family Myxococcaceae; genus Corallococcus; species Corallococcus sp. AB011P. The sequence goes on from NZ_RAVX01000004.1 coordinate 505,983, forward strand.
AGGTGGCCAGCTTCTGCAGCGTGGGGTCGTTGGTGTTGATGCGGACGCCGTTGCCCAGCACCGCGCCGTTGTTGTTCGTCCCCTGGGTGTTGGTCGTGCCCTGGGTGTTGGTCGTCCCGTTGGTGGTGTTGGTGCTGCCGGGGCGGTTGCCCTGCAGCGCCTTGAACGTGTCGGGGCCGACCTGGCCCGCGTTGCTGCCCGCCCTCACGCCGTTCGCCCGCTGGAAGTCCTCCACGGCCTTCTTCGTCACGGGGCCGAACTTGCCGTCCGCCGGGACACCCAGCATCTCCTGGATCTGCTTCACCGCCGGGCCCTGCATGCCCTCGCGCAGGTTGTTACCGCCCGCCGTCACCTGGTCCATCGAGGGTGCGGCGCTCCACGTCTTCGTCCCCGGCTTCTGGGTGCTCGCGGGCTCGAAGGTGTCGGCGGTCCGCGACGGGCGCGTGGAGGTGTTGGTGTTCGTGTTGGTGCCGGCGTTCGTCGCGGCACCGCCGAAGTGCGGCGCCAGCGCCTGCGCGCGCGCCCACACGTCGTTGGAGTAGTCATTGCCCGTGGTGCCCTGGTCCATGCCCGCCAGGGTGCGGACGTTGCCCGGACCGGAGTTGTACGCGGCCACCGCGCCACGAAGCTGCTGCGCCTCGGACCAGTCCGGGTGCGCCTTCTTCATGTCGTTGACGTAGCCCTTGAGGATGCCCGCCGCCTGGTCGATGTGCTCCGCGCTGGTGGGGCCGCCCTTGGTCGTGTGGTAGCGGTGATCCACCTGCATCACACCAAAGCCGTTGCCGCCGTCGCCGTGGCCCGTGCGATCCAACGCCGCGCCCGCGCGGGACTCGCGGCTGGCGATGGCCGCCAGCAGCGCGGGGGGCAGGCCGTGCTTCGCCGCCGCCGCCTCGATGTTGCCCTTGTACTGCTGCAGGCGCGCCAGGTCCGTCTGCGCCATCTTCGTGGACGCCGCCACGCCCGGCTGCAGCCCGTCCTGCCGCGCCGTGCGCGCCGAGGCGCCCGTGGGCTGGTACTGGGACAGGATGGCGTTCGGGTTCGCGCTGGTGCGAACCGCGCTCGTCGTCAGCGCCTGGGAACGATTCGAGAAGACAGAGTTCGTGCGCTGGGACGTGGTCGCGGAGAGGCTCATTCGGGGATTCCTCGTTGGCGGCTGTAATTCCTGCCCGATTATCCAGACCCCTCCCTGTGAGTTGCGTGAGATCTGGAAATAAAGATCTCACAGTTTAACCAGTGCGTAATTTTCCGCCCAAACTTGTCTGGATTGCCCGGTTCGTCACGAACGGGCAACGATGACACCCCGGGTCTGCCTGGCTTCACAGCCGTTGACCCGGGGCGTTTGGTGGAAAAATCCAATCACACACCACGAACGCGAACGGGGCCTGTTCCCGTGAAGGAACAGACCCCGTGCGGCGCTACAGGCTTGTGACGCGGTGGATCAGACGAAGGGCACGCCCGGGATGTCGTCCGGGATGAGGTCGTCGAAGAAGTCCTTCACGCCGTTGAACGCGTCCCCGGCCAGCTCGCCCACCTCGCCGCCGAAATCCGCCAGGGCCCCGAGCGCTTCCTTCGCGCCCTCGATGCTCTTCTTCGCCAGGTCGCCCAGGTGGCCGACGGCGGCCTCCGCCAGCTGTCCGCCCACGCCGGCCAGGTCCTTGAGCGCGTCCACGCCCGCGTCACCCAGGTCCGCCACGGCGATGAGCAGCTCCTTGCCGCCCTCGGAGAGGTTGTCCTTCCAGGCCTTGGCGACGTTCTTGAAGGACTCCACGCCGTCCTTGAGCAGGTCGCGGGCGAAGCCCTTGGCCCACTCCAGGCGCCGGCCGCCGAAGTCGATCATGTCCTTGAGGGCGCCGGCCGCGGCGTTCGCCAGCTCGCCGCCCTTGCGGGCCAGGTCGGACAGCGCGCCGCCCACCCACTCGCCGGCCTTGGTGAGCGCCTCGCCGGGGTTCTCCGCGATGTACTTGAGCGTCTCCACGGCCTTCTCGCCCGCGTTGGCCAGGCCCTTCACCAGGCCCTCCGCCAGCTCGGCGCCCGCGGCGCCCAGGTCCTTCACGGACTCCCAGGCCTTCTTCGCCAGCTCGCCGCCCTTGGCCAGGGCATCGCCAATGGCCTCCTTGGCCTTGGCCGCGGCCTCGCCCGGGTTCTGCGCCGTCCAGGCCAGCAGCTCCAGGCCCTTCTCGCCCAGCTCCTTGGCCTTGTTCACCGTGTTGGACACGAGCGTCGTCGCGCCGTCGATGAGCTCCTTGGCCTTCTCCTTCGCGGCGCCGGTGAGCTTGTCGTAGCCGGCCTTCAGGTCGTTCAGCGTGGAGACGGCCTGCTTGTAGAGCGCCTTGCCGGCGTCCGTGGCCAGGTCCAGGCCGGAGTCCACGACGCTCTTGATGCCATCGAGCGCCTTCTTCGCGGCCTCGCCCGGGTTCTGGGCGATGTACTTGAGCGTCTCCAGGCCCTTCTCACCCAGCTGCTTCGCGCCGTCGATGACGTTGTCGAGGACCTGCTTGGCCTCCTTCGCCAGCTCGCCGCCCTTCTCGATGGCGGTGTTGAAGGCCTCCGTGGCCGCCTTCACCGCGGCCTCGCCGTACTGGGACGGGTTGCGCACCACGTCCGCCAGCTTGTGGATGACCTTCGCGGCCCCCTTGAGGCCCTCGCCGGCCAGCTCCGCCTGGGACACGCCCACGAACTCGGCGGCCTTCGTCGCGCCCTTGGCGGCCTTCTCCACGCCCCACTGGATGAGCTGCGCGGTGCCTTCCGGCCCGTAGTACGCGGCCATGTGAGCCAGGCCCGCGGGGCCCTGCGCGGCGGCGCCCGCCAGGTTCACGGCCTTCATCCAGTCCGGAGCCTTGTAGCCCTTGGGGTCGGCCTCATACCTGGCCTTCTCCTGGGTGAAGCCGATGTCCATCGCCAGCTCGGCGGCGCCCAGGAGCACGCTGGCGCCCACGTCCACGGCCACGCCCACGCCGGTCAGATCCAGCGCGATGCCCAGGGCTCCGTCCGCGACGTTCAGCGCCGCGGCGGTGTGCGCGAAGTAGCCCAGGTCGTTGTTCTTGCCGTGCAGCTCCAGGGATTCCTTCTCGAACTTCGCCGCGTCGATGGCGTTGGGCAGCGCGCCCGCCACCGGGACGACCTTCGCCAGGTTCTTGAAGACCTTGCCGGCCACGTCGGCGGTGATCTCCACGCCGATCTTGCCCAGCACCTTCTCAATCACCTTCAGGCCCTGGCCCACCAGCTTGCTGCCCGCCTTGTCCAGCAGCGGGCCCAGGCCCTTCACGGTGGTGTTGAGCGCGTCCGCGCCCAGGCCGTCCGTGAGCTTGAGCAGCGCCTTGACGGCGCCGGAGTCCATGTCCGTCACCAGCTTGGAGACGATCTTCGCCGCGTCGTCGTCCAGCTTGCCCGCGAGCTTGGCGAACTGCTCCGTGGTCTTCGGATCCGACAGGACCTCGTTGAGGACCTTGTGCTCCATGCCGCCCAGCGCGCTCACCAGCTTCTTGCCGGCCTCGGCGTCCACCTTGCCCAGCTGGCCCACCAGGTTGTCCAGGGCCTTGGGGTCGGTGATGCCCTTGAGCGCGGCCTCCATCGACTCCGGACCGCCCAGCTTGGTGGCGGCGGACTCCAGCTTCTTCAGCTGATCCGGCGTGAGCTTGGACGCGAGCTGCGGATCCAACCCCTTCACCTTCACGTCGGCCATCCGCGCGCCCTGCTGGGCCACGTCCGTCGCGTTCTTCACGCCCGCGTTCTTGAGGACGTCCGCGAAGGCCTTGAGGTCCTTCTTGAGGTCGGGCACCTCCGCCAGGAGCTGCGCGGCGGCCAGCGCCTTGTCCTGCGTGGACGCGTTGGGGTCCACCAGGGTGATGGCGGCGCCCGCGGCGCGCAGCGACCCGTCCAGCTTGCGCAGGTCATTGGCGAGCGCGGGGAACTTGTCCCCGGCGAAGTCCTTGAGCGCCTTGCCCAGCTCCAGCGTGGCGGTGGCCTTGTCCGTGGCGGAGGCGTTGGGGTCCGTCCACTTGCCGATGGCGCCCACCAGCTTCTCCGCCGCGGGCAGCCCCTTGAGCGTGGTGTCCAGCACGCCCTTCAGGTCCTCCGGCGCGAACGTGTCGCCGGTGACCTTCGCCAGGGTGAGGGCCGCCTGCGCCTTGTCGACCTTGCTCGCCTTGGGGTCCGTCAGCTTGCCCAGCGACGTGAGCGCGTCCGAGTTGGTGGCCAGCTTCGCCAGCTTGTCGTCCTGGACGCCCAGGCGCTCCAGCGCGTTGGGGACCGTCTCCGGGAACTGCGAGGCCAGCTCGCCCAGGGCGGTGGCCTTCTCCGAGAAGGTGCCGGTGCCCAGCTTGTTGAGCGAGTCGTAGGCCTTCTTCAGGTCCTCCTTGCTCTTGTCCTTCAGCTCCGGGAAGAGCTTGGGCAGCTCCTCCGGCTTGTCCGGCAGCGCCTCCGCCTTGGGCGGCTTCGGATCCGCCGCCGGAGCGGCACCGTTGACGTCGGCCCGCACCGGGACCGCGCCGTTGGCATTCCCCGTCACCGGACCGCTGAGGGGACGCGCATGGCCGCCACTGGTGCCGAGCGGCGTGGCGAACGGGTTGGTCGTCTCACCCGTCAGCCGGTTCACCCCGCCGCGGTTCTGCGCGCCGCCCGAGGAGAACCCGTCATTGAAGAGCTTCACCGTGGGCTGCTTCGCCTGCTGCTTCGCGGCGGCCTTCGCGGCGGCTTCGGCGGCGGCCTTCGCGGCGGCTTCGGCGGCGGCCTTCGCGGCGGCGCGGGCAGCGGCCTCGGCGGCGGCGCGCGCGGCGGCTTCGGCGGCGGCACGGGCAGCGGCGGCGGCGGAACCATCAATGGGGGTGGTCATGGGCGGAACTCCTACCTTTTCGAGAATCGAGAAAGTCCCCGGGATTCTCTACATTTCGATTCGAATGTTGCCTGACTCTCCGCAATCACGTGAATCCCGGAGCAGCGCAGGCGATACGCCAGTGTCGCTCGACGGGTTACATGGATCGCTCGGGCCCGCATGACGCGGGAAGGCATAGCGGGCGCTATGTAATTTCCACGAGGCGCCCCGCTCCTGTCCGGCCGCGTCATGCCCTCCAGGGCGATTCAGGCCCGGCCTTCGGAGCGGAGCATCCACTGGCCCAGGCCCACGCACCCGGCGGAGGTGAACAGGGTCAGCGCCCACGCGACGCTGAAGGGGGCGTCCAGGGACATGAGCACCGGCAACGGCGTCCACCCCGCGACGAAGGACGCCGGGGTGAGCCACAGCGCCCTGAGGCCGCGCGTGAGCGCCTGGATGAGGCCCAGGGCGAGCCCGGTGAGGGCGAAGCCGACGAACAGCGCCAGGGCGTAGGCCTTGTTGAACATCAGCATGTAGACGCCCAGGAACGGGAAGACATGCACGAGGCCGGGGAGCCAGACGAGGAAGGCGGTCAGCATCCAGCGGCGCGACGGCGGGGACTTGGACATGGGCTTCAATCCATCCCAGGTCCTGGCTCCTCGTCATTCCCTGGCGACAGACACTGTCCGGACGGCGATGCCGTCGTTACCGCTCATCCTTCCGCCGCGCCGCTCATCACAAAGGCGCGGACCCGGGCTGGCGGCTCCCTAGTCTTCTTCGCGTCACGCACCGTCCGACCGGCGGTCCTTCGCGGAGTCCGTAGATGCGCCGCATCCTGCTTGCCCTCTGTACCCTTCCCCTGTTGCTTGGCTGTGCGACGGCGTCCCCCGGCGGCGGCGCGACGGCTGCTCAAGCGTCGGCGCCCACGCCGTTCCGTGTCCAGCGCTCGGGCCAGGGCCGGCCGCTGCTGCTCATCCCCGGGCTGTCGTCGTCTGGCAAGGTCTGGGACGCGACGGTGGCGCACTACCAGTCCCGGTATGACTGCCACGTCTTCACGCTCGCGGGCTTCGCGGGGCAGCCCGCGGTGCCCGGCCCCTTCCTGCCGACGATGCGCCGCGCGTTGGCGGACTACATCCGCGGCGAGCACCTGGAGCGCCCCATCCTCGTGGGCCACAGCCTGGGCGGAGTGCTGGCGCTCGCGGTGGCGGAGGACGCACCGGAGCTCGTGGGAGGGCTCGTGCTCGTGGACAGCCTGCCGTTCCTTCCCGCCGCGATGGACCCTTCCGCGACGGCCGAGAGCGTCCGTCCCCAGGTGGAGGAGCTGAGCGCGAGGATGCGCATGCAGCCGCCGGATCAGCGCAATGCCCAGACGCTGCGCACGCTGCGCGGCTTCATCACCAACGAGGACAACGTCCAGACCGCGATGCGCTGGAGCGTGGACAGCGATCTGGAAACCATCATCAACGCCTTCTCCGAGCTCTCCACCACGGACCTGCGGCCCGAGCTGACGCGCATCCAGGTGCCCGCGCTCGTGCTGGGCTCGTGGGTGGCGCTGAAGGGCCGGGTGCCGAAGGAGCAGGTGGAGGCCGTCTACCGCGCGCAGTACCGCAACCTCTCCGGTGCACGCGTGGTGCTGAACGACACGGCCCGGCACTTCATCATGTGGGATGACCCGGCGGGCTTCCTGCGGGAGACCGACGCCTTCCTCGGCGCCCTGCCCGCGCCGGTGGCCCGGGTGGAACCAGTCCACTGAGTGTGTTCGACTCCCCGGTCCTTCACCGGAGGCACGATTCGGATGACACGCTCGCGGGGCTACACGGCCTGCCAGGTGGGGGGCTGGGGACTGCATACCCTCCTCAACATCGCGCTGGCGGGGGCTCACGGCCCGCCGGCCATGGGCTGGCTCATCGCCGGTGCGACGGGGCTGGGGCTCACCCACGTGGCGCGCCGGGCGCTGCGGTTGCACGCATGGGCCCGTCTGCCATTGCCCCGGCTGGTCGCGCGCGTGCTGGCGGCGGGGCTCGTCCTGGGCCTGCTCCAGAACACGCTCGTCTTCCTGGAGGCCGTGTTCGTCTTCCACGTGTACTCGCTGGAGGAGGCCTCCTGGGCGGGCTACTTCAGCAGCGCCACCATGTGGTCGCTGGTGATGGGTGTCTGGTTGACCCTCTACATCGCCGTGCAGGCCGTCACGCATGCGCGGCGGGTGGAGTTGGAGCACTGGAAGCTGGAGGCGGCGACCCGGTCCGCGGAGCTGCGCTTCCTCCAGGCGCAGCTCCAGCCGCACTTCCTCTTCAACTGTCTCAACGGGCTGCGGGGCCTCATCGTGGAGGATCCCGTCCGCGCGCAGGAGGCGGTGACGCGCCTGTCGGGGCTGCTGCGCTATGCGCTGGGTGCGCGGGGGCCGGAGACGGTGACGCTGCAGCGGGAGCTCCAGGTGGTGGATGACTACCTGGGCCTGGAGGCCATCCGCCTGGAGGAGCGGCTGCGCGTCCGCATGGACGTAGCGCCCGACGCGCTGGGCGTCTCCGTGCCCGCGATGCTGGTCCAGACGCTGGTGGAGAACGCCATCAAGCACGGCATCGCGCCCGCGCCCCGCGGAGGGGAGGTGTCGGTGAAGGCTCGCATCGAGGACCGGGCGCTGTGCCTGGAGGTCGCCAACACGCCGGGGAGTCCGGACGTGGGTGCGGGGACGGTGGACTCGGGGGGCGTGGGGCTGCGCAATGCCACGGAGCGCCTGCGGCTGCTCTGCGGCGCCGCCGCGTCCCTCCGGTTGGATCAGTCACAGTCCACGGTCACGACGGCCCGCGTGCACATCCCCCTGGAGGCGGCATGAAGGTCCTCATCGCCGACGACGAGCGGCTCGCGCGCGCGGAGCTGCGCCGCCTGCTGACGGCCTTCCCCGAGGTGGAGGTGGTGGGCGAGGCCACCCATGTGGACGAGACGTGCGAGCGGGTGGAGGCGCTCGCGCCGGACCTGCTCCTGCTCGACATCCAGATGCCGGGCGGCACGGGCTTCGACGTGCTCGACCGGCTGGAAGCCCCGCCGGACGTGGTCTTCACCACCGCGCATGACGCCCACGCGCTGCGGGCCTTCCAGGTGAATGCGCTCGACTACCTGCTCAAGCCCATCGAGGCCGCGCGGCTCGCGGAGGCGCTGGAGCGCGTACGGCAACGGGGGCGTGCGCAGCGCGCGGTTGGCGCGCCGGTGACGCCCCTGGAGCGCGTGTTCGTGCGGGACGGCGAGCGCTGCTGGCTGGTGGCCCTGTCGCAGGTGCCGCTCTTCAGCTCCGAGGGCAACTACGCCCGGCTGCACCTGCCGGACGCGGAGCCACTCCTGGCCCGCTCGCTCAACCACCTGGAGGAGCGGTTGGACCCGGCGCGCTTCTTCCGCGCGAGCCGCCAGCACCTCATCAACCTCGACTTCGTGGAGGCGTTGGAGCCGGGTCCAGGCGGCACTCTCATCGCCCGGCTCCGGGGAGGCCGGGAAGTGGAGATGTCGCGCCGCCAGTCCCAGCGCTTCCGTGAGCGGCTGAGCCCGTGAGGGCGGTGGGGCCTACAGCTTGACCTGGCAGGCCTTGAGGTTCGTGTTGCTGACGCCGTTGCAGGCGAAGCTCTCCCGGCAGTCGGACGCGGAGTCACAGACGGGCGAGCACATCAGCGTGTCGAACTGGCTCGTGCACAGCGTGCCGGACGGACAGCCTCCGCCCTCCCCTTCCGCGGTGCAGTCCTGCGCGCAGAAGGTGCCGGGGAAGTCCCTGCGGCAGGAGAGGCCGGAATCACAGCCGTCCTCACCGCAGCTCTCCCCCACGCCGCCATCGCTGTCTCCACAGGCCAGCAGGGGGAACACCGCCAGCAGGGGGAACAGCACTCGGGTCAGTCGCATGCGAAGCCCTTCCCATCACATGCGGGGCCGGCCCCCCGCGCGGCCCAGCTTGCGCGCCTTCAGGGCGACGCGTCCAGCGACGCGTCTGCCTTTCCGTCGGGTCGCGAGCAGTGCGGTTCAGAGCGGCTGGGTGCGCTGGTTCAGCCAGTCGCGCGCCGCGCCTTCGACGTGGGGCTGGAGCCGTTCGCGCACGGTGGCGTGATAGGCATTGAGCCAGTCCACCTCCTCCCGGGACAGCAGGGCCGGGTCCACCAGCCGCGTGTCGATGGGGCAGAGGCTCAGCGTCTCGAAGCGCAGGAAGTCGCCGAACTCCGTCTTGCGGTCGGGCACGGCGGCGATGAGGTTCTCGATGCGGATGCCCCAGCGGCCCGGACGGTAGAGGCCGGGCTCGTTGGAGGTGATCATCCCCGGCTCCATCGCCGTGGTGAGGTCGTTGGGCAGCGTCGGGGAGAAGCCGTGCGGACCCTCGTGGACGTTGAGGAAGAAGCCCACGCCGTGGCCCGTGCCGTGGCCGTAGTCCAGCCCCTCCGCCCACAGCGGCGCCCGCGCCAGCGCGTCCAGGTTCGGGGAGCGGGTCCCCCGGGGGAAGCGGGCGCGGGACAGGTTGATGTTCCCGCGCAGCACCAGCGTGAAGTCGCGCCGCTGCTCGGGCGTGGGCTCGCCCACGGGGACCACGCGGGTGATGTCCGTGGTGCCGGACGTGTACTGGCCGCCGGAGTCGATGAGCAGCAGGCCCTGCGGCTTCTGCCCTGGCAGGCACACCGTCGCGTGCGAGGCCTGCGTGGCCCGGTAGTGCGGCATGGCGGCGTTCGCGTTGAACGCGGCGATGGTGGAGAAGCTGAGCGAGACGAAGCCCGGGCGCCGCGCCCGCTCCGCGGAGAGGCGCTCGTCCACGGTCAGCTCGGTGATGGGCTCGCGGCCCAGGGCGGACTCGAACCAGGCGAAGAACGCGCACAGCGCCGCGCCGTCCTGCTCCATCGCGTTGCGGAAGTGCGCGAGCTCCGCGTCCGTCTTGCGCGACTTGGCCACGGTGGACGGGTTGAGCCCCTCCACCACGGTCACGCCCTTGGGCACCGCCTGCCGCAGCCCGTGGGTGATGCGCCGTGGGTCCACCAGCAGCCGCGTCCCGTCCGGCAACGCCCCCAGCGCGCGGCCCGCTTCGTCGTACGGGTGGAGCGTGATGCCGTCCGCCTCCAGCGCCGCGCGCAGCGCGTCCGGTACCTTGCCCGCCCCGATGAACAGCCGGGCGCCGCCGGGCTCCACCAGCAGGTGCGCGAGGAACAGCGGGAGGTGGTCCACGTCCGCGCCGCGCAGGTTCATCAGCCACGCGACATCATCCAGCGTGGAGATGAAGTGGTGCGTCGCGCCCAGCACGCCCATCTCCGCGCGCACGGCCCGCAGCTTGTCGATCCGCGGCACGGGTGACAGCGCGTGCGCGAACACGGGCGCGGCGGGCAGGGGCGGCCGGTCCGCCCACGCCTCCGCCACCACGTCCAGGTCCGTGCGCAGCACCAGCCCCGCCGCGGACAGCTGCGCGGCCGCCGAGCGCGCCACGCCCAGGCCCAGCACCGCCCCGTCCACCGCCACCGTCTGCCCCGGCTGCACGTTCGCGGCCAGCCAGTCCAGGTGTGACTGCCCGGGCGCGTTCATCGTCCGCACCGTCGCGATGCCGCTGCCCTTCAACTGGGCGTCCGCCTGATCCCAGTAGCGGCTGTCCACCCAGAGGCCGGCGTACTCCGCCGTCACCACCAGCGTGGCCAGCGAACCGGTGAAGCCAGACGCCCACTCCCGCCCCTTCCAGCGGGCCGGCACGTAGGTGGACAGGTGCGGGTCGCTCGTCGGGACCCAGACCGCCGCCACACCGCGCTCCCGCATCACCTGCCGCACCCGCGCGATTCGCTCGCGCGCCGCGGCCCCCTGCGTCTGCTCAAGGCCCATGGCATCCTCCGTCGTTGCGCCGTGCGTCCTCATGCCGCAAACCACGCGCCTTTTCGAGGCCCCTCACGGGCAGGGGGGCCTCCGCCCGGGTCAAGACCGCCGGGAATATGGCTGTCGCTCGGAAGACGCTGTGCAGCATCCCGTTGCATCGCGAATGGACGATGTGTTGTCCATCGACGGGAAAGCGCCGCGAGGGCCTGGGCCCATTGCAAGCAGGTGCTTACCAAGCCGGTGGCCGCGGTGAGGAGCACGCGGCCGGCTCCACCCGTCTCCTGAAGCAGGCCTGGTTTCCCACCGTGCGACGCGTACTCGCCATCCTTCCCTATGTTCCGCTGCCTTCGGATACGGGCGGCACCCTGCGCACGCTCGAGCTGGTGCGCGCCCTTGCCTCGCGCTTCTCGCTGGACGTGCTCGCGGTGCACCGGGCGGGCAACGACGCCGAGGGCTTCAGGCGCTGGCTGGGAGAGCTGGGCGTACCGGCCTCGCGGCTGCACCTGGTGGATTTGCCGCGCGTGGCGCCCGAGGAGACCCTGAACAGCACGCGGGCCTTCCTGCGGGGCACACCGCTCACCTACGTCCGCTTCGCGCGCCAGAGTGTGCAGGACGCCTTGCGCCGGGTGCTGGCGGAGCGCGGCCCGTTCGACATCATCCACTTCGACCACCTGCACATGGCGCAGCTGTTGCCGCTAGCGCGGCGGCTCAACCCGTCCGCGCACCTGGTCATCGACGAGCACAACGTGGAGAGCCAGCTGCTCGCGCGGATGGCGCCGCTGAGCCCGCGGCCGATGCGTCCGCTCCTGCGCTGGCAGTTCAACCGGGTGGAGCGGCTGGAGCGCGAGTGCGTGAGCCAGGCGGACACCGTGCTGGCGTGCTCGTCCGTGGACGCGGAGCAGCTGCGCGCCATGGGAGCGAAGCGGGTTCAGGTGGTGCCCAACGGCGTGAAGCTGCCGGACTTCACGCCCCGGGAGAGCAAGGGCGACGACCTGGTCTTCGTGGGCTCCATGGACTGGTGGCCGAACGAGGACGCGGTGCTGCTGCTGGCGCGCGAGGTGTGGCCGTTGGTGTCGTCGGAGCTGTCGACCAGCAAGCTGATGGTGGTGGGCCGCAGTCCGCCCGCGTCCGTGCGCGCCCTGGAGAACGAGCGGCTGGTGGTGACGGGCTCGGTGCCGTCGGTGGCGCCGTACCTGGAGCGCGCGCTGGCGACGGCCATTCCGCTGCGAGCAGGCAGTGGGACGCGCCTGAAGGTATTGGAGGCCGCGGCGGCGGGAGTGCCCGTGGTGGCCACGCGCCTGGCGGTGGAAGGGTTGCCGGTGGTGGAGGGGCAGCATGTCCTCCTGGCGGAGTCCCCCGAGGAGTTCGCCGCCGCGCTGCGTCGGCTGCGCAATGATCCGGACCTCTGCAGCCGGCTCGCGCAGAACGCCCGCCGCCTGGCGGAGTCCTTCGCGTGGGACGGCATCGGGGCCGGGCTGGGAGAGCTCTACCTGAACGCGGTGTCCGTGAGTGGTGAAGGGAAGAATCCCTCCGGAGCGGAAGCCAACTGAGCCTTGGGGCAGCGTGCGGCGGGCCACCACCGCACGCCCAGGCCCGCGGACATGGGCTCCACTCGGGGCTCGCCCGCCGGGGACGTACCGCAAAAACCTGTCCGACTGTCGGACAGGTCTTGGGCGGCCAAGGCCGACGGGGGCCTCCGCCACCCGGGCGGTGGAAACCTGTCCGACTGTCCGACAGGTTCTGGGCGGTCGCCGCTGGCAGGTGCCGCTCACCCATCCAGGCCGCGAAAACCTGTCCGACAGGTTCTGGGTGACCGCAGCCGATGGGGCCTCCGCCCACCCGGACAATGGAAACCTGTCCGAACGGTTTTCGGCGGCCAGGGCTGGCGGGGGCCTCCCCCCATCCGGACCTCGGAAACCTGTCCGACTGTCCTACAGGTTTTGGGTGGCCGGGGCTGGCGGGGGCCTCCCCCCATCCGGGCCTCGGAAACCTGTCCGACTGTCCTACAGGTTTTGGGTGGCCGCGGCCGACGGGTGGCCCCACCCATCCGGGCCTCGGAAACCGGTCCGACTGTCCTACAGGTTTTGGGCGGCCGCAGCCGACGGGTGCCTCCGCCCACCCGGGCCTCGGAAACCTGTCCGACTGTCCTACAGGTTTTGGGTGGCTGCGGCCGACGGGTGCCCCCCTCCATCCGGACCTCGGAAACCTGTCCGACTGTCGGACAGGTTTTGCCGCGCCGGGCGGGAGGGGTGGTCGCGGGGCTGTCCGGGGACGAGGCGGTGATGCCTCGGTTGCCCTACCCGGCCGCGACTTGCTCTTCGCGCGGATCCAGCAGGGCGGGCAGGTAGAGGGATTCGATGTAGCGATTCGCCATCCGCTCCGGCGCGTGGTGGGCCACGACGTACTCCCGGGCCGCCTGCGCCATCCGCGTGCGCCAGCCGGGCGCCGTGAGCAATCCCGCGAGCGCCGAGGCCAGCGTGCCCGCGTCTCCCGGCGGCACCACGAGCCCGCGACCCGTGCCCAGCACATGGGGCAACTCCCCGACTCCGGACGCCACCAGCGGCCGGCCCAGCGCCATCGCCTCCAGCGCGACCAGCGGCATGCCTTCCCGCAGGGACGGCATCACCACCGCGTCCGCCGCCGCGTACACGCTGCGAACCTCCGAGCGGAATCCCAGGAAGCGCACCGGCAGCCCTTGAGCCTGCGCTTCCAGCGACTCGCGCAGCGGGCCATCGCCCACCAGCAGCAGCGTGGGCACCGTGGCGCCGGGCGTCCGAGCCAGCCGCTGCATCGCATCCAGCAGCACCTGGGGACCCTTCTCCACCGACAGGCGCCCGACCAGCGCGATGACGGACCCCTCCGCCGCGAGCCCCAGTGCCTCGCGAGCCTGGAGCCGCTCCTCCTCCGTGCACTCGGCCGCGAGCGGCAACGCGTTGGGGATGTAGACCACTGGCGAGCGGTGGACGTACCGGCGCAGGCGCGCGGTCAGCTCTCGCGACACCGCCGCCACCGCACGCGTGCAGTTGCCCAGCACGCGCGCGAATCCTTCGTAGGCGATCAGCGCGGGCGTGGCGCCGGTGTCCCCGTGGTACGTGGCCACCAGCGGGACTCCGGCCAGCGCGCTCGCGGCGGCGCCCAGCGTGAGCGACTTGTAGTCATGCGCGTGCAGCAGCCCCACGCCGCGTCGGCGGACTTCCGAAGCGAGCGTCGCCACGGCCATCGCGCTGAAGCGGCCAGGCACCTCCAGCGTCAGCGCGTCCAGCCCCTGCTCCCGAGCCGCGCCCGACAGCACATCCACCCGCCCGGGCGGAACGAGGCTGCACACCTGCGCACGCCACGGTGACGGCGTGGACGCGGCCAGTGACAGCAGCGCCCGCTCCGCGCCATACAGGCCGCAGGTGCTGCGCACATGGAGGATGGTGGCGTGCGACACGCGTGACTCTCCCGTGCCGCTCACGCCTGGGCGCGAGCCGCGGCACCCCGGTAGAGCTTCGCGTACGTGTCCACCATCGTGGACAGCGAGTAGCGCTGCGCCTCGCGCTTCGCGGCCTCGCCCAGGCGGGAGCGCAGCTCCGCGTCGTGGGTCAGGCGCTTCACCGCGCCACCGAGCGCATCCACATCTTCGGACCTCACCAGGAGCGCCGTCTGACCATCGCTGTGTACCTCGCGGATGGCGGGAATCGCGTGCGACACCGTGGGCAGCCCCACCGCCATCGCCTCCAGCAGCGACAGCGAGCGGCCCTCGCGACGGGACGGCTGCACGTAGACGTCGAACGCGGGCAGGAGCTTGCTCGCCTCCAGCAGCGCGCCCGTGAAGTGCACCCGACCGGCCAGCGGAGACGCGGCGGCGCGAGCGCGCAACGAGGCCTCCATCGGGCCGGGGCCAATCATCACCAGGTGCGTGTCCTTCGCGTCCGCGAAGTGGCGCAGGAAGGCATCCACCAGCAGGTCCGGGCCCTTCTCCTCGGAGAGGCGGCCCAGGTAGCCCACCACCGTGGCGTCCTGGGGCAGGCCCAGGCGCTCACGCGCGGCCCGGCGGGCCTCCTCGCCCGTAGCCACCTCCAGCGGCACGCCGTTCTCGATGGTGACCACATTGGAGAGCAGCTTCGGGCTCCAGCGCTCCAGGCTGGCGCGCACCTCGCTGCCGCACGCGACCAGCGACTGGGTGAACATGGCGGCGGCCATGGCCGCGGGGCGCAGCTTGCCCTGCGGCTCCACCGTCTGATGGAAGGTGCCCATCACCGGCGTGCGCGGACGCAGCGTCCGGGTGGCGACGGCGTTGAGCCAGGGCCCCACGTCGTGGCCATGGACCACGTCCGCTCCAAAGGCGTCCACCTCCTGGGCCAGCCGGCGGATGGCCGCGGGCGTCATGCCGGCGAGGCCTCCCAACCAGACCGTGGGGACGTTGGCGCGCTGGAGCAGCTCGCGCACCGGACCGTCCGGCCCCAGGGCCAGCACCACGGAGTCGATGCCCCGCTCGCGGCCATGCTGGGACAGCCGGACCACCAGCTGTTCGAGTCCGCCCATCTCCAGGCCATACATCACGTGAGCCACGCGCGTCGGGCGCGCCGTCGGGTGCATTTCGTTCGTCATGGACGCGGCCAAGCTAGGCACGCGCTCCAGCCCCACAACCCCCCGAGGGCGGCCCACGACCCGGCGGATGTCCGGCAGTGGAAGTTCCTTCGCGGAGCGTGAAGCGACGGTGCCTTCCAGAGGAGGAACGGCCCGTTTGCCCGGGGCTCCCGTCCTACGGGAGACTCGTGTGCATTCAACGCCCACGGGCCCCTGGAGGGCCCCACCGGAGCCCTTCTTGGGAATCCCCGATCACGACTTCCAGCTGCTCACGACCTGCGGCGACGAATCCGAGTCCGCGCTCGTGCGGGCCCTGCTCGAAGCGAACGGCATCCCATGCCTCGTCCAGGGCGAGCAGCACCGCTCCATGCTGGGCGTGGCCGGGGCCTTCATCGAGCTGCGGGTGCTGGTCCCGTCCAGCGAGCTCGAGCACGCGCGGGAGCTGCTCCGGAGCGTGCCGAATGAGGAGCCCGCCGGGAGCGGTCCTACCGCGACGCCGGACCCCGATTCCGAGGAAGCGCAATGCGCGGTGCACGGCCAGCGCGCCACACGGACCTGTGAGCGGTGCGGCACCTTCCTGTGCGCGAGCTGCGATGGCGCCACCACCGGCGTGTGTGAGGACTGCGCCGACCGCAAGGGTTCGGGCGCCCAGGTCCAGCGCGGCCGGAAGCGCAAGGTCGTCGCATGGATGATCCTCCTCTTCCTGTTCGGCCCGCCCTTCCTCCTCATGCTGGCGAGCACCCTCAACGCCCTGCTGCGCTGAGCCCAGGAGGTGTCTGGCATTGGCCCTTCGCGGCCACTTCTCCGCCATGGTCACCCACTGTGCTGTTTCAATTCCTGGCGGAATTGTCTCGGGGACCCTGACCTTTTTCCGTCAGCCACGCGAGAAATGTCAACCATCCATGGAATACATGGATTTCATGTTGACAACATGAGAAGCCACCGTCGGTTTACTCATGCCAGGAGTCCGACGTGCTTCGACATGCATCACGATGGGTCACGACGTTCGTGTTGGGTTTCACCTGGATTCAGACGGGCTGTGCTCCGGCGGAACCGCCTGCACAGCAGACACCGGAGACAACGACCGCCGCGCAGCCTTTGCTGGCCGGTGAGCGGTCGCTCCTGGGCACCACCGCGCTTCCGGCCGTGACGGCCGCGGACGACAGCGGCGCGGTGGAGCTGGGCGTTCGCTTCCGCAGCGACGCTCCGGGACGGATCATGGGCGTGCGCTTCTACAAGGGCGCGGGCAACACGGGCACGCACACCGGCAGCCTTTGGACGGCGTCCGGTTCGCTGATGGCCACCGCCACCTTCCAGGACGAGACGGCGTCCGGCTGGCAGGAGGTGCGCTTCGCCTCGCCGGTCACCATCGCCGCCGACACGAACTACGTCGTCTCGTATCACGCGCCCGCGGGGCACTACGCCGTGACGAGCAACGGCTTCGCGTCCGCGCTGGATGCGCCGCCCCTGCACGCCGAGGCGTCCAACAACGGCCTCTACCGCTATGGCACCAGCGGCTTCCCCACCAGCTCGTTCAACGCGAGCAACTACTGGGTGGACGTGGCCTTCCAGCCCAACGACACCACGGCGCCTCGCGCGCCCACCAACGTCACCGCCCTGCCCAGCTCGTCCACCGCCATCGACCTGACCTGGTACGCGTCCGTGGACGGCAACGGTGAGATGCAGGGCAATGCTCGCTGGCACCTGGTGTACCGGAACAACGAGCTCATCGCGGAGCTGCCCGGCACCACCGTGCGCTACCGCGACACCGGCCTGACGCCCTCCACCGGGTACAACTACGCCGTGCGCGGCCGTGACGCCGCCGGCAACCTCAGCGCGTCCTCCACGATCATCAACGCCACCACGCTCCCGAACATGGCCTGCAACCCCTGCAGCCTGTGGAACAGCGTGACGGGCGACCCGCAGTACGAGAACGCCGACGCGACCCCCACGGAGGTCGGCGTGAAGTTCCGCACCGACGTGGCGGGCACGGTGACGAAGGTCCGCTACTACAAGGGCAGCACCGACAACGGCCCGCACGTGGGCCACCTGTGGAGCGCCACCGGCACGCTGCTGGCCACCACGGAGACCACGCCCGCGGAGACGGGCTTCGGCTGGCGTGAGCTGTCCTTCCCCACGCCGGTGAGCCTCGCCGCGAACACGACCTACGTCGTGTCGTACTTCGCCACCGGCGGGCGCTATGCCATCACCCCGTACTACTTCAGCACCGCGGGCGTGGACATGCCCCCGCTGCACGCGCCCTCCACCCTGGAGGCCAGCGGCAACGGCGTTCGCAACCTCAACGGCAGCGCGTTCCCCACGGAGGCGTGGCTCAACACCAACTTCTGGGTGGATGTGACGTTCGTCCCGGCGGAGCCCAGCGGTCCCGCGACGGTGGACCTGGCCGTGACGCAGTCGTTCCCCGCCGGCACGGGCGCCAACGGTGACGTGCTCTTCTACGACATCACCGTGACGAACAATGGCCCGGCGACCGCCACCAACGTCGTGCTCGACGTCCCGATCCCCGCGGGCTTGAACTACTTCTTCTACTCGGCGAACGCGCCGCCGGTGAACGGCGGGCACTGCGGGTTCTTCAGTGACCTGCAGTGTGGCGCCCCCACCCTGGCGCCGGGCGCGAGCTTCACCGTCCACGTGGAGGCCATCCCCTTGAGCGCCGGGACGTTCACCAGCCAGGCCACCCTCTCGTCCTCGGAGACGGATTTCGTGCCGGGCAACAACACGCACGCGCTGGCCATCCCCGTGGGCGCGTCCACCAACCTCGTCACCTTCGACACCATCCCCGGCCAGGACGAGACCCTCAACGGCACGTATGGCCCCATCCAGTTCGGCCTCAACAGCTGGTACATCGCGTCGCCCTGGGGTGGGTTCACCACGAAGAGTGTGTCGTTCAACGGCGGCGGCCCCAC
This sequence comes from Corallococcus sp. AB011P, assembly GCF_003611605.1. Classification (NCBI taxonomy): domain Bacteria; kingdom Pseudomonadati; phylum Myxococcota; class Myxococcia; order Myxococcales; family Myxococcaceae; genus Corallococcus; species Corallococcus sp. AB011P. Next base: position 524,103 of record NZ_RAVX01000004.1, read on the forward strand.
CCAGGCCAACCTGGGCATCATCGGCCAGCGTCGCATCCTGGGCCTGGATGCCTTCACCTGGGACAGCGGCGCCACGCTCACCCTGAAGTGCATCGACCTGCCCACCCTCACCTTCCCCCTGACGGCGGGACAGGTGACGCACGTGGTGCCCACCTGGACGCAGCCCTGCACGGTCTTCACGGTGATCACGTCCAACGGCTGGGACACGAACTTCGACAACCTGGAGCTGTCGCCCCGGCCCTGAGCCTGAGCGCGTGACGCATGGGAGGGCGGGCATGCTTCACGGATGCCCGCCGCTCCCCTACTCCTGAGTGCAGCGACGTCCCTGTTCGCCACCACGTGGCTCCTCGCGGCGGCGCCATTCTCCGTCGCGGTGGAGCCTTCCGGCTTCACCGTCCAGTCCGACGGCAAGGCGGTGATCATCACCCAGGTGGTGCCAGGGAGGCCGGCCGACCAGGCGAAGCTGACGCCCGGCACGCGCATCCTGCGCATCGAGTCACCGGAGCGGACGTTCGCGCGGGGCCCCATCGAGCAGCTCGGCCAGACGGACCCGCACGATGCGCTCATCTCCACCTGGGATGAACCGCTCCTGCTCTTCGTGGGGAACACGCGCGAGGACGGCCGCTACGTCGCCCTCAAGCGCGATGATCCGCGGCCCGCCGAGGAGTTCCCCGGCTTCCCCCTGCCCCCGGAGAAGCGGGCCCGGCTGTCGCTCCTCCAGCAGCAACTGCATGAAGCCCGGCGCCTGCGGGAGCTGCACCGGACGCCGCGTGAGAAGCCGGGCCTCGAGCTCCGCCACCAGAGCGAGGCCTGGGTGAAGGAGGGCCAGCCGAGGTCCGTGGACGGAGGCGGCTTCACCGGGCTGTGGATCCACCCGGAGCTCACCCTGGACGCGCGGTGCCCCGACCGGCTGGAGAAGGTGGTGCTGAGTGGTCCGAGCAAGGGATTGCCCCGGACGTTCCAGCCCGCAGCGGACTCCGCGTACACCGGTCAGGACTTCACCTTCGACCTGCCGCTGTGGTCCGTCCGGGACGTCACCCGGGCCTGCGCCGCTGGGAAGTCGTCCCTGGCGGTGACGCTGCGCGCGGAGCTGTCGTGCAAGGACGAGCCCGTCCTCCAGCAGGCCCTCCCGGTGAAGCTGCCCCTGAAGTGCGAGCAGAAGCTCCCGGACGAAGACGCGGATGGCCTCCGGTTGCTCGGCCTTCGCGGCGCGCCGGAGGAATACGTCACGGGCACGAAGGCCGCGCTGACGCTGGAGGCGTCGGGGCTCGACAGCGTCGTTCCCCCGGTGGCCTCGGTGACATTCGTGGAGGTGGATGCACGGGGCAAGGTGAAGAAGCGCTTCGCCACGGTGCCAGTGCCCGCGGGCGCGGCGGAGGTGACGACGGAGCTGACGCTGGACACGTCCACCGCGCGCACCGTGCGGCTGTCCGTGGAGGCGCGCTTCGCGGACGGCAGCACCCGGGGCTCGGACACGCGGGAGGTGACCATCGTCACCCCGGCGTTCGTGGAGGCGCGGCGCAAGGGCTACGAGGAAGGAAGCCGCCGGTGGCAGGCGTTGGACCAGCGCTTCACGCAGGAGATTCCCACCCCCTGCGCCGACATCGCCGACACCGTGTCCTGGCTCAGGGCCCAGCCGGAAGTCGAGTCCGCCCACGACGCCGGCAAGCACAACTTCGACTACCGGGTGAAGGGCTCCGGCATCACCCAGCTCGTCAGCTGCCACAATCCCTAGCGCGCGGGACTACGACGGCTTCTCGCCCGAGCAGGCTGCGGCGCGAGCGCGAAGCAGCGCCTGTTCCTTCGCGTTGCGCGTGAGCGACGCCGCCCGTTCGAACTCCGCCCGGGCCTCCTTCAGCCGCCCCAGCTTCTGGAGCAGGTCGCCGCGCACGCTCGGCAGCAGGTGGTAGTGCTTGAGCGACGGCTCGGCCACGAGCTGATCCACCAGCTCCAGCCCCACCGCGGGACCGAACGCCATCGACAGGGCGACGGCGCGGTTCAACTCCACCACCGGCGACGGCGTGAGCCGCGCGAGCACCGCGTAGAGCGCCGCGATGCGCGGCCAGTCCGTCTCCTCCGGCGTGCGCGCCCGAGCGTGGCAGGCGGCGAGGGAGGCCTGCACCGTGTAGGGCCCCGCCGGCCCGGCCTTCTCCGAGCGCTCCAGCGCCGCGAGCCCGCGGCGGATGAGGAGCTGATCCCACTGCGCGCGGTTCTGCTCCAGCAGCAACACGGGCTCTCCCGAAGGCCCCACCCTCGCCCGGGACCGCGACGCTTGAATCTCCATCAGCGCCACCAGCCCGTGCACCTCCGGCTCGCCCGGCGCCAGCTCCGCGAGGATGCGCCCCATGCGCAGCGCGTCCTGACAGAGCTCCGGCCGCATCCAGCCATCGCCCGCGGTCGCGGCATAGCCCTCGTTGAAGATGAGGTAGACGACCTCCAGCACCGACGCGAGCCGCGCCGCCAGCTCCTCGCCGTGGGGGACCTCGAAGGGGACGCCCTTCTCCGCCAGCGTGCGCTTGGCCCGGACGATGCGCTGGGCCACCGTGGGCTCCGGCACCAGGAACGCGCGGGCGATTTCATCCGTCGTCAGGCCGCCCAACAGCCGCAGCGTGAGCGCCACCCGCGCCTCCGGGGACAGCACCGGGTGGCAGGACGTGAAGATGAGGCGCAACAGGTCGTCGCCGACGTCGTCGTCCAGGGCCGCGTCCAGGTCTGGCACCTCCGCCTCCTCCAGCCCGTGTCCCAGCTCCTCGTGCTTGCGCGCGAGCAGCTTGTGACGGCGCATCTCGTCGATGGCGCGGCGCTTCGCGGTGGCCATGAGCCACGCGCCCGGGTTCTCCGGCACGCCCGACACCGGCCATTTCTCCAACGCCACGACCAGCGCGTCCTGCGCCAGCTCCTCCGCCTGCCCCACGTCGCGCACCATGCGCGCAAGCCCGGCGATGAGCCGGGCGGACTCGATTCTCCACACCGCGTGCACCGCGGCCTGCGCCTTGGACATCGTCACGGCGCGAACTCAATCAAATGCACGTCGAATGAGCGCCCCGGAAATCGACACGGGGTTCGATTTCCCGCGAAGACAGCACGGCCCCGGGCCTCCCCTCGTCGGGAAGCCCGGGGCCGTCACCTCACGCCCGCGCCTCGGCCGCCAGGCCAGCGGCCGACTCCGGCACCGGCTCGTACGTCCCCAGGCGCATGCTCGCCTGGGCCCGCCCCTGCGTGCGGCCACGCAGCGCCGTCACGTAGCCGAACAGGCGCGCCATGGGCACGCGCGCGGACACGCACCGCGCCGCCCCCTTCGCCTCCATCCCCAGCACCCGTCCCCGCCGCGACGCCAGGTCGCCCAGCACGTCGCCCAGGAACTCCTCCGGCGTCACCACCTCCACCTCCATCACCGGCTCCAGCCCCTGCACCCCCACGCGCCGCGCGGCCTCCTGGAGCGCCAGGGAGCCCGCCACCATGAAGGCCTGCGGCGTGCTGTCCTTCACGTGCGTGTCCCCATCCACCAGCCGCACCTCCACGTCCACCAGCGGCACGCCCTCCCGCATGCCCTTCGCCATGGCGCCGGCCACGCCCTTTTCAATGGCGGGCACCAGCTCGCGGGGGATGGAGCCACCCTTCGTGGCGTCCACGAAGACGAGCCCCGCCCCTCGCGGCGCCGGCCCCACGTCCAGCACCACCCGCGCGTACTGTCCGGGCCCGCCGGACTGGCGGACGTGCCGGTACTCCTGGCGCACCGCGCTCCGGAGCGTGTCGCGGTACGCCACCTTTGGCTGTCCCACGCGCGCCTCCACGCCGAACTCCGTCCTCAACCGGTCCACGACCACCTCCAGGTGCAGTTCACCCATGCCGGACAGCAGCACCTGGCCACTCTCCGGGTCCACGCCCAGGCGCAGCGACGGGTCCTCCGCCGCCAGCCGTTGCAGGCCCTCCTCCAGCTTCGGCAGCTCCGCGGGGGAGCGCGCCTCCACGGCGAGCTGCACCACGGGCTCCATCACGTTCAACGCCTCCAGCACCACCGGCGCCTCCGGGTCGCACAGCGTGTCGCCCGTGCGTACGCCCTTGAGCCCCAGCGCCGCGCACAGGTCGCCCGCGTGCACCTCCGCCACCTCCTCGCGGCGGTTGGCGTGCATGAACATCAGGCGCCCCACCCGCTCCTTCCGTCCGGTGACGGGGTTGAGCAGCACGGTGCCCGCACGCAGCGTGCCCGAGTACACCCGCAGGAACACGATGCCTCCCACGGCCTTGTCGCTCATCAGCTTGAACGCCAGCGCGGTGGGCGGCCCCGAGTCCGACACGGGACGGCTGACGCGCTCGCCGGTGACGGGCGCAAAGCCCTCCACGGCGGCCATGTCCGCGGGTGACGGCAGGTAGCTGACCACCGCATCCAAGAGCATCTGCACTCCCTTCTTCTTGAAGGCCGACCCACACAGCACCGGCACCAGTGTCCGCGCGAGCGTGCCGGCGCGCAGCGCGCGCTCCAGCTCCTCCGCGGTGATGTCCTCCACCCGCCCGTCCACGAACTTCTCCATCACGCCCGCATCCAGGTCCGCGCAGACTTCGATGAGGCGCATGCGGTACGGCAGCACCGCCTCCACCAGCTCCGGAGGAATGGGCGCATCGTCGTCAAAGCCGCCGTCCTCGCCCTGGAAGCGCACGAGCCGCATGCGCACCAGGTCCACGAGCCCCTGGAAGTCCGCGCCGTCGCCCACGGGCCACTGCACGGCCACCGGGCGCACGCCCAGCCGGTCCACCATGGACTGCACGCTCAGGGCGAAGTCCGCGCCCACCTTGTCCATCTTGTTGATGAACGCGATGCGCGGCACGCCGTAGCGGTCCGCCTGACGCCACACCGTCTCCGACTGCGGCTCCACGCCCTGGCTGGCGTCGAACACCGCCACCGCGCCGTCCAGCACGCGCAGCGAGCGCTCCACCTCGATGGTGAAGTCCACGTGGCCCGGCGTGTCCAGGATGTTGATGCGGTGGGGCACGCCCGCCTCCCGCCCGTGCCGGGGCTGCCAGAAGGCCGTCGTCGCCGCGGAGGTGATGGTGATGCCGCGCTTCTTCTCCTGCTCCATCCAGTCCATCTCCGTGGAGCCCGCGTGCACCTCTCCCGTGGAGTGGATGCGGCCGGTGAAGAAGAGGACTCGCTCGGTGAGCGTCGTCTTGCCCGCGTCGATGTGGGCCATGATGCCGATGTTGCGATACCGCTCGATGCGCGTGGTGCGAGACATGGAAGACTCCCGTTCCCGTCCGGGCAGCGAGGCCCGCGGGTGTGTATTGGATTGAGACGCCGGTTGGATGAGTGGAATGGACCGGTGGCTGTCTTCAGGTGCGCACGCGCACGCAGGGCCGGAGCGGCACGTCAGGCCGCCACGGGATGGCGCGAGGACACACGAAGGCACCCCCAGGGAGGGGACGGGCGGAGACAGAGCTCACGGTGCGCGGGCAACCAGCCACGCGCGCACCGGAGGACTCCGGTCCGCCTGCTCAAATATCGAGCAGGACCTCGTGACGGGGGGCGAGGCGCACGTCCGCCGCCGGCGCGAAGGCGCTCAGGGTCGGCAGGGCATGGATGGTGACGGGCCTCATGATGGAATTGAGATAAGACAGACAGCCCTCGCTGTCAACCCGGCCACCCTGGCTCCAGGCTCCAGGCTCCATGACCCACGCGCCCTCCGAAGCCGCGTCCCCCGCCGAGACATCCTCCGCGTTGCATGCGACCAGCCCGGCCCCGGCCGCGCCTACCTCCGGGTGGAGCCTCGCGCGGCGGCTCGCGTTCCGGTTCGCCAGCGTCTACCTCCTCCTCCACGTCCTCCCCTTCCCCCTGGGGATGCTGCCGGGCACGCAACGCCTCAGCGGCGCGTACCGCGAAGCGTGGCAGGCCCTCGTCCCCTGGGTGGGCCAGCACGTCCTGCACCTGGACACCGCCATCACCGTGTTCCCCAACGGCAGCGGGGACACGACGTACAACCATGTCCAGTTGCTGTGCTTCCTCGCGCTCGCGGGCCTGGCGACCGCCGCCTGGTCCGCGAGGGCCCGGACGCCCACGCGGCATGAGACGGCGCACGCCCTGCTGCGCATCGCCCTGCGCTACTTCCTGGCCTACACGCTGGTGTCCTACGGCCTGTCGAAGGTCCTCTGGATGCAGTTCCCCTTCCCCAGCCCGGAGAAGCTGCTGCAGCCCCTTGGCGAGTCATCCCCCATGGGACTGATGTGGACCTTCATGGGCTACTCGCGGGGCTACAACCTCTTCACGGGGGGCCTGGAGGTGGTGGGCGGGGTGCTGCTGCTCTTCCGGCGCACCACGACGCTCGGCGCGGTGCTGGTGGCCGCCGTGATGACCAACGTGGTGGCGCTCAACCTGGCGTACGACGTGCCGGTGAAGCTCTATTCCTCCCACCTCCTGCTGATGTCCGTGTTCCTGCTCCTGCCGGACCTGGAGCGCATCGCCAACGTGCTGGTGCTCAACCGGCCCACCCGGCCGGTGGTGTTCCGCACGCCCTTCTCGCGCCCGTGGACGGAGCGCGGCAGCCGGGCGGTGAAGGGCCTCTTCGCGGGGTGGGTCCTCTATTCGGACGCGAGCAAGGCGCTGGAGCGGCAGGCCAGCCACGGAGAGGAAGCGCCGCGCCATCCGCTCCACGGCGTCTACGTGGTGGAGTCCTTCACCCGCGACGGACAGGCCGTGCCGATGCTCGCGGGCGACGCCACGGCATGGCGCTACGTGCTGATTGGCACCCGGGAGCGGTTGGCCCTGCGCTTCATGGACGACACGGGCAAGCGCTTCCGCATGGCGGACGCCCCGGAGCAGCGCCTCCAGCTCACCGCGAACAGCTACCCCGGGGAGAACGACCCGGAGGCGTTCACGCTGGCGTGGTCCCGCCCGGATGAGGGGCACCTCGTCGTCGAAGGCGTCTTCCGGGGCGCCTCCGTCCAGGCCCGGCTCAAGAAGGTGGAGGCCTCCACGTTCCAGTTGGTGGACCGGGGCTTCCATTGGATCCAGGAGTACCCCTTCAACCGGTAGTCCGCCGCCGGGAAATAAATCCCGAAAGAATATCCGCCGCGCGCGCCGTAGATGTGGCGGTTGGCGACAGAAGCCAACCCCTGGTTCCTCCGAGGGGGAAGTATGTCCACGTTCTACAAGAGCCTGCTGACGGCCTCCATGGGTCTCGTCGGCTTGAATGGGTGTGTCTACGGTTACATCTACGACTCCGCGTCGGGCAGCGCCGTGGAAGGCGTGACGGTCATCGTCGCCTCCGGCACCTGCAGCGGCACCGGCTGCGGCACCGGGCTCGCGACCCAGTCCACGGACTCGTCCGGCCTCTATGTCTTCGACGCCTACGGCAACCGCCACGGTGAGAACAACGTCCAGCTGATCACCGCGGCGTCCGGCGAGGAGGCGGTGCGGCTCGTCTACTCCCGCGCGGGCTTCCGGTCCGTCACCGTCTACCACCGGCCCAAGTACACGACGATGACGCAGGACGGGACCGAGTATGAGGTCTCCGCCGTGCAGCCCGTGTACCTGTGCGCGCTCAACGCCGTGGACTCCGACGGCGACGGCGTCTGTGACGCGGCCGAGGCCCGCTACGGCACCAACCCCAACAGCTCCGACACGGACGGCGACCGCATCAGCGACTTCGCGGAGCTGTTCGGCTACGGCGGCGTGGACCTGCGCTACTGGGGCGCGAATCCGCTCAAGAAGGACGTCTTCGTGGAGGTGGACTACTACGCGGACCGCAAGCCCACGCAGGGCGCGCTGGACAGCGTGACGACGGCCTTCGCCAACGCGCCGGTGTCCAACCCCAACGGCACCACGGGCATCGCGCTCCACCTGGTGCTGGACTCGCAGATCGCCGCCGCGGACGCCATCTCCAACCTGGACACCGGTTGGGTGGGCGTGGACACCATCAAGAGCAAGTACTTCAAGTCGCGCCGGGCGCCCTTCTTCCACTACGCCCTGTTCGCGAACACCTACGGCACGACGACCTCCAGCGGCCTGTCGCGCGGCATCCCCGCCCATGACCTCATCGTGACGCTGGGCGGCTGGTCCACGCCGGGCGGCACGGAGCTGCAGCAGGCAGGCACCCTCATGCACGAGCTGGGGCACAACATCGGCCTGCAGCACGGCGGCAACGACGGCGCCAACTACAAGCCCAACTACCTGAGCGTGATGAACTACGAGTACCAGACGTTCGGCCTGCGCATCGACGGCGTGGACAACGTGCTGGACTACTCGCGCGTCCGCGTCGCCTCCGTGAGTGAGACGTCCGTCAACGAGGTGTCCGCCTTCGCGCCCATCGCCCCCACCACGGAGGCGGACCTGGCCCGCATCGGCGTGCGCATCAACGGCGTGCAGCGCACGGGCACCGCGAGCGCGAACCTGGACATCAACGGCAGCGGCGCCATCCAGGCCGCGTCCTTCGCCTACAACTTCAACCGCGACTCCGACAGCGTGGACCTCTTCCCGGCGTCGCAGAATGACTGGCTGGCCCTGGTGTACGACGGCGCCGGGCAGATTGGCGACGGCTGGCTGGGCACCACCCAGGGCCTGAGCCGCCAGCAGCCCTTCTTCGTCGTCCCGGAGAAGACGGACTCCTGCCTCACGGAGCAGATGGTCCTCAAGCGGTAGTCCCCGGCCGTCCATCCTGGCAAGTCGTCCCCCGCCGGGCCCCTCTTCACGAGGGACCCGGCGGTCGTTTCTTGGCCGCGTGCCCGCGTAGACTCCGGCGCATGCCGCATGTCGCACTCGTGGGATACGGACGTTTTGGACGCGCACTGGGAACACTGCTGGAGGCGGTAGGCGTGGAGCACCGCGCCCTGGACCCGGTGGCGGACATCCCGGAGCCGCTCCGCGCGCACTCGGTGAGTGAGCTGCTGGAAGGGACGGAGCTGGTGGTGGTGGCGGTGCCGGTGCCCCAGATGCGGGACGTGCTGCGTTCGCTGCGGCCCCACCTGAAGCCGGAGCACCTGGTGCTGGACGTGGGCAGCGTGAAGGTGAAGCCCGTGGAGGCGCTGACGGAGGTGCTGGGCGCGCGGGTGCCCTGGGTGGGCACCCATCCCCTCTTCGGCCCCTTGAGCCTGGCCATGGCCGAGCGCCCCATGCGCGTCGTGCTCTGCCCCAACCCGCTGCATCCGGAAGCGGCCCCACGCGCCCGGCGCTTCTACGAGGGGCTGGGCTGCGAGGTGATTGAGCAGACGCCCGAGGGACATGACGAGGTGATGGCGCGCACGCATGCGCTCACCTTCTTCGTGGCCAAGGGGATGGTGGACTCCGGCGCGGCGGCGGACGTGCCCTTCGCGCCGGCCAGCTTCAAGGCGCTGTCGCGCACCATCGAGACCGTGCGCGCGGACGCGGGCCACCTCTTCAACGCCATCCAGCAGGAGAATCCCTTCGCCACGCAGGCGCGAGGGCAACTGCTCGCCGCGCTCCAGGACATCCACCGCGACCTGGAGGCAGCGCCCACGGTGGCGCAGGCGCCGGAGGCTTCGGGCGTCGCCGTGCCCGGGCTGGAGCCGGAAGCACCTGCGCCCCGCGAGCCGCGCGAGCACATCGATGCGCTCGACCGCGAACTGGTGGAACTGCTCGCCCGCCGCGAGGAGCTGGCCCGCCGTCAGCGGCGCGCCCAGAAGACCGGGAACGAGCCCGCGCGCACGGAGGCGCTGCTCGCCGTGCGCCGGGCGTGGGCCCGGGAGCTGGGCGTGGACGCGCAGGAGGTGGAGGCCGTCTTCCGAGTCGTGCTGGGTAGCGACCTGCGATGACGCGGCGCCAGGGCCGGAAGACCCAGGCCTGGCAGCGCGAGGCCGCGGCGGTGAAGCACATCCTCGAACAGGAAGCGCGGCTCGGAGGCACCTATGCACTGGTGGCCGGCGAGCTTCAGCACTGGACGCGCATGCCCCACGACGGCGCGCTCGTGCGGGACTTCATGCTGATGGGTGATGGACTCGCCATCCGCCTCTCCCATTACCTGAAGCGCCATGGCCGGGCGTTCTCCACGCTGGAAGAGGCGGAGTTCGTGTTGTTCGGTGGGGAGTCCAGCGGCGTGCTGGACTGAGCCTCAGAGGTACTCGTCCAGCCAGTCGAACATGCGGTGGTTGGCCACGGCCTGCGCGCCCTCCTGGCAGTGCAAGAGCCCTGTGTCCTGGGTGGTGAAGAGCATGTAGTCCTTCGGGCACTCCAGCGCGTCGAAGAGCAGCCGGGCCTGGCCCTGGGAGAACGCCTCGGCGGTGCCGTCCATCACCAGCGTGCGGCAGCGGATGCGGTGGACGATGGGCTCGTTGTTGAACCGGCGCAGCTCGAAGAGCAGGGCCGACGGCGTGCTCACGCCGTGCTTGGACATCGCGTCCTTCATGTACCAGCGGTAGAGGAATACCTGCTCCATCAGCTGGGCCATGGCCGCGTCGAAGGCCTGGGGGTTGCTGTCCAAGAGCGGCATCAGCTCCGGGAAGTACATGTTGAACTGCTCGAAGGAGGACTCGCCCCAGTTGAGGACGCCCGGGTTGGGGATGAGGATCTTGATGCGCCGCTCGAACGCGGCGGCGCGCGGCACCAGCGCTCCGCCCATGCTCCAGCCCAGGAGCGCGATGCGCCGTGAGTCCACGCCCGCGATGCACAGGGCGAAGTCCACCACCGGGCGGATGACCTGCTCCCAGTCGTGACGGAAGGGCAACCCCTGCTCGCGGATGGCCATGCCCTGGCCGGGCGCGTGCACGATGAGGCAGTGGTAGCCCCTCGCGAGCGCCGCGTCGATGACGTACTTGGACTCCTCCGGCCACGCGTCGCGGCCCTGCTGGAAGATGAGCAGCGGCGCGATGCTCCGGGCGCTCGGGGCGCGGAAGAAGTAGCCGGGCAGCGTGGTGCCCTCGTACGGGATGCGCACGGGCGTGCCCGGTATCTTCAGCAGGGGGAGCGCCTTGTTGTAGGCCTCCACCGCCTTGCGCCCGGTGGCGACCACGCTCGGGTGGCTGGGCTCGGGGTGGTGGATGAGCGCGGCGCGGTAGTAGTTGGCGGCGCGCAGGTAGGCATTGCCCGCGCTGATGGGATGACGGCGGGACAGGCTCACGTCGCCCATGGCGCGGATGCGGTCGGCGGTGCGGACCCACTCATTGGGCCAGCTCCAGTCATCCCCTGCGACGATGCGGGTCGCGGTGTCCAGCACCTCGCTGATGTCCGACTGCGCGCTGTAGGTCCCAGCCAGGAAGTGCAGGAGTTGGCTCTCCATGATGGGGTCCGCCATCGGCCCCAGCTCCCACCAGGGCCGGGGCTCCTCGGTGGACGAGGAGGACGAGGCGGTCGTGGACGGCTGTCCGGCCGCCGCGGCGGGAGCGCCCCGGAGGAGCGCGAGCCCTCCGGTCAGCCCCAGGCTGGCTTGGATGAGGGAGCGACGGTCCAGTGTGATGCCCATGGTCTCTGGCCTCCAGCGAAGTGCTGGCGGTTTGAACACCGCGGGCCTCCACTTCTGTCACTCACCGCGTGGCCACCAGCGCGAACACGCGGTGCGGCACGGCGAACGGCGTCTGGGGAAACCGCTCCGCGAGGAGCTTCGCGTGCGCGACATCGAAGCGGGCGGCCTCCTCTTCTGAGAGCACCGGGCCCACCTTGGCGCTGGCGCGCACCCGCCCCATCCAGGCCTCGTAGGAGTAGTGGACGACGGTGTCGAAGGAGAAGGACTCCAGGCCGGTGAAGCCCGCGGTGGCGACGTCCTGGAACCAGCGCGGGTAGATGCCGGCGTCGTGTCCGAATTCGACGTAGGGCGCGACCTGCGAGGGATTGAATGTATCGATGAGCGTGTGGACGACCTGCACGACATTGCCCGGCAAAGGCAGCCAGTCAAAGTGCGCGATGACCAGCCGTCCTCCCGGCGCCAGCACCCGGAAGGCCTCGCGGGCCGCGGCGGCGCGGTCGAACCAATGCCAGCACGTGCCGGCGGTGACGAGCCCGAAGGACTCCGAAGGCAGGCCGGTCCGCTCCGCCGGAGCCACGCGGAAGTCGATGGACAGCCCCTCGTCGCTCGCGAGCCGGCGGGCCGAATCCAACATGGACGCAGAGAGGTCCAACGCCGTGACGTCGCCCCCGCGATTCGCCAGTCCCCGCGCGAGCGTGCCCGTGCCCGTGCCCAGGTCGAGCACGCGCTGGCCCGGATGACAGACACCTTCACGGATGAGTTTCTCGAAGAAGGCCTCCGGGAAGCCGGCGCGGTGCCGGGCGTAGTCCTCCGACGTGCGGCCAAAGTCCACCTGCATGGCATGTCCTCCAGGGTTCGGGGCTCCACGCGTCCAGGAGGAAAGACACGTCGACAGCGGCTGCGCGCCGCGCCGACACTCCCCTTCCAGGAGGTGGGTGGAGCATGGATAGACGCCGTGGTGGACGCTCTCAATCTCGATTCGACCATCGACCTGAGCGGGAGGAAGCCCTGGTGTCGGCGAGCGAGGCCGCGGCGCTGCTCGGCGTGAAGCTCGCAACGCTCTACACCTACGTGAGCCGGGGACTGGTGCGGTGCGTGCCGGTGCAGGGAACGAAGGAGAACCGCTACGCACGCGCGGACCTGGAGCGGCTGAAGGTCCGCCACGACGCGAGGGCGGGACACGCGGCGGTGGCGGCGGGAGCGCTGCGCTGGGGCGAGCCCGTCATCGACTCCGCCGTGTCGCGCGTGGAGGCCAAGGGCCTGGCGTACCGGGGAAGCCACTCCGCGGTGGAGCTGGCCACGAAGGGGCGCGCCTTCGAGGACGTGGCGGAGCTGCTCTGGTCCGGCGTGCTGCCGAAACACCGGGACACGACGTGGCCCGCGCCGCGAGCGCCCTTCCCTCCTGCCGCGCTGGCGGCGCTCCTGCCCCAGGGCACGCCTCCCGCGAAGGTGCTGGCGACGCTGGTGTCCCTGCTGGGCGCACGGGACGCGGTGCGCTTCGCGGCGCCACCGGACCAGGAGCTCGCGCGGGCCCGGGGACTGCTGCGTCACCTGGCGGCGTGGGTGTGCGCGGCCCGGGCGCCGGAGCGCGTAGGCCCCGCCCTGAGGGAACGGACGGTGGCGGACTCGCTGGCGCACGCGTGGGACGCCCGCGCATCACACGCCCCGGCGTCGTTGAACCAGGCGCTGGTGCTCTGCGCGGACCATGAGCTGAACGTGTCGACGTTCGCCGCCCGGGTGACGGCATCCTCCGGCGCGGACCTGTACGCGTGCGTGGGCGCGGCGATGGCGGCGCTCTCCGGAGCGAAGCACGGGGGCGCGTGCGACCGCGTGGAGGCGCTGCTCACGGAGGTGGGCCGTCCGGAGCGGGCGAAGGAGGTGGTGGACACGTACGTCCACCGGGGCGAATCGGTGCCGGGCTTCGGCCACCGGCTGTATCCCCAGGGAGACCCGCGCACGCCCCCGCTCATCCAGGCCGCGCGGGCGCTGCGCCCGGATGCGCGAGCGGTGCGCGTGGGCTCCGCGCTGGTGGACGTGATGCGCGACGCGGGACATCCCGCGCCTTCGATGGAGGTGGGGCTGGTGATGCTGGCGGAGGCGCTGGGGCTGCCGAAGGGCGCCGCGGCGACGGTGTTCGCGGTGGGGCGCTCGGCGGGCTGGGTGGCCCACGTGCTGGAGCAGCGGGAGCAGGGACACCTGCTGCGCCCCAGGGCTCGCTACGTCGGCCCCTCTTCACAAGAGACGGATTGAATTCATCCGTCGGGATTCAGGGTGGGGGTGACGATGTTTGTGGACCCGATGCGATTCTTCACCCTTCGGAGCCACTGCATGAAGAAGACCGCCCTGCTGACCTGCCTGCTCGGATTGCTGGGAGCTCTCCCGGCCAGCGCCGCTGAACTCAAGGACGTGTTCGGCAAGGAGGTCCCCATCGGGCAGGGCCGTCCCACCCTGGTGCTGTATGCCAACAAGGGCACCAAGGAGGAGCTGCGCCAGCGCGCTTCCCAGTTCATCTACGACGTGCGTGAGAAGAAGCCCATCGTCGTCATCCACGTGGACCTGCGCGACGTCCCGGGCCTCTTCAAGGGTATGGCGCGCGGGGAGATCCGCAAGAGCCACAACGAGTCGCTCGCCGCCATGAAGGACCTGTACCGCCAGAAGGGCGAGGCACCGCCCGCCGAGCTGGACTCGTCGCTCTACATGGTCGCGGACTCCAAGGGTGAGCCCCACAAGTCCATGGGCCTGGAGAAGGGGTTCGACCACGTGTTCGCCCAGGTGCTCGGCACCTCCGGGCAGGAGATCGCACGCGGCGCCTTCTCGGAAGGTTCCCGGAAGCTCAGCCAGGCGATGAGCGCCGCGCCCGCCGTGGCGTCCCGCAAGCCCTGAGTTCACGGGGTGTCCTGCCCACGCTCCTGCCCCGCGCGTGGGTGGACGGCAGGGGATGAACGGATTTACCTTGCTGGCAAGCTAGTCACTGCTCACATGGAAACCATGTTGATGCATGGGATTCAAACGGTGGGCGGTGACAGCGCGTCAGGTTCATTTCCCCCGAGACACCCCACATGTTCAAGCTCAAGACGTGCAGCCTCGCCGTGGTGGCCCTTGCGTTCAGCGCCTGTGGCCCCGCGCCGGAAACAACGGAGCCGGCCCCCTCTGGCGGCGACATCGCGCAGGTCCAGTCCCAGGTGACCAAGGCCATCCCGGGCACGACGTGCGTGGTCGAAGCGACGAAGCCCTACACGTATGACGTGGGTGGCCCCATCAGCGCCCAGGCGTCTGCCTGGGATTGCGACCAGGACTACCCCATCATCTACATCTGCTCCACCGTGGAGCAGAAGTCGGTGAGCAGCACGGGCACGGTCACCTGGACGGCCATCCCGGGCAGCCGCAGCTGCTGGCCGGAGACGAACACGGACTTCGGTGGCCAGACGGCGAACCCCACGCCCTACGCGGCGGGCGTCTACCGTCAGCGTTCGCAGGCGGCCATCAAGCTGAACGCCACCACGTGGACCCCGGCGCAGCCGTCCACCTGCGCCACGCTCTCCAGCGACATCCCCTGCAAGTTCACCGAGGTGGTGTCCGGCAACGTCACGCTGTGACGCATGATGTCGTGATGTGAAACACCACGGACCCCAGGTGCGGACCAGGGCAGGCGTTGGCTAGTCTGACGCCCGCCCGTTCCACCTGGAGTCCTTCATGCACATCGAGTCCTCGCGCAGCGCCCGTTCCCCGAAGGCCGTGACGTTCCTCCGCATCCCCGTGCTGCTCGCCGTGGGCATGATGACGATGGGCAGCGGCATGGGGAACCCGGGCTGTAGCAGCGGCGTTCCTGAATGTGAGGAGGGATGCGCCATCGCGGGCACCTACACGCTCCAGTTCGCGGACTCATCGCCTCCGGGCGAGGGATGCGAGGCATTGGGGTTCGGCCTGCCACAAGGACCGCTCGTGCTGACCCTGTCCGACAGCTACGTCACGGCGAAGTTCGGCGATGAGACGCTGTCGGCCTACTACGAGGGTGAGCCCGCACGGCGGCTCTACTTCTCCACCGCGCAGTACCTCACCGAAAAGAGCGTCAGGCGCACCGTCCGGATCGATTCGACGGTGGCCGCGCCCTCGCCCCGGTCGGCCACCGACAGGTCCGTCATTGAGGGGACGTATGATCTGGAGCTCCTCTCCTCCGAGGACAACAGCGTGAAGTGCCACATCAAGCGGAGCTTCACCGCGACGCGGTAGGGGGTCCTCCGGGTAGGGCACCGGGCCCTACTCCGGGTACGGTAGGTTCGGGGCCATGCGTACCCCCCTCATGGCCTCACTGTTGTTCCTGATGATGTCCGCGCCAGCCCGGGCCGCCGTACCGGCTGGTTTCGTGGAAACGAGCTATTCGTCCACCAGCCTGACACCCGCCACCGGCATGGCGTGGGCGCCGGATGGTTCAGGGCGCCTGTTCGTCACGCTGAAGAACGGCGTCGTGCGGAC
Organism: Corallococcus sp. AB011P; assembly: GCF_003611605.1. Taxonomy (NCBI): domain Bacteria; kingdom Pseudomonadati; phylum Myxococcota; class Myxococcia; order Myxococcales; family Myxococcaceae; genus Corallococcus; species Corallococcus sp. AB011P. The sequence goes on from NZ_RAVX01000004.1 coordinate 539,978, forward strand.
GGTGGCCATGAAGGACGGCGTGCTGGAGACGCAGCCCGGCACCTCCACGCTGGTGACGCGCACGTTCGCCACGGAGCCCGCGGTCCACACCAACAGCGAGTGTGGCCTCATCGGCATCGCGTTCGACCCGAACTACGTGGTCAACCGGTACGTCTACTTCTTCGTCACCGTCTCCGCCTCCGAGCAGCGCATCGTCCGCTACACGGACTCCAACGGCACGGGCATCGCGCGCACGGAGGTCGTCACGCGGCTGCCCACGGCGGGCAACAACCACGACGGCGGCGGGCTGGGCTTCGGGCCGGACGGGAAGCTGTATTGGGCCATTGGCGACCTGGGCAACGGCACTGGCGTGGACGCGGACCTGACGTCGCTGGCGGCCAAGGTGGGCCGCGCCAACCTGGACGGCACGCCCGCCAATGACAACCCGTTCAACGACGGCGTGGGCCCCAACAACGAATACATCTGGGCGCGCGGCCTGCGAAACCCGTTCACCTTCACGTTCCAGCCCACCACCGGACTCCTGTGGGTCAACGACGTGGGAGACGGCTACGAGCAGGTCCTCGTCGTGACCCGGCGCAGCCACGCCGGCTACAACGACTACGAGAACAACCAGCCCGTCGGGAACGACTCCATCACCCCCGTCATCAAGTACCGCACCAACTCGGTTGACTCACGCAACCTCACCGCCACGGGCGCGGTGCGCAGCGGGGGCATCACCACGTTCACCACCGCCACGCCGCACGGCTTCCGCAAGGGGGAGAAGCTCACGCTCGAAGGCGTGGGGGTCGCGAGCTTCAACGGCGAGTTCTACGTCGCCAGCGCCAACAACGCGCCCACCACCACCACTTTCACCGTGGCCCAGCCGGGCCTGCCGGACGCGACCAGCGGCGGGGGCAACGCGACGACGCAGGCGCTGGGCGGCTCCATCACCGGCGGCGTCTTCTACGACGCCACCCTCTTCCCGGCGGAGTACCGCGGCAACTACTTCTTCGGCGACTTCAACAGCGCCCAGGTGACGCGCGCCACGCTGGCGGCGGACAACTCGGTGGCGACGGTGGACGAGTGGGGGACGGGCTTCTCCGCCAACGTGGACATGAGCGTGGGGCCGGATGGCGCGCTCTACGCGCTGGGGTACACCAACGGCGTGGTGCGCCGGGTGATGCCCACGGCCACCGGCCAGAAGCTGGTCGTGTCCGGGCTCAACCTGCGCCTGATGGAGGGCGGGCGCGCGGCCTTCACCGTGCGGCTGGCCCAGGCGCCCACCGCGCCCGTGACGGTGAGCGTGGCGCGAGCCATGGGCGGCTCCGAGGACCTGCGCCTGACGGGCGGTGGCACCCTCACCTTCTCCCCCGCGAACTGGAGCGCGCCGCAGGTCGTGGTGCTTGAGGCGGTGGAGGACGCGGACGCGGATGCGGACGTCGCCACCTTCACGGTGGCCTCGGAGGGCCTGACGACCGAGTCGGTAGTGGCCACCACCATCGACACCAACTCGGCCCGGCTGGTGCTGTCCACCACCCGGCTCTCCGTGCCCGAGGGAGGCACCGCCACCTTCGACGTGTCCCTGTCCCTGAGGCCCTCGTCGAACGTCACCGTCACCGTGGCGGCCACGCAGGGGGATCCGGACCTCACCGTGACCTCCGCGTCCACGCTCACGTTCACGGCGTCCAACTGGAACACGCCTCAGACCGTCACGCTCCGGGCGGCGCAGGACGCGGACAACGTGGACGGCACGGCCACCATCACGCTCGCCATGCCCGGCCTGGACGCGCGCACGCTGGAGGCCGTGGAGGTGGATGACGAACCGCTCCAGCCCACCATCACCTCCACGCCCGTCACCACCGCCGTGGCGGGGAGCGCCTACCGCTACGACGTGGAGGCGGTGGGCCGGCCGCAGCCCACGTATTCGCTGGAGGGCACGGTGCCGCAGGGTATGAGCATCGACGCGGCCACCGGCCTCATCACCTGGACGCCGTCGGCGGCGGGCACCGTGGACGTGCGCGTGCGGGCGGCCAACGGCGTGTCGCCGGACGCGGAGCAGGCCTTCACCCTCACCACGAAGGCGGATGAGCCGCCTCGCGCCATCCTCATCCGCCCCACCCAGGGCGAGCGCGTGTCCGGCGCCACGGCGGAGTTCTTCGGCGAGTGCGAGGACGACGTGGGCTGCACCGGCGCCGGGTTCTACGTGGACGGCACGCAGGTCTACACGGACGTCAATCCGGACAACCGCTTCTACTTCGGTGGCGCGCCTGCCCTCTGGGACACCACGGGCCTTTCGCCGGGCCCGCACACCGTGCGCTTCGTGGTGGTGGACACGCAGGGCGCGACCGCCGAGGCCACGGTGACGGTCTGTGTCGGGGACGGAAGCTGCGAGGCGGGTGAGCCGGATGCCGGCACGGGGACCCCGGACGCGGGCACGAACAATCCCCTGCCCCAGGACGACTCCGGCTGCGGCTGCGGCGCGGCCCCGGTGGCGCCGCTCGCGTGGCTGGCGCTCGTCGCGCTGGCCACCCGTCGCAAGCGGTCACGCGCGAGCTGATGCCCTGCTGAAATAGCAACGGGAGGGCGCCCGTGCGGATGCCCTCCCGTTCTTTTTTCGCGTCAGCGCCGCATGAAGGCACGTGCGCGTGTCCGGAAGCGGGACGCGGATTCCCAGCGCCGGTCAGTTCCTCCGCCCTGTCGCCTGGGCGTGGCTGTCCGGGCTCCCTGGCATGCGCCATGCTCAACGGCGTCCGCCATGGCTCTCCTCCTCCAAGACCTCCTGCTCGCGCTGCGGCGACTGCGTCGCAGCCCCACCTTCACCCTTGTGGCGGTGGCCACGCTGGCGCTGGGCATTGGCGCCAACGTCGCCATCTTCAGCGTGGTGCACGCGGTGCTGCTGCGGCCGTTGCCCCTGCGTGACGATGCGCGGCTCGTGCGGCTGTTCAGCGTGGGCCGGCAGGGGCCGGGGCCCACGTCGCCGCCGGACCTGTTGGATTTGCGCGAACAGACGCGGGCCTTCGAGGGGCTCGCCGGTGTAGCGCCCGCGATGGTGACGCTCGGGGCGGACCGGACGGAGGCCTCGCCGATGAAGGTGCAGACCGCGATGGTGACGGCCGGGTTCTTCCAGGTGTTGGGGCCCCGCGTGCAGTTGGGCCGCGCGCTCCAGGCCGGGGATGACGCGCCGGGGGCGCCCCAGGTCGCGGTGCTGTCGCATGCGCTCTGGCAGCGCCGCTTCGGCGGCAGCCCCGACGTGCTGGGGCACACGGTGAGCCTGGGCGGCCCGCTGCCCTGGACGGTGGTGGGCGTGATGGCGCCGGACTTCGACTTCCCGTCGCGCGCGGAGCTGTGGACGCCGCTCACCCAGGACGAGTCCATGACGAAGCCGGAGGCGCGCGGCGCGCACTGGCTGGAGGTGTATGGGCGGCTGGGGCCCGGCGTGAGCCTGGAGCAGGCGAGGGCCGACGCGGCGGCGGTCGCGCGGAGCCTGGCGGCGCGGTATCCGGCGACGAACGCGGACATGGGCGCGAGCGTGGAGCCCTTGCGCGACGTGCTGCTGGGCCAGGTGCGTCCCTCGTTGTTGTTGCTGCTGGGCGCGGTGGGGCTGGTGCTGCTCATCGCGTGCGCCAACCTCATGCACCTGCTGCTGGCGCGGGCCGCGTCGCGCGAGGCGGAGACGTCCGTGCGGCTCGCGTTGGGCGCCAGCCGGGGGCGCATCGCGCGGGAGCTGCTGATGGAGAGCGCGCTCCTGTCGGTGCTGGGTGGAGGGGCCGGGCTGCTCGCGGCGATGTGGGCGCTGGATGCGCTGGCGGCGTTCGGGCCCAGGGACATCCCGCGCATCGACGAGGTGTCGCTCGATGGCACCGTGCTGGCGTTCACCGCGGGCCTGTCGGTGTTCACCACGCTGCTCTTCGGGCTGGTGCCGGCGTGGCAGACGTCGCGGGTGGAGCTGGCGCGCGTGCTGCGGACCGCGGGCGAGGGCGCGGGCGGCGCCGCGCACCACCACCGCACCCGCGCGGCGCTCATCGTGGCGGAGACGGCGCTGGCGGTGCTGCTGCTGGTGAGCGCGGGGCTGCTGCTGCGCAGCTTCGTGCACCTGCGGCGGGTCGACCCGGGCTTCCAGCCGGAGGGCGTGTTGACGGTGAAGCTGAGCCTTCCACCCATCCACTACGCGATGGGCAGCGCGGCGCCCGCGGCCTTCTACGACGGGCTGCTCGAGCGGCTGCGGGGCCTGCCCGGAGTGACCGTGGCGGGCGCGGTGAATGCAGTTCCCATGGAAGGGAAGCGGTGGACGCTCGCGGTGCGAGACCCCCAGCGGCCGGTGGCTCCGGGCACGGAGCCCTGGCAGGCCAGCATGCGCATCGTCACGCCGGGCGCGTTGGAGGCGCTGCGGGTGCCCGTGCTGCGCGGCCGGGGGCTGCTGCCAGAGGACCGGGGCGCGGGTGGGCGCGCGGTGTTGATCAACGCGGAGGCGGCGCGCCGCTTCTGGCCGGGAGAGGACCCGCTGGGCCGCACGCTGGACATGGACATGGACCTGGGCAACGGCGCGTTCGGAGGCCGGGTGGTGGGGGTGGTGGCGAACCTGGCCACGGAGGGGCTGGCCGCGCCGGCCGCGCCGGAGGTGTACGTGCCCTTTGAGCAGGCACGGACCACGGACATGACGCTGGTGCTGCGCACGACAGGAGAGCCGCTCGCGCTGGCCGGGGCGGTGCGGGCGGAGGTCCGGGGGCTGGACGCGAACCTCGCGCTGGGCAGCGTGCGGACACTGGCGTCGGTGGTGGATGGAACGGTGGCGCCACTGCGCTTCTATCTCCTGCTGGCGAGCCTCTTCGCGGGGGTGGCGCTGGTGCTGGCGGCGGTGGGGCTCTACGGGGTGGTGGCCTACGCGGTGGTGCAGCGCACGCGCGAGCTTGGCATCCGCATGGCATTGGGCGCGAGGGCGGGCCAGCTGATGGGCATGGTGTTGAGCCACTACCTGCGGCTCACGGCGGTGGGGTTGGTGTTGGGGCTGGGGCTCGCATGGGGTGCCAGCCGCGCGCTGTCGCACCTGCTCAACGGCGTGCGCCCCACGGATCCACTCACGTATGGGTTGGTGGTGGCGGTGCTCGGCGCGGTGGCGTTCCTCGCGGCGCTGTTGCCAGCAAGGAGGGCCGCGCACGTGCCCCCCGCGGTCGTGCTCCGGGCGGACTGAGCCCCTATCCCAGCCCGCCGTATTGGACACATGGTGCCGGTAGGCCTTGGAACTGCTCAGTGCGAGTACTCGAACTCGGGGTGCTGTTGCTTGAAGCGCTCGTACTCGGCCCATTCCTCCCGGCCCGCCACGATGTACAGCCCCGTGGGGGAGATGCCTTTCTTCCAGCGAATCACGTCCACCGGGGACAGCTTGTAGCGGTGCTGCGGGTGGTCCCGGACGAAAAGCTGATACGCCTGCCAGAACGATGCGGGGCCTCCTTCCTCCCCGGAGTCCGCCATCAGGTACAGGACGTCCAGCACGCCGAGCACCCCTCCGGTCTTGGGCACGTAGCCGTGGACGTTTCGCAGGTGGCTGCTCCAGCCCAGGGAGCCTCGCGTCGCGGGCCGCGGCACATACGCGGAGCGGTTCTTCACAGGCTCGGCCTCCGCCTGGGCGAAGTCCTTGAGGAGCGTGGCGAACATCTCCTGGACCTCGCGGCTGGTGGCGATCCGGTGGGCCTCCTCCGTGGGAAGGGAGCGCTCGCGGAGCCATTGCTCGAAGAAGCCCTGGAGGGCCTCGGGAGTCCTTTGCTCCGCCGGGAGCAGCCGATGGAGCACATGCCCCAACACCCTCACGGGCACGCCGCGCAAGGCCAGGGTGCCCTGGAGGGGCGGCAGGGGGTAGGTGTTGATGCACTGGAAGTAGACGCCGCGCCATTCCGGGTCGGTGAGCACCGGCTGGGCCGTCTGTTCGAGGAGCCCGCGCAGGGCCTTGCTGTAGGGCAACCGGCTCGCGCCGAACTCCTTGCGGAGGACCTTCTGATATTCGCGGGCGCGCGCTTCCCAGGTCCGCACATCCTCCGAGGTCTTGTAGCTGTCGGTCCCGACCTTGATGCCCCGCTCGATGGTCGCCCAGAGCTCGGCCTCCGCCTTCTCCCCCGTGAACCCCAGGGAGGTGGCCAGCTTCCCTCGCTGCGTCTCCGTCAGTGCGTTCACCGTGGCGGCGATCACCGACCACAACTCGGTGTTCTTCGAGGTCATGGCCAGCAGCCGCCCCCGGCGCGTGCGGCCGGGCGCATGGCTGAAGCGCTTGGCGAGCTTGGGGTTGAGCGCCTCGCGGTCGAACTCATCGACGGCCTGCTGGAAGAGGCGCGGGTTGTGCTTCTCGAAGAACACCTGGACTTTGTCGCCGTCGTAGTCGCCGCCGAGCCACGACTGGATGTCATACGGCACGCCGATGGCCTCCCCCGCCTCGAACCAGTCCACCGCCACCAGGCTGCTGTCTTCGAGCAGGAAGTCCTCCTGGAGCGCATGGGCCTCGTCGCGTTTCTTCTCGGTGGTCCAGCGCTCGTCGAGCTTGCGATCCTTGGCGCAGACGATGACGCTGCGGCTCTCCCACTCGGCGGGCCACCACGCCTCGGGGATGATGCCCAGCATGCCCTTGAAGAACGTCAGGTGGCCCCGGTCGAAGCCCGTCCACGTGTACTGGAGGCACTCCATCTGGGCGAGAAAGTCCGAGGCGGGCCCCACGGTCTCGACGTCATCCCAGTGGACCGGATGGCAGTTCGGCTTGTCCGCCGGTGAGCGCGAGAGGATGAGCCCGCCCTGGGCCGCGGGCTCGAAGCGCTCCTGGCCGGAGGGAAACACCACGCACCGCCCGGGGGTGGGCATCGCCACGCCGAGCTGCATCGTGGGACGGCCTGTCGTGAGGGCGCTGTATCGCACCTTGCTCGACAGGGAAGATGACAGGTGGCGCTTCGCGGAGGAGGTCAGCTCGGAGACCACCTCGGGCCGCTCGTCCTTGAACCACTGGAGCATCTGGTAGTTCGCGTTGCCGCCCGGCTTGTGGCGCCGCTTGCGCTGGGAGAGCTGGCGCGCCATGTCCTGCGCGACCGAGCCCCGGACATAGCCCCAACCGTCATGGACCATGAGGGACAGCTTCCGGCCGCTGATGCGATGGGTCAGCTCGATGACGGGCGGGTGCTCGTCCGAGAGGGGATAGGCGCGGCCCCGGATGTTGCCCCGGACCCCCGTGAGGTGCCGGGCGAAGAGTGCCCGCGACGCGTAGTAGACGGACTCCTCGAAGCCCAGCAGGTCCGAGAAGAATTGTCTCGCCGCGTCTGGGATGCCGATGAGCGTGCGGCGATCATGGTCATCCGGCTTGAACAGGGAGCCGGACATGAGGTCCACCCGGAAGCGCTGGCCGTCGAGCTCCACCCCGTTCTTCAGCACGGCGTTCACGCACGCGGCGGGAACCTTCACCAGGATGAAGTCGTGGGCGTCCCGGGTGACGGAGCGGAAGATGACGTTGTTCCAGACCTCCTGCTTCACTTTCTGGGGGGCTACGCGGATGGGGCGTTTGGCGCCGAGACACTGGCCAAGGTCCAGGGTGACCGTGCGGACCGTGTAGGGATTGGCCCGGGGGTCGAGCACGTCGTACCGGATGGGGACGTAGCGCACCACGCGCTTACCGGAGCCTCTTGGCATTGTTCCTCCCAGAGCAGGTCCGCGCAGCTTAGTCTCAATCCCGCTGCCCCGACGACCCGCCCTGCCCCCACGTGCCGTGAGCGTCAGGGCGCGAGGCGCTTGAAGAAGAGGACCGTGGGGTGCAGCTCACCGTCGGTGTGCCGCGCCCAGTCTGGAATCTCTCCGGCACGCTGCCATTGGCAGTGCCGATAGACGGCCTCCGCCTTCGAGCCCGCCAGCGTGTCGAGCACCAGCAGCGTGCGCCCCGCGCTCCGGGCGTACTGCTCGACCTCCTGGAGCAGCCGCGACGCGAGCCCCTGTCCGCGGGCCCGCGAGTGCACGAGCAGCTTCTGCACCTCCGCGCGGTGCAGCCCGTTGGGACGCAGCGACGGCGCGAGCTGCACGGTGCCGGCGATGCGCCCGTCCACCTCCGCGACCCAGAGCACCAGCCCCGGCCCCAGCGCCGCGAGCACGCCCCGCCAGTACTCCACCGCCACGTCCCGCGAGAGCGGCGGCAGGAAGCCCACCGACGCGCCTCCGTCCACGGAGTCGATGAGCAGTTCGGCCAGCGCCTCTCGCTCGTCGAGGGTCGCCTGTTCGAGTCTCCGGATGGAAATCATCCCCACCAGTCTAGCGGCTCACGGCGCGACGGGCTTCGGGGGCTTCGGCGCGGGGGTGACGCGGGCGCCGGTGAAGCGCAGCAGCTCGTCCATGAGCAGGCGGCGGCCCCGCTCCGGCCGCTCCAGGTGCACGAAGTGCGTCGCGCCCGGGAGCACCACGGCCTTCACGCTGGCGGCGTGGTTCAGGTGCTCCTGGAGGCGCGTGACGTCCTCCGGCCGGCTCCAGAAGTCGTTCTCCGCGCGCAGGATGAGCACCTTCCCCGTGATGGACGCTCCGTCCCACAGCTGCCGGCCCGTGGCCAGATAGAAGCTGTCCTCCAGCGCCCCGGACGGCGCCCGGAAGGCGAACGGCGTGCGTGACGGCCCCAGCGGATCACTCGTGACCGCCTCGCGCTGGAACGACGCCGCCACCTCCGGGTCCCGCCACTTCACCCGCTCCTCTTCCTCCGCGGGCAGCTGCCGGTCCCACACGGCCATCAGCGACGCACCCGTGTTCCACCGGTAGGCGCCAATGCCCTCCGCGTTGAAGTGCCCCGGCCGCTTCGGGTCCTCGAAGTCCGTACCCTTGCCCAGCATCTTGTGCTCCGCGCTGCCCGCGTACAGCGCGTTGAGCATCACCAGGTGGCTGACGTTGTCCGGATGGAGGCTGGCGTACATGCCCGCCCAGTGACCTCCCGTGGCCCAGCCCACCAGTCCCACGCGGCGCTGCCCCGTGCGCGCCTTCACCCAGCCCACCACCGCGTGCACGTCCTGGACGACTTCATGTGAGCCCACCAGGGGCCGGCCCTTCGCGGGCGTGCTCATGGCCAGGGGCCGCGTGGAGCCGCCATAGCCGCGCGCATCCAGGAGGTACACCGCATGCCCCGCGCGGGCGAGCTCCGCCGCGATGGAGCCGCCCTCGACGGGCAAATCGAACGAGGCCCGCCCCGGCACCCGCGCGCCGTGCAGGAGGATGAGCGGCGGCAGGTTGGCCACCTGCATGCCCGTGTCCTTCACCTCGCGCACGGACACCTCGATGCCCTCGTCTGACGGCACCAGGAACTCCGCGCGCGTCACCTCCGCCCGCGCACCGGCTCCGAACAGCGCGCCCAGCACCACCAGCGTCCGGACCACGGCCGCGCCTTCGCGATGCATGCCCAACTTGCCCTCCCCGCTCCGTAGACTGATTGCGCGATCCTGCCAGGAGCCCCGCCCGGACACACGTCCCGGCCGCCCCACCGTGCAACGCTTGCCGTCCGTGCAAGCCTTGCCGTCCCGCACGCGTCGTGGAAGCGCAAGGCTTGCCGTTCCCCGAGCCCTCCTTCGACACGCGCCCCAGGGACGCGGCGCTGGCATCCCCGTTGCTCATGGCCCGCCACGTTCCCCGCTGGCGACCCGGCCGGGACGAACCCCGGCCAGCCGGACGCATCGCTGGCATTCCCAAACGACGGACGGAGAAGCGACATGCACACGAATCACTTCGCGCGAAAGCTGTTCCTGGCGGCCCCCCTTTGCCTCTTCGCGGTGGGCTGTGGCGGCGACCCGATGATGGACGAGACCCTGTCGGGCGAGGCCCCCGCGGGCGAGGCCGTCACCGAGACCGCCACCCCCGTCGCGCCCGAGGACGCGTCCCTCGCGACGAGCGAGCAGGCTGTCACCCTGGGTGGGACCTACTGGTGGGGCACCTCCAACAACGGCCTGACCTCCACCGCCATCGGGACCTCCACGGGCCGGACCTGCTTCCTGACCGGCATCCAGGGCAACCTCAAGGGCACCAGCTGGGCCAGCGCGGGCGTGTACCAGTACGCCGGCAACTGGCAGCTCTTCGTCAACCACACCAACAGCAAGGCGCTGGGCACGGGCGTCCAGTGCCTCAACACCGCCACCAACCGCACCGCGGAGATGGCCTGGTACAAGGGCCAGGCGGCGAAGCTGCTGGGCGCCGTCACCGCGGACCGCCGCTGCTTCCTCACGCAGGTGGAGGCCGCGGGTGGCTTCACGTCCAACTCCGACTACGCCCGCGTCTGGAACGACGGCAACAACTGGTACCTGGGCGGCAACCTGGGCGCGTCCGGCGGCGCCCGCGCCATCTGCGTGGACGTCCCCACGGCCCAGGGCGGCTGGCTGTGGATCGCGGGCTACCCGGGCACCTTCACGCACAACCTGGACTACAACCCCGGCGGCGTGGCCTGCCTGCTGTCTGGCATCGGCGGCAACTTCAGCACCAGCGACTTCAACGACGGCGTCTCCATCGACTACAACAGCGGCACCCGCTACTGGGAGATGACGGTCAGCAACAGCAAGCGCGGCTGGAGCAACTGCGTCAAGTAATCCAAGCAAGTGTCCGTTTCGCGCGGGGCGGTGGGGGCCCGCCGCGAAACGGATGGCGCATCGCCCGCGCGTGTGGTGTCACCCTCCTGCCGGGCGCATGCACCGCCCGCGCTGGAGGTCACCCACGCCATGCAGGACGTCGACATCAAGACCGCGGATGGAGTGATGGACGCGAAGCTCTTCCAGCCGGAGGGCTCGGGACCGTGGCCGGCGGTCATCATGATTCCGGATGCCTTTGGCGTCCGGCCCGTCTCCGAGGAGATGGCCCGGCGCCTGTCGAAGTCCGGCTACGTCGTGCTGCTGCCCAACGTGTTCTACCGGGAGGCGCCCGCCTCGAAGCTGGACCTCAAGGGCACCTTCGCGGATGAGGCGTTCCGCAAGCGCATCTACGGACTCATCGGCACGCTGACGCCGGAACGGCTGAAGCTGGACGCGGGCGCTGAATTGGACTTCCTCGCCCGGCAGCCCTTCGTGAAGGGCCCGAAGGCGGGCGTGGCCGGCTACTGCTTCAGCGGCGGCATCGCGGTGCGCATGGGCGCGGACTTCCCGGACCGCATCGGCGCGGTGGCGTCCTCCCACGGCGGCCGCCTGGCCACGGATGCGCCCGACAGTCCCCACCGTCTGGTGAGCCAGGTGAAGGCCGAGCTGTACTTCGGCCACGCGGACCAGGACAACTCCATGCCCGCGGACGCCATCCGCACGCTGGAGGCGGCGCTGAAGGACGCGGGCGTGAAGTACCGCTCGGAGCTCTACCCCGGCGCGCAGCACGGCTATTCGGTGCCGGGCACGCCCCAGTTCAACGCGGAGGTCGCGGAGACGCACTGGAGCCGGCTCGAGGACCTGTTCGGCCGCACGCTGAAGGCCTGAGCCCCCACCCGATGTCCCCCGTGCGGCAGCGGCTGCTCTCCATCTTCGGCGGCTCGGTGGGCAACCTCATCGAGTGGTACGACTTCTACGTCTACTCGGCGTTCTCGCTGTACTTCGCGCAGGCGTTCTTCCCGGACGCGGATCCGCTGGTGCAGCAGCTCAACACCGCCGGGGTGTTCGCGCTGGGCTTCCTCATCCGGCCGGTGGGCGGGTGGTTGATGGGGCTCTACGCGGACCGCCAGGGCCGCAGGTCCGCGCTGACGTTGTCCGTCACGCTGATGTGCCTGGGCTCGCTGATCATCGCCGTGTGCCCCACGTACGCGCGCATCGGCGTGGCGGCGCCCGTGGTGCTGATGCTCGCGCGGCTGCTCCAGGGCCTCTCCCTGGGCGGCGAGTACGGCACCAGCGCCACCTACCTGAGCGAGGTGGCCACCTCCCGCCACCGAGGCTTCTACAGCTCCTTCCAGTACGTCACGCTCATCATGGGGCAGCTGCTGGCCACGCTGACGCTGCTGGTGTTGCAGCGGCTGGTGTTGACGGGCCCGCAGCTGGAGGCCTGGGGCTGGCGCATCCCGTTTGGCATTGGCGCGGCGCTGGCCATCTTCGGCTTCTACATGCGCCGCAACATGGTGGAGACGGAGGCCTTCACCCGCGAGGCCGCGAAGAAGTCCGAGCACGACCCCATGCGGGAGTTCTTGCGCCACCCGAAGGAGATCGCCGTCGTGGTGGGGCTCACGATGGGCGGGACGCTGGCCTTCTACACCTACACCGTCTACATGCAGAAGTTCCTGGTGAACTCCGTGGGGCTGACGCGGGACGAGGCCACGCTCATCTCCGCGGGCTCGCTGTTCCTCTACATGTTCCTCCAGCCGGTGCTGGGGTACGTCTCCGACCGCGTGGGGCGCAGGCCGGTGCTGATGGGGTTCGGTGTGCTGGGCACGCTGTGCACGGTGCCGCTGCTCACGGCGCTGACGCGGACGCGGGACGCCTTCACCGCGTTCCTGCTGGTGCTCGCCGCGCTGGTCATCCTCTCCGGCTACACGTCCATCAACGCCGTGGTGAAGGCGGAGCTGTTCCCGGCGCGCATCCGCGCCCTGGGCGTGGGGCTGCCCTACGCGCTGACGGTGTCCCTCTTCGGCGGCACCGCGGAGTACGTGGGCACGCGTCTGAAGCTGGCCGGGCACGAGCCGTGGTTCTTCTGGTACGTCACGGCCTGCATCTTCTGCTCGCTGCTGGTCTACACGGTGATGCCAGACACGCGGCGCCACAGCCGCATTGACGCCGCGTCCTGAAGCGCCTGCTGGCAATGCCTGCCCCAGGCGGGACGTGCTATGCGCGCGCGCCCATGACGTCTCCACTCCTGACGCTTCCCCTGCTGCTCCTGCTGGGACAGGCCTCCGCACCCACGTCCACCGAGCCGCCCTTCCAGGCGCGGCTGTCCTTCTACGCCACCGACGAGGGCATCGACACCCAAGGCGCCCCCACCGGCACCTCCTTCCACGCGGCGCTGGAAGGACATACGCCGGAGCTCGCGTCGGGCCTGCGCGCGGAGGCCGCGCTGTCGTTCTTCCTCACCCTGGGCAACTCGCAGGGCATGGGCTTCTCGGACAACGGCAGCACCTTCCGGCTGCGCTACCGGCCCTCTGGATGGGAGGCCGGAGAGGGGCTCTCCGCGGTGGTCCACCCCATGTCCACGTCCCGGCTCTACATGGGCTTCACCTACCCGGTGACGTGGGAGCGGCAGGCCTTCCCGCGCCGCTCGGCCGCCGAGTCCGCGCTGGAGCTGCGCCTGTCCCGGCAGCGGTGGGACGCCTTCGTGGCGCTCAAGTCCGCCCCCGTGTTCGACGACCTGGAGCTGGAGGCTTCGCGCCGCTACGCCCTGCTCGCGGGCGGCTTCCTGGACGTCACGCCCGAGGTGCGGCTGGCCGCGAAGGGCACCGTGCTCGACCGGGGGCAGATCCCCGGCGTCGCGAACCTGGGCATCGAGATGCACGTCCCCGTACGCGGGGCCTCGCTGGGCGCGGTCTGGCACCGGGGCGCGCCCATCGGGAACAACGTCGACCTGGCCCTGTACCAGGGCGACCCGACCTTCTTCGAACGCTTCTTCCAGCCGGAGACGTACCCCGGCGGTTTCGCCGCGTCGGTGTCGCTGGAGGGCAGCATCGTGTCCCAGGGCTTGCATGATCGGGAGACCGACCCGCCCCAGCGGCGCACCCAGCCGTCGGGGGCTGGAGCCCTGGAGGCCCGGGTGAAGCAGGGCTTCTGGCGGGCGCATGTGCTGGCCTACGTCCGCTCCCTCGGATTCATCCAGGTCGACGTCCCCGGGTTCCCCCCGTACCAGGCCTTCATGAGCGACGCGGAGACCCGCGCGGAGGTATCCGGCACGCTGAGCAGTGACTACCACCTCCAGGACTGGGGGCTGACGCCCGGGCTGCTCGTGCGCGTCACCCGCCCCGCCTCGTTGCGGAACCCACCGGTGAGCCCCCTGATCAGCAACTCCACCGCCGTGTTCCAGGGGCCCAACAGGCTCACCCTCCTGCCCGAAGGCGAGGACCCGAAGCTGGTGGTGACGGTGAAGGCCACGGCGCGCTGGGACCTGGGAACGATTGCCGGCGTGCTGGCGGAGGTCTCCTACACGCACGACCCGAACCGGACCCTCTTCGAGGATGACGAGACGGGAGTCTCCCGGCCTGTCTTTCAACCCGCCGGCGCGGTGGGCGTGAGCGTCCTGCTCCAGGCCCGCTTCTGACGTCAGAAGGCCGTGCGGGTGAGCGCGATGTCGGCACCCGCCCAGGCCTTCTTGAAGCGCTGCTGCACGGCGGAGGCCTCGGCCGTGCGGCCCTGCCCCTTGAGCGACTGGGCGAGTCCGAAGAGCGCCCAGCCGTTGCCGGGGTTGCGGCGCAGGTCCTCGCGGTAGACGGCCTCCGCGGCCTTGTACTGCTCCGCGTCCAGCAGCGCCGCGCCCTGGAAGTGACGCACGGGGTAGAACCAGTCACTGGGCTCCGAATAGGCCAGCTGATCCGCGGCGCGCACCGCGTCCTCCCAGCGAGTCAGCGCGTCCGCGCAGCCCTGGCGCTCCGCGATGGAGGCGTCGAGCACGCGGGCCGCTACGTCCAGCACGTCCTTCGCCGAATTGTTTCCGGCGGTCATCGTGTCGGGGACGTTGGCGGCCAGCTTCACCAGCTCCGCGTGCTCCGCGCGGGCCTCCTTGAACTCCCCATTCGCCGCGAGCGCCAGCCCGTGCGCGTGCAGCCACAGCCCCGTCAGCACCGGGTACTTCGGATCCGGCCGCGGCTCCGTGAGCAGTTCGTCGTAGTGCCCGAAGCGCACCATCGCGAGCAGGGGTTCGGAGGCGAAGAAGTCCATGCCCGGCATCTCCTTCAGCATCTCCGGCGGCAGGACGTTCGCGGACTCGCGCGCGGCGCGGATGGACTCCCCCGCGCGTCCCTCCATGGACGAGGAGAACGACAGGAAGCCCCAGTTGTGGGCCAGGTACATCGGGTAGTACCCGATGGGCTCCACCTGGCGCAGATAGTCATTGTCCGCCTGGACGGCGCGGCGGTTGCTCTCCGAGGCATCCGCATACCGGCCCACCCGCTGGTAGATGTGCGCCGGCATGTGCACCACGTGTCCCGCGCCGGGCATCAGCCCCGGCAGCCGGTCCGCGGAAGCCAGCGCGCGCTCGGGATGCTCCGAGGCCTCGACGGCGTGGATGTAATAGTGATTGGCGCCCGGATGGTTCGGCGCGCGCGCGAGCACTGTCTCCAGCCGCGAGACAATCTCTCCCGTCCCCGGCTCCGGCTTGCCCTCCAGTGTCCACAGCTTCCACGGGTTGAGGTTCATCAGGGACTCGGCGAAGAGCACCTGCACGTCGTTGTCGTCCGGGAAGCGCTTCGCCACGTCGCGCATGGCGTTGGCGTAGGACTGGGAGAAGGGCTTCATCTGTTCGGGCGTGCGGGGCTCCGGCCCGCCGTAGCGCCGGGACAGCGCGCCGATGAGCGCCTGCTCCGTGGGAGTCGCCGTGGGAGCGAGCGCCTGGGCCTTTTGCAGGGCCGTCCACGCGGTCGCGGCCCGGTCCGGCAGCATGGGCACGTTGTAGTTGGGCCCCAGCACCAGGGCGACGCCCCAGAAGCAACTGGCGCAGGAGGGGTCCAGCTGCGCGGCGCGGGCGAACGAGCGCGCGGCCTCGTCGTGGTTGAAGGCATACGTGAGCCGCAGGCCCTGGTTGAAGAAGGCCTGCGCTTCGGGCGACCGGGTCGTCACCTTCCGCTGGAGGGTTCCCAGGTCATCGAAGAGCACCGCGCCCTGGGCGAGCGAGGTCAGGCTCGACAGCGCGGAAGGCTTGCCATGCGTTCCGTGCGCGGCCGAGCTGGCGTCCTGTGCTCCGGCATACGTCCCCGGAACAATCAAAGACGGGATGAGGATGAACAGGAGTCGCGCGCGCATGAGGTCCCCCCGGGCCTGCGGTCTCCCGGGAACGGTGGGGGGACCTGGCGCACGCGGCAATCGGGCCCAGGCCGGGTATCAATCCAACCGATGAACCCCTTGTCCGGGACGCGTCCGGCGCGAGCGCCTACTTCTCCAGGTCGCCGACGATCTGCCCGAGCGGCGACGGCGTCCCCATGAACTTCTGGAACCGGCTGCGGTCATCCGAGCCCGCGTCGAAGTTCTCGAAGTTCGCCTGGTTCTTGTTCGCGCCGGGCCGGAAGCCCGAGTAGTCCTGGCGCGCGGGGAGCCCGTGCTCGGCGCGGATGGCGTTCTCCGTGGGGGCATTCGGCATGCGCGGCGTGGGGCGCAGGCCGACGGTCTCGAACTCCTCGCGCAGCTGAAGGCGCGTCTCCACGGTGTCCTTCATCGCGGCCGAGTGGCTGGGGTAGCGCTTGAACACCTCCGCGTCCGCGTGCTTGCTGGCGGCCAGGGGGCTGACCTGCACGCCATTGGCGGCGCGCCAGGCGTGCACGGACTCGTGGCCCAGGCTGTTGAAGCGCTGGCTGGGCTGGTTCTCGTTGTAGTTGATGCGGCTGGCCTGGCCCGCGCTGGCCTGGCCGTCGTAGCGGTACGCCGGGCGCAGCGACTGGAGCGTGCCGTCGTGGCGAGGGCGGTGCGACATGGGCATGGCCTCGCTGCGGCCGGAGTAGATGTCCGCCACCGTCAGCGGCTTCTGCGCGGTGCCCGTCGCGCCGGGGTTCACGTGCTGCGTGCGGCCGTTGAGCTCCGTCAGCATCTGGTTGCCCACGGGGCGGCTCATCAGCTGGTGCGTGGAGTTGCGCGCGTCCTGCGTGAAGTCCGCGAAGTCCGCGCCGGACTGACGGCTGTCACGGCGGGTCCGGATGCCCGACAGGTCCGGGTGCACCACGCCGTGGTCCGCCGGCTTGAGCTTGTTCTTGCCATCCTGCAGCTCCAGGGCCGTGGGCGCCTTCTGCGACTTCACCGTCTCCGGCTTCACCGTCCCGGGCGTCGTCAGCTTGGGGGGCGCGCTGGGGCTGCGCGTGCGGGAGCCGGAGGAGAGGGACGGCTTGGAGAAGGAGGAGGAGCGGAGCTTCATGGTGGGCCTCGGCTGCGGAAGACGTCGTGTGCCCTCCCCTACAGCAACCGTCGTGCCGCCCCCGGAGCCCCCGGCCCGCACCTGATTCCAGGGGTTTGCCCCAGCCCCGGGGGCCCTGCCCTGATGGCTGCCGTCATGCGCCTGATGGCGGCTGTCACCAGGGGGCGCGCGGTCCCAGCCCGGACAGCCATGTTAATTTGGTGTTCCCAGGAATCCCCATGCAGCGCCGCATGACTTCACTGGGAGGAAAGAGCCCGCCGTCATGTCGTCGTCCCGCCGAAGCCTGTCCTGGAGCGTCGCAGTCCTGCTGTCCTTCGCGGCCACCGCGGCCTTCGCGGAGCCGTCCGCGCCGGCCCTGGAGATGGCCACGCAGGCGGTGTGTGCCGCCACCGAGTCCTCCGAGGCCCTGACCTCCGAGCCCACGCCCGAGGAGGCCGCGGGGCTGATCTGTTTCTCCGTCCGGTGCTCCTCGGAGGATGACTGCTGGAACGCGTGTCCCAACGCGCGGTCTGTCTCGTGCACGCGCAACGCCTGCTCCTACCAACTCCCGGGCGGTGGCGGCGGTGGTGGCGGTCCGACGTGCCCGTCCACCCGGTGCATCGACGACTCGGATTGCGTCTGCGGCACGACGCAGGGGTGGTGCAACAACCGCGCTTGCGCCTACTAGAAGTTCACGGCGAGCAGGGGGACGGAGGGGCGGGCCTGCAGGTCCCGCGACTCCGCCTCCAGTTGGATCTTCTCTTTGAGCAGATACTGCGAAGGGCAGCGGGGGGAATGGCCGGACGACAGGTGCCGTCCGAAGAGGAAGAGGCGCTGAGCATGTCCGAAGACCTCAACTGGGATGAGGTGCGAGCCCTCGCCGCCCGCGTGGAGGCGGGCGAAGCGTTGGTGCTCACTCAGGACGTGCGCGAACTGCTGCTGCGCACGGCACGCGAGGTGGCCATCTCCGAGGCCGACGCACAGGCAGCCATCCAGGACGTCACCACCGCGACGGCCCTGCTCCGAGAGGAGCGGGGCCGAATCCGAAGCAGCTCCATGCGGATGATGGCTGCGCGATCCGAGGTCCGTCGGCTCCGGCAGGCAGGAGACACCGCGGGCGCTCGAAAGGTGATGGAGGACCTGCTCGCGGTAGAGGTGGTGCCGCTCTACCGCGAACTGGCGGAGATAGCCCTGGGGGACATGGACTGACGGGCGCCCATCCACACTTCGAGCACCGCACCAGTCACTTCTTCACGAGACGGCCTCCGGGCCCAGATTCCTCCAGGAGGAGGGAGTCCTCATGCGAGGCCACCTGGGCGCCGCAGCGGCACTTCCCTGCCTTGAGGTTGGGGCGCCTGCCCGTGTGCACCGGCGCACTCCAGGTGCCGCGAGACAGTGGCCGCGGTGAAGGCCACGTACTCGCCCTTAAGAATGCACCCGCCGTACCCGGCGGCGGTGCACGTGCCCAACTCCTTCTCAACGATGATGGCACGGCTATAGGCACAGCAGGTGCTTCGCGCCCTCTTGGCGTTAGAGGTTGTGGAGCACCTCAGCCCGCATGAACCTCAGTCTGAGCGTGCGAGGCCGCCGTCCTCTTTCAGGCAGTGGGCTGCCGTCTCGCAGTAGCGATCATTGAGTTCTACGAATACCGCGCGGAGCCCGAGCGGCTGCGCGGCCACCAGCGTGGCCCATCGGCCGGAACACCTTTCGCTTACGCCTGCGGAGATCCCATTTTCTCAGCCACGACGGCTTCGGAGCGCGATGACACGAGGCGGTACAGGACCGGCACAGAGGGACACGAGTAAGGGCGCGACGAGGTCCTCTTCGTCACCTCGTCGCCAACCTGTTCCTCAACATCGAAACCTTCCGCGCGCACCCGGATGCTGAAGAAAGCTGCCGGCGTCGGCTCGAGCCCCGTATAGCCGGTCAACAACTCGTTCGCACGGAGGTCCGTGCGACCGAGCAGCCGCACATAGCTGTCCGCGCGGAAGCTGTCACCATTGAGCCCGCGCAACACAATTGCGGTGTGGTGCCGCACGTAGGTGCGGTCGCTGAATACCGAGTGCTCCAAGGTCCATCCGTCGTCACCAAGCAGCCGAGCAAGATCGATCATCGCGGCTTGCGCTCTTGTCATCTCCGGCTCCTGTGACCTGAAGCGTTCTGGCTCTTGCGTTTCACGACTCCCCCTGAATCTGGGGCAGATGTCGGTGTGACGTCCTCCACGCTGCCCGCAGAGCTGACAAAGCGCCATCAGTTCCCCTCCCATGCGTGCGCTGCCCAAGCATGACCTTTTACCACGTCGTGTTGCGGCCTCGCGCGTGCGAAGTCCGCACCGTGCCCATCCACGACAAGACGAAGACGCCGCCGGAGCGACGCCGCGCGCCCGCCGGAACCACTGTGCGCATCGACGGGCTGCGCCTCTCCAGCGAGGCCTGGGTCCGGATCGAGGACCTGACGGCCCAGTTCGGCCGCGCGGGCATCCCTCGCACTCGCCCGTCCCGCGCGCTCGATCTACTGGTGCGGCATCCTGAGGTGGCCACATAGGTGCTGGCAGGTGGCTGCCGCGTCTACCGCTGCGCCACCTGCAGCGTCTCGCTGGATGCGGTAGGCGCAATGGTCCACCAGAACGCCCTGCCGGAGCATGAGGTGCAGGGTTCCCAGTAGCGGGCCGATGACACATCGGCGATGCAGCTCTTACGGCAAGTGCACGCTGAGCCCGCTGTTGGGCTGCGGAAGACCAAGCGCCGTGCCCACACCAATGTTCGTGCGCAGGTCACGCAGCAGGCGATCAGGTACCATCGCCTGCCCGATCCGCATCTCGCTCTCCACGCGCGGGGATTCCGCAGCTTTGGCCCGGTAGATGACCAAGTGCTCGATGTCGTCTTCCTCCGCGCGCCGGCACAAGGCTCGGATGTAGAAACGATTAAATTCCCCTTCCGCAAACGTATCCGGAGCGGTCACGGGAACTCTTGCCATCGAGTTTCCACGCGGTTCATGCGAGTTGAAGTAGCCGGGGCGTCGAAGAGCCTCTGCAAGACTTGCTTCCGTGCCCAACTTGACGGCCTCAAGTAGGTGGCCAGGGTATGCCTTTCTGCCAGCCTCCGTGAGGCGGCCGCTCAGGTAAAGGTTCCCATCGTCAATGTCCTTCTGAACCTCCTCCTCCATGAGTTCCCTGGTGTGCGAATCCAAGTTGAGCCAACGAAACATTTCCCCACCAAGCAGGGGGTGCTGGTACGGCGCCCTGCGCGGTATGGCTATTAACGACCGCACATTCCGGCGGAAACCTGCCCCGTGGGGAGGGGCAGCATCTACCCACCAGGGCCTCGCAGAAAGTTAGCGCGTCAAGCCCAGCAGCCCGCCCCGATCAACCGGAGCAGGCCGCCATGCATCACCAGCCGAACGTCCACCACGCGCCCGCGCCAGCCATCTGCTTACGGCCGTTGGCCTCGGAGAAGGCGAAGAGCCCCAGGCTACCAACCGGAGGACTTCATCCGGGACGAGGACTAGAAGTTCACGGCAATGAGGGGGACGGAGGGGCGGGGCTGCCACTGCCGCGAACGCAGTCCATCGCTGCGGGCCCGCAGGTCCCGCGACTCCGCCTCCAGTTGGGTCTTCTCTTCGACGAGCGCTTCGCGGCGAGCCTTGTTCTCCAGCGCGATGCGCCCTCCCCGGCTGAAGCCCACGACGACCAGCACCACCCCCACGACGCCCACCGCCGTGATGGGCAGTCCCACGAACAGCTTCAGCGTCTGATCCGTGCCCGAGTCCATCAGGCCGTCGATCATCACCGGCACGCCAATGAGCAGCGCCGCCGCCAGAATGAACCCGATGGTCGTCATGACCTTCGAGCTGCGCGGGCGCCCCAGACGGATGCCGTCGATCTCCTCCTGGAGCAGACCCACTCGCTGCGTCAGCTCCTGGATGCGCGCATCCAGGCCCCGGTCCGGAAAGGAGTCGAGGGAACGGGGACCTCCTGAATGCCGGTCTCCGGGGCCTGCGCCACCAGCAGCCGCGCGGAGTGCGCGGGCCCATCCTCCAGCGCCAACAGCGACAACGAAGAGGGCGTGGGCGAGGACGCAAGCATGACGGCGGCGAGCAGCGACAGCATGCAGGGAACTCCTTCCGAGGACGGATGGGCGCGCGACACCAGCACCGCCCTCCACACGAGCCATGGCACGCGGGCCGCGCTGGCTATAGTCCCCAGCCCGATGAAGAAAGCACGCACCGCGAGCCTCACCCTCGATGAGTTCCTCCCCTATCGCCTGTCGGTCGCGGACAACGTCGTGAGCCAGCGCATCGCCCGCGTGTACGCGGCCGAGGACGGCCTCTCCACGCAGGAGTGGCGGCTCATCGCCGTACTGGGCGAGGACGGGGAGCGCTCACAGTTGGAGCTCGTCCGGCGCACGCGGATGGAGAAGGTCCCGGTGAGCCGCGCCGCGCGCGCATTGGAGGAGCGCGGATTGGTGCGGCGCGCCACGAGCCAGAGCGACGCCCGCTCGCGACGCCTGACGCTGACCGCCTCGGGACGCAGGCTCTACCAGCGGATCGCCCCCGCCGCGCTCGAAGCGGAGGCAGAGGTGCTCGCGGAGCTGTCGCCCTCTGAACGCGAGGTCCTGCGCTCGCTGCTGGAGCGCGTGGAGCGCGCCGCCATCCGCGCCCTCAAGCCCGGCCCCTGAGCCTTGCCGGATTGGTTACATCTGTTACTATTTCGGACGCCATGGAAAACGTCCGCCATCTGACAGGCTTTGGAAACGAGCACGCATCGGAGGCTGTCGCCGGTGCGCTTCCCGTAGGCCAGAACACGCCCCAGCGCGTCGCGTTCGGCCTCTACGCCGAGCAGCTCTCCGGCACCGCGTTCACCGCGCCGCGCGGCGTGAACCGGCGCACGTGGCTGTACCGGCTGCGGCCCAGCGCGGGCCACCCGGCATACCGGCCCGTGGAGGCCCGCACGCTGAAGAGCGGACCGTTCCGGGAGGTGCCTCCCTCGCCCAACCGGCTGCGCTGGAGCCCGGCGCCCATGCCCACCACGCCCACCACCTTCCTGGAGAGCCTCTTCACGCTGGGCGGCAATGGCTCCCCGGCCGAGAACGCGGGCGCGGCGGTGCACCTCTACGCGGCGACCGCGTCCATGACGGACACGGCGTTCTTCAACGCGGACGGTGAGCTGCTCATCGTCCCCCAGTCCGGGACGCTGCGCATCGTCACGGAGCTGGGCGTACTGGAGGTCCCGCCCGGCCACGTCGCGCTCATCCCGCGCGGCATGCGCATGCGGGTGGAGCTGCCCGGCGGCCCCGCGCGCGGCTACATCTGCGAGAACTACGGCGCGCAGTTCCGGCTCCCGGAGCTGGGGCCCATCGGCTCCAACGGTCTGGCGAACCCGCGCGACTTCGTGGCGCCGCACGCGGCGTATGAAGACGTGGAGCGCCCCACCCGCGTGGTGCAGAAGTTCCAGGGGAACCTCTGGGAGACGATGCTGGACCACTCGCCGTTCGACGTCGTGGCGTGGCACGGCAACAACGTGCCGTACACGTACGACCTGGCGCGCTTCAACACCATCAACACGGTGAGCTACGACCACCCGGATCCGTCCATCTTCACGGTGCTCACGTCGCCCAGTGACACGCCGGGAACGGCGAACTGCGACTTCGTCATCTTCCCGCCCCGGTGGATGGTCGCGGAGAACACCTTCCGGCCGCCCTGGTTCCACCGCAACGTGATGAGCGAGCTGATGGGCCTGGTGCACGGTGTCTACGACGCCAAGGCGGACGCATTCCTGCCCGGCGGAGCGTCGCTCCACAACTGCATGAGCGCCCACGGCCCGGACCGCAAGACCTACGAAGCCGCCGTCGCCGCGGAGCTGACGCCGAAGAAGATCGACAACACGCTCGCCTTCATGTTCGAGACCCGCTGGGTCATCGCGCCCACGCGCCAGGCCATGGAGAGCCCCGTCCTCCAGAAGGACTACGACGCCTGCTGGGCGGACCTGCCCAAGGCGAAGCTTTCGTCCTCGGGAGGCGGTCAGCCGTGAAGCTCGCCTCGATTGACGCAGGAAGGGATGGACGGCTCGTCGTCGTGACGAAGGACCTGTCCCGGCAGGCGGATGCGTCCGCCATCGCGCCCACGCTCCAGGCCGCGCTGGATGACTGGGACCGCCACGCACCGGCCCTGCTCGCGCTGTCGGAGCGGCTGGAGCGCGGAGAGGTTCCGGGAGCGCCCTTCGACCCCGCCCGGTGCGCAGCGCCCCTGCCCCGCGCCTACCAGTGGGCGGACGGCTCCGCGTACGTGAACCACGTGGAGCTGGTGCGCAAGGCGCGCGGCGCGGAGCTGCCACCCTCCTTCTGGACCGACCCCTTGATGTACCAGGGCGGCTCCGACGGCTTCCTGGGGCCGCGCCAGCCCATCCCGCTCGCTGACGAGGCGTGGGGCTGTGACATGGAGGGCGAGGTCGTGGTGGTGACGCGCGACGTGCCGCTGGGCGCCACGCGCGAGCAGGCCCTGGGCGCCGTCGTCCTGGTGGGGCTGGTCAACGACGTGTCGCTGCGCAACCTCATTCCGAACGAGCTGGCGAAGGGCTTCGGCTTCTTCCAGTCCAAGCCCGCGTCGGCGTTCTCGCCGGTGTTCGTCACTCCGGATGAGCTGGGCACCGCGTGGCGGGAAGGCAAGCTGCACCGCCGCCTGGAGGTCTTCCTCGACGGAGAGCCCTTCGGCCGCGCGGACGCGGGCGTGGACATGACGTTCGACTTCGGCACGCTGGTGGCGCACGCGGCGAAGACGCGCTCGCTGTGCGCGGGCAGCATCGTGGGCTCCGGCACGGTGTCCAACCGGGGTCCGGACGGCGGCCCCGGTAAGCCGGTGAGTGCGGGTGGGGCAGGCTACTCGTGCATCGCGGAGGTGCGCGTGGTGGAGACGCTCCGGGACGGCGCACCGAAGACGCCGTTCCTCAAGCGCGGCAACCGGGTGCGCATCGAGATGCGGGACGACTCGGGCGCCAGCATCTTCGGCGCCATCGAGCAGGCGGTCGGCGGGTAGGCGGGGAAAGAAGAGGCCCCTTTCCGTCAGGGCCTCTTGTTCCACCCGTCCAGCGCGCAGCAGGATTCACGCGCGCCTCCCATGCTCCTGACCCTTTCGACGACCCACACGCCCGCGACGGACCTGGGCTACCTGCTGCACAAGAACCCGGAACGGCCCCAGTCCTTCGAGCTGCCCTTTGGACTGGCGCACGTCTTCTACCCGGAGGCCTCCGCCAGCCGCACCACGGCGGCGCTCCTCCTGGAGGTGGACCCCGTCGCCCTGGTGCGCGGCCGTCCGTCGTCCGGGGGCCAGGGCGGCACGTTGGAGCAGTACGTCAACGACCGGCCCTACGTGGCGTCGTCCTTCATGAGCGTGGCGCTGTCCCGCGTCTTCGGCACCGCGCTGTCCGGACGCAGCAAGGACCGGCCGGAGCTGGCCGAACAGCCCATCCCACTCTCCGCCCGCCTGTCGGTGCTGCCCTGCCGGGGCGGAGAAGTCTTCCTGCGCCGCCTCTTCGAGCCGCTCGGCTACACCGTCACCGCGACCCGCCACGCGCTGGATGAGACGGTGCCCGCTTGGGGGGACAGCCGCTACTTCACCGTGACGCTGGAGGGACGCGTGCGCCTGGGCGACCTGCTCTCGCACCTGTACGTCCTCATCCCGGTGCTCGACGACGACAAGCACTACTGGGTCGGCGACGAGGAGGTGGAGAAGCTGGTGCGCCACGGTGAGGGCTGGCTCGCCGCGCACCCGGAGCGCGAGCAGATTGCCCGCCGCTACCTGCGCCACCGCCACAGCCTGGCGCGCGAGGCCCTGGAGCGGCTCGCGGGCGACGAGGCCCCCGAGCCCGAGGAACGCCAGGAGGCGCGCAACGCCGAGGAGGCCGTGCTCGAATCACGCCTGAGCCTCAATGAGCAGCGGCTCCAGACGGTGATGACCGTCCTCCAGGAGCACGGCGCCGCGCGCGTGGTGGACCTGGGCTGCGGCGAGGGCCGGCTGATCAAAGCCCTGCTGAAGGACCGCCGCTTCACGGAGCTCGTGGGCATGGACGTGTCCCACCGCACGCTGGAGATTGCCCACGACCGGCTCGGCATCGAACGGATGCCGGACCTGCAACGGCAGCGCGTGAAGCTGCTGCACGGCTCGCTGCTGTACCGCGACCAGCGGCTCGCGGGCTTCGACGCCGCCACCGTCATCGAAGTCATCGAACACCTGGACATGCCGCGCCTCGCGGCCTTCGAGCGCGTGCTCTTCGAGTACACGCGGCCGGGCCTCATCCTCCTCACCACCCCCAACGCCGAGTACAACGTGCGCTTCACCTCGCTCCCCGCCGGCACCTTCCGCCACCGAGACCACCGCTTCGAGTGGACCCGCGCCGAGTTCGAGGCGTGGGCGGCCAGCATGTGCGAGCGCTACGGCTACACCGTGAGCTTCCTGCCCGTGGGAGAGAACGACGCGGAGGTCGGCGCGCCGACGCAGATGGCGGTGTTCACGCGATGAACCTCCACATTCCAGAGCTGTCGCTCGTCGTGCTGATTGGCCCATCCGGCTCGGGGAAGTCGACCTTCGCGCGCCGGCACTTCAAGCCCACGGAGGTGCTCTCCTCGGACACCTACCGGGGCTTCGTGTCCGATGACGAGAACAACCAGGAGGCGACGAAGGACGCCTTCGAGACGCTGCGCTACGTCGCGGCGAAGCGGCTGGCACGAGGTCTGCTCACCGTGGTGGACGCCACCAACGTGCAGCCGGAGTCCCGCAAGGCCTTCGTAGAGCTGGCGCGCGAGTACCACGTGCTGCCCGTGGCGCTGGTGCTGGACGTGCCGGAGCGCACCTGCATCGAGCGCAACCAGCAGCGGCCGGACCGCGCCGCCAGCTTCCGCTTCGTGCGCAACCAGGTCTCGCAGATGCACCGCTCGCTGCGCGGCCTGGAGCGCGAGGGCTTCCGCCACCTCCACGTCCTCAAGCCAGACGTCATCGAACGTGTGGTGCTGGAGCGCCAGCCGCTCTGGTGCAACCTCAAGCACGAGCGCGGGCCGTTCGACATCATCGGCGACATCCACGGTTGCCGCGAGGAGCTGGAGGCGCTGCTCGCGAAGCTGGGCTACCAGGTGCGTCCGCGCGCGGACGGCACGCCGGGCTTCGACGTGCGTCCACCGGAGGGCCGCAAGGCCGTCTTCCTGGGCGACCTGGTGGACCGGGGCCCGGACATCCCGGGCGTGCTGCGGCTGGTGATGGACATGGTGGAGGCCGGCACCGCGCTGTGCGTGCCGGGCAACCACGAGATGAAGCTCTTGCGCAAGCTGCGCGGCGGCAAGGTCAACGTGTCCCACGGCATGGCCCAGACGCTGGAGCAGATGGAGAAGGAACCGCCGGAGTTCCATCAGCGGGTGGCGAAGTTCATCGACGACCGGGTGTCCCACTACGTGCTGGACGACGGGCGCCTGGTGGTGGCGCACGCGGGCCTGAAGGAGAGCATGCAGGGCCGGGGCTCCGGCCGCGTGCGCACCTTCGCGCTCTACGGCGAGACGACGGGCGAGACGGACGAATACGGCTTCCCGGTGCGCTTCAACTGGGCGGCGGAGTACCGGGGCCGCGCGTCGGTGGTGTACGGCCACCAGGCCGTGCTGGAGGCCGAGTGGGTCAACAACACGCTGTGCGTGGACACCGGCTGCGTCTACGGCGGCCAGCTCACCGCCCTGCGCTACCCGGAGCGGGAGCTGGTGTCCGTGCCCGCGCAGCGCGTGTACTGCGAGCCGGTGAAGCCCCTGGCCGCTCCGGCCCCGTCCGGCCTGAGCGCGCAGCAGCAGGCGGATGACGTGCTGGACCTGGAGGACGTGCGGGGCAAGCGCGTCATCTCCACGCGGCTGGCCGCGAACGTCACCCTGCGCGAGGAGAACACCACCGCCGCGCTGGAGGCAATGAGCCGGTTCGCCATGGATCCGCGCTGGCTCATCTACCTGCCGCCCACCATGTCGCCGTCGGAGACGAGCACCCTGCCCGGCTTCCTGGAGCATCCCCAGCAGGCGTTCGACTACTACCGCAAGGAGGGCGTGGCCCAGGTCGTCTGCGAGGAGAAGCACATGGGCTCGCGCGCCGTCGTCGTCATCACGCGCGACGCGGACACGGCCCGCCGCCGCTTCGGCGTCACCTCTGGCGAGACGGGCGTCTGCTACACGCGCACCGGCCGGCGCTTCTTCACCGACGAAGCCCTGGAGGCCGCGTACCTCGCGCGCGTCCGGGCGGCGCTGGACGCGTCCGGCTTCTGGGAGGAGCTGAAGACGGACTGGGCCTGCCTGGACTGCGAGCTGATGCCCTGGTCGCTCAAGGCCCAGGAGCTCTTGCGCGACCCGTACGCCGCCGTGGGGGCTGCCTCCCGCGCGGCGCTGACGGACGTGGTGTCCGTGCTGGGACAGGCCACCGCCCGGGGACTGCCGCTGGGCGAGCTGTCCGCGCGCTTCACGGACAAGGCCACCCACGTGCAGCGCTACGTGGAGGCGTACCGGCGCTACTGCTGGCCGGTGGCGTCGCTGGACGACGTGCGGCTGGCGCCGTTCCACCTGCTGGCCACGGAGGGCGCGGCCCACGTGAACAAGGACCATGTCTGGCACATGGAGACGCTGGCGCGTGTGTGCCGCGCGGATCCGTCGTTCCTGGTGGCCACGCCCTACCGCGTCGTGGCGCTGGAGGACGCGGACGCGGTGGCCGGCGGCGTGCGGTGGTGGGAGGAGCTCACCGCGCGCGGCGGCGAGGGCATGGTGGTGAAGCCCTTCGGCTTCGCGGTGCGCGGACGCAAGGGCGTGGTGCAGCCCGCCATCAAGTCCCGGGGCACGGAGTACCTGCGCATCATCTACGGCCCGGAGTACACCACGCCCGCGAACCTGGACCGGCTGCGCCAGCGGGGCCTGGGCACCAAGCGCTCACTCGCGCTGCGTGAGTTCTCGCTGGGCGTGGAGGGACTGGAGCGCTTCACGAAGAAGGAGTCCCTGCGCCGCGTGCACGAGTGCGTCTTCGGCGTGCTCGCCCTGGAGAGCGAGCCCGTGGACCCGCGCCTCTGACTCAGTAGTTGAACTGGAGCTGGAGGCGCGTCACGTGCCCCTGCTCCTGCACATACGGGTAGCGCGACGAGGTGCGGTCCGCGATGACGTAGGCGGCCGTCAGCTCCAGCGCCTTCCAGATCTGCCACTCCGCGCCCAGCTCCAGCTCGCGCACGTCGTAGCGGGGGGCGTTGGTCTCGAACTTCTTGCCGCCCTTGTAGAGCGTGCCACGCACGTAGGGGATGAGCGACACGCCCACCACGCCGTCCAGCTTGTACATGAGCTGCGCGTAGCCACCCTGCAGGCTCCGGCTGTCGATGAGCAGCGCCTCGTCCGGGAACGAGCCCAGCGACGGTCCGCGACCCAGGTTGTATTCGGCCTGGAAGCCCAGGGGCTGCGGGTAGACCGTCAGGCTGACGATGGCGCGGGCATCCACCATGTTGGGGCCACGCGCGAGCGCATAGGCCGCGTCATCCCGAGGGGACGCGCTGAGGTTGAAGCGGCCGTAGTAGGCGCCGGTGCCGACCTCCACGTACTGGGAGCCGAAGAGGAAGGGGTAGCTGACGCGCGCGACGGCGTGGGGGCTGTTGTTGCGCTCGGCGCGGTTGGCCGTCTGGCCGTTGTAGACGCCCAGGCCCACCACGCCGTAGTCACCGGAGCCCTTGAGGCCGCTGTCGACGAGGAACTTGAAGCGCTCGCGGATGTGCGAGGGCGCCCAGTAGAAGAACACGCCCACGTCGCGCTCGTCCTTCAGCGCGCTGTTGATGGCGTCGTTGCGGTCCAGCGCCAGGCGGTTCTGGCTGGACTGGAGGTTCTCGAAGCCGAACGGCACCTTCGACTGGCCCACGCGGAAGCGGAACTCCTTCTTCGCGTCCACGAAGATGTCCGCGTACCAGTCCCGCATGACGGCGACGTTGTACTGGTCACCGATGACGGAGGCGAAGTCCGGCTGCAGGTAGATGGACACGTGCGGGTGCACGTCCCCGAAGATGACAAGCCGCGCGCGGCGGATGCCGAAGCCGGTGTCCTTGCCCAGGAAGCGGTCGCCCTGGTCGTTGATGAGCGAGTCGTTGACCCGGAAGCTGGGCAGCCGGTTGTAGCGGACCTGCGTGTAGCCCCGGAGGCGGATGCTCTCGTACCAGGGCCTGGTCTTCTCCTTTTCCTTCTCCTTCTCCTCCGCGGGAGGCGGCAGGGCGGCGGGAGGCACGGGCGCGGAGGGCGCGACCTCGCCCGTGGGAGCGGACTCGGGCGGAGCCTCCTGGGACAGGGCGGAGGAGGAGAAGAGGAGCGCGGTACCAGCCAGCAGGGCCTGAAGGACGGAGCGGTGGGACGAGGCGAGGGTCATGGGTGCGTGGGAGCCGGGCGGGGAACAAGGAGGGACCCGCCTGGTCCCGATGTGGCGCTTCCGTTACCGAATGGCGCCGCCTTCCGCCACGCACCAACCCCTGTTGTTGCCACACCGTTACCGGCGACGCCGTCCTGTCACATGAACGAGCGAGCCGTGTCACACGTCCGTGACATGCCCCTGCCGCCCACGCCTTGAACGAGTCATTCCCAGGGGTTGGCCTGGAAAAGCAGGCCCGAGGCAACCGGCGTCACGCTTCCGCGACAATCCCCTCCGGGCGGCATTCATCCGCTCCCCGGCAGCCGTCCGCCGGGCACGCACCGGGTGTCTCCGTCACCCGCGAGAAGCGACATGACCTCGATTGGAAAGCCCGGTTCGCGCCCCACCTCGTCCCCCGTGAGCACGCAGCCGGCGAAGGCTCCCGTCACGGCGAAGCCCAACGCGGTGAAGGCCGCCGTCGCGCAGCGGATGAAGGACGGCTTTGACGCGGGCCCCCGTACGGGCGCCGCCTCCCGGCCGGTGCTGTCCGCGGAGATGCGCTCCGGTGAGGGTGCCGGGGGCATTGGGGGCGCCCTGGGCAAGGCGGCGGGCAAGGCGGCCGGCGGCATTGGAGAAGCGCTGGGCAAGCTTGCGGGCCGCGTGGGCAGCGCCCTCGCCGGGCCGCAGGTGAGCACGAACGCGGATGGCCGCACGGTGGTGGACCTGGGCGCGGGCAACAACACCGCGACGGTGTCGCAGAACAAGGACGGCGGGCTGACCATCAAGTCCGGCAGCGACTCGGTGACGCTGACCGCGGAGCAGGCCAAGGGCGCCATCATCAACGGCGGTGACGGCAACGACTCCATCACCGTGGACGAGAGCGTCACGCAGGACCTCACCCTGGACGGCGGCGCGGGCGACGACAAGCTCACCGGTGGCAAGGGCAACGACACGCTCATCGGCGGCGCGGGCAACGACACCATCCTCGGCGGCGACGGCAAGGACACGCTGAAGGGCCAGGACGGCGACGACTACCTGGAGGGCGGCGCGGGTGATGACCGCATCCAGGGCGGCGAGGGCCGCGACGTGCTCTACGGTCTGGACGGCAACGACGTGCTGTCCGGCGGCAGTGGCCGGGACTACATCGACGGCGGCGCGGGTGATGACCGGGCCTCCGGCGGCGCGGGCGACGACCAGGTCATCGGCGGGCGCGGCAACGACACGCTGTCGGGTGGCTCGGGCAACGACGCGGTGGCGGGTGGCGCGGGACAGGACAGGGTCCGCGGCGGCACCGGCACGGACAAGCTCTACGTGGAGGAGAACGAGACCACCGCCGACGCGGCCGAGGGTGAGCGCGAGATCGTCGACATGACGGACGCCGACCAGCGCGGGCGCTCGGTGACGGTGTCGGGCAGCGCGGACTTCCAGGCGCGTGTGCAGTCGGACCTGGACGCGATGCGCTCGCTGCCTTCGGGCCAGGAGCTGCTGCGCACGCTGGATGACAGCGGCCACACCACGACCATCAAGGAGACGTCCAGCGGCAACTCCGCGTCCGCGCAGAACAAGGACGACGCCTGGTTCAACGCGGACGGCACGCCGGGCAAGGGCACCAACGGCACGGTGAACTACAACACCACGCGCATCTCGCTGGGCAGCGAGGACTGGATGAACCGCCCGCCCGTCGTCGCCCTGTTCCACGAGCTGGTGCACGCCTCGGACTACGCCAACGGCACGCTGGCGCTCGGTGAGAAGAACGGCGTGAACAACCGAGAGACGTCCGCGGTGGGCCTGCCCATCGACCTGGATCAGGACCCGTCCACGCCGGACGTGGTGCAGGGCGGCCGCCCCGGAGAGAACGTCCTCCGCGACGACCTGAACCTGCCCACCCGCCCGCGCTACTAAGACCTAGGGGGCGCGCTGCTCCCGCTCGGCCTTCTGGATGAGCTCCAGCAGGGAGCGCAGGTGCGGCTCCGTCACCGGCTCCACCAGCCGGACCGAGTGCCTCCTCCCGCCGTCGTCCTCGATGGTGACGGCGTAACTCGTCCGGTCCGCGCCCCGCTGGGGGGAAGCCCCCACGGTGGCCGGCTGTTCGAAGAAGCGGGCCTCCCGCACCTCCCTCTGGAGCGCCTCCGCCGTGGCGGGAGGCAGGGCCGTCAGGTCCACGGTGCGGGGCCTGGAGAGGCCCGGGAAGAAGGCGAGGCCTCCCTCCCGTT
Organism: Corallococcus sp. AB011P; assembly: GCF_003611605.1. Taxonomy (NCBI): domain Bacteria; kingdom Pseudomonadati; phylum Myxococcota; class Myxococcia; order Myxococcales; family Myxococcaceae; genus Corallococcus; species Corallococcus sp. AB011P. The sequence goes on from NZ_RAVX01000004.1 coordinate 571,495, forward strand.
TGAGCTCGATTCGCATTCCATCGACTCCAGGTCCTAGTGCTTGCGCTGCACCGGCTGCGCGGCCTGCTTCTGCACCTGCGGCGTCCAGGCCGGCTGGCCTGCCCGCTCCTTGGAGACCTTGATGCCCACCTGGTTCCAGGCGTCACGCACGATCTGCTCCTCGTCGCCGCTGCCGTAGAGCCGGACGGTCGCCGTCACGGTGAGCCGGGCGAAGGAGAGGAACGAGGCGTTCGGCTTCAGCCGGGGGTCGCGCAGCGTCTCCAGCCAGATGAGGCCGGCCTTCTCCCACGCGTAGCCCTTCAGGTTGGTGGCCGCGAGGCAGAAGGCCTTGTTGGGGATGCCGGAGTTGATGTGCACGCCGCCGTTGTCCTCCCACGTGTTCACGAAGTCCTTCATGAGGGCCGGCTGCGGATCCTTGCCGAGCACCGGATCATCGAACGCGGTGCCGGGGTCCTTCATGGAGCGCAGGGCCTTGCCCTTGACCTTGTCCGTGAGGAGCCCCTCGCCAATGAGCCAGTCGGCCTGATCCGCCGTCTGGTTCAACAGGCGCTGCTTCACGAGCGAGCCGAAGCAGTCCGACATGTGCTCGTTGAGCGCGCCCGCCTGGGAGAAGTAGGCAAGAGGGCCCTCGTGCTCCGTCACGCCGTGGGCCAGCTCGTGCCCGATGACGTCCACGGAGATGGTGAAGCGGTTGAAGAGCTCGCCGTCGCCGTCGCCGAACACCATGCGCTCGCCGTCCCAGAAGGCGTTGTCGTAGCCGCTGCCATAGTGGACGTGACCGTTCAGCGGCATGCCGTTGCCGTCAATGGAGTTGCGCCCGTAGACGTCCCAGTAGAGGTCATACGTCGCGCCCAGGCCGACATAGGCCTCGTCGACCGCCGGGTCTCCGGTGTCGTCCGAGCCTTCCGTGCGGACCACCGTTCCTGGAAGGGCTTCGGTGTTCTTCACGTCGTAGATGGTGCGCTGCTTTTGGCTCTCCACGACCATGGGGCCGGGGATGAGGCGCTTCGCAGCCTGGGGCGCGCCGCTGGTGGACAGGCGGATGGCGCGCAGGGTGTTGTCGATGGAGAGTGTCCGCAAGGCCCGCGCGCGCTGCTGCGCGGAGCCGTTCTGCGCAATCTGCCGGCTGACGTACGGCGGCAGGATGCAGTGGTGGGAATGCCAGATTCGGGTGTTGCAGCACATCACCGTTCTCCTTCTGAAGGGGGTACCAGAAGACGATGGTGATGGCGGCGGGCCGTGCTCGGGACACGGCACGGCATGGGCTCGCTGGTCGCCAGGGAGCCCATACGGCGCCACGCGCTCAAGCCTGCTCGCGTGGTGTCAGGGTTTGTGCAGGACGGCCGTGTCCCCCACCATCCACAGCTCCGACGAGGACGGCGCCCACACGCCCCGCAGGACGCGGCGGGTGCCGGTGGTCTCCGCGTTCCACTTGCCGCCGTCGAAGCGAAGCAGCGTGCCGTTGTCGCCCACCGCCCAGACCTCGGTGGCGGAGCGTCCCATCAGCCCGTTGAGCTGTGAGGTCGTGCCGCTGGCCACGGGGAGCCAGAGCGCGCCGTTGTAGCGCAGCAGCGTGCCATCCGCGCCCGCCGCCCAGACGTCCGACGGCCCGCTGCCCCACACGGCCTTCAGGGCCTTGTTGGTGCCGGACGTCATCGTGCTCCAGGCGGTGCCATCCCAGCGCAGGAGGGTACCCGCGTCGCCCACCGCGATGGCCAGCGAGGGCCCCTGCACCCAGACGGCGTTGAGCGTCGCCTGGACCTCCGTGGGCTTCCGCGTCCAGGTGGTGCCGTCGAAATGGACGGCCTGGCCGGACGCGCCCACCGCCCAGATGTCCGTCGCGGACGCGCCGTGGATGGCGTTCAGCGCCAGCGACGACTCCGCGGTGTATTGCGTGACGAAGCGGGCCCCGTCGAACCGGTAGATGCGGTCGTGGAACGAGGACGTCACCCAGACCTCGGCCAGGGAGGCCGCGTAGACGCCCGTCACGTCGTCGAAGGGGGAGAAGTCCAGCTGCGGCTCGATCCAGCCGCCGCCGTTCCAGTGCAGCACGCGGCCCGGGTCACCCACCGCCCACACGTCCGACGGCCCCGTGCCATGGATGGCCCGCGCCACCCTCAAGGTGCGCAGCGGGGCCTGGGAGGTCCACGCCTGCCCGCTCCACTTCTGCACCTGCCCGCCCGAACCGAAGGACCACACGTTGTCAGGCCCGCTGCCGGTGATGGGCCCCACGGCGTCCTCGTCCGTGTCCGTCCACTTCGTGCCGTTGTAGACGTAGCCGAAGTCCTCTCCACCCGACAGCACCAGCGAGGGCGACGCGGCGTACACGTAGAACAGCTGATCCGACGAGCGCAGGGACTGCTCGATGCCCGCGGGCGTGGTGCGGAACACCTGGCCGTAGTCGTCGCAGAGGATGCAGGGGTCATCCGAGGCGACGGTCCAGACGTCGTTCGGACCGGTGCCCGTCACCTCATGGAAGTCGATGGCCGTGGTGCCCGCGTCGATGCCGGAGACCGCGGCGCCGTCGTACCGGCGCAGCGTCCCGGACTGTCCCACCATCCAGACATCCGAAGGCCCGCTGCCCCACACGCCGTTGAGGTCCTTCGTCGTGGACGCGTCCACGCCCTGGAAGCCGCTGCCCTGGTCGCGCCGCACGGTGCCGTTGGCGCCCACGGCCCAGATGTCGCCCGGACCGGCGGCCCACACGGAGTTCAGGTCGCGCGTCGTCCCGGAGCTCACGGGCGAGAAGGCCCCGCCCGTCGTGGAGTGGAGCACGGTGCCGCCCGCCCCCACCGTCCACACGTCCGTCGCGGAGAGGGCGTGCACGTCGTGCAGCGACGTCAGCGTCCCGCTGGCCACGCGCGTCCAGCGCGTTCCATCCCAGTGCTGGATGAAGCCGTCCTCACCCACGGCCCAGCCGTCATTGGCCGCGCTGAAGTGCGCGCCCTTGAAGCTGTAGCCATGGGGCAGCGGATACTCCCAGCACCAGCCGTCACTGCACTCGCGGTTCTCGGCGGGGATGCCGCAGGTCTGCGCCACGCCGCGCCCGCCGCACACCTCCGGCGCCGCGCACGTGCCGCAGGAGACGGTGCCACCGCAGCCATCGGGTTCGGTGCCGCACTCGTTCCCGGGGCTGCACGCCGTCTTGATGTCGGGGCAACCACAGACATTGTCCTCGCCGCCACCGCCACAGGTCGAGGGCGCCGCGCAGGTGCCGCAGTCGAGCGTGTTTCCGCAGCCGTCCGTCGCATCGCCGCAGTTGAACCCCCGCGACTCGCACGTCCTGGGAACGCAGTTGTCATCATCGTCCCCACAGCCGGCGGCGAAGGTCGCCACGCAGAGGAGCACGAAGGGGAGGGTCACCCTCCAGGAGTCGTCACGAGACATGGGCATCTCCAGACCGGACGCGGGACTGAACCCCGCGAAACCACGGGGGCGTGGCTCCGGTGCGGAAGTAAGGTTGCAAACGGCGGTCCGGTTGGATCGTCCGGACGTCCAAGCCCCCTCCTTTCGCGGATGCGTCATGCTCGACGTGTGGCGTCAATCCAGCGTGGTGCGTGAGCGCGCGAGCGCCGCGCCTGCCACCGCCAGTACGAAGAGCCCCAACGCGAGCAGGTCGTTCCCCATGTCCGCGAGCACCTGTTCCTTGAGCAGCGCGCCCCGGACGATGCGCAGGAAGTGCGTGACGGGGATGATTTCGCCCAGCACCCGCGCCCACGGCGGCAGCCCCAGGAAGGGGAAGGCGAAGCCGGAGAGGAAGATGGACGGCAGCATGTAGAACATGGACATCTGCATCGCCTGCAACTGGCTGCGCGCCACGGTGGAGATGAGGTAGCCCAGCGACAGGTTGCCCACGATGAACAGCACGATGCCGCACGCCAGGGCCAGCCATCCCGCGGGTGTGCGCGCCATGGGCACCGAGAACAACCCCCGCGCCATGCCCAGCACGACGACGGTCTGCACCAACCCCACGACGACATAGGGCGTGAGCTTGCCCACCATGATCTCCGCCGGGGTGGCGGGCGTGGACAACAGCGTCTCCATGGTGCCGCGCTCGCGCTCGCGGGTGACGGCCATGGCGGTCATCATCACCAGCGTCATGGACAGGATGATGCCCAGCAGGCCCGGCACGATGTGGACCGGGGAGCGGCTCTCCGGGTTGTAGCGCCGGTGCACCACCACCTCGAAGGCGGGCGCGGTGGACCGGGGCGCCCCCAGCCCCAGCCGTTCGTTCCGCAGCGCCTCCGTGGGCAGCACGCTCACCGCGGCGAGCGCGCCTGCCGCGGCCTGCGGGTCGGACGCATCCGCCTCCGCGAGGATTTGAGCGCGCTCGCCCTTGAGCACCCGCCGGGTGAAGTCCGGCGGGATGGTGATGCCGAGCATCACCTGTCCCCGGCGGATGAGCTGATCCAGCTCCTCGTCGGAGCGCGGCAGGTAGCGCACGTCCACATAGCCGGTGCGCTCCAGCGCGGCGACGACGGAGTTCGCCACCGTGCTGGTGTCGTGGGACAGCACCGCGGCGGGCAGGTGCCGGGGATCCATGTTGATGGCGTAGCCGAAGATGAGCAGCTGCATCACCGGCATGAGGAGGATCATCGCGTAGGTGATGCGGTCGCGCCGCAGCTGCGTGAACTCCTTGAGCAGCACGGCCAGGATGCGCGGAAGCGAGCCCGTCATGACGTGTACCGTTCGTCGCGCTCGCGACCCATGAGCTGGATGAAGACGTCCTCCAGGGAGGGCGTCACCTCGCTCCACCGGTAGGGCTCCTTGCGCCAGGGGACGAGCGCGGCCTCCAGGGCTTCACGCTTCAACCCGCTGACGTGCACGGCGGCGCCGAACGCGGAGGCGCTGAGCACGCCGTCCGCCTGGGCCAGCAGGTGCGCCGCGCGGTCGATGCCCGGCCCCTCCCCCAGGAACGTCACCAGCCCGGAGTCGCGGATGAGCGCGTCCGCCGTGCCCCGCGCGATGAGGCGCCCGTACAGGATGTAGCCGATGTCGTGGCAGCGCTCCGCCTCGTCCATGTAGTGCGTGGACACCAGCACCGTGAGCCCGTCCGCGGCGAGCGTGTGGATTTCGTCCCAGAACTCACGGCGGGCCTTGGGGTCCACACCCGCAGTGGGCTCGTCCAGCAGCAGCAGGCGGGGCTCGTGCAGCGTCGCGGCGGCCAGGGCCAGGCGCTGCTTCCAGCCGCCGGAGAGCGCGCCCGCGAGCTGGCCTCTCCGGTCGAAGAGCCCCAGCCGGTGGAGCGTGTCCTCCACCCGCTCGCGCCGCTGCTCCAGGCCGTGGACGCGCGCGACGAAGGACAGGTTCTCCTCCAGCGTCATGTCCTCGTAGAGGGAGAACTTCTGCGTCATGTAGCCCGTCTGGCGCTTGATGGCGTCGCCCCGGGCGCGGAAGTCCAGGCCCAGCACGGTGCCTTCGCCGCTGTCGGGCGTGAGCAGTCCGCACAGGAGCCGCAGCGTCGTCGTCTTGCCGGAGCCGTTGGGGCCCAGGAAGCCGGTGATGCGTCCGGCGTCCACGGCGATGGAGACGTCCCGCACGACGTGCCGGTCGCCAAAGGACTTGTTGAGCCCGCGCACGTCGATGGCCCGCTCGTTCATCGGTCCGCCTCCACGGGTGCCTGCTTCAGCGGTGTCACGTCGATGGGCTGCCCGGGCAAGAGGCGCGTGGGCGCGGAGGGCACCGCTTCCAGCAGGAACACCAGCTTCTGCCGCGTCTCCAGGCTGTAGATGATGGGCGGCGTGTACTCCGGGCGCGAGGCGACGTAGTCCACGCGCGCCGTCATCCCGGTGTCGCAACCGTCGCAGGCGATGGCCACGGAGGTGCCTGGCGGGAAGGACGCCACCCTCCCCTGCGGCACGTAGAAGCGCACCTTCAGCTTCGCGTCCGGGATGATGCTGACGACGGGGGCGTTGGGCATGGCCCACTCGCCCTGCTGGAAGAGGACGTCCTCCACGCGGCCCACGACGGGGGACACGGGCGCCAGCTCCACGACCTGTTGCTCCGCGGCGGTGACGCCCGCGCGTCCGCTGGCGAGCTGGGCGCGGACGACCTCCAGCTGCGCGCCCGCCGCCGCCACGTCCGTGCGGGCCGCGTCGCGCTGGGCGTGAGCGCGTGTCGCCGTCGCGCGCAGCAGGTCCAGCTGCTGGGGCGTCACGGCGCCCTCGATGGCCTTCTGGACGGCGACGAGCCGGGCCAGCTCCGCGTCCGCGCGGTCCGCCTCCGCCTGCGCGGCGACGAGCGAGGCGCGGGCGCGGGCCACATCCGACTGGCGCGCGAGCAACTGCGCTTCGATCTGCCCCACCTGCGCCCGCGCCTGGTCGGCCCGCGCCGTAAGCGACGTGGGCTCCATGCGGAACAGCGGCGTGCCCACCTCCACGCGTTGTCCACGCTCCACCGACACGGACGCCACCATGCCGGCCACTGGCGAGGACAGGTAGACGTTGTCGCTGACGACGAAGCCGGTGAAGCGCGGCGGCGGCTCCGGGGCCGGCCGCCGCAACCACAGGATGCCGCTGATGATGACGGCGACCAGCACCGCCCCCGCGACGATGCCCCGCTTCGAGTGTTTCCTCTTCCTGCCCGGTCCCGACACCCGTGCCTCCTGGCGCGGCCTCGCCGCGATTGGAGCGCCCCCCGAGCGCGGCGGGGCCACGCTACGCCTGCCTCGCCCAGGGGGTCCGCGTCCGGCTCACGGGCCTGTCCTGAACCCGTGTCCTGGCGTCACCTTGAGCACTGGGCGTGCCAACACTGAACGCCAGGGGAGCCCCCGGGGGCAGGCCCCTCACCTGTTCGAAGTTCCGGCGCCGGACGCCGGGTCGCCGGAATTCCAGACACACAGCGCGTCAAAACATACCAAGCGGATTGTCATTTTTTACATGGAAGTCATGTAAAGGGAGTTTTGATCCACTGCACATGTTTCGCGGTGTCATGCGGCCATTGGCTGCGAGGGAGAGGTATGCGGAAGCTGTCCATGATGGGCGTGATGCTGTTCGGCGTTCTGGGTTCAGGGTGTCAGGGCGAGGACTGGGAGCAGCCCCCCCACGAACAGTCCGGCGGCGCCGAGGCAGCCGTCACCGCCACGCGGCAGGCGGTCGTCTCCCCGGAGCTCGCGGCGTCGCTCACGTGCGTCGAGACATATGTCGGCGCGGGGACCTGCGACTGGGCACACTGGAGCGAGCTGTGGGAGACGTGCCAGACCTACGAGCACGCGGAGCTCGAGGACGGCCTCTTCCTGGATGAGGTGCAGGCAGAGAACTGCACGGCGGCCAACTGGTCCGCGCTGCGCGAGCAGCTCATCGCCCCGCGCGCGCCGCTCGTCCGCGTGCGTGAAAGCTGTAACGGCGGCTCCCAGGTGATTCAGGAGGCTCCATCCAACGGCTGCCACACCCTCCCGCAGGCCGCGGGCGCTTCCTTCGTCGACGTGCCCATCGGCAAGGCCGTGACGCTCCATGCCGCTGGGGACTGCACCGGCGACTCGGTCACGGTCGAGACCGACACGAACCTCTGTGAGACCTCGTTCGGGAGCGGCGCGAGCGCGAACGACCAGGTGCGTTCGTTCCGGATCCAAGACGTCGAGGCGCCCCCCTCGGAGCACCGCTACGACTGTGCTGGCGATGAGTCGACCTGCGTCAAGAACAACAACAACGCCAACAGACTGGCCGCCATCAACAAGAAGCACACCGTCAAGGTCGTCCGCATCACCCTGGATGGCAGGACGACGCCCGCCCTCAGCACCATCCAGAACTCCATCCGCGACGTGTACCGCCACTACGCCGTCGCGTCTCGCGGCCAGGTGAGCCTGGAGTTCACCGGCTCGCAGACCGTGCAGGTGACGAGCAGCAACTGCACGACGGCGAAGAACCAGGCCCGCCAGAAGGCCAACTCGAGCGCGTTCCTCACGGTGTTCGTGCTGCCTGGCGGGATGTGCTCCACCTCGAACGCCGGCTCGCGCAGCGTCTTCCTCAAGGGCACCCTGGTGCGGGACTATGCCCATGAGATCGGGCACGTGCTCGGCCTCGCGCACAGCAACGTGCGAGACCCCTCTACCCAGGTGGTCAAGTCATCCGCCGACTCAAGCAGCTTCATGAGCACCTTCGCGGCGGACAACTACAACCTCCCGCAGCTCCACTGGCTGGGGTGGACGAAGAAGGAGGAGCTCGTCAGGATCAACCCGGCCATCGACAGCAGTGGCTCCACCGAGGTGACCCTCCGTCCGGTGGGCACCAACCCGGACAGCACCAGCAGCCTCCCGCTGGGCGCGGTCTGGGAGATTCCTGGCACCGAGCAGCGGCTGTTCATCGCCGTCCCGAAGCCGCGCCTCAACGGCACGAATCAAATCGAGGGCGGCACGGTGTTCGCGTACCAGGCCCCCAAGTGCGTGGGCTGCACGGGCATGGCCATGGGCACGATGCAGCTGGCGCGGTTCAGCGCCAAGGCCGTCAATGAGCACAAGGCGAGCGACATCTTCATCAAGCCGGTGGGCTACACGAGCAGCTTCGTCCAGGAGAACGGGAAGAGCGTCGAGGTGTTCACCTCCGTCACGCTGCGCATCCGGAAGTAGCGACCGCCCTCGGCACCGGGAGTGTTCGGATTTCCGACGCCCGGTGCCGGGTCTCCGAACACGAAGGGGGCAGAGAGGAGGAGGCCCCAGGGCACACGGGCTGGGGCATCCGCCTTGCTTGGGCATAGGGTAGCGCCCACGGTCCAGGAGGACGCGCCTTGCATTCCCTACCCCAGCCCACGGCCGCCGGAGTCGAGCAGGTCCAACGCGAGGCGTTCTCGCGGATGTTCCGGCAGGTGACGAAGGTGCTGTCGTTCCTGAGTCCCCTGCCGGTGGTGATGGTGTCGCTGGGGCTCATCGGGGACACGTCCGCATGGCGCCGGTGGTGCGTGGCGTTGGCGTTGGGGCTCGTGCTGGTGGGGCTGGCGGTCGCCGCGTCGTGGCGGCGGCAGCCGGTGGTGTCCCATGAGCAGGGCACGGTGTTGCCGCTGGTGGCATTCCCCTTGTTCACGGTGGTGAACCTGTCGCTGGGGGGACTGGAGAGCCCGCTCATTCCGCTGGTGCTTCCGGTGAGCTTCGCCACGGCGATCCTCTTCTCGCCGGCCAGGGCGCGCAGGTGGGTGGGCTACCTGCTCGCGCTGCTGGGCGTGCAGGCGGCGGTGACCTTCACGGGCGCGGTGGAGGACCTGGTGCCCGTGCTCTTCGGAGGCGGCCGGCGCGCGGGGCACAGCGACGCGCTGCTCCTGACGATGCTCGCGGTGACGGCGTTCCTCGTGCTGTGGGCGAACTTCATCGGCACGACGATGCGGCGCACGTACCGGGGCATGGTGCGCACGGCGCTGGATGCACGGGATGAAGCACTGAAGGCACATGAGGAACGCGTGCGCTCGCTCACCACGCTGTCCGGAGAGATTGCCCACGAATTGAAGAACCCGCTGGCGAGCGTGAAGGGCCTGGCCGCGATGATTGCCCGCGAGGTGGAGGGCCGGCCCGCGGAGCGGCTCGCGGTGCTGCGCCGGGAGGTGGACCGGATGCAGGAGATCCTCGAAGGGTTCCTCAACTTCTCCCGGCCGCTGCTCCCGCTCAACGAAGCGCACGTGCCGCTGGATGGCCTGTGCCGGCAGGTGGCGGAGCTGCACGAAGGCATGGCGGGAGAACGGGGCGTGGGGCTGCGGGTCGCGGAGGGGCCGCCAGTGGAGGTGTGGTGCGACGCGCGCAAGGTGCGGCAGGTGTTGATCGACGTGGTGCAGAACGCGCTCGACGCCGCGCCCCGGGGCAGCACGGTGGAGCTCCAGGCCTGGATGGCCATGGAGGGTGGCGGCCACGTGGAGGTGCGGGACCGGGGTCCCGGACTCGCGGCGGAGGTGCGCGAGCGCGTCTTCGAGCCGGGTATCACCACGAAGCCCCACGGCTCCGGCCTGGGCCTGGCACTGTCACGAGCCCTGATGCGCCAGCACGGCGGAGAGTTGAGCCTGCGCGCCCGTGAAGGCGGCGGCTGCGTGGCGGAGCTGAGTCTCCCGGCCGCGCCCCAGCCGGTTGAAGCGCAGCGAAAGGAGGCCCTGCCATGAAGGCCCGCGTGCTGGTGGCGGATGACGACGCAGGCGTGCGCTACACGCTGCGCGGCTTGCTGGAGGACGACGGGCTCACGGTCGAAGAGGCCGTGGATGGCGAGGCCGCGCTCGCGCGCCTGGACTCCGAGCCTCCCGTGGACCTGGTGCTCAGCGACCTGCGCATGCCGCGCGTGGATGGCATGGAGCTGCTCCGCCGCGTCGCCGCGCGTCCGCATGCGCCCCGCGTCATCCTCATCACCGCGCACGGCTCGGAACGTCACGCCGTGGAGGCCATGAAGCTGGGCGCGCTGGACTACTTCCGCAAACCCTTCGACGTGGACGACGTGCTGGCCGTGGTGCGCCGGGCGCTCGGGATGGTCCGGCTGGAGGCGGAGAACGAGCGGCTGTCTGGCGAGGTGAACCTGCTGCGCTCGCTGGTCTTCGTGTCACCGTCGATGGCGCGGCTCGCCCTGCTCATCCAGCGCGTGGGCCCCCGCGACGTCACCGTGCTCATCACGGGAGAGAGCGGCACCGGCAAGGAGCGCGTCGCCGAGGCCCTGGTGCGCGCCTCCCCGCGCGCGGACAAACCCTACGTGCGCTTCAACTGCGCCGCGCTCACGCCAGAGCTCGCGGAGGCGGAGCTCTTTGGCCATTCGCGGGGCGCGTTCACCGGCGCCGTGCGCGCCCGTCCGGGCCTCTTCCGCGAGGCCTCCGGAGGCACCCTGCTCCTGGACGAAGTGGGAGAGCTCGCCCTGCCCCTCCAGGCGAAGCTCCTGCGCGTCTTGCAGGAGGGCGAAGTGCGGCCCGTGGGCGAGGACCGCTCCTTCCCGGTGGACGTCCGCGTCCTGGCCGCCACCCACCGCGACCTGCCCCAGCGCGTGGCGGAGGGCCGCTTCCGCGAGGACCTCTACTACCGCCTCAAGGTCGTGACGCTCCTGGTGCCCCCACTGCGAAGCCGCCCGGAGGACATCGCCGCGCTCGCAAGGCACTTCCTCGCCCGCCACACCGAGCGCTTCCACATGCCACCGGTGTCCCTGACGCCCGCCCTCCTGGAGCGCCTCACGGCCCACGCCTGGCCCGGCAACGTGCGCGAGCTGGAGAACGCCCTGGAGAGCGCAGTGGTGCTGTCCGCCGACGGAACCCTGGACCTGGAGCTGTTGCCCGGAGGCGCCAGCGCCCCCACGTCACCCCAGGTCCCCTCCAGCACCGGAGCCACCCTGCGCGAGAAGCTGGATGCACACGAGCGCGAGCTCATCCTCGCGGCGCTCGCGGCATCCAAGGGCCAGCGCACGGAGGCAGCGAAGGCGCTGGGCATCGGCCGCGCGACGCTGCACGACAAGCTCCGCAAGCACGGCCTCCTGAGTGAAGGCGAGGAACCGGAACACTGAATGCTCACTCGCGGCGTCCTTCGATGGAGTCCCAATCACTTTCGCCAGCGGAGCCGGAACCGCCAGGTCTGGCCACACATTGACCTGACAGGCTGAAATGACAGTGAATACGCAAGGAGTGTGACGCCGGGAGGAGCGGAGCATGGAGCTCGACAGGTCCGACCACGAAACCCTGGCCCGTTGGGCCGCTGACTGCGCCGAGCGCGTCCTCCCCTTCTTCGAACAGAAGTTCCCGGAGGACCACCGTCCCCGCCACGCCATCGAGGCAGCGCGAGCGTGGCAGCGGGGAGAGCTGCTGATCACCGACGCGCACGCGGCCGCCATCGCCGCGCACGCCGCTGCCTCGGATGCCACCACGCACGCCGCCGCATGCGCTGCGGCCCGCGCCGCGGGACACGCCGCCGCCACCGCCCACGTCGCAAGCCACGCGTCACAGGCCGCCACCTTCGCGGCCACCGCCGCGGCCCATGGAGTGGCCGATGTCTCGGACGCCGCCGAAGCCACCGCCCGGGAACGCGCCTGGCAGCGCCAGCATCTGCCGGAACACCTCCACGCCCTGGCGTTTCCAGCCCGGAACAATCGCTGAACGCACTGCGCGTGCGCGACGCATCCCGGCCATGCCGCCCACCCGGCATTGGCCCGGCCGCGCCATTTGACAAATCCAGCAAAATCGGATTTCCATTTTTAACATGAACTTCAAAAAACCTGTGTTGTGCACGGTGGTGCTGGCCTCCGTCGCCTGTGGCGGTGAGGCCTTCGAGGGTGAGCCAGTCGCGGCGGAGGACCTGGCCAGCACGCGGCAGGCGGTCTTCTCCGGCGTGAACGGGACGGTGTGCGAGGAGAGCCCGTACAACTGCAAGCTGCGGCCCTCCGGCGGCAACCGCGTGCAGACCAACGACCCGGACGACAACGACGCCTGGGGCATCACCACGGGCGTGCCCATCCGCGACGGCAACGGCACCGTGGTGGGCACGTCCACCCGGACGAGCTCCCTCTTCAACTACGGCCAGACGCGCACGTTCGCCGGTGAGCTGCACGCGTTCGCGACGTCGACGTCCAATTCGAGCGCGGGCTGGCTGCCCATGTCCGCCATCCTGGGGCGTACCTCCTTCGAGGGAAAGGTCGGCCACGTCTCCGCGCTGAGCTCCGGGCTGAGCAAGATGGCGTGTTACGCCGTGCGCAACTCGCACGACACCAACCTCGAGCTCAAGAAGGTGGTCTACGACAGCACGGCGACCCACGAGCGCGCGGGGGACTACCTGCCGCTCGTGCGAGCCAACGGCCTGCGCTCGGCGAACCTCACCTTCAACGTGCCGGGCTTCGGCCTGGGCGGCGTCGCGGTGGACCACTTCCCCGCGGGCACGAAGTTCCAGCGCCTGGATGTCCCGACGAACTCGGGCGCCCCCTCCATCGACATCCCGCTCTGGGTGCTGGACAGCGCGGGGCGCTACCGCCAGCAGTCCGGCACCATGAAGTTCATCTATGGCTACGTCATCGCCGCCACCAGCACCCGCCGCAACGGCTGGATGGCCTATGACGCGCTCGAGGTCAGCTCCGGCTGTCCTTGAATCACGGCGCCCTTCAGCGGGGGTACGCCTCCAACCAGGCGACGCCCCGGTGAAGCAGGCGGCGGGCGTCGAAGAGATGTGACACGGCCTGGGCAACGCTTCCGGAGCGGCCGATTCCCTCCGCGAGGCATTGCTCTCCAATGCGCGTGAAGGGGTCCACGCTGGACGCGCGCAGGGCGTCGGTCACCGGCTCGCGGGTATCGAACTCCTCGAAGTCCACCCAGCGCCGCTCGCCGTCGACCTGGAGCGGTCGCTGGTAGCGGACCACGCGCTTGCCGGGGAGGTCCGCCAGATGCTCCGCGTGGTGCAGAATCGTGAGCGTCTCCAGCGGCGCCCCGAGCATCAGCACCTTGCCCTCCGCCTCCACCAGCCGGGCCAGCGGCGAGCCGGGGCCATAGCCGTACTGGAACGCGTGGTCCGCGCAGAGCCACTCCGCCCGCGCGCCAATGGCGGCCATGCCCGCGTCAGGATGGTCGCTGCGGACCGCTCCGGGCCAGCTCCTGAGCGTCTCCGCGAGGATGCCGTGGTCGCGGCTGGCCCGCGCGGTGCGCTTGTCGAAGGTGGGGATTTCGTCGCGCAGGCGCGCGTCCTCGAAGTCCTCCGGCTCCACCCCCATCTCCCAGTCCAGGTACGCCATGAGCGTGCCCCGGCTGCCCACCGTGTCGAGCAGCGCCTGCACCACGGTGTTCACCCCGCCCAGCACGGGCCCGAGCCTCCGAAGCCCGGCATGGACCATCACGAGGTCGCCCTCCTCCACGCCCAGCCGCCGCAAGTCCTCCCTCAATCCGGTCCGGGTGGCAGGGGGCTTCGTCATGGGCTCCATCCTTCCTGTCGCATGGCGCTGAAGGATAACAACCGCCTCGCCCCGTGGGGCGCTGTAGGACTGTGCTTCTCCACGCAATCGCCTGACACCGAGAGACGGACTGGGGGGCACGAGGTGGTGTGAGCAGCCTCCCCGCTCGGAGGCGGACGGCCTCCGGCGAGGGGAGAGCAACATGAGAAGAATTCGAAATGGGATTGTGACGTGGCCCCTGGCGCTGCTGCTCCTGGCGGCCACCACCGCGAAGGCCAGCACCCAGGGCGAACCGGAAGCCTTCGAGGCCCGCGCCGGCCGGTAACGCCACCGTAACAACCTCTGCCAGAACAACACGGGCTGGGGCATCCACGAGCCCACTGCCATTCTGCGCGCGGGCAACGGCGCGGGCGGCTGTGTCGGGATCGCCTGCGCCCCGTAAGGACTTGAAGGGGTCTCCGGGGACCGCGAGGCTTTCCCGGAGACGCCTGCCCATTGTCCTGCTTTGAAAGGCAGCGCTATCCTGGCGGGGCAGCACCCATTTCCCCCAAAGACCAGGAGAAGCGAATGCGCGTGGCAATCATTGCCGGACTGATGGCCGTTGGACTGCTTGCGGGCTGCGGCGGCGCCGAGGAGATGGAGCCCATGAGCCCCGAGGAGACCAACCGCGTTGTGGAGATGGCGGTCCCGAGCGCCTGTACCGACGCGTGCGACCAGAAGTATTACCAGTGTTACTTCGGCGGCGGCGACCCCTACTACTGCAACAGCTACCGCGCGTTCTGCATCTCGCAGTGCCCGTGATGGCGTGAGCCGAAGCGGCGTGCCGGAGTTGGGGCACGCCGCACGGCGGACCGCGCGAGGGAAGAGCCCATGCGAAAGACCCTCCTTGGCGGCTTCCTGGCCGCCGGACTCCTGATGGGCTGTGGCGGAACCGACGCCGAGGCGCCGACAGACGCCACCGCGCAGGAGGTGTCCTGTTACGACGCCTGCAGGCAGCTCTACGGCCTCTGCATGCGCGCGGCGCAGGGGAACATCGAAGAGCAGCAGCAGTGCGCGGCGGAGTACGTCACCTGTAACGAGCTCTGCCCGTCCCTGGGCGTGAGCCGATAGCAGGCCCTGGACGGAGCGGGAAAACGACCGCTCACCCGTGATGTGGAGCCGCTCGGGAGCGAGAAGGACTTCCAAGCGGAGCCTGCCGCGATGCTCGCGGAATGAACGCATCGAGACATCCGCGCGCGAGGGCGGCCTTCGTCCTCGGGCTCTTCGTGGGCCCTCTCGCCGTCGCGCTCTTCGTGTTGGCGGCCTGCATTGGCGCGTCGGCGTCGGGCTGGGCCTATGCGGTGGGGAGCGTGGTGCTTTCGCTGGGGCTCCTCACCAAGCCCTGGCGAACGCGGGGCGGCCTGACACGCGCGGGATTGGGGCTCCTCGTCGCGGTCGCGACGGTCCGGCTCGCAGGGGCGGATGGCCCGCGGGTGCGCACCGAGCGGCTGCCAGCGCCGGGAACGCGCTACCTCAACCGGCTGGTGGACGAGCGCGACGGCACGCTCGTCGCGGCCCACGTCCTCTGGCGTGCGCGGAGGATTCCCGCCTCGGACGCGGCGGAGTTCATTCCCGCGCTGGAGTCCGCGTTCGACCGGCTCGCCCAGGAGGAGGGGCTGGTGGCGACGCCCGCCATCTCCACATGGCTGGGGCTCCAGTCACCGGAGGCCTTCGACACGGTGGTCATCACGCCCGGGAAGCCGAGCCCCGACACGGCCGTGGTGATGCTCCATGGCTATGCCGGCAACTTCACCGTGTATTGCTGGCAGCTGGCCCGCGCCGCCCGGGCCATCTCCGCGAGGACCGTCTGCCCGTCCGTGGGTCCCCGGGGAGACTGGTGGAGCGCGGACGGAGCGAAGACGCTCGAACGCACCCTGCTCTGGCTCCGGAGCCAGGGCATCCGCCGCGTGTACCTGGCCGGACTGTCCAACGGCGCGGTGGGCGCGCACGTGCTCGGTGGCCGGGCCGTGCCTGCTGGCATCGAGCTGCGAGGGCTGGTGTTGATCTCCGGCGCCGAAGCGCGGGCGCCAGCGCCACGGGTCCCCGTCCTGCTCGTGCAGGGCACCCGCGACACGATGATGCCCGCGCGCATCACGAGGGACGTGGCCACGCGCCTGGGGAGGCGCGCGACCTGGTTCGAGGTGGACAGCGGGCACTTCGCCTTCCTGGACCACCACGAGGCCTGTGAGCAGGCCATCGCCACCTGGCTGCTCAGGCAGGAGGGGTCCCCGCGCGAGCGGAGCTCACGGTGAGGGCTGCGCCGTCACGCGGTCCTTCGACGCGATCAACTCCTCGCGCCGCAACAACAGACGCGCGTTCGTGTTGGGCAGGATGCGCACCTGGAAGCGCCGCTGGGCCGCGTCGTCGGCCGTGAAGACGTTGCGGTCGCTCACGAGCAGCAGCGCGGTGGGCACCACGTACCGCGACGAGCGGTTGCCGTAGTAGTGCACCAGCACGTGGTACGGCCCCGGCGCCGCCTTCCGCGCGTGGTACAGCTCCGGCCCCAGGCCATCCGTGATGTCCCAGTACAGCTGCCCGCCCAGCGACGTCTGCTTGTGCTGGTAGAAGCACTTCTCCCCGTCCGGCTCGATGACCCACAGGTCGATGTCCGTGCTGTCCGAGTTCCAGTGCGTGGTGAGCTGGTAGTCGATGGGCCGCGCATCCGCGAACATCCCCTCACCGCCGGGCCCCCGCAGCCCTGCGCGGCGCGCCCTGAGCACGGCTGCCACCTCC
Source organism: Corallococcus sp. AB011P (assembly GCF_003611605.1). Taxonomy (NCBI): domain Bacteria; kingdom Pseudomonadati; phylum Myxococcota; class Myxococcia; order Myxococcales; family Myxococcaceae; genus Corallococcus; species Corallococcus sp. AB011P. The sequence goes on from NZ_RAVX01000004.1 coordinate 588,069, forward strand.
GCGAGCCGGGGCTGCCGCTCCAGCCCCGCCAGCATCCGGGCGTAGTGGAAGCTCGCCACCGTCCGCAGCTCCTCGGCGTGCCGCTTCCAGGGACGCGCCAGGACGATCTCGTAGTTCCGGGCGGCCTCCGAATAGCGCCCGGCCGCGTCCAGCGCGAGCGCCTCCTCCATGAAGGCCTGCGCCTCGAAGGGACGGCTGAGGCGCACGTGCTCGAAGAGCTCCGCCGCCGCCGGGTACTGCCCCAGCGCCAGCAGGCCATACCCCACCAGCCGCAGCGCCTCCGCGTCGCGGGGCCGCAGCTCCACCGGCGACGACAGCGCACGCACCGCGCCCCACGTGTCCCCGGAGAAGGCACGCCGGCGCGCCACGGCCTCGTAGATCATCACGTCGTCGCGGTTCTCCCGCCGCGCCTTGCGATAGGCCAGCTCGGCCTGGAGCCGCTCGTCACCGCCCGCGTAGGGCGCGTCCTTCAGCGGCTGGCGGCGCAGGAGCGCGGGCAGGCCCTTCTGCTCGGCGAGCCGGGCCACCACCGCGCGGCCTTCGGCGGGCACGTCGTCCAGCGCGATGCCCAGGAGCTTGTCGCGGCGCTGGTCCTCTTCCCTGCGCCGCAGCGACTCCAGGTTCTGCAGGTCCACCTGCTCGTCGCGGACGGCGTAGCGCGTGTAGTCGCCCTCGGACTCCAGGACGAGCATGGAGGCGCGGGCGTTGGCCAACCGGTAGTGCTGGCTGAGCGCCACCACCATCCGGTCCAATCGCTCGTCATCCAGGGACACCAGCTGGGACACGAAGAGCTCCGCCCACGCCCGGGGCGCGAACGCGCTGTTCACGTCCACGGGCAGGGGGATGCGCAGCGTGCGCTCGGGCCCGGTGCCCGCCTGGGTCACCACCTCCAGCGCCGCGTCGCCCTTGCCCGGCAGCCGCCCCGCCACCTGAAGCTCCTGCCCGGGGAAGACGAGCCGGGGCCGGCCCGCCACCACCAGGTCCTTCACGTCCGCGCCCACCACCGACACGCGGGACAGCACCACGGACGCCGCGCGGTGCGCCTTCGCCGCGGCATCCACCTCCGCCGCGGACAGGACGTTCACGACACGCCCGCCGCTGGAGCGGGCCAGCGCGTCGAAGAGCTCCGTGTTCACCGCCGCCTCGCCAAAGCGGTACGTCACCCAGCGCAGGGACTCCACGCACGGGTGCCGGGAGAGGAGCGCGTCCACGCGGCTCTGCCCCCACGTGACGTTGCCGTCGGAGAGCAGGAAGGCGGTCACGCGCTCCCCGGCGGAGGAAGGCTTGAGCCACTCACGCCCGGCCCGGTCCAGTTCATCCAAGGCGCCGTCCACGTGTGACGCGCCCTCCAGGAAGACGCGCTCCAGCTCCGCGAAGCTGGCCTGGCGGTTCGCCGCGTCGTTCGGACGGAAGCCCGGCCCGTGCAGCCAGCGCGGACGCACGTCGAAGAGGAGCACCGCGTACTCCTTCAACGTCGCGTCCTTCTCCAGGAGGGCGCGCAGCGTGGCCGCCTGGATGGCCCAGGCGTTGCCGTCCTCGGCGGACAGCGAGGTGTCCACCACCAGCACCGCGCGGCCCGTGGGAGGCCCCTCCGCGCCAGAGGTGAGCCGCTCCGGCAGCCGCACCCGCGCGTGGAAGGCGCGGCCCGGAAGTCCCGCGTCGTCCGCGCCCACCAGCACGTCCGCGTCCTTCCCGCGGGGCGCCAGGGCCACGCTCAGCGCGCCGTCCCCGGCGAGATTGGGAAGGTCCTGAACCCACCAGGCGTCCAGCTTGCTGCGCTTCGTGACCACCCCCTCTGGCTGCACGAGGATCTGCGAGGCCTGGTTGGGATCCACGTGGACGCGGGCGGTGACGCGCAGCTCCTTGCCCGCGCCCGGAGGCAGCGGCCACGTGTAGCGCAGGTGGGTTCCGTCAAAGAGGAGCGTCTGCTCATACGCGATGACGACGCGCTTGAGGGACTTCGGAGGCAGGGGGAAGACGCGGGCGCTGAAGGTGGACGCGCCCGACCATTCGAGCAGCGCGGGGTCCACGTTGCGGCGCACGACGTCCTCGTACACCTCCCGCGCGCGCTTCTGCTCCACGACGCGGGCCTCCTGGATGTCGCCCCAGGAGCGCTTCGCGCCACGGGGCGAGGGCGGCGCGGAGGCCGCGAGCCGCTCCAGCTCCTCCGAGTCATCCCCCAGCGGAGGCAGCAGGTCCGGCGACTGGAACAGCGAGGGAGAGTCCACCGTCACCGCCCCCGAGTACAGCGCGAAGCCCGCCACCGTCGCGCCGCCAGGGAGCGGGTAATAGAACGTGCCTTCGAGGCTGCGGCCGGAGTCGTTCTCGAAGAGGTGATCGACCACGGTCCGCGCGCGGGAGCCCTGGATGTACGTGACGACGCGCACGGAGCGGGCCTTGAGGGGCTGATAGCGGCCGTCATCCCCCATCACCAGCACCTTGGCGGCGCGAGGCGCGGCCTCCACGCGAGGCAGCACGGGCTTCGGGGCATCCTCCTTGGCGGCCTGCTTCTTCGCGGGCATCGCCCCAGAACCGGAGCCGAAGCCGCCAGCGGATCTGCCACCGCCACCGCCACCGCTGCCCTTGATGATCTGGATGATCTCACGGCGGCGCTGCTCCGAAGGAGGGGGCGCGCCCGAGGGGGGCGACGCTCCGAACATGTTTCCAACAACGCCTCCGACGACACCGCCGGCCACACCGCCCTCGACTCCATCCGCTTCCGGCTCAGCGGGGGCCCGTGCGGCGGGCGCGGCCGCGGGCCGTTCACGCTCCTCCGAACGCCGGCGCATCTGGAGACGCGCCATGTCCTCGCCCGTCGTGTCATCCAACACCTCCGATTCCCCCAGCCCGGGGGCCGCGAGGGCACGCGAGCTCGGCGGAGCGGTTGCGTCCGCGAGCGCACGGTTCCTCGGTGGACGGGCGGCGGCTGGCGAGAGCGCCGCGACCTCCTCTTCGGACAGAACCTTCGGATCCGCCACGGAATCGCGCAGCGCCGCGAGGTCCACCTCCCCCGTGTCCGGTTGTCCCGCGACGGTGGCGGGGGACACCAGCCCCGCCTGGATGAAGGGCGCGGGTGTTTCACTCGGGGCGGCGGCCTTGGGAGGAGGAGCCACGTCCGCGCCCCGTTTGCATCCCGAGGCGAGGACCCCCATCAGCAACACGACAGCAGAAGCACGATAAAGGCGCATGATTGAACGCTAACCCATCCGCGAATGGCAGGCGCATGCCCGCCAAGACATGGACTCCCCATGACACCGCCATGACGCGGTAGGTTCCCAAGAAAAAGGGGATGCCCATGGACTGGTCAGCCGCGCAGTACACGCGCTTCGAGGACGAACGGAACCGTCCCATCCGGGACCTGCTCGCACGAGTCCCCACGGCCGACGTGAAGCGCGCGGCGGACATCGGCTGCGGCCCCGGCAACTCCACGGAGCTGCTGCGCGCCCGCTTCCCCATGGCCGCCGTCACCGGAATGGACAGCTCCCCGGACATGCTCGCCGCGGCGCGCAAGCGCCTGCCGGACGTGCGGTTCGACCTGGGAGACATCGCGACCTGGAGCGACCCGGGCCCCTACGACGCCATCCTGGCGAACGCGGTGCTGCAGTGGGTGCCGGACCACGCCACGCTGCTGCCCGCGCTCCTCCACAAGCTGACGCCGGGGGGAAGCCTCGCGGTGCAGATGCCGGACAACCTGGAGGAGCCGTCCCACCGGCTGATGCGGGAGACCGCCAGCGCGGGTCCCTGGGCGGACAAGCTGAAGGGAGCCGCGAGCGCCCGGACCGAGCGCCATGACGCCGACTGGTACTTCCGCACGCTGCGCGAGGCCGGAGCCACCACGGTGGACGTCTGGCGCACGACCTACTTCCACCCGCTGACCGGAGGCGCCGGCGCCGTGGTGGAGTGGTTCAAGGGTTCAGGGCTCCGGCCCTTCCTCGAACCGCTCGACGCGGGGGAGAAGACAGACTTCCTCGCCCGCTACCAGGCAGGGATTGCCCAGGCGTACCCGGCCCTGCCCGACGGGACGGTCCTGCTGCCCTTCCCCCGGCTGTTCATCGTCGCGACGCGCTAGCAAGTCCGGAGGCAAGGCTCCCCAGAGTAGCGACAGCGGCCTCGATGCGCGGCGTCCAGGGCTGGCCACAGCTCAGCCGGATGAAGTTCCGGTAGGAGTCCGGCCGCGCGGAGAAGATGGATCCGGGCGCGATGCTGATGCCCGTCTCCAGTGCCCGCGCGTTGAGCGCGTGGGCATCCACCGACGGAGGCAACTGCACCCACAGCAGCAGCCCTCCCGAGGGCAGGGCCACGCGCGTGCCCGCGGGAAAGTGCTCGGCGACGGCGCGGGCCACGTGCTCCACCTGCGAGGCGAGGTTGCGGCGCAGGGCGCGCAGGTGTCTGTCATAGCCGCCGTTCTCCAGGAAGCGCGCGACCGCCTCCTGGGTCAGCAGCGGTGACGCCACGGTGTGCGCGAACTTGAGCAACTCCACGCGCTCCCGGAACCGGCCCGGGGCCACGTAGCCCACGCGGAAGCCCGGGGCGATCGTCTTGGAGAACGAACCACACAGCAGCACCTGCCCGCGCGTATCGAAAGCCTTGCAGGGACGGGGACGCTCCGGGCCGAAGTGCAGGTCACCGTAGATGTCGTCTTCGATGAGCGGCACGTCGTGCGCGGTCACCAGCTCCACCAGCCGGCGCCGGTTTGCCTCCGGCATGCAGCTGCCCACCGGGTTGCTGAAGCTGGGGACCACCAGCACCGCGGCCACGCGCCGCCGCTCCAGCGCGGACTCCAGCGCGTCCAGCTCCATGCCATGGCGGGGATGGCAAGGAATCTCCAGCGCCTTGAGGCCCAGCGACTCGATGGCGAGCAGCGTGCCGTAGTAGGCGGGAGACTCGATGGCGATGGTGTCGCCCTTGCGCGCGGCCGCGACGAGGCACAGGTGCACCGCTTCGGAGGCCCCGCTGGTGGTGACGAAGTCATCGGCCCCCAGCGAGCAGCCCCACTCCAGCGAGCGCTTCGCCAGCTGCTGTCGCAGCAGCTTCGAACCGGGAGGCACGTCGTACATCACGCCCTCGGCCTGTCGCTCCCGCGCGAGCAATCCCAGCTCCCGGGACAGGCGCCGCGTGGGAAGCAGCTCCGGCGCAGGCCACGCGGTCCCCAGCTGCACGACGCGCGGCTCCCGTGACGACCGGTACAGATGCGACACCAGGTCGCTGACGGTGACAGGCGTCGCGGAAGCGGGCGGCCGGGACACCGGAGGCTCGGCGAGGCGGAGCCGCTCGCGTTCGCGCACGTAGTGGCCGGACTGGGGCCGCGTCTCGATGAGCCCCTGGGACTCCAGGTGCAGGTAGGCCTGGAGCACGGTGGAGACGCTCACCCGCTCACGGGCGCTCAGCTGCCGCACGGAGGGCAGCCGCTCACCGGGGCGGAGCGTGCCCGCGGCGATGGCGTCCTTCAGCCGCTCCGCCACGCGCTCATAGAGCTTCAGGGATTGCGCACGTGCGCCCATGGAACGTCCTCCTTCAGTCCTCGACGAATAGCGCCCGGCGCTCCGACTGCCCAGGTACAGCTTCACGGCGCCACGAACAGCACAGTTCTCCGTCCTGGAACTGTACCGGTCACAATTCGAATTTCCTGCATCTGTTCTGGTCGAGCCTCCGGACGCATGGTGGGTCCATCACGGAGGACCGAGATGGTGGACCCTTTCACGTTGCTGAATCCCCCCTGGCTGCGCTCGCTGGCCATGCGCCTGCGAGGAGGCCCGGCGTCCGAGGACTGCCAGGAACGGGTGAGCCTGCCGGAAGGCAGCCTGTGGAGCAGGCGCCTGCGCGGCCCGTCCCGGTGGCTCGTCTGCGAAGAGGGACAGGTGTGGCTCACGTTCGAAGGCGACCCGCGCGACCACGTGCTCGGTGCGGGCGACACGCTGGAGGTGCACGCGGGGCACGTGGTGGTGCAGGCCCTGCGAGCGTCACGCTTCAACCTGTCCGACTGCCGGACAGGTTCAGAGCGGGAGGCGGGCACGCCGTCGCCCAAGGCCTGGGTTGAGAGCACTCGCGGGCTCGACTACCTCCATCGCTGATGCTCGTCCGCGACGCGCAATCCGCGCGCGAACGTGCTCGCGGTCCGAAAGGGAGACGAAGCCCGTCCGGAGATCCGCGCGTTGGTGAAGGCGCTCCAGTCCGACGAGGTGCGCCGCTCCATCGACGCCACCTACAGCGGCGCGGTCATCCCCGCCTTCTGAGCTGCTGGGGCGCTGAGCAAGATTCTCCAAGTCTTCCCGCTCGGCGCCTGCTAGCCAGCGCGGATGCGCACCACCCTCCTGCACCGTTCGCGCTCCCTCGCCGTGGTGGACTGCCGGTGCGACGCGAAGCCGGGCGAACGCCAGTTCGAGGAGCGGCATGCGGCCTTCTCCGTTTCGTATGTCCGGTGGGGGAGCTTTGGCTACCACTCCCGCGGCGCGGAGCATGAGCTCGTGGCCGGAGCAACGCTCGTCGGGTACGAGGGAGACGCGTTCCATTGCACCCATGAGCACCATCTCGCGGGCGATGAGTGTCTGTCGTTCCAGCTCTCCGACGCGCTCGTGGATTCGCTAGGAGCCTCCCTGGACGTGTGGCGTGTGGGCGCCATGCCCCCGGTCCCCGCCCTGGTGATGCTCGGCGAGCTCGCGCAGCAGACGGCCGAGGGCAGGACGAACCTGGGCCTGGATGAGGTGGCGCTCGCGTTCGCGGCTCGCTTCGCGAGCACCGTCTCCGGGAGGCGCGAGGCCCCCTTGCGGATGCACGCGCGGGATCGCCGGAGGGCCGTTGAGGCCGCGCTCCTCCTCGACGCGCAGGCGGAGGAGCCACTGACGCTCGAAGAACTCGCGGCGAAGGTCGGCTTGAGCCCGTTCCATTTCCTCCGCGTCTTCCGCGGCGTGCTGGGCGTCACGCCGCACCAATACCTGGTGCGCATGCGCCTTCGACAGGCGGCGCGCCTGCTCGCGACGGATGCCCCCATCGCTCGCATCGCGTACGACGTGGGCTTTGGTGACCTGTCGAACTTCGTGCGCACATTCGGCCGCGCGGCGGGCGTCTCGCCACGCGCGTTCCGGAAGGCATCGCGCGGGGACCGCAAGATTCTCCAAGAGAAGATGGCGGCCAGCTCCTAGAAGTGTCGAAGCCGTGTGCCTCACCTTGAGCGCATCCAGCCGCATGCACACGCGTTGAACCCTGTCTCCAACTCCAACACAACACGAGCACACACCATGGCTTCAATTCGCAAGGACATCACGACGAGCGCCACGCCCGAGTCGGTATGGGATGCGATCCGCGACATTGGCGCGCTTCACACGCGACTGGTTCCAGGCTTCGTTGTCGACACACGTCTTGAGCCAGGAGCGCGCGTGGTCACCTTCGGCAACGGGATGGTCGTCAGGGAGCCCATCGTGACGGTCGATGACGAGGGACGGCGTCTCGTGTGGGGCGCGGAGGGTGGCCCGATGACCCACTACAATGGAGCGGTCCAGGTCCACGCGGAGGGCACGGGGAGCCGGGTCGTCTGGACCGCCGATTTCCTTCCTCACGAGGCGAGCGCCGTCATCGGACCGATGATCGACGAAGGCCTGGCCGCGATGAAGAAGGCACTGGGCGGCTGCGCCTGAATGCCCACGTCCCGGCCCGCGAGTCCGCGACGTTCGCCGCGGTGAGCCGTAGCGAGGGCCGGAGGGCGTGCCCCTGGCCCCGGTACAATGGCCGGATTGGATTCCCACTGCTCACATAGAATCCCCAGAACGCCCCACCCGCTCCTCGAGGACGCCCCATGCGCTTGAACCTCCTTCCCGTCATCGGATTGCTCTTCCTTCCTGCCTGCGGATCCAAGTCGGAACAGACGGAGGGCGTGGGGTCCTTGCAGGGCGACAAGGCCTTCCCGGTGACCTGGTCCGGCGAACTCCTGCCGCGCAGCCCCGACGGCGGGACCTCTTTCTCGATTGCCGTGCTGGCCGACAACGACTTCTCCGGGCTCTGCACGACCCCCGCGGACGCCGGCTATGTCCTTCCGCCGTCCCGCTTCGTGTCGGTCTGGGTCCTCGGCCCCCCTGCGGCAGGGACATTCGAGGTCGGCCCCGCCACCGGCCCCGGGTTCGTCCAGATCCAGCGGAGTCTCACGGACGGAGGAACGGAGACCCTCGCGGTGGCCACCAGCGGGAGCATCCACCTGACGACCGCTACGACGGACCGCCTCGTTGGAAGCTTCGATGTCCAGGTCCAGGATAAATCCGACGGAATGACGACAGGTTTGTCGGGAACCTTCGACGCCCCTTTCTGCGCGAACCGGAAGTGATGCCTCCGACCCTGGGACCCCGACTCAGACGATGTCCAGCCCGTACTGCGCGGCGGTCAGGTACTGAAGCATGACGAAGTAGACACTGGAGGAGGCCTTGTGGCCCGAGGCCCCCTGGTAGGATTTGATCATCTCGTTGCGCAGGGCCCGCAGCTGCGTCTTGTTGCGTGAGCGGTTGTCCGTGAAGGGATTGCTCAGCTCCGACACCAGGCCACACGCATCCGCGAAGGCATCGAACGAGGCCCCATCCGTGTCGTCCAAGACCTCGTAGTCGGCCTTCTTCTTCCCACTGCCCTTGACCACGTCCGCCCAGAGCCGCGCGCGCACCCGCGCCCGCTCTTCCGAGACACTGGTGATGAGCGCGATCTTCAGATGCGCCGCGAGCGCCTCCGCGGCCCAATCCCCACCCGGCCGCACCGACGCCCCCCATGCCCCGGTGGGATTGAAGTCGAACGTGGGCCAGAAGCCCGGGTCCGCGGGCAGGCCCATCCTGCTCTCCTTCCGGATGAGCCCGACGAGCCCCTTGCGCACCTCCTCCGGCTCATGCGCGTCCGGGAAGGCCAGCGTGCAATCCTTCAGGGGAATCTCCACTCCCAGATGGCACGGTGACGTGAGCGGATGCGTGAACACGCCCACGACCGAGTTCACGGCCGTCACCCCGGAGGTCTTCACCTTCTTGCTGTTGTGCACGGCGTCGTACGGCGAGAAGTAGTGGAACACCTGCGCTGGCCCGCCGATGTGCAGCTCCAGCTTCTCCTTCGACTTCTCCCCCAGCACGACGGGCGGCGCGGAGATGGCGTAGCAGCAGACGTTCACCCGGCTCTTGATCTTCGCGTAGACCTTCGCCAGGAGCTCACCACCCGCCAGGTCCAGGTAGGCGCACTGTGCGAGCGCGCCGCCCAGGCTGTGGCCGGTGAAGACGATCTCCCGAGGAACGCGGCCGTGCATTGCCTCCAGGCAGGCCGCGGCCAGGGATTCCTGGCAGCTCGCGTAGGCGTACCAGAAGCCGGCTGAGAGCTTCGCGTTGCTGAACCGGCCGACCTTCGCCTCCTTCAGGTGGTTCATGTCGGTGACCCAGTCCGGGCTGCCCGCGCTGTTGATCAGCGCCTGCCCCAGCGCACGCCCACCGCTTCCGCTCCGGCTGCCGCGAAAGACCACCGTCAGCCGCTCGAGGTCGGGGTCGTAGATGGCGGCGCCCATCCAGCTGGGCCAGCCCGCCGTGGGGTGCGTCTGCGTCATGCCCGTCTTGCCCTGGAAGTAGCAGCACCGCTTCGAGCCACTCGCCTCGGAGTGCTCCAGGCCCAGCAGCGTCCGCTCCCCGAAGAGTTCCTGGACCTTGATGGGGATGTCCTCCCCGTCCAGGTCCACGCCCTTCGAGAAGGAGATGGAGCGGTCCAGCTCCCGAGGCTGGAACAGGATGTACGGAGCGGCGCCCGTGCCGCCCCGGTACACGACCCCGCTCCGGGGGTTCGGCGGCGTCCTCAGGTCGTATTCGATGGGGTCGAACTTGTGGATGTCCTCTTCGCTGCCGAGCAGCCTGTGCACCTGGGCCAGGACGCGATCCCTCGCGCCCTGCCACATCCCGGCTCCGTGGGACTCGTAGAACGGATCCATCGGATAGACACAGCCCTGGGCGTACGCCTTGTAGGCGAAGCGGCAGTACTCCAGCATGTCCAGCGCCGTCTCGGCATTGGGATGAGGCACGGGGTGACTCCTGGGGGGAAGCAGCGGGCGCCGACGATCAAACGGGCGCTGGCGACACGGCGTCAATGGAGCGGGGCTGACCCACACGGGCCAGTTGCTCCAGCAGCGCGGCACCCACCGCGTCAGGCGCTTCCAGTTGCGGGAAGTGTCCCACGTCCTCCAGCTCCAGCACTCGCGCCCGGGGCAGCACCTGCTTCCACCGTGACAGGTGCTCGGGCTTCACGAGCTTGTCCGCCCTACCCCAGACGACCAGCGATGGAACGTCCGCGAGCCGGTCCAGGCCCTGCCCCTGTTCGTCCATCCACGGGCCTTCGTGGGAGATGGAGCGCGCGAAGCCCCAGGTCCCCATCCGCGACGCCCGGTCCGGGAACCGCGACAGGAAGGACTGGTGCAGCTCCCGCGTCAGCTTCGTGCGGCGCCCCCAGGACATCTTCACCAGCGTCCGCGCGGAGAAGTTCCAGGACAAATACAGCCACCGCATCAGCGCGTTGTCGACGTTGGGGCCCTTCAGGTCCCACAGCCAGCTCTGCACCACGGTGAGGCTCAGCACCCGCTCCGGCGCCGCGATGGCGAGCGGCAGCGCGATGGGCCCGCCGAAGTCATGCACCACCAGGTGGAACGGCCCCAGCGCCATCTGGTCGAACCACGCGCGCAGGTTCTCCACGTGCCAGGGCAGTGAATAGGTGCGCCAGTCCCCGGGCCTTTCGCTGTCACCGAAGCCCAGGTGCTCTGGCGCGAGCACGCGGTATGACGGCGAGAGCCGCCGGGCCACGTCCCGCCACTCGCGCGACGACGAAGGCGTCCCATGCACCAGCACCACCGGCGTGCCCTGCCCTTCCTCATGCCACGCCATCTCACCGCCTGGAACCTTCAGCCGCTTCATGGGGTGTCTGCCTTTCGCTTGCGTGAGGGAGTCGCGGGCCACCTTCGGGCCGCGGCGCGGATCACCGCGGCGGCGGGGTAGCCGCCTTCGTGCTGCACGTACTGCTGGGAGATGCCCTCCACCAAGGCGAAGAGCACCCGCGCTTCGATGTCAGCCTCCGGCACTCCACGCGCCGCCAGTGCCGCTTTCAGCCGCTGGTGCGTGGCCCCCAGGAAGTGCTCAAACGGCAGCTTCAGCCGCGCCAGCACCTCCGGTTGGTGACGCAGGCCCTGGCTCAGCCGCCAGAGGTCCCGGTGCGCGTCCATCATCTCCACGGCGGACGTGAGCAGGACCGTGACGAAGCCCCGCGCGGTGGGCTCGAGGTCCGCGGCCTCCAGCGTGTGCGCGACGTCCAGCATCGACGACTGCATCAGCGCCGAAAGCACCGCCTCCTTCGATTCGAAGTGCGAATAGAGCAGCCCCACGGCGATGTCCGCCTCCTGCGCGAGCGCGCGGACAGAGGTCCCATCAAAGCCGTGCCGGGAGAAGAGCCGCACCGCGGCCTGGAGCACGCGCTCCCGCGTCTTCTCCCGGAGGACTGCATTGGCGTCAGCCGTACGAGGCATGCCCCCAATCTTTGAATGAACGCTCGCTCAATGCAAGGAACTCAGGACCCGCCGTCGCGCCACCAGACGCCCCAGTCCTCCAGTCGGATGACCCGCTCTGGCATGGGTGGGCCCTGGGGCTGGAGGCGGTACAGCCCGTGCAACAGCTCGCCAAACCGGTGCGCGCTGGAGAGGCCGTCGAACTCGGGGCCCCAAGGCTCCGCGGCGTACCGGGACTCATGGAAGCCGGCCCGGGGGTCGCCCTCCTTTCCCCAGCGCCGTCCGCAGACGATGGAGGGGACGGTGTGCGGCGCCACGGGGCCCTTCCATTCAGAGGCCAGCCGGTAGCCGCTCTCCCGGGAGCGGTCGCAGGTCCGGCTCGACGAACCGGCCCCGCGCCTCGGCGCCGAAGAGGACCTCGGGGGAGTAGTAGTCCTCGAGGAGGTCCTTGCGCTGGAAGCGTGGGTTGTCTTCCACGAACGCGCTGAAGTCCCTGCCCGGTTCGGCCGCGGCCCGCTCGCTGACGAGCCGGACCCACGCGACCGTCATGGTCTCGTGGTACTTCTCCGGCACTCCGAGCCGGCCCGTCAGCGCCCGCAGGCCCGCGCGGGTGAGCTCGACGGCCGCATCACGCCCCGCCCTGAGCGTGTAGAGGTAGACCACCCGCACATGGTCGAGATGGGCGAACCCGCTCAGCTCCCCTCGTGAGAATCGTTCGAGAAAAACGCCGTCATCCATGGTCATGCCTCCCCGTGGGCGCACCGATGAGCAGCACAGTGTGGCAGCTCGCGCCGCCTCGCGCGGCCCCAGACGATGCCTGGCAAACACACACGGGGCCGCGACACCGAAAGCCGCATTGACCAGTTTTTCAAGAATAGCTAATTTCACGGCTTGTGCGAGGGCTTCCGATCCGGTGCCCGCACGTTCCCTGAGAGGCCGAATGAAACTGAAACTGACCCAGGCGGTGAGCGCCATCTCCCTTCTGGCCGCGGCGTGCGGCCCGATGCCGGAGGGCCCGGAGTCCGACGGCGAGCAGATCGGTCAGACGGCGCAGATGATCCGCCGCGAGCGGGCCATCCCCAACGAGTACATCGTGGTCCTGCGCGACTCGACGCAGGAGGTCCGGCAGCAGGGAGCGGCGAACATCGCCCGGGAGTTGACGTCCCTCGGCGGCGGCCGGGTACTGCGGACCTATGAGCACTCCATCCACGGCTTCCTGGCGAACATGAGCGAGGCCGAGGCCCGCCGCCTCCTGTCCGACCCGCGCGTGGCGTACGTGCAGGAGAACGGCCTCATCCACGTGTCCGCGACGCAGACCGGCGCGACCTGGGGCATCGACCGCATCGACCAGCGGGACCTGCCGCGCAACAGCTCCTACACGTACAACGTCGACGGCACCGGCGTGCACGCGTACGTCATCGACACCGGCATCCGGCAGACCCACACCGAGTTCACCGGCCGCATCGGCAACGGCTACGACTTCATCGACAACGACAGCGACCCGTCTGACTGCCACGGCCACGGCACGCACGTGTCGGGCACGGTGGGCGGCACGACCTGGGGCGTGGCGAAGAAGGTCACCCTCCACGGCGTGCGCGTGCTGGACTGCACGGGCTACGGCAACGACGCGCAGGTCATTGGCGGTATCGACTGGGTGGCGGCCAATCACGTCAAGCCCGCGGTCGCCAACATGAGCCTGGGCGATGTGGGCATCCAGGCCATCGACGACGCGACGGAGCGGCTGATCGCCGCGGGCGTCACCACGGTGGTCGCCGCCGGCAATGACAGCGCCAACGCCTGCAACTACTCGCCGGCCCGCACGCCCAACGCCATCACCGTGGGCTCCACCACCAGCAGCGATGCCCGCTCGTCGTTCTCCAACTACGGGACGTGCGTGGACATCTTCGCGCCGGGCTCGAGCATCACCTCCGCGTCGAACTCCGGCAACTCGTCCAGCACGTCCATGAGCGGCACGTCCATGGCGTCGCCGCACGTGGCCGGCGCCGCGGCGCTCTACCTGAGCGCGAACCCCACCGCGACGCCCGCGCAGGTGCGTGACGCGCTGGTGAACAACTCCACGCCGAACAAGGTCACCAGCCCGGGGACCGGTTCTCCCAACAAGCTGCTGTACACGCTCTTCATCACCAGCGGCGGGGGCAGTGACACCACCCCGCCTACGACGTCCATCACCTCGCCCGCGGGCGGCGCCACGCTGAGCGGCACCGCGAGCCTGAGCGCCAACGCCACCGACAACGTGGGCGTGGCGCGCGTGGAGTTCTTCGCGGGCGCCACCCTGCTGGGCACGGCGACGGCCTCGCCGTACAGCATCTCGTGGAACACGGCGACGGTGGCCAACGGCACCTACGCGCTGACCACGAAGGCGTATGACGCGGCGAACAACGTGGGCACGTCCTCCACGGTGTCGGTGACGGTGAACAACGGCACGGGCAGCTGCTCCATCACCGAGCAGCTCCTCGCCAACGCGGGCTTCGAGAGCGGCAACACGGGCTGGACCACGTCGTCCGGCGTCATCGACGGCACCACGTCCGGCAGCGCGCCGCGCACGGGCACGTACAAGGCCTACATGAACGGCTACGGCAGCACGCGCACCGAGTTCGCCTACCAGGACGTCACCATCCCCGCCACGGCGTGCAGCGCCACGTTCACCTTCTGGGCGCGCATCACCACGGCGGAGACGACGACCACGACGGCCTACGACAAGCTGGCCGTCCAGGTCCGCAACAGCGCGGGCACGGTGCTGGCGACGCTGGCCACGTACAGCAACCTGGACAAGGGCACGGCCTACGTTCAGCGGACGTTCAGCCTGGATGCGTACAAGGGCCAGACCGTCCGCATCTACTTCAACGGCACGGAGGACTCGTCGCTGCAGACGAGCTTCTTCATCGATGACACGGCGCTGACCGTCGTCCGGTAGTCCTCCGCCAGGAAGTGGATGTACAGAGGCCCAGCAACCCCACCGGGTTGCTGGGCTTCTGCTTTCGGCGTCCATGCCGCTGCCCCTGGAGTCACACACATGACGTGGTGGATCTACGCCCTGGCCGCCGCGGGTTTCGCCGCGCTGACCGCCATTCTGGGAAAGGTGGGAGTGGAGGGAGTGCCGTCCACGCTCGCCACCGCCCTGCGCACCGTGGTGGTGCTCGTCTTCGCCTGGACGCTCGCGCTGGCCCGGGGAGAGGGCGCCGCCCTTCCCTCCCTCAGCCGCCGCACGCTCCTCTTCCTCGCGCTCTCCGGCGTGGCCACGGGCCTATCGTGGCTGGCCTACTTCCGCGCGCTCCAGCTCGCTCCCGCCTCGCGGGTGGCGCCCATCGACAAGCTCAGCCTGGCCCTCACGCTCGTGCTGGCGTGGGGCCTGCTGGGAGAGCCCATGTCATGGAAGCTCGTCGTGGGCGTGGGGATGATGGTCTGCGGCGCGCTGCTGACGCTGGGCTGACACCTCATCCCCATCCATCACGGGCCGCATCTTGATGAGGACGGTCTTGGAACGGTTCGGCACGGCGTGAAGCCCCCCACCGCCGGGGCATCACGCTAACGGGAAGCGGAACTCGGTCGTCGCGCTGGAGCCGGGACAGGCGCAGGCGCAGGCGCGGTGCATTGGAATCACGTGAACCTGGCAAGGACGTACAGCTGGGGGCGGTACTGGTGGAACCTGGTGAGGCGGCCCCCAGACTCGTGCACTTGCAAGAACAAGCAACTCTGGCCACAGACTGGTATTCCCCTCTACCACTTCGACTATCCTCAGGGCCGCCCCCCTGCCCAAGGAAGATGCCATGATCACCGTGGACGACGTGGCTGTGGAAATGAAAGGCCTTAAATTTAAACTACATACTGCATGGGCCAAGCTCCCCCTGGGCACCATCGTGGAAGTTGTCGATTGGCCGCCGACGGCCCCTAATGTGTCCGTCAGCGACAAGCGTTCGTTCAATAAAGGCACCATCGCCGTACCGAAGTACATTCTGACCCCAGCAACGACAACGGTGCCTGAAATACAGCAATATATCGTCGGCCTGCAGGAGCAACAGGCCCAAGTAGAGAAGCGCCAGAAACAAGTAAACGAACAGAAACTCGCACTCGACAGCTGGCACAAGGACGAAAGCAAGTACGCCAAAAATCACAACTATTGGGAGAAGCAACTCCAGCCGCTTCAGCAGGAACTAAGGAGACGCGAGGGAGCCCTCTCCAACACCGAGTACACACTCAGCCAGATGCTTGTTCAAGAAACGATGTACAATCGCTTCGATCAAGAAATCAGCACCTGGATCAAACACTACGAATCAAAAATCAAACCCGACAAAAATCTCAATCCAAACATTGTCAAATCAATGATCTTCCGAGAATCCCGAATGGGGACTTTCGGCCCGAACCTGGAGCTTCCCCCTTACATATGGAACGGAGGAAAGACACATCCAGTCAAATCCCGCTTCAACATCATGCAGTCGGTCGACAGCTCCGCGGAGCAGCAACTCATCATGATAAATGAGATGGCACCCACCATCTACAGCAACTACAGACTCTCCGAAATCGAAAAGGAGAATCGCAAGAACGGAAAAACACAGCCTGAACTCTACGCGTGGAACAGGGGAGCCATCTTCAAGGCAATGCAGGAATTCTTCACATACCGCGATACCACCAACAGGAATTTCATGGGCACCCCGGGGAAGGATCTGCATGAAGACTATGCATTCTGGATTCGAGCAGGCACTCGCTGGCTCTTCCACAAATACATGTCTTTGAACACTGGAATTCGCACGTGGCCAGAAGCTGTTCGTGCATTCAACGGAGACGGCCCCACTGCCCGCGCATACAAGCAAGACGTCATGGGGCGCGTTGGGGGGACGGGATTTCTCAAGGTAGGAACCAAATGAGACACTCGCACCAACTCAAGCAACATACGTTCCGCGTCGCCGTCGTGGGGATGGCTGCTTGGCTCATTGGATGCAGTCAACCCCCATCCGGGATGGTTCAAAGCGCAGGTCCCCAGACAATTGACGCCGTCATGGATGCGGGGCTCCCGATGACCGCGGAGAACCCAAGCACGGAGATGGGATCCATGCCGGAGCCCTCTCCACCTCCAGCGGATGCAGGCGCCCCCGCCCCTCCTGCCGACGTGAGACTCTTGAGTCTCGAAGAGGTTGCTCCCACGCCTCCCAGTCCTTTCCCCAGCACAGCCATGGTGCGTGAGCGTTCGCAACCCGCTGATGGGCTGCGGGAGAGAACAGACAACATCGCGGTCATGAGCCATTGCGAGGGGCAATCCTGCCTGGACGGACTGCGGGATCTCCGCACCGGACGCGAACTGATCTCCCTGGCCCCCACCCGTGACGAAAAGAGGATTCTGAATGGAGAGGGCAGCTTGCAGCGCGTGGTCAAACTTGCTCACTCAAGCGACCACTTCGTCTCCATCTACACAGGCTACTCAGAATACTCAGGTGGCGCACATGCCAACAACAGCCTCTCCTGCGAGACTTACGACCGCCGCACGGGGCGCCCCATACGTCTCAAGAACGCCGTGACGGCCAAGCAAGCCAAATCCCTGACACTCCGTGCAAGAAAGAAGCTGGAGGCGTTCCAACAAGAGCAACGGCTCCCGGTATATCAACTCACCCAGGAGGGGTTTCTTCACGATGCCAGCTCTGGCCGTGTTGCTCTGTGCGCGGAGGCGCCTCCTCTCATGGCTGGCACGATCATTGTCATCTGGCTGCAACAATAGGCAGTCGAGACGATGATCTCCGTGACGACGAAGGTCCTCCCAAAGGGCACGGTGTAGAGCAGGTAGATGTCGTTGAATGAGGCGTAGGCGGGACCCGCGAACGATTTAGCGGCATTGCTCCTGCCCGAGGACTCCGCGACCGCACCCGCAGGTCCATGGCGGTCACCGTCAGGAAATAGGTGCCAGGCATGACCGCGACGGGCGCCGGCAACTGGGCCACGACCATGGTCGTGCTGTAGCTCAGGATGATGAGGCTCGCGCCCGCGTTCGCTGGATGCATTCCTCCATCAGCCGTCCCAGCTCCGCCTGGGGCAACACACCGTTGCGTGCGAGGAAGGCCTCATCGACGCCCGGGATGCTGGGGAGCGAGGGCGAGCGTTGTGTCTCCAGCGCGTCCAATGCCTGACGCAGTGCCTGCTTCGCCGTGCCGCCGCCCCGCTCCAGGGCGAAGGCAATGACATCCCAGGCCAGCTCCGCGTGCCGTCCCTCATCCTCGGCGATGACCGCCAGGGTCTCACGAATGACTGGGTCGCTGGCCCGCCTTGACACTTCAGCGGCGACGCTGGCGGCAAGCCCTTCCCCCAGACATCCATCCAGCAACGACCCGCGCACCAGCCGCGACCAGTCGTCACCTTCGGCCGGACTGGGACGCTGGGGACGGTCCTGGCTCAGCTCCGGAATCATTCCCGCGCTCCAGGGCAGGCCCGAGTAGGCCCGGGCGAGCGCGAAACACCGCCGGGCATGACGGACTTCATCCAGGGCCGCCAGGTGACACGCCTCCAGCAGCTCCGAGGGCGCGCCCATGGCGGAGAGCTTGAGCGACAGCTTCGCGAAGGCTGGAACCGACGCGTGCTCCATGCCCGCGGAGTACAGCCAGGCCTCCCCCAGCACGGTCCGCTGCCAGGGCGTGAGCCCCTCGATGTCTGGAGTGGCGTCGTCGGCCCAGCCGTCGCCCAGGGCTCGACGGGCCACGCGAGCGCGCCCCTTGAGACGCAGTACGCGCCCCTTGGAGAAATTCATGTGACTGATTGCACTGTAGGCCCAGTACACAAGCCCCATCGTCGAGGCGCCCAGGACCGTCAGGATGCCTCCACGGGTTCCGGAGCCCTTCGACATGTCGATGATTCCCGCCACGATGAGCACGGGCCCAGAAAGGACGATGAAGCACACGAACAGCACGATGGGATTGACCATGTCCAACGCTCTGGAGCAACGCATGTGCCAACGCATGCGACCGCCCGTCGTGGAGAGGACGACCGCACCGGTGCGCAAGAGGCCGCGCACCTGTGCATCGCGCTGCACGGTGCACGAGGAGCCCAATCTCGCGGCGGCCTGCAGGGATGCGCCGGAGACCTGTCCGGCGGGCCTGCAATGCGTCCTGGAGCTGGGCTGTATCGCCACCTCATGCCCGAAGGCGGGCCCCGGGGCCGAATCCGGCTGTCCAGAGAACGGCTTCTGCTACACGGTCGACAGCTCCTCCCAGGACTACTGCGCGCGCCTCTGTGAGAGGGACGCGGACTGCACTGCGGTGAATCCCGCTCTCATCTGCTGGGAGCGCTCCTCCACGGAAGCGTTCGGCAAGAAGCTCTGCATCCTACCCTGAGCATCGTGGGCGGACGCTCAAGCAATCAGGCCTGGGCCTTCTGGGCGCCATCGCCGGACCAAGCGTCCGCGAGCATTTTCAAGAGTAGGTCCGCATCGCTCATCCCATGGCGCGCGCGGCGATGGCGCTCAGGCTGCCCTGGCCATCCCGGCCCGGGCGGCCCGCCCCAGTCATGCTTGGCTTTGTGTTGAGATCGAACAGCCGGAACACGCCTTCGTTGTCCGCGCGGCAGTCAATCCACAGCGAGGCCCTTGCCCTGTGCGACCGCCACGTTTTAGGCGTCTGGGGCTTCTTCCTGTCGCGAGATGCCTCGCGCGTTCGGCGTCACGTGCACGACGCCGGACTGCGCCGGGAACTCGCGCAACTGTCGCAGGCGCCGGGCTCTGGAGAGGACTCCGCTGGGCTTGTGGGCGCGGCGGCCACTGCCCACTCTGCCTGCGCCACGTCGCCGCACGCACCCCGCCTCAAGGGCCCTCTCCAGAGGCGAGTGCCTTAAGATGATATTTCCGCACACGCACAGAGCGCTTGATAAGCTTGACCAAATCTCTTCGCAGCTCAGCATCGATCGGCCCCTTGAGGGCCTTCAGATCGTCCTTGAGCACACCCCGTTTTCTCTTGGGAATCTTCAACACCGACCAAGCATGCGATGTCAGTGACTGGAAACCCATCCGATGGAGAACGAATGACTCATCGGCAGACATTTCCGCAAGCTGGATTTGGGGTATGCCCGCGAGGGAGGCGATATCCGGCCCACCAGATTTATTCGTGACAATGGCCTGCATATTGGGATTGGTACCCTTCCCATCCATGGCATTCGGATCCTTATACAGAGCCTCATAGACAGCCACTTGCTCTGAAATTCCGAGATTCCTGAGTGATTCAGTTCGATTCCCACCCGGGTCGCCATCCCAAAGCGCATTAAATTGATAGACGCTCCCATCTCCCTCACCCTTCTTGGGAGTAGCAGCCGCGATCCACTCCTTCAGCTCCTGCGGAGGCAGCGGGTCCCCAAGCAGGATGATGTCCTTGATTCCCGCCTTCCTGGCATCCTCGACAATTTGGATGAATCGCTCCTTCGTCATGTTCTGGGCCGGAGCCTTGCCATTGTCCCTTGTCTGCTCAGGGACATTCCGAATCCAGACACCGATCCGTTCGCGGCTCTCACCTGCCCCTTGCTTGGGGAATTGACTCCACACGGTGTTCCGGATCTCTTCCAGTTTCCTGGGGTCGATGTTCGCCAGGTGATCTCGCAATACCTTCTCATGCATCCCAACGGGGTCATTGACGGTCCTCGGAGCGATCTGCTCCGCGTTGACGCTCTGCTTTTCAGTGATAGGCGGAGGGGGCTCGTCCTTTCTCAGTTTCACCACGGAAGGTCCTTCTCGGTGGGTTCCATCGTCTCTAGCCGGAGGGTGCAGCACGGGCTCGAAGCGATTGCCCGAGCCATCCTCAATATATCGAACGCTGTGGGGATTCGGACTCATGAGCCACGCCGCCCGCACATGCGCGGACTCGCCCATCATGTCCAGATCCAGCTTGTACGTAGTCGCTACGGAAGGGAAGTAGGCTGGATCTGAACGAGTCTCGAAGTCCTTGAACATCTTCAAGGCAGCCTCAATCGTTTCCAGCTTGTTTTTCATCGACAGAGCATCGGAAGCCATGACTCTCAAGCTCTCTGCCGAGAGAATGGAGAGCACCTCATCCCGTGTCAGTCGCTTAAATGGATCCGAAGTCTGGTATTCCGCAAGAAGTTCATCAGCCTGCTTGATTCGCGCGGCGATTGCATTCCTGACCTGCTCCTGATGAGTTTGACTGAGCCTATTGAATGCCCCGTTCGGCGTTTCTCCAGGAGCAATACCCACATCAACAGGAAGTTCGGCGGGGTCCGCAGGGAAGAACATTTTGACACTTCCCACCTGGACGGCGAATTCGTTCCCGTCAGGCCCCCCCGTGGAACCAAAGAACTCGTTCAGGTCATTCCAGGCCAGAGCTGGGTTCTCAACCTCGGAGCTAGGTGTCACATCATCAACCTGAGCTACGTAGCCACGGCCTGAGGAGAGAGAGTCGACCTGCGCTTCGTGGGTGCGCAGCTGACTCTCAAGGCTTGAGATGCGCTTCTCCAAGCCCTTGCGCTGTGCATCCGTTGTGGGCATGGCGCTCCCCGTCGCCCCTGCGATGTCCCGGTTGAGCTGCGCCTGCGTGGACTCCAGGTCCTGAAGGATGCTGGACAGCTTCTTCACCTCCAGCCGCGACTCGAAGCCCTGACTGCCGTATCCCGGCATCCCCGTGAGGACCTGCTTCACCTTGTCGATGAGCTGGCGCACCTTCCCCACGGCCCCCTCGTAGCGCTGGAGGACACGCGCCGTCTCCATGTGCGCCTGGATGTCCTTGTCCGTGGCATCCGGCCCGGCCTCGATGCGCACCTTCCCGTCGTCGTAGCGCACGTGCGTGGTGCGGCCGGGAAGCTCGGGGTTCCTCACGACCGGCACGGGGCGGCGCCCAGCGGGGGGACTCGTCTCGCCCTGCTCTTCCGTGCGCGGAGGACGGCTCTCTGCACCAGGCACCGGGGCGCCCGGCTTTTCGGACCTCCCTGCACGAGCGGGCCCGCCATCCTGAGGCGGCACGGGCCCGAGCCGTCCCGTCGCGGGATTCACCCGATACACGGTGGGCGGTTCCCGGACCTCCGTCGTGTTCGCAGGGAGCTTCGCGGATGGCTTCTCCCCATCCTTCGAGCCGGGCTGCCCATCTCCTCCCGTCGAGGTGTTCCCAGGCTTCTTCGCGGACGGCCCCGTTCCGCCAGTTGCTTCATTGCCCGTCGAGCGGTTGGGGCCTCCTGTCGAGCCATGGCTCCCCGACGGCCCGTCGCTGCCCCCACGCCGCTTCCCGCCGCCAAGACTGACCGTGGTGCTTCCATTCCCGCCGCCGCCGCCACCATCTTCCGCCGTCACGTCGCGGTGCCGCGCGCTGAGCTCGAAGTCCACCACGCCCAGCTTCGCTCCCACGGCCAGCTCACGGTCCTTGAAGCTGCCCTGGGTGACCTTTGCTTCCTTCTTCAGGTCGTCGAAGGCGTTCTCGAACTTGCCGGCCTTCAACTTGTCCGTCACCGACTGCACTTCCTTGTCGGTCAGCCCGCTCACCTCCGCCGTGAAGTACTGGCCCTGGTTGCCCCTATCCACCGAGCCTTCCACGGTGATGCTCGTCTCCGAGGGCCCCACGAGCGCATCGCTCTTGTCGCCCGTCAGGAACGACAGCACGTCGTTGCCGTCCAGCTTGCTCGCATCCAGCGGCGTCTTCGTCTCGATGCTCACCGAGCCGCTGACCTCTCCGCCCAGGTTGAGGTCCGCCTTGCCCTTGAGCCCCGTGGCCGCTCCCGCCGCGCCCGAGCCCTCGAACGACACCGACTTCACCAGGTGCGTCGGCTTGCCCTTGTCGAACTCCACCCGCAGGCCCCCCGTCGCCCCCAGGCTGGCCGACAGCTCCGCGGACCCCGTGCCGAGCCCCCCGCCAATGCCAGCCTCCACCTCGCCAGTGACGTTCACCTCCATCGCGGACAGGTGGTCCCTGAGGAACGTGTGGCCCTCGCTTCCCGGGGCCAGCGCCGAGGGCCCCTTGCCCAGGGTGAGGGCCGCCTTCGCTGCTTCCTCGGGCGTGTTGAACATCCACTCCATGCGGCCACCGGCCCCCACCGACGCCGAGCCCAGCAGGCCCACGCCCACGTCCGCGGTCACCTCCGCCGACAGCTGGTACTTGCCGTCCTCCGTCCGCTCGATGGCGGCCTCGCCCGAGATTCCCCCCTTCAGCCCCACCTTCACGTCCAGGTTGCCGCTCAGCGACACCGAGTCCCCGGCGCTGTCGAGCTTCTGGATCTCGTCCGTCAGCGCCTCTTGCAGCGGCGCCGTCACGAAGTCGGAGGCGGCGTCCGCGATGTCGTCAGCCGTGTCCGCCAGGGCCTTCAGCTCGTCGCCGACGAACTCCGTCGCGTCCTCGTACCAGGGGAGCTGACGTTCCTTGTCGAGCTGCCGGGGCTCCTGGCCCGGCACCGGCTTGCCGTCCGCGCCCACGTCGAAGCCGACGTGGTCATACCGCCACCGGTTGTCGCTGGCCTCCTGGAGGCTCTGGACCTGGGTGGGCTGGTGCTTCAGCTGCATCTGTCCGTGGGCGTCCACGGTGCCGGAGGACTGGGTCACCGTCCGCGAGCGGCTGGCGTGCCCCGCGTCGAAGTGGCTGCCGTCCGGGTCATACCCGGTCACCGTGGTGCGCTGGTTGACGGCGCCGGGCGTCTTCGGGGTGAGGGCGGGCGCAGTGTCGGTGGAGGGGGAGTCCTTGGGCCCGCGCGTCACCTCCTGCTGGGTGCGCACCACCTGCACGCCGTTGCCATTCTTGTCTGACTTCAGCGCCTGGGTGGCCACCGATTCCGTCTTCCGTGTGGAGACGGCGGGCTCTCCCTGTGCGTTGAAGCGCGTCTCCTCCGTGAGGGTAAGGCTGGACTCTCCGGGCTTGAGCGGGGTGGGAGCGTTGTTCGTCCTGTGGTGGTCCTCCCCTTTGGCTGCATTGCGCAGGGCCGAGTCTTGACCGGCCTCGAAGGCGCTCACGTCATGGGCCTTGAAGCCCGGTGTGTGGATTTCCGTCGTCTTCACCTGCTTCGTCGGCAGGCCCTGTGCGTTGAATTGCGTCTCCGTCTTCACCGTCGCCGGGCCCTGGGGCGTGCCGCGCCGCTGCGCCAGCGCCGCCGGAGGCTTCTCCATGCGCACCTCCTCGGTACGCGACCGAGGCCCTGGCGGCGAGCGCGTGGCGTCGTACTGCGTGGTGGACGTCGTCGTGGTGGCGCCAGTCTCCGGGTGCTGCTCCGTCTGGCTCGTGCGCGACTCAAGGCGCGTCGGCTTGCCCTGTGCGTCCGACGACTTCGTCCACGTCGTCTCGCGCGTGCCGCCTGACTTCGTCGACTCCTTTGACGTCACCGTGGACGTGTAGCTACCGTCAGGCTTGACGGTGACGGTGGTGCCGCGGGTCGTGTCGGACAACACCGTCTCGCCCGTGGTGGCGTTCTTCGTCACCTGGTACTTCGCGCGGGAAGACGGGTCCGTGTACGTCTTCCCATTGGGCGTGTTCGCGGCGGCCTTCGCGACCTTGGCATCCACCGCATCGAGGGACTTCGGAGGCGCATCACCCTTCTCTGGCTTGCGTGTGGCCTTCCGCTGCGGCGGAGGCGTCAAGCCCAACACCTTCTCCAGCTCCGCCTTTCGACTCGTGCCCTCGAAGGCCGAGTCGAGCTCGTTCTTCTTCGGCTTGACCTTGTCGATGTCCTTCTGGCTGTAGGGCGGCGCCTTGCATTCCGCGACGGCCAACGCGTTCGCCTTGCGCATGGCCTCCTCGGCGCGCGTCGCAGTCACGGCTGCCTTCTCCTCGGCCTCCTGAAGCTTCGCGTCCGCGGCCTTCGACTTCCCGGTGGCATCCGCGAGCTTCTTGTCGGCGGTGTCGGAGGTCTCCTTGGACTTCTTCACCTCCGAGGGTGTCTGCCCTGGCTTCCGCGCGTCCTTGCGCGCGTCCTTGGCGACCGTGGCCGCGCCGGCCTTCTCCTGTCGCGCGGTAGTCGCGGCGCGCCGGACCGGCGGCAAGGCTTTCCGGGCATCCGCCGCCGCATTGATCTTGGCGTCGGCGGCAACCTTCGCGGCCTCCGCCTTCTGCTGATCCGCTTGCGCTTTTCGCTGCTGCTCGGCGGCGTCTACCTTTGCTCCCGGACCACTCGCAGCTGCGACAGCGCCCATGGGACACTCCCCTCTCAATAAAGGACTCACAGCCCATCATCGAAATAGACAGACACCATCCGAATGAAAGGAAGACACCGACACACAGGACTTACGAAACGCCGAGCGCTCTTCCTAGAAGTCAAGAATCCAGTGATGCGCTCATGGAGAAAGAGGGAATGGGCCCGCCTGCGTCCCAAGATTTCTTCCGTGCGCGAGTCAACGCACGACTGCCCATGCACTCGTGAAGAGCGCGGGAATGGTCTAAGCTGCATCCCAGGACTTCAAAGGGGGAATGCCCACGCGCTTGAATCAACTCTCCGACGGCTCTGTCTGGCAAACCGGAACGCATCGCGGAGTGAGCACACATGCATTCATGTCCAGAGGAAGTGACGCTGACGGACTTTCTCGCGGGGCTGCTCTCAGAAGAGCACCGGACCTCTGTCCTGGCGCACCTGGAAGGCTGTACGGACTGCCGTTGGGTCCTGGCGGCGGGGAATGGCACCCAGGTCCTGGCCGGCGCTCCGACGGCCTCCACGCAGGCTGCGTCCCAGCCACTGCTGCCGGGCGACAAGCTCTCCCGGTACGTGGTGCGAGAACGCATCGGCCTTGGAGCAATGGGCGTCGTGTACGCGGCGGACGATCCCGAACTGGGACGCCGGGTGGCCCTCAAGATGCTGCGCCCCGAGGGACGCCAACGCGAAGAACTGCGGCAGCGGCTGCTGCGCGAGGCCCAGGCGCTCGCCCGGCTCGCTCATCCCAATGTCGTCACCCTCTACGACGTGGGCACCCATGGAGACGGCGTCTTCCTCGCCATGGAGTTGGTGGAGGGCACCACGCTGGCGGAGTGGATGCAGCAGCCGCGTCCCTGGAAGGAGGTGCTCCGGGTCTTCCGCGAAGCCGGCAAGGGACTCGCCGCCGCGCACGCCGCGGGACTGGTGCACCGTGACTTCAAGCCCGCCAACACCCTCCTGAGCAAGGAGGGCCGCGTCTTCGTGACGGACTTCGGCATCGCCGGGCCGCTCCACCCGGACGAGGCCGCTCCGCTCCAGGAGCCCGGCAAGGACCCGGTCGCCGCCATGCGGCACCTCACGCGGACGGGCCAGCTTCTGGGCACGCCCGCCTACATGGCTCCGGAGCTCATGGGAGGCCAGCACGCGGACGCGCACTCCGACGAGTTCAGCTTCTGCGTGGCCCTCCACGAGGCCCTCTTTGGCGTGCGCCCCTTCCAGGGTGCGACGCTCCAGGAGCTGGCCCAGGCCGCGCGGCAAGGCCACATCAGCCCCCCGAAGCGCGAGGTGAAGGTCCCAGCCCGCGTCCGGCGCGCGGTCCTCCGGGGGCTCAGCGCCAACCCCGAGGAGCGCTTCCCTTCCATGGAGTCCCTCCTGGCGGCCCTCGCTCCACGGCCCATCCGGTGGCTTGCGCGCATGACAGCCACCGCGGCCGTGGCGGGCGTGCTGGGCACCCTCGCGGCCTACGGGATGACGCATCGCGAGGGGAGCCACTGCGAGCAGGAGGTGGAGAAGCTCACGGCGGCATGGAGCCCCGCGCGGCGCGAGCGGATCCGCAAGGCCTTCCTGTCCACGGACGCGTCCTACGCCGCGCCAGCATGGGAGCAGCTCGCGTCGACGCTGGACGCGTACGCCGCCCAGTGGCGGACGCTTCGCACCGAGGCCTGCATGGCCGCGGACAACGACACGGAGGACCTCGCCTGGCAGACGGCCGCGTGCCTCGACGCGCGGCTCTGGCAGTTCGCCGCCGTGACCGAGGTGCTGGAGAAGGCGGACGCGCTGACGGTGCAGAACGCGCACCCGCTGACGACCTCGCTCGAAGGGCTCGCCGGCTGCCGGGACGCGCCCGGCCTCTCCGCCCGGCCGCAGCCGCCCGAGAACCTCCGGGCCCCGGTGGAGGCGGCACGGCACAAGCTGGCGCAGGCCCGCGCCCACCTCGTGTCGCACCGGTTCACCGAGGGGCTCGCGGTGACGACAGCCCTCCTCGAGGAGCTGAAGGGGCTCGACTACAAGCCGCTGCGGGCGGAGGTGCTCCTGGCCCACGGCGTGTTCCTCGGGGGCCTCAACAAACCCAAGGAAGCGGAGGCGTTCTTCTACCAGGCCTTGTGGACGGGCGAGGCCACGCGTGACGACGAGACGGTGGCACGGGCCTGGCTGGAGCTCATCTGGGCGGTGGGCGAGGAGCAGTCGCGCCCCGACGAAGCGGAGAAGCTCATCCTGCACGCCCGGGCCGCCGTCGAGCGGCTGGGGCGGGAGCGCTTCCCCGACATCACGACGGACCTGCACACGCGCCTGTCGTCGCTGCGAGAGTCGCACGGCCAGCTCGCCGAGGCGGAGCAGGAGGCGCTCCAGGGCCTGGAGTTCTCGCGCAGGAGGAACGGCCCGGACAGCCTGCGCACGCCCAACCTCCTCCACCAGCTGGGACGCATCCGCTACAGCCAGGGCCGCTATGAGGAGTCGCTGAAGCTCCACCGCGAGGCCCTGGCGCTGCGCGAGCGCCTGCTGGGCCCCGACAACCCGGCCCTCGTGACCTCCTACAACCGCGTCGCCACGGCCTCGCTGGAGGTGGGCCGGCACGAGGAGGCCGTCAATGCCTGGCGCAGGGCCCTGGCCCTCCAGGAGGCGTCCTCCAGCCCGGAGACCACTCCGCTGGGGACGGTGCTGCTGAACCTGGCCGGGGTCTCGCGCCTGGAAGGCCGGCTGGAGGAGGCGCGCTCACAGGTCGAGCGGGCACGCGCCATCTTCGAGCGGGGCCGGGGCCCCAATCACATCACCGTCATCTTCGCGCTCACGGAGCAGGCGGTCCTCGCCCGAGAGGCGGGCCAGGGCGCCGAGGCGCTGGCCTTCGCCACCGAGGCCCTGGAGCGCGTCCAGCGTTCACTGGGCCCGGACTCGCCGCGCGCCGCCCTGCCGCTGACCGTCCGGGGGCAGGTGCACCTGAAGGCGGGCCGCTACCCCGAGGCGCGACGCGACCTGCTGGACGCGCTGGAGCGGCTGGAGAAGGACTCCAGCCCGGCGACAGGGAAGACGGTGTCCGTGCTGCAGCTGCTGGCCGAGCTGGCCCTGGCGACACGGGCCCCGCAGGAGGCGCTCGCGTACTGCGAGCGGGCGAGGACCCTCACCGAGAAGGCCGATGGCGCGGAGTCCCAGGACGGCGCCAACGCGCTGACCTGCGCCGGCAAGGCGCATCTGGCACTGGGCGCGGCGGCGCGGGCCACACCGCTGCTCGAGCGCGCCCGTCGCATCCAGACCCGATGGGGCAAGCCCGGTGACGCGGAGGCGGCCGGGAGGACCTCCTTCCTGCTGGCCCGGGCGCTCCTCGAAACGCGCCCCGCTCCGGACCGGACGCGAGCGCTCGAACTGGCCGAAGAGGCCCGGACGCGGCTGGAGTCCGTGGGGGTCCGGGGCCGGCCGGAACTCCAGCGGGTGCTGGCCTGGCAACAGCGGGAGGCGAAGCGATGAGCGAGCAACGGAAGACCGGCTCCCTGGCGGCGCTGCTGCGGGAGCACCTGCCCCGGGGGCAGCGCGCGGAGCTGGACGCAGTGGAGGGGCTGGAGGCCCTGCTGAATCAATACGTCGAGGCGGCCCGGAGCGGGTGGACAGGGACCCTGACGCCGCTTCCGGAAGAGGCCTTCTCGCGGCACCTGGCCCGCCACCTGCCCGTGGGAAGGACCGCGGAGGTGTTGCGCATCCTCCACGGCGCCGACCTGTACCTCGCGTGCGCCTGCGCCAGAGGGGAGCCCTCCGCCCTCCGGGCCTTCGAGCAGAACATCCTCCGGTACATTCCCGCCCGGCTCGGGAGGGTGTCGCCGAGCATGGTGGACGAAGTGCTTCAGGTGCTGCGCGAGCGGTTGCTGGTGGGCAGCGGCGACACGCCCCCGCGGATCGCGAGCTATGGGGGACGAGGGCCCCTGCTGACCTGGGTGGGCATCGTCGCCGCGCGCATCGCCGGCGAGCTGGTGGGCCGGGACGCGCGCCATGAGCTCGTCGCGGAGCCTCCCGAGGAGCTCGCGCGGCTCCTGGCCCCGAGCGACCCCGAGTACGCGCTGCTGCGCGAAGACGCGCGCCAGCTCCTCGTCGAGTCGCTCAAGAAAGCGGTGGCGGTGCTCCCCGAACAGGAGCGGACCCTGCTGCGCCTGCACCACTTTCATGGGTTCACGATGGACCGGCTGACGCTCATGTATGGCAGCTCGCGCTCCGGCATCGCGCGAAGGATCGCGGAGGCCCGCGAGCAGTTGCTCGAG
The DNA here is from genome assembly GCF_003611605.1 of Corallococcus sp. AB011P. Classification (NCBI taxonomy): domain Bacteria; kingdom Pseudomonadati; phylum Myxococcota; class Myxococcia; order Myxococcales; family Myxococcaceae; genus Corallococcus; species Corallococcus sp. AB011P. The sequence goes on from NZ_RAVX01000004.1 coordinate 616,881, forward strand.
CGTGTTCGCATGGAACTCACACCCCGGCTGAAGCAGGACCGGCTCGCACTGGAGAGCCTGTTGGGACTGCTCAGCAGCCGGCTGGATCTCAGCCTCCAGGGCCTGCTGGACTGAAGCCCTGCCTGGGGGCCCCAGGGATTTCTTGGGATGCCCTTGGGCCCACTCCCTCTTCCTCATTGATTGCACGGGCGGCCATTCATTGACCCGCCAGCCCCAATCAAGAGGAGCGGCCCCATGGCTGGAGTGAAAGCAGTCGGTGGTTCGAATGCAGCAAAAGTCGATCCCGCCGAGGCACAGCGTCTCGCGGAGGCGGCCCGACAGAAGGCGGAGGCGGCGCGGCTCGCCGCCGAAGCCAAACGCAAGGCGGCGACGGAGGCCCGGGACACCCTGGCGCGGGCCAAGCTCGAAGCGGATGCCGCGCGACGGCAGAAGGCCACCGCGGAGAAGGCAGCCGCCAACGCACGCAAGGCCGCGCAGAAGCCGGGGCAGACGCCCGAGGAGGCGAAGAAGTCGAAGGAAGCCCTCGCCGCCGCGGAGAAGAAGCTCAAGGAGGCCAACGAGGCGTCCAGGACCGCGGCCCAGAACCTCCAGAAGGCCGAGGAGCAGGCGGCCCTGGCCGCCAGGAGCGCGGAGCAGGCCATGCACAAGGCGAACGCGCTGGCCCTCGAGGAATGCAAGCCCGCCCCGTACAGCCAGAAGGACATCGACAAGGTGAAGCCGACGAAGAACGAGCTCGAGTCGGCCTTCGAGGGAACGAATCGCAAGGCGGAGCTGGAGAAGGTGTTGGGCTTGACGCCCCCGCCGCAGCAGGAGGTCATCCAGACGTCCGGGGCGGGCGGGGCTCCTGGAGCTCCGCTCGGCACGGTGGACGCGAAGTACTCGGACACGAAGGACGCCTTCACGGGCCTCTTCGGGCAGACGTCCGCCGGCACCGGGTTCCAGGAGCGGCAGGGAGCCCCGCTGGGCGACGCGGCGCATTCCCCGCCACCCAGTGGCACCGCCGTCCCCTCCACGCCGGATGGCAGCGACACCCCACCGGTGACGCCGAAGCCGTAGACGTGGCCAGGCGGCATGCGCGCCCCCTCGTGGACGAGGCCCCTCGGATGCGACGGGGCCGTCCACGAAGCGGGGGCCGGGCAATCGCAGGACGGAGCAGCACCCGGCGACAGGGCAACCCTTCATCTCCGCGAGCACCGGGAGCATGGACCCGTGCAATGAAAGACAATGCGATGCGTCCTTCCATCCACGGCAAGGCAAGAGCCGTGTCGTCGAGCATCCCGTGGCTGCCCGGCACCTGTGTCTGGGGATTGTCTCTCTGGCTCTGCCTCCTCCCAGGGGCTGCCCGAGGCGACGTCTCCCCAGACGTGCGCCTCTGCGCGGAGTCCATCTACCTGTTGATCGAGGACCTCGAGTACGAGCGTGCCCTGGAGCAGCTGGTCCGCTGCCAGGAGGGGTCTCGCGGGCCCGAGGATGAGGTGGCGCTGTCGCTCTACCAGGGCGTCATCCTGGCGGAGCTGAGCGGGAGGTTGAGCGACGCCGAAGCCGCCTTCAAGGCCGCCCTCGGCTTGAACCCCGATGCGAAGTTGCCGCTGACGGTCTCGCCCAAGGTGAAGCGGCACTTCGAAGCGGTGCGCAAGAGGGTCCTGAAGGAGTGGGCCGCGCGGGGGGCGGCCAGTGAGCCCCTGACGCAGGAGTCCCCCTCGGAAGCGCAGGAGGTCCAGGCGCCGCGAGAGCCGCTCCCCGTCATCACCGCGGGACTCCCGGAGTCTTCATCCTCTCCCGTGCGGGAGGTGCCCGGCGCGCACCCATCCTTGCGAGACCGGGCGATGATTCCCGCCGTGGCGGGAGGGGCCCTCGTCGTCGCGGCGGGCGTCTTCTGGGGTGTGGCGGAGGGGCGGAAGTCGAAGCTGGATGGCCCGGCGAAGGACATCCACTCACTGGCCGATGCCCGGAACGTGGCCCACAGCGCGCGAAGGCTGCAGACGGCCTCCGTGGGGCTGCTGGTGGGAGGCCTGGTGGGGCTGGGCGCCTCCACGGGGATGTACCTGCTGGGGTCGCCGAAGAAGCCGGTGCCCGTGCAGCTCGGGCTGGATGGGACGTCCGTGTTCGTGTCTGGGAGGTGGCCATGAAGCCCCTGCTCCGCTCGACAGCCCTTGGAATGCTGCTGCTCAGCGTCCAGGCCACTGCGTGTCTCGACGTCGACGACGTGGTGGACCAGCTCTGCCTCGACAATCCTCGCATCTGCAAGGATGGCGGGTCGGATGCGGGGCCTGACGGCAATGACATCCTGGATGCAGGTGGACCAGACGGCGGGGACGGCGGGGACGCGGGGCAGGACGCAGGAGCTGACGGGGGCCGTCCCGACGACGAGCGCGAACCGCCGGGATGGAAATCCGTGGACGCGATGCGGGTGCGGCGCACAGGCCATACTGCCACCGCGCTGAGAGACGGCCGGGTGCTTGTTGTTGGCGGAAGCAGCACGGGCGATCTCTCGGCGGTCAGCCCGACGAACACGACGGAGCTCTACACCATCTCATCAAACAGCTGGAGTCCCGGGGGGAACCTGGGGACGGCTCGCATGGACCACACCGCCACCCTGTTGCCGGATGGCAAGGTATTGGTGGCCGGTGGCAGGGGCCCCACGGGTGGCGCGCTGGACAGCGCTGAAATCTATGACGTAGGTGCGAATCAATGGACCGTGGTCGGTCCCCTCCCTGGCGGAGCACGTGCCGGCCATGCCGCCGTCTTGCTGCCCTCGGGGAAGGTGCTGGTGGCGGGTGGCGGATTCTCGGGGGACGACGGGCTGAACACCGCCGAACTCTTTGACCCGGTCAGCCAATCCTGGACGAAGGCGAGGGACCTGAACATCAACCGCAACATGCTGACGCTCACCCTGCTGGACGGTGGCGTGGCGTTGGCCATCGGTGGCTTCAATTACGACAGAGCGGAGACGACCGCCGAGGTCTACGACTCGAACCCACCGGATGGAGGATGGCGGCTCCTTTCGCAGCGGATGAGCCATGGGCGCAACGGGCACGCCTCGACGCTGCTGGCCTCTGGACAGGTCCTGGTCACCGGCTCCCTCGAGGGTTCACCTGGGACGGTCCTCCCGTCCGTGGACCTCTTCGAGCCAGGCAGCGCTTCGTGGACGCCCCAGGCAGACATGAGGGAAGCCCGCTTCCTCCACACGGCCACCGCGCTGCCCTCGGGCGAGGTGCTGGTGACAGGCGGGTATTCCACCCCCTACGCGAAGCCGCGTGCCTCCGCGGAGATACTCCGGCGGGATGGCGGCTGGGAGCCCATCGCCCCCATGTCATCGGCGCGCACCGCTCACACCGCGACGTGGCTGGAGTCAGGGAGTGTGCTCATCATCGGAGGCACCGACGGCGGCGTGGCGCTGAACACCGCCGAGCGGTACGTCCCCTGAGCATCGTCCGGGCTTGCGATACGGAATACGCACGGGGCGCCCCCTGTCCGCTGAACGCGACTGTCGAGCGCCCCGCCCTCGCGGAAGATCGCAAGCGGCCAAGGCCTCCCCCGCAGGCACGGTGTAGAACGGGGAAGACATGCCCCTCCGCCCGTTGCCCTTCGCCCTCCTCGCGCTGTCTGTCTCATTTGGCGCCTCCGCCCAGGTCGCCATGTCCCCGCTGGGGCCCATCTCGCCCACCACCGGGCTGGTGCTTCGGGACGACGTGGTGCGCGCCCTCATCCAGGAGAGCTCGGGCGACCGCATCCATGACGGCGTGCAGCGGCTGTCCCTCATCGCGAGGGACAGCGTGGACGGCTACACGGAGGCAGCCACCTGGACGAAGGCCGCCGCCGAGGCCGCGGGGCTTCAGGACGTCCGCCTGGAGGCGATGAAGGACGGCCCCCAGTGGAGGGCCACGCGCGGCGAGCTGTGGGTGGCGGGTCCCCACCGGTACCGCGTGACGTCCTACGCCGACCTGCCCATGGCCCTGGCGACCGGCAGCGGCAGCTTCGAGGGCACGGGCCTGGAGCTGGTCGACGTGGGCACGGGCACCCAGGACGCGGAGTACGCAGGCAAGGACCTGAAGGGCAAGGTGGCGCTCACCCGGGGCCATCCCACGGCCACGCTGCGCACCGCCGTGGTGAAGCTCGGCGCCGTGGGCGTGGTCTCGTCCTACTCGACGCCGCCGTGGAACGCGCCCCACCGCATGGACGGCGACTTCCCGGATCAGGTGGGCTGGGCCACCGTCCCCCGGAGCCTGATGCCGCAGGGCGCGCGGACGCCCTTCCTGTTCATGGTGTCCGACCGGCAGGGGCGTGAGCTGCGCGCCCAGCTGCGGGAGGGGCCGGTGAAGGTGGACGTGAGCGTCGCCACGCAAGCGCCCACGGGACACCTCCGCATCGTCAGCGGCGTCATCCCCGGGACGCTCGCGGGAGAGGAGGTCGTCCTCACCGCCCACCTGGACCACTACAAGCCCGGAGCCGACGACAACGCCTCCGGCTCCGCCACGCTGCTGGAGCTGGTGCGCACGTACACCACGCTCATCCGCCAGGGCGTGCTGCCCCAGCCGGTGCGCACCCTGCGCGTGCTGTGGCTGCCGGAGTTCGAGGGCACCCGCGAGTGGTTCTCCCACCACGGCGCGGATCCGGTGCGGCGGGTGGCGCAGTTCAACTTCGACATGCTCGGCGCCAGCATGACCCGCGCCCACTCGCGCTTCCAGGTCTCCTACACGCCGGACTGGAATGGCAGCTTCGTGAACGCCGTGTCCGAGTCCACGGTGGCCTTCATGAACCGCTTCAACGGGGTGGCCTACCCGCCGAGGAAGGACTTCCGCATCGGGTCGGTCACCGGCTCGCAGGACCCCATGGATGCACACATGGAGCGCTACGGCCGGGGCTCGGATCACCAGCTCTTCAACGACCACGGCATCCCCGGTGTCGCCTACTCCACGTGGCCTGATGACGGCTACCACACCAGCGGCGACCGGCCGGAGAACGTGGACCCCACCCAGCTGCACCGCTCCGCCTTCGCGGGCCTGGTCGGCATCACCGTCGCCGCGTGGGCCGAAGGCACGGGCGCCCTGGAGCTTTCGCGACTGGTGGCGGTGCACGGCGCGAAGCGCGTGGCCGAGGACGAGTTCCGGGCCCGCCGCGAGCTGGCCGCGACGCCCGCCGCGCAGGTGCCCGGCTTCGCCCGGCTGGCCCGCGCCGGGGTGCGCGCGGGCTACCAGCGCGAACGCGACGCCCTGCGCTCCTGCCTGGCCCTGGGCGCGCCCGCCGAGCCGGTGAAGGCGATGGTCCAGGCGCTGGAGACCGCCGAGTCCCAGGCCCTGAAGCGCCTGGAAGCGGACGGGAAGGCGCGCGGCGTGTCCCTGAAGGAGCCCTCACCTGGCGAAGCCGAGCGCAAGGCGCGCGCCTTCGTTCCGCGTCGCGTGAAGGGCCAGGAGCTCGCGTCGTTCGACGAGTTGGAGCGCCATGCGCCGGCCGGGTCCCAGGCCCGCGTGGACGCGGTGAAGGCCGCCATGACCGCCGCGGCCACGGCCCTGCGCGAACAGGGGGAGAGCGAGCTGCGCTTCTACCAACTGGCGGATGCGCTCGCGAGCTACGCCGACGGCAAGCGCTCCGTGGCGGACATCCGAGACGCGGCCCATGCCGAGTACGGCCATGTCTTTCCCGTGGACGCGCTGCTGGAGCTGTTCGGGTTGCTGGAGCAGGGCGGGGTCATGACGCGCGCACGCTGAGGCCCGGAGACCGCTTCAGGCCTTTCGAACTCGAGCGCCCGGGACGTCCGTCAGAGCTGGGCGGACACCAGCCGGGCGTAGGCGCCGTCCTCTCGCACGAGCGTCTCATGGCGCCCCTGCTCGACGATGCGCCCGTTCTCCATCACCAGGATGAGGTCCGCCTTGCGGATGGTGCTCAACCGGTGCGCGATGACGATGCGGGTGCAGTTCAGTGAAGCCAGCGCGTCCTGGACCCGGTGCTCCGTGACGGAGTCCAGGGCGCTCGTCGCTTCATCCAGGAGGAGGATTTTCGGATCACGCACCAGGGCGCGGGCCAGGGCCAGCCGCTGCCGCTGGCCTCCGGACAGGGACATCCCCCGGTCCGCCAGCGGCGTGTCGTACTGGAGCGGCATGGCCATGATCTCATCGTGGATCTGCGCCTGCTTCGCCGCGCCGAGGATGCGCTCCGGGGGCGCCGAGGGGTCGCCGAGCGCGATGTTCGCGCGCAGTGTCGCCCCGAAGAAGGAGGGCTCCTGCAACACGATGCCCACCTGCTCCCGCACCGCGCTCAAGGACAGCTGCTCCAGGTCGACCCCGTCGTAGAGCACCCGTCCTCCCGTGGGCAGGTAGAGCCCCAGCAGCAGGTTCGCGAGCGTGCTCTTCCCCGCGCCGGAGCGCCCCACGATGGCCACCAGCTGCCCGGGCTCGATGCGCACGGATACGTCCTGGACGATCATCGGCGCCAGGGGACCGAAGCGGAACGAGACGCGCTCCATTTCAATCCGGCCCTGCAGCTTAGCGCTCGCCTCTGGCCGCGTCGGATCGCGCTCCACCGGGGTGTCCAGCACGTCGTCGATGCGCTCGATGTAGCTGCCCACCAGTTGCAGCTGCCCCATCGTGGACACCAGGTTCGCCAGGGGCGTGAGCAGGGCCACGGCCAGCGCGTTGAGGCTCAGCATCGTCCCCAGGCTCAGCCGCCCCTCCAGGACCTGGAGCGCGCCCATGCAGAGCAGCAGCAGCGGCGCGCTCAACTTCAGCGTGCCGGAGAGCGCGTCCACCCAGGCGGTCAGCCGGCCTCGGGCCAGGGAGACGTTGAGCACGTCCACGAAGAGGCTGGAGTAGTGCTGCACGGCGCGGTGCTCCGCGCCGAAGGCCTTCAGCGTCTGCATCCCCGTCAGCATTTCAATCTGGTAGCTCTGGTTGCGCGCCTCCAGCTCCAGGTTCCGCGCGAGCAGGCTGCGCTGCTGGCGCCGGGACACCTCGAACACCAACACCTGCAACGCGCCCAGGGCGCCCACCAGCAGGGCCGTCCCGGGGCTCGCCACGGTCAGGATGACGAAGTAGAGCACCACCAGCAGGCCATCCAGCAGCGTGGACACGAGGCTGGAGGAGAGCACCTCGCGCACGGTGGCGGTGACGTTGAGGCGCGCCATCAGGTCGCCCGCGGCGCGCACCTGGAAGAAGGGGTACGCCAGCGACACCAGGTGCTCGAGGAAACCGAGCGTCATGTCCGAATCCACCCGCGTGCGCAGCTCCAGCAACAGGTGGCTGCGCACCAGCGAGGTCAGCAGGTGGAAGCACACCAGCGCGCCCAGCCCCACGCCCAGGACCAGCAGCAGGTGGTAGTCGCCGCGAGGAACGACGCGGTCCACCACCAGGCCGGTCAGCAGGGGGATGGAGAGCGTCAGGACCTGCAACATCAACGACAGGACGAACACCCGCGTGAGCGTCTGGGATTGGCGCGCGAACTTCTCCACGTAGCGCGACCTGCGCTTGGGTTTGCCCGGGGCTCGCACGAAGCCTTCGCCGGGCTCGAAGAGCAGCGCCACGCCGGTGAAGAACTGCCGGAACTGCTCCATGGACACGAAGCGGCGGCCCTGCGCCGGGTCGACGATGTGCACGCCGTCGGCGGCCCACCGCTCCAGGACGACATAGTGGGTGAACTTCCAGTGGAGGACCGACGCCTCGGGCAGGAAGGGCACGCCGTCCAGGTCGACGGAGACGCCCCGCCCCCGCAGGCCGAAGGCGCGTCCCGCCGTCAGCAGGTGCGCCGCCGCGAGCCCGTCCTGGGCGGTCCCCATCACGCGCCGCAGCTCGTCCAGTCCCACGCCCCGGCCGTGGAAGCCCAGCACCATGGCCAGGCAGGCGAGTCCGCACTCCGCCGGCGTCATCTGCCGCACTTCCGGGATGCGCTGTCCGCGCGCCGCCGCGTGGAGCCTCCGCAGCGCGGGGAAGCGCTCCACGAGCCCCCGTCCGGGTTCATCCGCCATGGGGGATCAGCTCCTTCAGTCCGGGAACGAGCGTGAGCAGGATGCTCTCCGACTTCACCCGCGCCTCCGCCCGCGCCGGCATGCCGTCGTAGTAGTTGAAGGTCCGTCCCTCGCGAACGAACGTCCGCAGCGGCAGCCGCGCGCGCACGAGCACCAGCGCTCCCTCCAAGGGAATGGCGTCCCCCAGCTCCGAGCCCAGGTAGCGCCGCGCCTCCCCGGGCCCGATGATCTGATCACCCACGGACTCGATGGCGAGGTCGCGGTACTCGTAGGCGAAGCCCTGCAGCTCCAGGCGCAGGTCCATGCCCGGCACGAGCAGCGGACGGTACTGGCCCGGCAGGAAGCCCAGCACCACCACCGTCGCGTCGTCTCCCAGGAGCGACAGCGCGCGCATGCCGGAGGGGATGTACTGGCCGGGCTGCAGCCGCAGGTCCCCGACGACGCCCGCGTGCGGCGCTCGCAGCGTGCGCTCCTCCAGCCGGGCCTGGGCCAGCTCGCGCTCGGCCCTGAGGCCCGTGAGCGCCTGGCGTGCACCTTCGTCCGAGGGGTCGCGCAGGTAGCGGACGAGCTGCAGCTCGAACTCGCGGGAGATGCGCGCCAGGGTCCCCTGCTCCTGTTCGGATGCGAAGTGCACCAGCGGCTGGCCCGCGACGACGCGCTGGCCGGGCTGCACGTCCACCGTCAGCACGACGCCGGAGAACGTGACCGTCAGGTCCGTCTTGCCCTCCACGCGGATGATCGCGGGGCCCGCCGCGTATTCGAAGAGCGTGCCCACGCAGAAGAAGAGCAGCGAACAGGCCAGCGCGCCCACCAGCACCCAGTAGGCCCACCGGGTCCACGCGGGGCTGATCCGCAAGAGGTCTCCTCCGGAGGGCTCGTGGGCCCGCTGCCGGTACTCCAGTGCCTCCTTGCGGTACGGGCTCGGCTTGGACGTCATGGCGTGACCGCCTGGGAAGCGGCTTCCTTCTGGATGAACACCCGCACCACGACACCCGAGGGCACCGGCGCATGGCCCTCCCGGGGCACGCTCGCGATGGCCAGGACCATGCGCGAGGCCGCGTCCACCTCCGGCGCCAGGTTCTCCACCCTCCCCTCCAGAGCCTGCCCCAGGGACGGAACCTCGACGGACAGCCGCGTGCCCACCGAGAGGCTCGCAGCCTGGTCCTCTGGGATGGCGAAGCGCACCTGCTGTGCTCCGGAGCGGATGAGGTGGAAGACGGCGCGGCCGGGGGCCACCATCGCCCCGGTGTCCAGGTAGCGGTTCGCGACCTGCCCGTCGAAGGGCGCCAGCATGGAGGCATCGGAGATCTTCTGGGCAATCTGCGCCACGCGCGCCTTGCGCTCGGCCACCATCGCCTCCGCCGCGCGCAGGCGGGCCACGGAGGTCTGCTCCTGGAAGCGCGCGGTGGCCAGCTCCTCCTCGGAGAGGGCCCCCAGGGCGCGCTGCTTCGGGTCGGAGCGGCGCTGGAGCCGCTCCTGCATCTCCGTGAGCGCGATGGAGGCGATGTGCTGTTCCGCCTCCCCTGCCTGGAGCGACGCCTGCGCCACCGCCAGCTCGCGTTGCAGAGCCCGCGTGTCCAGCTGGGCGAGGACCGCGCCCTGGCGCACGGTGTCTCCGACCTGCGCGTTCATGCGCTCGAGGGTGCCCTCCATCCGGGCGGCCACGTCCACGCTGCCGCTGGCGACGATGACGCCCAGGAAGCCCTCACGGCGAGGCGCAGCCTCCATCACGCGGGGCACGGGTTCCTGGGCAGCAGCCGCTCCAGGCCGGGCCACGGCCGCGGATCCACGGCCGCCGTGCCAACGGATGAGCAGGAGCGCGCCCAGGAAGACCAGGGCCCCCAGGCCGAGCGCCAATGTCGTGCGTCGTGACATCACACGGAAGTCATGCGGGGGGCGGCTCGCACGGGCTCCAAGGGGCAGGATCGAAGGAAGGTGAGGCGAGTCGCAACCAGTGCCTCATTGTACTTCGGCGGGGCGCGACGCCACTTTCCATCTCCAGGTGACGGAAGGCCAGGAGCCGGGCCAGCGCTCCCCTCCCCAACAGCGCTCCCATTTCTCCTATGTTTCATTGCGCGCCGCCTGCCCCCACCCCCCACCGCGCATCCAGGTCCTCTCCATGCTCCGCCCGCGACTCGCAGCCCTTGCCCTGCTCCCCCTCATCTCCACCGCCTGCTCCGACCCTGAGTGCACGGACACGGCGGACTGTGCGTCCCGAGGCTCCGACATCGTCTGCGTTGAAGAACGCTGCGTTCAGGCCTCCTCGCCAGACGCGGGGACAGGGGACGCAGGCACGGGTGACTCGGGCGTGGACTCCGGCACTCCCGACGCGGGCGCCGAGGACGCGGGCTCCGGCGACGCGGGCGCTCCGGATGCCGGTGGCTCGGATGCGGGCACCCTGGATGGCGGTGGGCCCCCGCCTGAAGCCTCGCTTCGCATCACCGAGATCAACCCCGACGCCCCGCAGGACCTCATCGAACTGGTGGCCGTCACTGGCGGGACGCTGACCGGCATCTCCCTCCAGGAGCTCACCAACGCCGACTTCGCCTTCACCTTCCCCCAGGGCTACACGGTGGAGACGGGCGCCGTGCTGGTGCTTCACCTCGGCGGCGCCTGCACGGACGCTCCCGGCGCCCCGGCCTCCTGTGGACAGACTCAGCCCTTCAGCGCCAGTGCCTGGGACTTCAGCATGCCTGGCACGCTGAGCTACTCCGGCAAGGCGTTCGAACTGCTGTCGTCGAAGGGCGTGCCTGTCGATGGCGTTCCCTTCGTCCGAGCCTCCGGGGAGATGCCCACCAGCATCGTCGCCGCCGTCCAGCGACTGCAAGCGAACCGCGTCTGGGATGCCACCCCCTGCATCCACGACATGACCACCGGTTTCGCGAAGGACCGCTACTGCCGCAACATCGCCGTGGACTGGTCCAGCCTCAACGAGAGCTCCAGCATCATGCGCATCAGTGGCACCACTCCGCTGACGACGCCGGGAAACCAGACGCAATGGAGCGGGCCGCTTCCTTCGCGCTGGGGCACCTACTGAGGCCCTTGCGTGCCGGGGCTCAGGCTTCCGACGCCATCCGCAACGCGGCCGGAGGTGGGGCATGCAGACGCAGGCGCTCCGCCGTGAGGGGGTGCGTGAACGCGAGCGTCTCCGCGTGGAGCAGGTAGCCACCATCTCCGGGCAGACCGGGATTGTGCTCGCGGGGCAGACCTCCCGAGGCGAACATCGGATCTCCCGTGAGTGGATGGCCGATGGCCGCCAGGTGGATGCGGATCTGCTCGGGCCGACCCGTGTGGATGCGCACCTCGAAGAGGGTCTGCCCGTCACGCCGCTCCAGGACCTCCGCGCGGCTGTGTGACGGCTTGCCCTTCGCGGCCGCCCCGTGCACCGACCCCAGCAAGGGGTGGGGCACCAGCCCGATGGGCGTGTGGATGTCATAGGACTCCTGCGCCGCGACCCCGTCCGAGAGCGCCCGGTAGCGCTTCTCCACGTCGCCCTCGCGCCAGTTGCCCGAGAGCTTCGCGGCGGCTTCATGCGTGCGGGAGAAGAGCACCAGCCCCGAGGTCGCCCGCCCCAGCCGGTGCAGCGCGGACGCCTCCGGCCAGCGCAGCCGCACGAACGAGAGCAGTGTGTTCTTGAGGAAGCCGCCGGAGGGCAGCGTCGGCAGCCCGCTCGGCTTGATGACCGCGAGCAGCGAAGCGTCCTCGAACACCAGCTCGAAGCTGGCGGGCGCCTCCGGTTCCCGCCAGGGCGGCCGGTGCCAGCAGAGCTCCTGGTGGGCCCGCAGCACCTCGTCGCCGGTCGCGATGAGGCCGTCCAGTTGGACCTCGCCGCGCACGAAGCGCGCACGCCACTGCTCCTCGGTGGAGTGCCGGTACGTGCTCGTCAGGTGGGCGAGCGCGGTGCGCCCCACGGAGGCAGCGCCAATCCGCTCGCGGTACACGTAGCCGTCATTCAGGCCGGAGGAGTCGTCAGGCTGGGACATCACTCGTGCACTCTACGTCAGTGCTCCTGGCACCAGGACCTCCTGGGCCTTCTGTGGGACGCGATATCAGAATAGAGAGAAGGCACACGCCCCAAGGAGGACCGATGTCGCCGCGTCATCTCGCGCCGTGGTTGTTGCTGGTGGCCCTTGTTACTGCCTGCGCATCGTCCCCCCCGGTGGAACAGCGAAGGCAGCCGCCCCCGAGGATCCTCTTCGAGTCGCCCCTCGCGTTGCTGCTCGAGAACTATCAGGAGCTGGGGCTGAGCACCGACCAGTTGATCAAGATAGGCCAGCGGGACGAAGCGCTGGCCGTGACCAACAAGCCCCTGCGTGAAGAGCTTCGGGGGATCTGGAGCCCCTCCATGGGAGCCAATCCGCCGCCGGGAGCCATGCCTGTCAGGGTTGGCCCCGCGGGCCGCGGAGGCCGGCCTCCGTACACGCCTCCAGCCCAACCTCCCGCACCCTTGAGCGAAGAAGCGCTGAAGCGGCAACAGCTCCTGCTCCAGGCGATGGAGGACAACGAGACGGTGGCATACCGCGAGGTCGAAGCCCTCCTGGAGGAGCCGCAGAAGGAGAAGGCGCGAGCGCTGGTCGAGAAGCAGCGTGAGGAGCGGGTTCGCGCACGTGAGTCCATGCAGAAAGCCCCCGAAGCCCCACCCAAGCCGTAGTCCTGGAAGGGTCTCGGCGCAGGGCTCTTCACCACGCGTGACTTCCCTCCCACGCTCCAGGGAGAGATGGGGCGCCCGCGACTCATACCGGAAACACCCGGTGATACATGAAAAGGCGGAGACGTTTGAAGCAGCCGGAGTTCACGGGCTAGCCTGCGAGGGCCGTCAAAAAGGAGGCGGCTCAACATGATGACCCCCGACATGATCATCCGCGCCTGGAAGGACCCGTCGTTCCGCGAGAGCCTCACCGCCGAGCAGCGCGCCCAGCTGCCCTCGAACCCCTCTGGCGCGACGCTGAACGAGCTGAGCGAGACCGAGCTGATGGACGTCGTCGGCGGCAGGATTGACATCGGTTTCACCGCCACCAACTCCTGTGAGTACATCTGCACCAACCTGACGTTCTCGCTGTGCTGATGGACGGTGTGTGACGGGCGGCTCCCACGAGGAGTCGTCCCGTTCCACCCGAGGCGCGGGGGCTCCGGTCCTCGCGCCTGTCTTTTTCCACGTCCAGACGGACGTGCAGGGCGCGCATGCGAGAGGGCTCGAAGATGGGTGCGTGGGAGCGGGCTGCCTTCCTCCATGAGCGGGAGGCCGCGGGAGAGGACCCTTCCGCCCCGGCGCTCCAGCAGGCCGGGTCGCGCCTCCAGGCGTGGCGGCGCAGCACGCTGGGGGATGAGGCGTCCTTCGACGAGCGGCTTCGCGGAGTAGGGCTGGACGCGGCGTCCTTCGTGCGCAGGCTCGCCGGAAGCTCCACGCGGCCGGAAGCGCTGACGTGGGTGCCGCTCCTGGAAGAGGTGCTGTCCGACCGCGCGTCCGACGTCGCCCTCCCCGCTCCCGTGGATCCGGGTCCACGGATGCGCGTGCCGTCCCTGATCCGCCGGTTCCTCCAACTGGGGCTGCGCCGGCTGCGGGCGGGTGTTGATGCGCTGGCCGCCCGGACCGGCCTGCCCGCTGACGCGTTGCTGGACGCGCGCGCCGAGGCCTGGCTCGTGGACGCGCTGGAGCAGCGGCTGATGCAGACCGCGACCCGGTCCCTGGTGCTGGAGCTCAACGTGGCCCGGCTGCGCGGCGAGCTGCAGGGCGAAACGCCCCAGGCGCGCTTCGAGCACTTCGCCCTGCACCACCTGGAGGCCCCGGGCCGGCTCGCCGCGTTCCTGGAGGAGTACCCGGTGCTGGCGCGGCTCCTGGTGACGGCCCTGGAGCGATGGATCCAGACGAGCCTGGAGCTGCTGACGCACCTGGCGGAGGACCGGGAGTCCCTGGTGGCGGTGCTCGGCGCGGGGGTGGATCCGGGGCCGCTCGTGGAGGCGCGCACCGGCGCGGGAGACCCGCACCGCGAGGGCCGCAGCGTGGCGCTGCTGACCTTCCGCTCCGGCCTGCGGGTCGTCTACAAGCCGAGGTCGCTGGAGGTCGAGGCGCGATACCAGGACCTGCTGGAGCAGTTGGAGCGCTGGGGCCTGCGCCATCCGCACCGCCGGCTGAAGGTGCTGACGCGCGCATCACATGGCTGGGTGGAGCACGTCGAGACCGGCGGGTGCGCCAACCGCGACGCCGTGGCGCGCTTCTACTGGCGGCAGGGCAGCCATCTGGCGCTGCTGTACCTGCTGCGCGGGGTGGACCTGCACTCCGGCAACCTCCTCGCCGCCGGGGAGTTCCCCGTCCTGGTGGACCTGGAGGGGCTCTTCCATCAACTGCCCGCACCCCGTGCCGACGATACGGCGGTGTCCCGCGCCGCGCGCTTCCTGGAGCGGTCCGTGCTCAGCAGCGGCCTGCTGCCCACGCTCATGTTCGGCAGGGAGGGCCGGGCCGGAGTGGAGCTGAGCGGTCTGGGCGGCGAGGCAGGTCAGCTCTTCCCCCACGCCGCGCCCACACTGGAAGACCGCGCCCGTGACACCCTGCACGTCGTCCGTCGGCAGCCGACCACGGCGGCGGCCCACAACCGCCCGCTGTTGGAGGGCCGGCCCGTGGACGTCACGGCGTTCGGGGCATGCATCGAGGAGGGCTTCCAGGAGACCTACGCGTTGCTGCTCCAGCATCGCGAGGAGGTAGCGCGGACACTCGAGGGGTTCCGCGACGTGGAGGTACGCCACATCGCGCGGGCGACGATGCGCTACGGCTTCCTCCTCCAGGAGGGCCTGCACCCGGACTTCCTGCGCGACGCGCTCGACCGGGACCAGCTGCTCGACAAGCTATGGGCGGAGGTCCGCGTGCGCTCTTCGCTGGCGCGGCTGACGCCCTCCGAGCACGAGGACCTCCGGTTGGGGGACGTGCCCGTCTTCACCGCCCGGCCCGGATCGCGTCATGTCTGGGACAGCCGGGGGCACTGCATCGCGGATCACCTGCCGCGTCCCGGCCTGGACGGCTCATTCCAACTGCTGGAGTCCCTGAGCCCCGAGGACTGCGCCGAACAGGTGGCGCTGATCCGCCAGTCACTGGTGACGCTCGAGCGAGAGCAGGAAACCGTGGCGCCCCGCGCGTCGGTGACCGCCGCCGGGGATGCCCTGCCCCCGCCCGCCACGCCCGACGCGTGTCTGGCCGGCGCGGTGCGGTTGGGTGAGCTGCTGGCGGGCCGCGCCATCCAGGGCGCCCAAGACGTCGGCTGGATTGGCGTGGGGCTCCAGGACCTGGAGCGCCGTCGCTGGGGGCTCTCTCCCCTGCGCACGGACCTCTTCGACGGCGTGGGGGGCGTGGCGCTCTTCTTCGGCTACCTGGCGGCGGTGACGGGCCGGGAGGACTTCGCGACGATTGCGCGCAGGGCGGCGGTACCGGTGCGCGAGCAGTGGCGCGCACCCGAGTCCCAGGACCCTTCCGGCGTGGGGGCGTTCTCGGGGCGCGCGGCGAACGTCTACGTCCTCGGCCACCTGGCCGTGGCGCTGGGCGACGCCGCGCTGCTGGATGAAGTCCACGAGGGCCTGGGCTCGCTGGAGGCGAAGATCGACGCGGACACGGCGCTGGACCTGGTCGCGGGCGTCGCCGGGACCGCGCTGGTGCTGACGCGGCTCCACCAGCAGACCGGCAGCACGGAGGCGCTCCGGCTGGCGCGCAAGTGCGGGGAGCGGATGCTCCAGACAGCGAGCGACTCCGAGCACGGAGGGCGCGCCTGGGTGGTGCCCGCGGCCGGACGTGCGCTCACGGGCCTGGCCCACGGCGCGGCCGGCTTCGTCTGGGCCCTGCTGGAGTTGGCCACGCTCACCGGCGACGAGCGCTACCGGGAGGCCGCGCGTCAGGGATTGGCCTTCGAGCGCGCCCTGTTCGTCGCGGAGCGCGGCAACTGGAAGGATTTGCGCACGTCGAAGGAAGGCGAGCCGCTGGTGCCCAGCGGCTTCATGACGGCCTGGTGCAACGGGGCCGCGGGCGGCGTCCTGGCCAGGCTGCTGTCACTGCGCCATCTGGACGATGCGCGGCTGCGCGATGAGCTTCACGCAGGGCTCGCCACCGTGCAGCGCGAAGGCTTTGGCGGCAGCCACTGCCTGTGCCACGGAGACGTAGGCAACCTGGAGGTGCTGCACCTGGCGGGAGAGGTGCTGGGAGACGAAGCCTGGAAAGAGGCCGCGCGCTCGCGGGCCGCGCGGGTGCTGGCGCAGGGCCAGGACGGAGCATGGCGCTGCGGCCTGCCCAGGTTCACCGAGGCGCCGGGGCTGATGATGGGGCTGGCCGGCATCGGGATGGGACTGCTGCGTCTGGCCGCGCCCGACTCCGTGCCGTCCGTGCTGGCGTTGCAGCCTCCGCGCGCCCCGGGCCCCCGCTTCTAATCGCGGTGGGCCAAACGCTCCCGCGCTGTGCGGCGGGAGCGAGGGCCTCAAGGGCAATGCGTGCAGTAGAAGTAGTCGCTATGGACGGGATAGGCGCTCTCCACGCCCCAGCAGGTGGGATTGCAGGACGCATCCAGTTCGCACTGACCGAGCAGTCCATCGTCTCGCATGGGGTATGAGTCCCAGTAGGTGGTGAGCCTGGGGACGTAATACTGGGTGCAGGCGCTCGCTTTCACGGAGCCCCCGGCTTCGGAAACCACCGAAGGCTGCCGTGCTTCGTTCGCGGTGCCTTCCAGGCTGGAATCGCCTCCGCACGCAACCAGACCCGACGCCAGGAACGCAGACACTGCCAGGAGATGTTTCAGGGGGCCTCACCTCGTGAAAGGAGTTCTGGTGGAAGGCTCGCAGTCTGGTTCATCCTGCCCCCAGAGGGGAATGCCTTACATCTAGCAGGCCGCGTGGATGTAGTTCCACGAACAATCCACTCAGGGTCGGCCCATGGCGTGGCAGCGCGCTGCACGGATTGCCCCGCCACGAATGACAGCGCCATCCAGACCAGGCACCCCGTCCCCTCACGACAGGACGAGCACATGCGCTGGGCAATCCCTGCTCGAGTGCTGGGGAGGACCTGCCGCTGGGGCCACCGCAGCGCCATACGCAGCCAATCTCCAAGAGTGTTTCGCCTACGCCAACAGCCTCTGCGCCGTGCCAGACGGCGGCGGGTATGGCCTCACCTACAACGGCCAGCACTACGCCAACCAGCTTCCCGGGCATTCAGGGCGCCAAGCGCGCACAAGACCCCGTGCGCGTGCGGCGGAGCGCGATTCATGCTCAAAGCGCCAGGAGCACGTCCACCTGCGCCTGAAGCGTCCGGGCCTCTTCGTGCTTGCCGAGCCGGGTGTAGAGCGCCACCGCGTCGCGACGCTCCTGGACTTCACGCTGGATGAGGGCATCCACCGCCTCCGGAGACAACAGCAACCGGGGAATCTCTCCACTTCCAAGTCCCCCCGCGCTGCCGGCGATGCCTCCTTCGACCGGCGATGGGGCAACGCTCACGTCGGGCGCCTCGGCATTGTCGATGGCGGCGAGTGTTTCCCGAAGCACCGCCGAGGCGGGCACGTTTCGAGTGCGCAGGGCATCCTTCAGCGCGGCCCGCATCGTTGCCTTCCATTCATCCACGGTCTTCATGCGTCCACGGTAGCGGGCGCGCACCTGCCCCGGCAAGGAGCGCCCCGCGCCTCCCTCTTCAGCTTGTAGGCGACATGTGCCTCGGTCCCGGAGACAGGGCGCGCCACTGCCATGGGAGCGGTATTGGAGGCGAACGCATGGCTCGCTTCGGGGCGTGGATGAAGGACAGGGGACGAGCGAGGCGAGGGTCACCGCACGTCGCCCGGGCCCTGCTGGTGCTGGCGCTGGGAATGGCGGCGTCTGGCTGCCGGCCCCAGAGTCCCTGGGACCCGCCCGTTCCCGAATGCACCGGAACGGGGGACACCGCCCGAGAAGACGCGGCTCGCGAGCACGGACAGGATCCTCGCGCCTACGTCGAGGAGGATGGACTGCCGGTGCTCCACCTCTACGTGGCGGACTCACTGCCGGATGACGACGCCTACCAGGCGGCGCGCGTCTTCTATCGCGGACGCTGCTACGTCGCCCGGGCCCGACATCGCGGCGCGACGTCCAAGGTCTTTCCCAAGCGCAGCTTCACGCTCGACTTCCTCGGCGGGCAGACCTTCGACGAGCCCCTGCTCGCGGCTGGCTTCACCGGCCGACGCAAGGTGGTGTTGATCAGCCCCTTCAATGACAACTCATACCTTCGCGCGAGGCTGGGCTTCACCTTGTGGAGCCGCATGTCTCCCGACCACCTCAAGGTGAAGACCTTCAGCGCGGTCGTCTATCTGAACGGGCTCTATCACGGGCTCTACACGGTGGCGGACCACGTCGACCGGCATTCGCTCTCCGCGCAAGGAATGGATGTCCAGGGTGAGCTCTTCAAGGCCGTGGACTCCGACGCCAACTTCTCCTGGCGGGACGCGTCCGGCAGGCCCAAGGCCTCACTGCGTCTGGGCTACGAGAAGAAGGAGGGCGAACCCGAGCAGGGAGACGGGGCCTACGCCAGCATCGAGCAGCTCACCGCCTTCGTGGCGGATTCCCCTGCGGAGCGCTTCCGCACGGAGCGCGGCGCATGGATGCAGGTGGAGGACTACGAGGACTGGTGGATTTTCGCCCACCTGGCGGCCCTGTCCGACTCCGTGACGAAGAACGCCTACCACTTCCGCGCGCAAGGCCCAGCGCGGCGCTGGCGCTACATCCCCTGGGACCTGGACGCGAGCTTCGGGCAGAACTGGGACACCACGCGACAGGCCCCGGACCTGATGGACTCCTTCACCGAGGAGAACCGCCTGTTCGCCCGGATGCTGGAAGACCCCACCATCCGCCAGCCCCTCCGCGAGCGCCTCCACACGCTGATCCACACCACACTCCACCGGGACGTCGTCCAGGGGCTCATCGACACCTATGCCGCCGAGGTCGACCGCGCGGCTCGAAAGGATGAAGCCCACTGGGGCGAGGCCTATCGCCACTTCCCGCGCTGGAACCAGCGCACCGACATCCTCGGCTTCGAGGAGGAGGTGCAGTACCTCCACGACTGGGTGGATGCGCATTGGGCCCTCCTGGAAGAGGAGTTCCGCTGAAGACGCCCTGAACCCAGGGCGGCCGAGTCCATTTACTTTGTCCTCAAACGACGTAGCCTCCCGCTCCATGGCTGGACGTCGCGAACCCCTGGATGAAGAACAGCGTGCCCTCCACGACTCCTGGGACACGGTGCTCCGCACGGTGGGCCGGGTGGTGCTGAGCACGGTGCTCATCTGGGGGGTGTGCTCTGCGTTGCGGTATGGCGTCCATGCCACCAGCGACGTGCTGCTGGCGTTCGCCTCCGGGCAGAGCGCCTGGTGGGCACCGTTGGTGCTCGCGGGCGTGCTGCTGCTGGGCGGACTGCTGAGAGGCGTCCTCAACCGCCGGCCCGGCTGGAGCGACGTGGCCTCGGACGGGGTGAATGTCGCGCTCCACAACTACCACATCACCTACGAGGAC
Source organism: Corallococcus sp. AB011P (assembly GCF_003611605.1). Lineage (NCBI taxonomy): Bacteria > Pseudomonadati > Myxococcota > Myxococcia > Myxococcales > Myxococcaceae > Corallococcus > Corallococcus sp. AB011P. The sequence goes on from NZ_RAVX01000004.1 coordinate 636,331, forward strand.
TCGGCGGACGACCCACGCCCGCGCTACTCGCGGCCCGCCCTCCGGCTCGCCTTTCGCAAGGCGGTGGCCACGCTTCTGACGCTGGGCTCCGGCGCGTCAGGTGGGCTGGAGGGTCCCGTGGTGCTGGTGGGCGAGTCCCTGGGCGCGGGCGTGGCCCGCCTGACGCGCGCCCGCTCCGAGCACACGCTGCGCACCTGCCAGTTGGCGGGCATCGCCGCGGCGGTGGGGACGCTGCTCAACGCGCCGTTCGCCGCGGCGCTCTTCGCGCTGGAGGTCGTCTACGGCAACCGCATCGTCTACCGGAAGCTGGCGTATTGCCTGCTCGCCGGAATCATCGCGTACGCGCTCAACAACCGGTTCCTCGGCTTCAAGCCCATCTTCGTGGCACCGCCGCACGCGCACACGTACACGCTGGGGGAGTACGGGCTCACCGCGCTGGTGGCCGTGGCGGTGTCCGCGCCCATCGCGCTGCTGTTCGGCCTGTCGATGCTGCACACGCGCAAGGTGGTGGAGCGCGCCAGTCCCCTGCTGCGCGGCGCCATGGGCGCGCTGTGCACCGTCCTGGTGGCCGGGGGCCTCTACTACGGTGTGGGCATGGACTTCCGGCACGTGCTGGGCATGGGGGAGTACACCATCGCCCGGTTGCTCACGGGCGCGTCTGGGACGCTGTCGCTGTGGTGGTACCTGCTGCTCATCGTGGGCGGAAAGCTGCTCACGACCAGCTTCACGGTGCAGTCGGGCGGGTCGGCGGGCATGCTCATTCCATCCATGGTGCTGGGGGGCGTTTCGGGCGCGGCCACGGCGCAGCTCCTCGCGTCGCTGACGGGCACGGGGCCCGCGGACGTGACGGTGTTCGTGGTGGTCGGCATCGCCTCCGCGCTGGTGGCGGTGGTCGGCGTGCCCCTGGCGGCCATTGCCCTGGTGCTGGAGGTGTTCGGCTCCGCCTATGGACCGCCCGCCGTCCTCGCATGCTGCGTCACCTACGTGCTGACGCTGCGGCTGTCCGTCTACAACGAACAGCGCCGCGTGCGGGCGGTGGCCGCGGAGCCCGTCGCGGAAACGTGAGCGAGGTGGAGGAACGAGTGCGGCCTCCTGGCTGCCCCAGCTCGGGCACCCGGGTGGTGTAGGCTCATGCCTCGCCGCACTCCTTCTGGACGGTCCTCCTTGGAAATGCTTCTTGCTCCCGCCCGGCGCATCGACCTGGGCAAGCGCGCCGGTGTCACGGGCGGGTTGTTGGGCGTGCTCTGCGTGGTCGCGGAGTTCTGCTTCCTGTTCCCCCACGTGCTCGTGTCCAACGATGGCCGGGCCTTCTACGTGGAGCACCTGGAGGTCTTCCGGGGCATCCTCCAGGTGTCCATCCTCGTCACCTTCCTGCTGGGCACCTTCAGCGTGATGACCCTGCGCTCCAAGGCGCACGGCGGCATCGCCATGGTGCTGGCGATGGTGGCGCTGCTTCTGGGCGGCAGCGAGGCGGAGCCCCTGACGCACACACCGCGCGCGATGAGCGCGGGCCTGGACTTCTTCGCGTTGGACCTGCTGGTGCTCGGGCTGGTGTTCATCCCCATGGAGCGGCTGTGGGGGCTGCACGAGCAGCGAATCTTCCGCGCCGGCTGGCAGACCGACCTCAAGCACTTCTTCGTCAGCCACGTGGGCGTGCAGCTCATCTCCTTCGCGGTGCTCATCCCCGTGCAGGTGTTCCTGTCCTGGGCCGTGAAGCTCGACTTCCAGGCGCACGTGGCCGCGCAGCCCATCTGGCTGCAGTTCTTCGAAATCCTGCTGGTCATCGACCTGGTGAGCTACTGGGTGCACCGGGCCTTCCACACCGTCGGGTGGATGTGGAGCTTCCACGCCATCCACCACTCGACGCTGCAGATGGATTGGCTGGCCAGCTCGCGCAGCCACCTGGTGGACATCCTGGTCAACCGCTTCGCGGGCTTCGTGCCGGTGTTCCTCTTGGGCTTCCACCCCTCCGCCATCTACGGCTACCTCGTCTTCGTGTCCTTCCACGCGGTGTACATCCACGCCAACGTCAACCACCGCTGGCCGTACCTGCGCTGGGTCTTCGCGACGCCGGAGTTCCACCACTGGCACCACACGTCCGATGACGAAGGCATCGACAAGAACTTCGCCGTCTTCCTGTCGTTCATCGACGTCATCTTCGGCACCGCGCACATGCCGGCCCACTGGCCCTCGAAGTACGGGACCACGAAGTTCCAGCCGCCGGAGACCTACCTGGGCCAGCTGGCGTACCCGTTCCAGCGCCATGAAGAGACGCCCTACGGGTAGCCCACGAAGGCCTGGGGCCCGGCCCGGGGTCGGATGACGCGTTGGAAGCCGGGCAATAAACACTGGCAATCATTTCCCAGCGCAGCAGGGCCTGTTGCGCCGGAGGACCCCTCTTCTCAGGTTTCAGTCAGACGAGAAGGTCACAGCAGCGCGATATCTCGAGGGGGGGAACATGAAGACAACGTCGATTCGCGAACTGGGGCGGCGGTGTGGTGGATATGTGCTTGGATTGTCGCTTGCCGTGGTGGCGCTGCCTGGAGCGGCCATCGCCCAGGCACCGGGCGAGCTTCCCAATACGTACACCCAGAAGAACCTTGTCTCCGACGGCAGCGTGAGCGCGGAGCATCCGGATCCCCGTCTGATCAACAGCTGGGGGCTTGCCTTCAACCCGTTCGGCGCCGCCTGGGTCGCCGACAACGGGACGGGGGTGTCCACGCTCTATGACGGCGATGGGAACGCGCAGTCGCTCGTGGTCACCATCCCGGTGCCCACGGGAGCCACGGCGCCGTCGAGCCCCACGGGCGTCGTCTACAACGGCTCCGAGGGCTTCGTGGTCACCGCGGGGACCGCCAGTGGGGCTGCTCGCTTCATCTTCGTGACGGAGCAGGGCGTCGTGGCCGGCTGGTCTCCGCTGGCGGCCCCAGCCAATGCCATCCTCACGGTGGACAACTCCGGCAGCAACGCGATCTACAAGGGCGTCGCCCTGGCGAACAATGGCACCGCCGCCTATCTCTACGCGACTGACTTCCACAACGGGAAGGTGGATGTCTTCGACAGCAAGTTCGCGCCCGCCACGCTGAGCGGGAACTTCACGGACCCGAACCTGCCTGCCGGCTTCGCGCCGTTCGGCATCCAGAACATCCACGGCGACCTCTACGTGAGCTATGCGCAGCAGGACGATGCGCGCAAGGACGACGTGCACGGCGCGGGTCTGGGCTACGTCAACGTCTTCGATTCGAACGGAAACCTGATCCGCCGGCTCATCTCCGCGGGCAACCTGAACGCGCCGTGGGGCATGGCCGTGGCGCCGGCCAGCTTCGGGCGGTTCGCCGGGCGCCTGCTGGTGGGCAACTTCGGCGACGGCACCATCAACGCCTTCGACATCGTGACGGGCACCCTGGATGCCCAGCTCCACGGCACCAACGGGCAGCCGCTCATCATCGACGGCCTCTGGGCGCTCGGGTTCGGCAATGGCCTTCTGAACCAGCCCACCAACACGCTGTTCTTCACCGCGGGTCCGGCGGATGAGAGCCAGGGCCTGTACGGCCGGCTGGACGTGGCCACCACGGGCACGACCCGCGTCCCCTTCCGTCCCATGCGCTGAGCCGCGCGCGGTCGAAGGGGGACAATCCCAGCGATGCGCCCGGGGAAGCCTTCCCCGGGCGCATCCTGCCAAGGCCAGGAGGGTGCCCGCGGCATGGACCTTTTCACTCTCATCCCCCTGGGTGGCAGCCTTTGTACTGCTTCGCGAGGTCTGTCGGACGTGCCGGTGAAGTCATCCCGGACGGGAGCCCCTCGGCCGTCTGCCGCGGGGGCTCTCGCCGGCGTACCGCCGGTACACGCGTCGAAAGGCAGCCGCGTCGGCGTAGCCCACCCGGGCGGCGACGTCATCGACCGAGTCCCGGGTCGTCTCCAGGAGGTGGGAGGCATGCGCCACGCGGACCCGCTGCACGAACTCGAGCGGCGTCATGCCCAGGCCGGCCTGGACCCGTCGCGCGAGCGTGCGCGAGGACGTGGAGGCGGCGCGGGCGAGTTCCGCCAGCGTCAACTGCCGGCCAAGGTTCGCGGTGATGAACCGTTCGACCGAACGCAGCGCCGGGTCCGAGACGCGCAGATGCTCCATCACCATGTATCGGGACTGCGAAACACGCTCGTCGAGCACGAGGTAGCGAGCCACCAGGTGCGCCAGTGACGGGCTTGCGACGCGCGCGACGATGGCCAGCATCAAGTCGGCGTGCGCGAAGGCAGAACCCGCGGTGAGGACGCCGTCACTCTCGATGACCATCCGGTCCGCGCGGACGGTGACCTGGGGGAAGCGGCGCACGAACGCGGGCACCAGCCACCAGGTCGTCGTCGCGTTCCGTCCCTCGAGGAGCCCCGCCGCCGCCAGGACGAAGGTCGCCGAGCACGATGCCGCGACCCTTGCCCCCTTCGCCGCCGCTCGCGCGAGCAGCTCCATGCCGCGCGCGGTGTCGGCGCGGGAGAGCAGCTGTTCGACGGCGCGCTCGCTGGCCGCGGAGAGTCCGGGCACCAGCAGCACATCTCCCGCCTTCACGCTTCGCAGGCTGAGCGCACCGTCCACGCAGACGGAGCGTCCCGTGCCGGAGCGGACCGGGCGGCCGTCCAGCGACACCACGCGTTGACGCAGTGGGTTCGCTCGTGGAGCACCCGGGACGAGGCCTGACTCCAGCAGGCGCGAGGCCGTGCTGATCACGTCGAGGCCGACACCCAGCGGGCCCTCTGCCACGCCATCCAGCACGACATGGAAGATCATGTCTGGCAAGAGTAGACCGAAACCTGTCAACGCCGCCACTGGCCCGCCAGGGAGGGTTTCCCGCATCGTCCGGGCATGACTCCTCCCGCCCCCGAGCCCACCGCCGACGATCCCCTGGATGACTTCGAGCGACGCACCATCACGCTCCAGTCGACCCCGCGCGCCGTCTACATCGCCGGTCGAGGCCCCGCGGTCATCGTCATGGCCGAGATGCCAGGCATCAGCCCTCACGTCGCGCGCTTCGCACGCTGGGTCCGGGATGCCGGCTTCACGGTCTACATGCCGTCGTTGTTCGGGAGGGATGGGGCCTATCCGCAGGCGGAGGCGGGGCTCGCCGTGATGAAGCGGGCCTGCGTGAGCGCGGAGTTCCGCGCGTTCGCGGCGAATGCGTCAAGCCCTGTGACGCAGTGGCTGCATGCGCTCGCGAGCCTCGCGCACCAGGAATGTGGAGGACCCGGCGTCGGCGCCATCGGCATGTGCTTCACCGGCAACTTCGCGCTCAGCATGATGCTCGAGCCCGCGGTGCTGGCGCCCGTCCTGTGCCAGCCCTCGCTGCCGCTCGACACTCCGGGAGCGATTCAAATCGCCCCCGAGGAAGCCGCGGCCGTGAAGGAGCGGCTCGAGCGTGAAGACCTGACGGTGCTCGCGTACCGCTTCGACGGCGATCGCTTCTGCACGGCACAGCGCTTCGCCGCCTACGCCGAAGCGCTGGGGCCCCGCTTCCACCCCAGGGTGCTGCCGTCGTCGGCCGCGAACCCCAGGCCCCCGCCCTTCTTCGAGCGGATCGTCGGCGGTGCGCACAGCGTCGTGACCGCGCACCTCATCGACGCGGCTGGAGAGCCGACCCTCGCGGCGCGAGACGAGATCCTGTCCTTCTTCGCGCGGAGGCTTCGCCAGGAGGCGGCGCTGTGAGAACCCAAGGATGAGTCGCCGCTTCCGTGAAACAGGGGGGCGGTCACCGCCCCCCCTTGGAAGCGTGTTGCTAATTGATGCAGTTGAGGAATCCGCCGGGGGTGAACACCGGGATGCCGCTCAGCGCGCCATCCGGAACCTCACCGTCCGCGGTGGCGGTCACGGGCGACCGATACATGCCGGGGAGGGAGGAGTTGATAAACCCCAGAGAATACACGGTGCTGCTCGAGCGCTCGCGCAGAAGAGCGCCACACCAGGGCTGGTCCGTGTTGTCGTCAAGCGTTCCCATGGGGACGATCTTCACGCTGGACGCCCCCCCGTAGTAGGCGAGGTCTGACGCATTGGTGATGGGGTACTTGGCGCCCGCGATGTAAAGGTAGATCTGGCTCCTCGTGCGCTCCTGGACCAGGATCTTGTAGGAGTAGTTGTAGAACACCTCACTCCAGCCGGCGTTCGGGATGTTGTTGACGGTCCTCCAGTCATCCCAGTAGTCCAACTCCGTGGGATTCGGAATCCACCAGAACTTCTCTCCCACCACGACATAGATCGCGGCGTAGCCAATCTGGCGGAGCAGCGTGCCCTCCTGGGGAATCTCCGCATAGGAGTTGATGGTGGCCTGGGGCAGCGGCACCAGGGTGGCGGAGGAATAATTGCTCCACTGCGCGGGAGGGATGAAGAACCGCGCTCCTCCCGCCACCACGTATCGGTTTGTCGTGTCCGTGCTGAGCAGAACGTAACCGTCCGGGATGGGCGCGTAGCCCGCGAGAGCCTGAGCACCAAAGAGGCTCAGCCCCAGGGCGAGCCAACGAGGAAACATTGCGAGAAGCGAAACAACGCGCACGGATGCATCTCCATTCAAGGGTGGGTGCTGCCAAGCGGGCCGGGTATCCGGTGGACAAGGCGATTCCGCTGACAGCCACTGGGGGGCGGACAATGATTCGCACTCCCAGGAACTGACGTCGCCCGGGCCGGTGGCGACGCCTTGAAAGGTAGAACGAAGAAAACCCATGGAGCAAAGAGTGCTTGTCTGGTGAACGCTATCGCCAGGATGCGCACCTTCACCAGGAAGCACATTGCACCAGCATTGGAGAAGTCCAGGGTAGGTGCCGGAACCAGGCCCAAGGAGAAACCCGTCTACGTGGGGCCAGGCCACGGGGCGCGACGCCCCCTGGCGCATCACCCCTCGACGATGAACGTGGTGGAGTCCACGCCGGTGTTGCCGGTGACGGGGTCGTACGCAGTCACCGTGACTTCGTATGCGCCCTGCTGCTGTACGGAGAGCTCCGCCTCGAAGGTGCTGGTCTTCCCCGCGTACTTCAGGGGGACCCCGGTGAGCGGCTTTCCATTGAGCTTCACCGTGGCCTGCAACTCATACCGACTGGAGTCCCAGAGCCCCTTGGGCTCCGTCGGGCAGCCACACATGAGGGTGAGGTTGGCGCGAAGAGGGACGGTGAGCTTCTTGTCCTTGGCGAGCTTGATGAACTCGTGAGCGGATGGCGTCAGCACATCCACCACGAAGCCAGGCAGCTCCAGGATGAGGCCATCGCCCTCGAGGTGCTTGCCGGGCAGCAGCCAGAGTTGGGTCGTGCTGGTCGCGAGCGCCTGCCGCTGCGCCAGAGGCCCGGACACCTCCACCGTCACCAGCCGCGGCTCGGCGAGGTCCAGGGTGGCCGTGAACTTCGCGGAGGACTCATCCGCGAGCGGCGAGCCCCGCACCTGTGGCTGCTTCATCAGCGTCTGCGTGTTGCCTGTCGAGCCCGCGGTGACACCGCTGGCCAGCAGCTGGCCGGTCTGCCCATCCCGGAGCACCACTCGCACGCCCCCCATGGACGTCCCGATGAACTTACCGTCCCGGGCCCGAGCCCTCACGACCAGCCGTGTCTCCTCGGCAAGGGCTGTCGTGGAGAACAACAGCAGGGTCCAGAGAATGAGGCTTCGCATGACGCGCTCCGTATCGGAAGGAAAGTTCATGATGTCTTGTACTCCAGCGCCAGCAGCGCCTTCCGCTGCTCCGGCTCCAGCCGTTCAATGGCATAGCGCAGGGTGTCCCGCTGCATCCCGGAGATGTTCTCCTGGATGAACGCCACCACCGCCTCCCGGTGGTGGTCCGCCGCCACCTTCAGCAGCCACCCCACGCTCTTCTGCACATACGGCTCTGGATCCAACAGCAATTGGCGTGCATTTCCGAGAACCACGTCGCGGGGCAGCATGTACCTGGATGATCGAACCCTGCGGCTCACGAACTTCACGAGCGCGACGTTCGCCGCCCTCCGACACCAGGGGGAACGGGATCCGGTCCAGTGCTGGATTCGGGTGAGCGCGGGCGTCCGGGTGAGGAAGAACGGGTAGAGCACCGTCAGACACAGGTCGTCGCACTGGGCCCAATTCCAGACGGAGTGCTCCAACCAGTACCGGAAGCGGTCCAGCAGCGACTCGTCGAACGAGCGCCCGACCGCCTTGCGGACCATGGCGAACCCCAGGAGCACCTCCTCGTGGTGGGTCGCCTGGGCGAGCAGCGCCTCGGTCACCACCAGGCGGTCCTCGGGCGACAGGCCCCGCTCCTTGATGAACGCATCGGCGATGCGCCGCACCTCCGCGTTGCGGACCCCCAGGGCTCGAATGTCCGTGGGGAAGTAGCGGCGCGTCGCCTCGGCGAGGCGAGGGTCACTCCGCGCTTTCAGGGTGCGTCTGAGCTCTTCGGTGACGGCAGGGGTCGCGCTCATTGCGCCGCCATCCTGCACCAGCTGCTGGGGATTCACTTCAAGCGGCGGGTCCACGGCCGGCCGGGCCCTGGCGAAGAGCCGGGCCACTGAAGCCTGGCAACCCGTACTGGATTGCCAGGCGCTTTCACGATGGATGCGGAGGGGACCGACTCACGTCCTCCGGGCTGGGAAGGGATAGATGAAGTGCGGCACGACGTCGCCCCGGTGCCGGACGAACAGCGGCCCCCAGGCGGGGTTCCGGTCGTGCATCTGTTTGAGCATGCGGACCATCCGGTCGAAGATCTTGCGCACGTCGGCCTGCTCCGTCAGGCCGGCGACGACGCCGGCCGCGACGACGTGCGCGGCGTAGATTCCGGTCGAGAGCTCCTCCGTGAGGTTGCCCACGCCCGTCGCGAGCCGGCGCCTCAGTTGCTGCACCCGCTGCTCGTCATGGTTCCGCCAGTTCTGGATCCACGCGAGCGACTGCCCTTCGAGCGCCTTCGCGCGATGGGTCATGATGGCGTCCGCGACCAGGTCCGCCGACAGGCGCGCCTGCTCGGGCGTCACGCGCTGGGTGCCCAGCCGGAGCTCCGCGGGGTTCAGGTCCTTGTCCACCTCGTCGAAGATGACCTGGGCCCAGGCCTCCGCCTGGCTGAAGCGCAGGCGCTTCACGACACTCCCGGCGAGGTAGCCCCGGACGATGTCGGCGGGGTGTGGATCCGACGAGCCCCCCACGTTCCTCAGGCGCCCGGCCCCGCCGAACGCGGTGTCCAGCCCCCGGAAGTACCCGATGATGCCGATGCCCGCGGCAGGCCCCATGTTGAGGATGCCGAGCACGTCCGAGGCCGTCTCGTCGATGCGCCGGGCCCAGTAGTTCGCCAGGGCGGAGAGGCCCTGCTTCTGGAGGCGGTCGTAGACCACGGTGGACAGCTCCTCCGCGAGCCCGATGTCGGCGTGAAGGATGTCGTGCCCACCGACTTCGTGTCCGAGCGCGGCCCACGCGAGCAGGCCCGCGCGGCCCTGCGAGGGCGGGAGGTTGACGATGCCGCACTCCAGCCCCAGGACGGAGAAGGTCGCGTCCACCGGCCACGTGTACGGCCCGAAGTCCGGGTTCCCCCACTTCACCAGCGGCGCGAGGGTGCCCTGGTCCGGTGGATGAACGCCCCGGCGATCCTCCGCGCTGAGGAAACCGTCGTACAGGTCGCTGACCACCTCCTCGAACGCATCCGTGGCGATGCGCTGGTACCCCTCCCCGTTCTGGAGGATGGCGTGTGCCGCGTCCATCAGGAGCCCGGCCTCGGACTCACGCCGCGGGTCGCGCACCAGCGCATCGGCGAACCCCTGGGGCCCGATCTTGTCCAACGTCTTCAGGTAGGGCACGAGGACCGCGTCGCGGTAGAGCGGAGGCAGTGTGGCCCGCGCCGCCTCGAGCCGGCCGCGCAGCTGGTGATAGTCGGTGGGCTCTGGCGGGCCGGGGTCCGTGTCCTGCGCCGCCAGCGCCACTTCGCGGATGCAGGCAGGCAGGTTCCGGATGTCCACGGCCGGCGCCGTTGCACCGGGGCCTCGCGCTGAGGCCTTCGCGGCAGGTGACTCCTCCAGGAGGGCCGTCTCCGACGGACTCCCCCGAGCACGTTTCGCGGCGCTGCGCGGCAGGGTGCCCCCTCCCCGCCGGACCTTCCGAGTAACCACTTGCCTCGCCATGCGGACCTCCCCTGTGTTGCAACGGAAGGTGCGTCGGGCGCTCGCGCGAACCATGGGCTGGCGGGGCACGCGGGATGGTGGCACCGCGCCACTGCCCGGGACTTCGGGCAGGGTCGGCGCCACCGCGGGGTGGAATGGCTTCGACGTCATGGGCCCCACCGCCCCGGGCACCTCATGCGTCGGAGAGGAGCGCGAGAGCCCGTCCGCCGTCAGTTGCCGCGGTAGGTGGTGTTGAGGATGCCGATGCCCGCGCCTTCCACATACAGGCTGACGGGCGTGCCCTGGGTGGCGGCCTGGGTGGCGCGCTCGAACAGGCCCAGGCGCTCGGCCTCGCTGTACTCGTAGCCGCCGGCCGAGGCGTCCGAGCCCAGGTAGTAGTAGTTGCCGACGAAGCTCCCTGTGCAGTTCGCCCCGGTGTTCACCTGCACGACCACGTAGCCCTGGCCGTAGGTGACGTTGGGTTGCCGGGTGTACGTCGCCGCGCAGACGTAGCCATTCACGGTGATGGGGGCCGCCAGGGCCGTGCTGGCAAATCCGACCGACATCATCACCGCCGCAACAACGATGGACGCTCGCTTCATTGTGTTGTCCCCTTATGCCGTTGGCTGAGGCCTCCGCGCCCAGGATGGGCGTGGGGCTCCGGAAAGCGTTTCTGCATTTCCGCTCGAAGCAACGTGCGGGACGGTATTTCCCCCTCACCTCTTTTTCGCGTTCGAGATTGTGGAGACACCAGGTGGGTCGTCATCAGGCCGCCAGCTTCGACAGCGCGATCGGCGCTGGCAGGCAGAAGGCGCCTCTCGCCCGTCCGAAATGTGTGCGCAACCTGGACGAGGAGGCCCCCGTGCCCTCCAGTGAGCGGCGGGGAAAGCCCCGCCGCCACCTCAGGCCCCCGAGCCGGTGGGCTTCAGGGGGTATACAGGTCCGCCGCCCGCAGCTCGCTATTGGTTTCGAAGGCGCGATATCCCCCCAGGGCGAGCACCTTGCCATTGGCCAGCAGCGTCGCCGTGTGCTCCAAGCGCTGTTGGACCATGGAGCCGGCGGCGCTCCAGGTGCCCGTGGCCGGGTCATACAGCTCCGCCGTCGCCAGGGCGCCGCCAACGGCGCAGCATCCCCCCGTGACGAGCACCTTGCCCGTGTTGAGCAGCGTCGCCGTGTGGGAGTGGCGCGCCGCGGACATGGAGCCGGTGGCGCTCCAGGTGCCCGTGGCCGGGTCATACAGCTCCGCCGTCGCCAGGACGCCACTGCCCCCGCCCCCCGTGACGAGCACCTTGCCATTGGGCAGCAGCGTCGCCGCGTGATAGCCGCGCACAGAGGTCATGGAGCCGGTGGCGCTCCAGGTGCCCGTGGCCGGGTCATACAGCTCCGCCGTCGCCTGGTAGCCGACGTTGTTGAGCCCCCCCGTGACGAGCACCTTGCCATTGGAGAGCAGCGTCGCCGTATGGACATCGCGCGGGACGGCCATGGGGCCGCTCAAGGCCCAGGTGCCCGTGGCCGGGTCGTACAGCTCCGTCATCGACGTAAGGCCACTGGAGTTCCATCCCCCCGCGGCAAGCACCTTGCCATTGGAGAGCACCGTCGCCGTGTGCTGGTAGCGCGGGGAGAACATGGAGCCGGAGGTGCTCCAGCTGCTCGTGGCCGGGTCGTACAGCAGCGACGCCGCCGCATAGCCCATGCTGTTGGTTCCCCCCGAGACCAGCACCTTGCCATTGCCCAGCAGGACCGCCGCATGTCCGGAGCGATCCGAAGGCATGGAGCTGACGGAGCTCCAGGTGCCCGCGGTCGGGTCGTACAGCTCCGAGTACGCCATGTGGCCAACGATGTTGTTGCGTCCCCCCGAGACCAGCACCTTGCCATTGCCCAGCAGGACCGCCGTGTGATCGGTGCGGAGGTTGAACATCGAGCTCGTCGCGGCCCAGAAGGCCGAGGGGCACGCCGGCAGTCCCGTCACCGTGAAGCTCTGGGTCGCCTTCAGGCCCAGGGTGTTGCCCACCGTGGCGACGAGGGTCGGGGTGACGCCCGTGTTGAGGCACGAGGGCGCCGTCCAGGTGAGGATGCTGCCGCTGGCCCCCGTGCTCGGGGTGCCGCTCGTGCCCACGTTGGCCGCCCAGGTGAAGCTCAGGGCCAGGCCCGCGGGATCCGTGGCGTTCACCTCGAAGGTGAGCACCTGGCCGGCCGTGGCCATCTGGCTCGACTGGGCGGCGCGAGTAATCGTCGGCGGCGCACGCACGACGGCGTCCTTGGACACGCACAGCATCAAGCTGCCCGTGTTCTGTCCCCCGCGGCCGTCCTTCACCACCACGTTCAGCTGGCAGTTGTTGCACGCCCCCGCGGGCTGGGCCGAGGGCGTGAAGGTCGCGGTGGCGGTGCTCGCGCCTGTGAAGCTGCCCGCGCAGGTGGCGCTCCACTGATAGCTGAGCGGGTCACCGTCCGCGTCGGTGGCCGAGGTGGACAGCGCCGTCTGCGCGCCCACGTTCAGATAGGACTGGGTGGACGTCAGGGTCACCACCTTGGGCGCGACGTTGAACTCCGCATTCACGGTGCTCGCGCCACTGCCCGCGGAGACATTCAAGGTCAGGTTCACCGACAGGGTCGCGCCGCGCGAGTCGCTCACCGAGAGCACCAGGGTCACCGGGCCCTGCTGGGCGGGCGCCGTCCAGGTGGTGTTCGCCGAGGTGGGCGCGGAGAAGCTGCCCGAGGGAGCCGCCCAGGAGAAGCTCACGGTGTCACCCGCGTTGGGATCATGGGCCGTGGCCGTCAGGGTGACGCTGCCCCCCGGGGCCACGGTGGTGGGCGTGGCCAACAAGGAGTCGAGGATGGGCGCCTCGTTGGTGAAGGGCGGTGGGACGGAGACATCCTGCAGGGTGAGGGTCACCAGCCCCGTGGCGCCGGCGGTGACGGTGACGTTCTCGACTCGCCCCTCGTAGCGCAGGGTGTTGGACGAGGTGAAGGCCTGCGCCACGAAGGTGCGCTGGAGACCCGCGGGAATGTCACTGATGACTCCGCTCCACGCGCCGCTGGTGAGCACCAGGTCCTTGGAGAGCGAGACCATGTCCGCGCCGGAGACGGTGACGGTGACGCGCGAGACGTCCCCGGGCACGGCCGCGGCGGCGTAGACGGTCAGGTGCATCGCACCCGACCCGGACACGCTGGTGGGGGGCGCGGAGTCACAGCCGGCGAGCAACGCCAGCACGAGCGGGAGGACTGCGAACAAACGCAGTGAAGACACGGGATTTCCTTGTCTGACGGAAAAAAGGCTGCACGCGGCATGAAGCGGCGGGCACTGTAGCGCAAAGGCGTGACAGCGCCTCCCGGGTTGACTCCAGGTAGGAGCCCCTCCGCCCGGGGTACGGAAAGAGCATGGGCGAGCTTGTCGCCAAGCTCGCCCATGGTGCATCTGGGATTGGACCCCGGTCCGGGTTGAGCAGCCCGTTGGGCATCTTGGTGCCCGTGCCATCAATCTCGAAACCGTCTCTGAATTATTGGATTGTTTTGATTTGGGTGGGCCCGGATGTTTCGTGTGCAAAGGAACAAGGTTGTTACATGCCGCGGACACGAAAAAGCCCCGCTTCCCCGGGGGCACCGGAGAGGCGGGGCAGGGGCCATCCACGTCAGTGCGTCACTGCCCGTTCCCTCGATCAGGGGCGGAGCCGGGCTACGGCGCGAGGGCGTTCGCGTCGAACGTCTTGCCCAGGAATACCTGGGTGCCCAGCGGGCGGCTTCCCACCAGGTCGACCTTCCCGTCGTGGTCCACGTCTCCGACGAAGCGTGGGAAGGCGGCCTGCCAGCTTCCGCCGGTGACGGTGAAGTTCTTCAGGACCCGCTGCGCCGGGAGGAACGTCGTGCCGGTGGAGAACGAGACCCAGACGTAGTCATGGCCGAACCCGATGATGTCCGCGCGGCCATCCGCGTTGAGGTCGCCCAGGTACCGCGGGTAATCCGCCGTGGCCCAGCCTCCCACGCTGGGGTCCGCTCCGTAGTCGGCGACCCAGAGGGCCGGCGGCGCGAAGGAGGCGGTGGTCGCGGTGGAGGTGGACAGCGCCACGATGACGCCCCACTCCGAGAAGCCCACGATGTCCGCCTTGCCGTCGCCATTCACGTCGGCGACCCGGCGGGGGTGGCGCACTCCGTCCCAGCCGCCCTGCACGGCGGAGCTGCCGAAGGCGGCCAGGGCCACCACGGGGGCCGCGAACTGCGTGCTCGCGGCGCACAGGGCTCCCGTGCACTGCGACAGCGAGACCACGGTGCCGCTGCCGTTGAAGCCGATGATGTCGTCGGTGCCGTCGCCGTTGACGTCCGCGAGCATGCGCGGCGCGGCCAGGGCGCTCGGCCAGTTCGGGCTGGCGTGGTGGAAGCCGACGAAGCTGAAGACACCCGGCGTGAAGCTGGAACCCGTGGAGTAGGAGAGCGAGACGCCGTTCTCGCCGAAGCCGACGATGTCGGCCCGGCCGTCTCCGTTGACGTCGCCGACGGAGCGGGGGTGCAGGGTGCCGCTCCAACCCGCGCTGGTTCCGAAGTCCGCCAGCCAGACCTGGGCCAGTTGGAAGGTCCGCTGCGAGGCGTTCGCCGCGGCCACGCGCACGCCGTCGCTGTGGAAGTAGATGAGCTCGTCGTCTCCGTCCCCATCCACGTCCGCCAACTGGCGCAGGGTCTCCCCGGGGGCGTCACCCAGGGTCCAGAACTGGTCGGTCCAGCGCCTCGGGCCATACACGCTGGCCACGCCCACCTTGTCGAACGCGCTCAGGGTTTCGGACATATTGCTGTTGCAGGCGTTCATGGACTGCATGAGCGAGTCGCGGTCGTAGCGGGTGTACGCCTGACCGAGGTTCACATTCGCGCTGCACGGGGCCTGGGCGTCGTCGCGGTGCTGCTCGTGGTTGAAGCCCATCACGTGCCCGAGCTCGTGGGAGGCGAGATATTGCAGGCGGCTGAGCCGGCCCGAGAAGTGGGTCCCGGGCAGGTCGATGTAGCCCGATCTGCCCTGCGATGGCAGGCGAAAGGCCCCCGCCATCCCCACGCTCACGATGCCTCCTCCGCTATCCGTGGGCGCGCTCGGTATCAACTCGAGGCGGACGTACTTCGTGGTGCCCGTGGTGGGGCACTCCTCAGTCCAGGTGAATCGGACCTGGGATTCGAACTCCCAGGTGCGCGCGAGGGACTCCTTCATGAGCTGCTTGTCCACGTCGTAGCCGGGGGTCAGCCAGCAGACCGGGATGACCGGGTCCGTGAGCGACCAGAGCTGGACTCCGTTCTCGGAGTAGAGCGCATCCGACTTCACGAAGAGGTCCGGCTCCCGCACGGGCTCCTGGACCTCTCCACCACATCCATTGATGACAAATCCAGACACCGCGAGCCACAGGGCACTTCGAAGCAACGACACGATGGTTCTCCCCCAAGGGGTTGGAATGAAAGACGGCAACCCCTTTCGAGTGGGGCGGCAGCCTACCGTCCGGGCCTGGAAGCGATCCACCTGACGGACGTGCTGCTTGCCAATCCGCGCGGCGGTCGCTCGCGCGGGTCTGGGGGGACTTCAGGGGGCCGGGTGCCGGGCCAGCCAGGTCTCCACATCCTTCAGTTGCGGCCGCGAGTCCGCGAGGAGGAACCATGACGGAGACACTGGAAGTCATCCCACGGGAGCCAGAGGAAGGCACGGCGGCCCTCCTGCGTTCCTGGCAGCTGACGAGGGCGCTGCTGCAGGAGCTGTCCCCCAGGGACCTGCGCACGGGGCGCTGGTTCACCCAGCTGCTGTCCATCTACCTGCGGCACTACGACACGCACCGGCTGCACGCGGTCGCCGCGGCGAAGGGGACGGGCGCTGACACCACCGAGACCCTCATCCGGCAGGCCTGCGAGGCGGCCTTCCTCACCGGCGCGGGGAGTGGCTCGGTCACCACCGGCATCACCGCGGCCTCGGTGGACGCGGGCGTCGCCGGGTTGATGGTGGCCCTTCCCGCATCGGGGATTGTCGTCACGACGGAGATGATCGTGCGGGCCCTCATCCACCTGCGGCTGGCGTGCGACCTGGCCAGCGCCTTCCACATCCGCTTCGACCCGGAGGACCCCGCGGATTTCTCGCGGCTCTACGCCCTCCTCCGAGGCGGGGAGCACGACGAGGAAGAGGACCCGCTCGGCCTGGAGCGCGTGGAGCACCTCGCGCAAGCGAAGGCGACCGACCTGGGCGAGGACGTGGGGGCGAAGCTTCTGGGTGACAGCGTGGCGCGCAACATCGTGCCCTTCCTGAACGTGGTGACGTCCTCCGTGGACAACTGGCGGCGCACCCGGCGGCTGGGCGACTCCATGCTGCGCTACGTGCGGCTGCGCCGCGCGCTGGAGGACGCCGACGCGGCCCTGCGCGAGGTGGCGCCGCGCAACGAGAGCCTGCTGCTGGAGAGCGCGTGGTTCCTCTTCGTCTCCGACGGCCGCCTCCGCGAGGAGGAGTCCGCCGTGCTCACCCACGAGCTCTCCCGGCTCACCCCGGCGCGGCGCCGGGAGACGCGGGTGCGCTTCGTGGACGATGAGTCCGAGTGGCTCCAACGCCTGCGCTCGGCGCCGGCCAGCGCGCGTGAAGTCCTCCAGGAGTCCTTGAACGCGCTCGCCGCCGCGGACCTCGCCGTGACCGGACCCGAGCGGGCCCTGCTTCAAAAGGCCGCGCAGGCCCTCCACACCTCCCTGGACAGCGGGCACCTGGAAACGCTGGTGCGGCGCTACCGCGAGGAGGGCGTGGCCCACGCGCCCAAGGCCCCGGCCGCCGTGCCACGCGCATCCCCGGCAACACGGGAACAGGCGACGCCGGCGCGCATCCACTGAGGTCCCCTCCCCGCCCCTCCAGGCCCTGAAGAAGGAGCTCTGTCGTTTCAGGAGTCCTGCCGGACCACCTGCAACGGTGATCGCGCGGCGCCCGAGCTGCCACGTCGTGGCTGGGGGCATCCGTGACATCACCCGGTAGGCCCTCGCCTGGAGTTGCTATCGGAGGTGGTTTGCAGGAGGGCTGGTTGCACCCGAGTTTGCCGGCTCGGGGATGGCCTCGAAGAGCCAGGAGTGGTGCCTCTAGCGCTCCTGGCCCTTCGCTTCCGCGACCACATCCTCTGGGCGGCAGGCGCGACGGAAGCCATCCGCCAGGGAGGTCGGTAGAACCGACGCCCTCGGCGCTCGTGCGATGTCCGCGCCGTGCCCTGCCCACCCACGACAAGACGAAGACGCCGCGGGAACGGCGCCGGGCGCCCGCAGGCGCCACGGTGCGCATCGATGGGCTGCTGCTGTCCCGCGAAGCCTGGGCCCGAGCGGAGGCACTCACGGCCCAACCGCGCCGCGCCGGCATCCTCCGCGCCCGGTCTTCCTGCGCGCTTGATTTGCTGGTGTTGCACCCGGAGGTGGCCGCGCGGGTACTGGCCGGGGGCTGCCGCGTCTATCGCTGCGCCACCTGCGGCGCTTGGCTGGACGCGGCGGACGGGCTGTCGGAAGCCCTCAAGCGCTACGAGCGCGCCGTCGCGCTCGGCCGTGAACAGAAGGACGCCCACGCGGCCGATTTCCAGCGGCACGCGGATGCCGTGCGCGTGAAGCTCGCCACGACACCCGCGCCCTGAGAGTCCATCCTCATTGCGACGGCGACACGGGCACCACGGGAGGCGGCGCTGTCACCGTCACGCGGATCGGCAAGGGCGTGTAGAGGTGCGCGCCCACATCCGGCCTGGAGAACCCCAGCAGCAGCTTTCCCGAGGAGGGAATGGGACAGGGTAACGCCTCACACCTCGCGCGCACCTGCAGGGAGCAGAGGCGATAGGAGAATTCCCTGTTCTCGCCCTGGCACCTGGGCAGATTGGGTGGCGGCGCAGTGGAGCTGCTGACCTCGCAATCAAGGTCGGCCTCGATGTCTGGAATGCTGACGAGCCTGGAGCCTTGAATCCTCAGGGAGGAATCCAGGTCCGGCGAACAGATGGAAATCAGGGTCTCCGCCATCCGGACGGAAAGTGTTGTCGGAGCGGTGAGTTCCAGGTCTCGCGAGTGCGCGACCGCGAACAACTGCCGGCGATCCGCGTTCCAGTGGGAGTACAGGAAGACGCTGAGCGGCTCCACCTTGCCGGCGCTCGCATAAGCGTCCTTGAGCGTGACCCGCAGCTGCACGGTCATGGGCTGCTCCATCTTCTGCGCGAGCATCAGGCGGGCCGTCAGCTCGCACCCGTCCCCAATTCCCTCCGCCTTGGCACACTGCTTCGTCACGATATCGGTTGCCTCTGCGGGCGACTGCCCCGGCACCAGTAGCTTGACGGGCTTGTTCGCATCCGTCACCGCCAGCTCGATGGAGCCCCGGAACCGGGAGCGCGTCATCTGAATCCGGATGGGGTCCGGCAGCACCTTCAGCGCGGCCCCGTTCCCGTAATCGAAGTTTCCCGCCCCGGAGATTTGCAGATCCTTCAGGGAGACAGGCGACTTCTCCGGCAGCCGGGCAATCCGAACGTAGTCCAGCTCGAGACTCTTCGAAGCCTTCTCGAAGCGGTTGCCCTCCTGGAGCGTCAACCACTGCCAGAACGAGCGCTCACGGTGGAAGACCACCATGCTGATGTTCACCTTGTCCCTTTCGGAGACAAAGTAATCCCCCGGGCAGTTGTTCTCATCTGCGCCACAGCAGTATAGGTACCGCTTCAGCCTCTCATCGGAGAGCGTCTGGGTCCTCGCCAGGACCTGCATCTTGACCGAATACTCCTGGCCCTTCTTGAACGAGAGCGGACCGAACGCGCTCTTGAGCAGCGCCCCCACATGAGGTGGCAGGGATTGCACCTCCTGGAGCGACTTCAGCTCCACTTGATAGGGAGGCTCCTCTTTGGAGGTGTCGAGCGTCTCCCCTGCCGTGAGGAACTCCGACAGACACCGTGTCGCGTCCCTGGCAATCGACCAGTCGGAGCGGCTGTCGATGGGCGTTCCAAAGCCCACGTGCTCCCGGTCCTCCTCGGACACGAAGTACAGACCTGAATAGGGGGACGGAACCAACCGCCCCTCGGCCCTGGCCGCGCCCGTCACGCTCAGCACGGCCACGAGGGCCGCGCCACGCAACCAGGTCCCCGGCCGGCAACGGGAGCGCCGGGGACGCGGACTCGTCGTGAGCAATGACATGGTCACCTCGGCGAGAACGTGGACCACACATCGAAGTGCGCGGTCGCGGCGTTCCCCACCAGCGAGCCCTGGTAGTCCACCCGCAGGCTGATCGACTTGCCTGGCGCGACCGAGACGGTGTCCGCCGACAGGACGCTGGTATCGACCGGCATGGCGACGCCATTCGAATCCGGCTTGGTCACCCGCGCGAGTGTGAAGATGCGACCAAACAACACGTTGTCGAGCACGATCTGCAGGCTCGAGCCCGTGGCCGCATTCGGACAACTCAAGGTGCCAGACCACTTCCGGGTGAGGACGTCCATCGACTCCAGGGCAAAGGCGCACTGGGTTCCCTGAACCGGGCAGGGCGCGCCCCCCACGGGCGCAGTGCACGCAGACCGCTTCGCGACGACGGTCATCGGCTCGGAACGCCTGGCGATGACGAGGTTGATGCCATCCCAGGTCACCGACCCGTCCGCCTCGACCTTCACGGTGGCGTTGACGTTGGCCCCTGGCTGTGGATCGAACTCCACCTGGGCGCCACCGGTGACCCGCGATGAGTCATCAATGTTGATGGAGCCAGCCTTGAGCGCATGCGTCACCACCGGGAAGGTAACCCCCTGAGGGTTGGTAAACGCCTCCTCTCCCCCGCTGCCCGGAACACAGACGCTTTCGGGAATGAACTGGACGTCCGACAATTGAACGTCCTCGAGGTTGGAGAGGGTGACCGTCACCTTACGCGCGCTCTGGCCCGACAGCCCCCCGCGAACATTCGATCCCAGCTCGGCCTTCAGGTCTCCCGCGGCGCTCTCGTCGTAGACGGCTGTCAGATTGTTCAGGCCCGTCGCGGTCTTCTGCAGGCCCGAGAAACACTTGTTCGCGGCGACAAACCACTCCTTCCACCAGAACCAGCCACGCGACTGCTCCTGGCCGCCGAGCGAGGAATCCGCCGTGGCGGGCAATGACTCACGAAAGGTGGGCGCTTGCTCCTTCAACACCGCGCGTATTGGCGTTGCACAACCGAATGATGTTGCGGTGAGCAGCAGCATGACGACTGCACGGCCCTTCGACATTGTCATTCCCCCACTCCTTTACGTCTAGAGTGCCCTTTTGCAGGAACGTAAAATACCCAATATTAAGGGTCAAGCAACCGCAGAGGTGCTGAGCGGGAAACCGCATGCGCCGCGTCAGGCTCGTAAAGGTTGACGCGCCAAGTACCTGACTGGGCGTGTCCCGATTCCGTAAACAGGATGGTTATGCTGCCAGCCTAATCGTTGTGGCTACTCGCTCGAAGTCACAGGGGCTGATGTAGCCCAGGGAGGAGTGATGCCGCTTCCGGTTGTAGAACACCTCAGTGTACTCGAACAGAGCGCGCTTGGCCTGCTCACGCGTTTTGAAGCGAGTGGCGTAGACGAGTTCCAGCTTTAGCGTGGAAAAGAAGCTCTCTGCCACCGCGTTGTCCCAGCAGTTGACCTTGCGCGACATGCTGCATTCGATACATCGCACTTCAACCAAGATGCGTTGCGACGACCGCTTGAATGCGCCCTGACTGCCGCAGTCGGAGTGGTGGAGTGCTGGCGCAGGCCGTCCCAGTAGCGCCATGTCGAGCGCGGACAGCACCAACTCGCGATCGATTCTCTTGCCCATGGCCCAGCCCACCACCTTGCGACTGAAGAGGTCCAGCAGCACCGCCAGGTACAGCCAGCCCTCCTCGGTCCACACGTAGGTGATGTCGCCGGCCCAAATGTGGTTGGGCTGTTCGGGTCGGAAGTGCCTCTCCAACGTGTTGGGCGCCGCCGGATGGCGGTGGGCCGAGTCGGTGGTCCGCACGAAGCGGCGACGGGACCGAGCGCACACGTTCGCCTGACGCATCAGTCGCGCCACGCGCTGGCGTGCCACGCGCTGGCCGCAAGCCTTCAGCTCCGCATGCACGCGCGGAGCGCCGTAGGTGCCTCGGCTCTCCTGATGGATGGCCAGCACCTCGATACTGATGGCCCTGTCTCGCTTCTTGCGCTCGGGCTCAAGCCTCTTCGCCCAGGAGTAGTAGCCGCTGCGCGAGACGCCCATCTGACGATAGAGGGCAGCCACAGGGAAGAAGGCCTTCTCCGCGTGGAAGAAGGAGAACTTCACTTCATCTCCTTCGCGAAGAAGACCGCGGTGCGCTCAACCCGTCAACGCAACACCTGGTGCAGTTTGGCGGCGGGAGTTTCGAACCCCAGGGTCTTTCTCGGACGCTGGTTCAATCTGAGGGCCACTGCGTCTAGTTCTCGCTGAGAGAGAG
>NZ_RAVX01000050.1:0-5856 GCF_003611605.1 Corallococcus sp. AB011P
GCCGGACGGCGAAGTCTCCCTCTGGGCCGAGGCTCGCGGCCCGTCGCGCTGAGACGACTCACCCAGCAATCATTCGCAGAACCTCTGCGTCAACCTCGCTCTCGACGGGCTCGGGCGAGGACTTACCCCCAACTTCCAGGAGGCACACGCCTGCTCCGGCGGCAGCCACTTCTCCCCCGTGTCGGGGCCGTGGAGTTGCTGCAGCAGCGCAAGGCACGCGTCAGCCCCCTCGCAGCAGCCCTCCCATGTCCTGATGTCTTCCCGCTTCCACGGCCGGGAACACCCCAGGGACAGCGCCACCACCACGCACACGAGCCCGGCAAACCAGCGGGGACGCCCAGACTTCACTTCTCCCTCCATGTCATCGCCTCTCATTCTCCCCTCGCTGGGAAGGGACTCCGAACCCAACGCTTCAGCCAGTCACGAACCGCGCAGCGAAGGAGCGCTACGCTCGAGGAGCCTTCACGACGCGGGTGCCGGCCACCCAGTCGTGAAGGCATCGCCGCTCCTCCCCAACGAGGAAGAGCGCGTCCACGAGGCCCAGCCAGACGCAGTAGCCGCAGAGCGCCATCGGGAGCGCGTTCCTCAGCAAGGCGATCCGCCACACCTCCGCTGGAAGTCCGTCTCCGCGGACGACGCGTATCCCCAGGAGCCGCTTGCCGAGGCTCGCCCCAGTCCCTCGAATCAGGTTCGCCTGCACGAGCAACACGAGGAGCGCCGGGGCGTAGACGACCGGAGCCTTCATCGCCGCCTCGTCCGGAATGGCCAGGCACCGAAGCACGCCCAGGAACAGGGACGGGAGCAGGAGCGCAGCACCATCGACAAGGCATGCCGCGAGCCGGGCCCTGCGCGTCGCCAGCTCTGGAGCCGCATGAAGGCACCGAAGGCACAGGCCCGCCCCGGACGAGGCACAGAAGGCACACGTGAAGGTGCCGCAACGAGCACAGGCGATGGCGGCAGAGAAGCCTGGGTGCTCGGAGCACTGGGCTTCCAAAATCGATTCAAGGGCCTCGCGGAAGTCGGACATGGAGGGCCGCAGCACAGCTACGCCCGCCCCAAGGCGGCAAGTTCCTTCAGGGAAAATCTCCCGCCTGCACCGGTAAACACAACCCAATAGGTCTAGTTCACTAGAACCTCCGCGCCAACATCCTTGCCACTCCCAGGTTACCGCAACACCTGAGCCGGCCGATTGGTGGCCCACCCACTCGAGAGACGAGTCAGTGGAGCTCATCGCCCCAGGGCAGTTCCATCGAGGAGCAGCCCTACATCTGGCGGTAGAGTGGCCAACCTCAGTCACTGCTGCATGCGCGCGTCAAGACCACAGCAGACATGGCGTCAAGGCGAGTAAGCGAGGCGCCCGGCGAGCCGTCGGGCCCTCTCTGTTATCCTACGGGGCGCAGTTCCCCTGTCATGGAAAAGAGAAGGTCCGACGGCCCATTGGACTTGTCGGCCCCGTCATGACGCGCGTTTTGACGCAGCCTACACACATGAAACAGCGACCGCATTTGGGGTAGGCACAGCCTCGCAGCGGGGACGCACCTCGACCAGTTCCTTCTTCAGCTTGTCGGCAGAGTGAGCACGGCGACTCACCCAGGCCTGGCGGTCCACCTGCGTTGAGTCCGAGACGAGGGCGAGGGTAGCTTCCTTTGGCGCTACACCGTCCAAGAAGAGCACCCGCATTGGCTAATTGTCGTTGAGCCCGTAGTCCCGGGTGTGAAGCCTGACCTTCCAGCGAGTTTCAAGGTCGCACAGGTCTTCCTTCGTCATGTCGGGCGATACGCGCTCCAAGATGCTGAAGCGAAAGTTAGCAGGGTCACGCTTCTTGAGTTTCACGTTTCCACCGTGGCCGGTGTCCTTATAATTGAGCCACCTGCCCAGGAGATTCTCCTGGCCGCCAGCCGAACCGACGTAGCCCTGGCTGCTGGAAGTGTCGAAAATGAAGTAGATCCCGCGCCACTCCCTGAGTTTTATTTTCCAGCCTTGGGGGATCATCTTCAGTTCCGCCCAAGTGAGGCACACCTTGTTCCAGTCCGGCATCTCCGCTTCGAGGATGCTGAGCGGGTGGATGGCGACCACTTTCGAGAGGTTATTCTCGGCCAGCCTGAGAATGTTTCGTCCGGGCGGGATCTCGCAAACCAACCTGCCTTGCCACTCGGGAAAGAACGTCGTGACCCGCTCGAACTCGAACAAGAAGATTTCGTGCCTCTTCGTTCCTTTCATTCCGAGCGTGCGCAGTTCCTCCAGATGCGGGATCGACCAAAACCTGTCGCCGCGGATCATCGATCCGCCTTTCAGTGAGTAAAGGCCGACGAAGATGCTCTGCTCCTTGTCGTGCGCAATGAAGGAGGCAACATATGGTCGCCGCCTAATCAGTCTCTCAGTCTCTTCGCTGTGCGTCCGCTGATAGGCTTCGAAAACCTCAGGCCGTGTGGAAACAAGCCAGGGAAGCACCTTCCTCAATTTTGGTTCGCTCGGCGAATGGCGAAGCAGATGGACGTCGGCCAGGGGAATACCGTGCTTATCAAGAAGGTCGTTGAACTCAATGCCCCCGTAAATGCCAACATTTTGAATCACTTCCATCAGGCTCCCTCCAGCTTTCCGGAAATCTTGTCCCATCGGCCATCAAACTACTTTAACCGCTCGAGCTGTCGGCCCGAGATACGATGCCGACAGCAACCATCGGCCTATTTACCTGCCACGAGTTGGTTGTGCCTCCCCCAAACCCGGCCGCTGCGTCATGGAAGCGTCAAGGCAACCTCTGACAGTGCGTCAAAGCGAGCGAGGCGCGCACGGTCGTCGTTCTGCCTGGACGCAAGGTACGTGAGACAAGCACGTGGCACCAGTCCTCGCCCGCTGAGGGCTGAGCCCGTGGCAGATGCGGCCAGGTGCCAGCAACCCGGTTCTCGCAGCAGCCACAGGCAGCAAGCCCTCGATGCGCGTACGCCTGGGCGGGCAGGCCAGTTCAGCGCACGACGTGCGCCTCGCCCAAGAATGGCAACTTCTCCACCACGCCACAGACGGCATCCAGGGCTCATGGTCCGTCAGCGTCGGATGGAGGGCGGCGCTGCGTTGAGGCGGGAACCTCGCCAGGATAGATTACCGCCCGTAATTCTCGAACAGGCTCAAACTGCGTGTCGAGCCGGTGCGACGCGCAGCAAGCTACTGGCCATCTTTCGCGACAGGGCGCCGATCTTCGGGCGATTGGAGGCTCGGCATGCCTGCGTCCCGGTGTGTCTACCCAAAATTCAGTCGCTGTGTCATGAGTGCGTCAAGGCTGCGTCAAAACGTGCGTCATGACCGTGAGCGATCCGCATGACGAGCCGCTGGGGCCTCCCTTCCGTTTGATAGGGGTCGGAATTATGCCCGGCTCAGACCCCTCAACTCCTCTCTGCCTGCGTGCGGACACTCCCCAACCTTCCTGCGAACGCAGGTAGGCTGGCGCAGCACGCGCGGGTCTACGAGGGTGTTGTTGGAAAGACCGCGACTCTACGCAGCGCGGCGCTCGTACCTGTGGTGGAGCCCGAAGACTTCCCGTAGCTCTATCACCTTGGCTCCATGCTCCGGGCCCTGCACCTTACGCGTCTCGGGCGCATCTTTCCCGAGCGACAGGTGAGTCCGGCTCGCATTGTAGTAGCGCTGGTACTCGCGCAGCAGGCGCCGAGCGTGGGCTTCGTTCAGGACGACGACATGGTCCAGCAGCTCCCTACGTATCGAGCCGATGACTCTCTCCGCATAGGGATTCTGCCACGGACACCGTGCTGCACTCGGCACCTCGCGAATCCCCAAATGGGTAAACGTGGCGCGAACACCCTCCGAGTAGATCTTGTCCCTATCTCGGTGCAAGTACCTCGGAGCACTGGTCCAGGGAAAGGCCTCTCGCATCTGCTGCTTCGTCCATTCTTCCGTCGGGTGCGCTGTCACATTGAGGTGGAGGATTCGCCTGTCTCGGTGACTCACAACCACAAATCCCAACAGCACTCCAAACGTCGCAGTCGGAATGACAAAGAATTCCATCCCCGCGGACTCCGCCAGATGCAAACGCAAGAAGTTCCGCCATGTTGGTGACGGTTTCGGCGCCCCCCTTCCCGGTCTGGGCATGTACCGAGCGACCGTTGTCTGACCAACCTCCATCCCCAGTTTCTGTAACTCCCCGTGAATGCGCGGGGCACCCCATGTTGGATTGGCTTCGGCCATGCGCCGAATCAACGCGCGCAGTTCCGGAGTTGCCCGAGGCCGCCCCAGCCGACTCCGGGACTTCCAGCGCCAGAAGAGCCGAAAGCCCATCCGATGCCACTTCATCACTGTCGCCGGCTGCACAAAGCACAGTGGCCTCCGCCACCCCTGCCAGAGGCGTTGGAGAACGACCCAGAAGAGGCGGGGGTGTGGCTCCCATCCTGATCACGCGGCGCGCTGCACCTGAGCGCGCCGTGGCGCGAGCAAGAGAGCCATGGCTGCATCCCAACGGTCCGAGAGCACCAGCGCGCGGAGGTCCAGGATGTGCTGACCGGACTCCTCCTTCCAACGGGCACCTGGGCGCTTCATGCGCAGGGCAACCAGGGACTTGCAGGTAGCCTCCACGTTGCCGCTGCCGATGGGCAATCCCAGCCACCGTGCCTCGGCATAGTGCATCCGCTCGCCATGGTTCTCCAGGTAGGTGAGTGCCTCGTGCACCGGTCGACGGTCTGCGAGGACGACGTCCCGCTTGCCGGAGGCGTGCAGCGCACTGGCGATGGTCCACACCGCCCCGGGTGTGTTGAGCAGGGAAAGCTTCCACTTCTCACACAGCACGGAGGCGTGCTGTCTACCTGCGACCACGAGGGATGCGGCCCCGAGCTTCTCCATCAGGTGCCAGAAGTCCACCAGACGCACTACCTGGCGGGCCACGAGAGCGTGAGCGGCGAGGGCCTCGTCCAGCAACACGTGCAACTCGGGAGCGCCATCGGTGAGGACGACGACATGCAGGCCGGGCTGCCTGGAGACCAGCGCCTGGACATCGCGGGCCAGACGCTCGGCCAACTCCCGGGCATCGCTCTGGGGCATGCGGCCGTAGCGGACAGTGCCCAGCGCTTCGCCCCGCGCATCATGGAAGGTGAGGCAGGCGGTGTAGGCCATGCGCCAGACGACGTCCACCGGGCGCTTGGGCGCGCCCTGGCGAGGCCGTCCCACGGGCCGCTTCTTTGGCTCCTCCATTGGCACCGACACCCGGTCCACGCTGACGCTCACGCTGTGCACGCCTTCGGGCGCTGCCTGGGTCTCGGCCAGCGCTGCCTCCACCCGAGGCCGCTGGTGCCCGTACAGTCCGCCCACCTCGTGGCCCACTCGCTCGAACGAGGAGCGGCAGTAGCGCAGCACTCCCACCTGCTGCGCCGTCGCTTCCGCTTCGCGCGAAGTACTCCGCGCCAGCAGGTACGCCATGGGCAGCGCCGCCTCGGGCAACCAACCGTCGGCCACACACCCTGTCTGCACGCTGATGGTGTCCACCGTGGGGCCATTGCGTACGCCCACCCGCCGGTAGAGGCTTCGCTCTATTTCGACGGGCCCTTGCCTTGTCTTGTACGTCGCCGGGTACCGGCCGACGCGGACATAGGGCTGACCTTGGATGAGGACTCGGGCCGCGTCGATGTCGAGCCCTCGAAGCAACCTCCGTTTCATCAACCGCTCCGTCTGCTCCGCTCCCGCATTCACCTCCTGCCACGCGACGTCGAACGCAGCCAGCTCCCCCGCCTTCGGTACCTCCTCGCCCGACCCCGTCGTGACGGGAGGAGGATGACGTGCGGAGGTGAGCGCTCGATTCGAAGCAGGAGGAGCGCGTGGGCATGGAGTTGAAGGAGCTGGCAGCGAAGCTGAAGCAGGAGG
>NZ_RAVX01000051.1:0-5663 GCF_003611605.1 Corallococcus sp. AB011P
TCGCCCCATGCCGGCGACCATCTCCTCAAGGTAGGCGCCCAGCGCCTCGTCCAGCTTCTTGAGCTGCGCGGGTGTCATCCCGACCGTAGATCACGCCCGCCACCTGGATTCAAGTGACCGGGTAGTACTAATAGCTTCGCGTCACAGCGTGTGATCGGCGAGATGTTCGTCGAGGGCTTCGACGTCTCGCACACGAAAGATGGCATCCAATGGGGAGGCTACGAGGACGAACTCCTCGACAAGATTTGGCGACAGATCAACTCGCCTGACTGCCCGTTGCTCGATCAGGCCAACGGATACCGCGCGAGGAAGACGGCAGACCAACTTCCGAAGGACTTTGGGGCGAACGCGCTCGCAGATGCCTCCGAGGCCATCGCCGACGCCGGCACGAGCAAGGCCATCAGCGAAGTTGCCGCCACGCCTCCCGCCGCCGAGGTCGATCAGGTGTCGCCGCCGCCCGAGCCCAAAGCGGTGCTTCAGCAGCGCGAACACGTCCTCGTGCTGCCGTGGGAGGGCTCATCCATCAGGGTTGTGCTCCAACTTGTCCAGGACCAAGCGGCTGACTTCTTTGTCGCGGCCGTCGAGAAGAGCGCAACCAGTGAGGAGGTTCTCACCGTTCGGCTCAACCTCGACCACCGATTCAGCATCGCGTTCATCAACGACAACGAGCAGGCGCTGCAGCCAATCCTGCGCATCTTGGCCGCCCTTGCGCTGTCGGAGCGCATGGCTCGTAAGAGCGGCATCAGCCATACCAGCATCGTGCGCAGCGGCGCGAACAAGATCCTCAACGCGCTCTCGGTGGAGCATTCCTAGTTCATGACAACGACCTTCGACGAAGCCCGTGTGGTTGCCCCTGCCGGCAGTGAATGGTCGCCCGTGATCGGCGAGACCACGTTCGGCCTCGGGCAGTATCTGGAGAGAATTGGCAAGCTCAAGACCCCTGAGGCAGTCACGCGGGTGCGCGACGACGCCCTGGCAATCGTGCGGAACTGCCGCCCGTTCACCAGCGCCACCGACGATACCCGAACGGGTCTCGCAATTGGCTACGTCCAAAGTGGCAAGACGATGTCGATGACCACGGTCAGCGCCCTCGCGCGAGACAACGGCTGCCGTATCATCATCCTGTTGGCCGGCGTGACGACCAACCTCCTGCAGCAGAACGCTGATCGATTTCAGAAGGACCTCCGCGAAGCGTCGGGGCGGCCATCCGCGTGGCGCATCCTTAACTCGGCCAAGGGGTTCGGCGAGCATGCGGTCAGAGATCTCCAGCGTGCCGCCGAGGACTGGCGCGACGGATCGTTTCGGGAGGACGACAAGAAGACCCTGCTCTACTTGGTCCTGAAGAACCACACTCACCTCGACGGCCTCGCCTCGCTCCTCCGCAAGGTCGACTTGCGCGGCATCCCATCGCTGATTCTTGATGATGAAGCAGATCAGGCAGGACTCAATACGAAGCCGAACGCCGCCGAGGCATCAACCACCTACAAGCGCATCGCACGGGTTCGCGCGGCACTCCCAAACCACACCTACCTCCAGTACACGGCGACGCCGCAAGCACCGCTGCTGATTGCGCTGGATGACATGCTCTCCCCCGCGTTCGCCGAACTCGTGCGCCCTGGCGATGGCTACACCGGCGGGCAGACGTTCTTTGGCGTCGACGCCAACCCCGCGCTCGTTCACGCCATCCCAGCTCACGACTTGGACGTCAGCGCAACTGAAGAACCGCCTGAAACGCTGCTCAGCGCGATGCGCGTCTTCTTTGTCGGCGCCGCCGTGGGAGGCCTTCGGAACCAGCCTCGTCCGATCTCGATGCTGATCCACCCGAGCCAGCGCCAGGACGACCACAAGCGCTACTTGGCGTGGGTGCAGGCGATCATCGGGAGGTGGACCACCGGATTGCGGAGCCAGGACAGCGATGAGCGCACCGATACGCTCGCTGAGTTTCGCCCGGCCTACGATGACCTGCGCGCGACGGATTCAACGCTGCCCACCTTCGACGCGCTGGTCGTGCAGCTCCGGCGCTGCGTGAGCGACGTCCACCTGAGCGAGGTCAACTCGAGCAACGGCAACGACCAGGTCGATTGGGACAATGCCGAGACCCACATTCTTGTCGGTGGCGAAAAGCTCAACCGCGGTTTCACCGTCGAGGGGCTGACGGTCACGTACATGCCGCGCAGTGCGGGTGACTGGAACGCCGATACCATCCAACAGCGCGCCCGCTTCTTTGGCTACAAGCAGGCGTACCTCTCACTCTGCAGACTGTACCTGCACCCCGATGTCATTCACGCCTACCGGTCGTATGTTCGCCATGAGGAGGATGTGCGAACCCAGCTCGCGCAACATCGTGGTCGGCCGCTGCGGGAATGGCGACGAGCCTTCTTCCTCGACTCGCATCTCAAGCCGACCCGCAAGAACGTCCTCGCCGACCCCTACTATCGGATCTCAGCCGACCATGAGTGGTTCTTGCAAGAGCAGCCTCACCTTGATCCAGAGGCCTCCGCTCGCAACGGCGTGATGCTTCGGGAATTCGAAGCGGGCCATGTCTTCGAGGCCGACGAAGCGTTCTTCAAACACCGGGTTGCGACGGCTCCGCTTGCTCCACTATTCCGCGATGTGCTCCTCGCCTATCAGGTTCGCGGCGGCGACGTCGCGAACTGGTACGGGCAGCTCGTCACGCTGCGCGACATCTTGGACGACAACCCGGAAGCGCAGGTCCTGGTCATGCAGATGGACGCAGGCCATCCCCGTAAGCGAAGCGTGGATCCGAAAGCTGGTGCCATCAAACTCCACCAGGGCCGGTCGTCAGCCAAGGGCGAGGGAAAGTATCCTGGCGACGCGAAGATGCATGACACGACGTTCGTCACGCTCCAGATCCATTGGCTTCGGATTTCAGAAGTTCCCGACCTCGAGAGCTTGGTGCCGGCGATCGCCGTCCATATCCACACCAAGCTCCGCAAGGACGACGTCATCGCGCAGGGGCAATAGATGGACCTCTGGAGCACATATCGCGCACTACCACGCCCCTCGCCTGAGGCTGCGTACACGATCGCGCATAGTGCCGGAGCGCTTCGCCTTGCGCGCAGTTCGGCCAATCAGCCGGCGCTCCTAATTGCGACCACTGGGAGTGGGCTAATTCCGCGACGGCTGGCGAACCTCACCTTCGTACCTCCGCTGGAGATGATTGTCGCCCGCGCCGATGGCGCGTCCGAACACGCGCGTTTCGCGGTCCTCGTCTGCACCGCCGACGATGCCGAACTGGAGCGCTACTTCTGTCGGGTGGTCGGAACATTCTTCGGCAACGTGGGCGACGGTTCCGTCGCTGCGCCCTCTGCTGAGGAAGTGGAGCGGACGCTCGACGGAATCACCACGCTGTTTAGCGCTCTGAACCGAGCGCCAAGGCGGTCGGTCCAAGGACTCTGGGCCGAACTCGCGATCATCGCGTGGGCCCGTGTACCTGAGGTTGGCATCTCGGCCTGGCACTCGGAACCAACCGAACTTCACGACTTCGCGCTCGGATCACATCGGCTCGAGATCAAGTCCACGCTGACCAAGCTGCGCGAGCACCACTTCCAGCTCGACCAACTGAGCACTGCGATCACGGGCGAGACGGTAATCGCCTCGCTCATGCTGCAGCAGACTCCGCACGGGGTGAGCGTGTTCGATCTCGTCGAACAGATTGGAACTCGAGTCGGTGACGAGGCTACCGCCCGGCTGGAGACCATCATCGCCGACTCTCTGGGGCGCGACTGGCCGGATGCCGACGCCGATGACGCGCGCTTCGACCTCGATGCCACGAGACAGACCCTAAGATTGTATCGCGCCGTAGACGTTCCGACCGTGCCGCAACCGCTACCTGCAGGGATCAAGCGGGTGCAGTTCGTCGCTGACCTCTCGAACGCACACGAGTTGCCCCTCGACCAGGCCCGCGCACTCGCTCCGCTGTACGCCGACCTTTTGCCAGAGCTATTCGTAGGAGTACCCGCATGACCAAGCCCAAAGTCATTAGCCTGTTCTCGGGTGCCGGTGGTCTGGACTACGGCTTCGAGGCCGCCGGATTCGAGACCGCAGTCGCGCTGGAGATGGACCACGCGTGCTGCGAGACGCTGCGTGAAAATCGTCCGTCGTGGACCGTCATGGAGACCGACATCCTGAAGGTCCGCGGCAAAGACGTGCTCAAGGCTGCCGGCCTGAAGATTGGCGAGGCGGATGTTCTGATCGGCGGGCCGCCGTGCCAACCCTTTTCGAAGGCGGGCTACTGGGCGCGCGGCGACTCTCTCCGGCTGAGCGACCCGCGTGCAGCAACACTCGCTGCCTACCTGCGCATGCTGGAGGAGACCAAGCCACGCGCGTTCCTGCTCGAGAACGTCGAAGGCCTCGCCTACCGGGGCAAAGATGAAGGACTGCGACTGATCCTCGACGAGATCGAGGCGATCAATGGCCGCATCGGCACCAAGTACCGACCGGTGTTCCAAGTCGTCAACGCTGCGAGCTACGGCGTGCCGCAGCTTCGAAAACGCCTCATCATGGTTGGTGCGCGCGACGGCAAGGTATTCAACGTCCCATCGCCAACCCATCGCGTCTCGGTCACCGAATCCGATCCTGCAGATGTGCATCTCGCGCCGCCGCACACCGCTTGGGATGCGCTTGGCGATCTCGTCCTTGCTCCCGAAGAAGACGTCGCCGCCACAGGGCACTGGGCCGACCTGTTGCCGTCGATCCCGGAGGGGTCGAACTACCTCTGGCACACTGACCGTGGTGGCGGCGTCCCCCTGTTCGGTTGGCGTCGCCGGTACTGGTCCTTCCTACTGAAGCTCGCGAAGAACCAGCCGTCGTGGACTGTTCAGGCACAGCCCGGCCCGGCCATCGGTCCATTCCACTGGGACAACCGGCGCCTCTCGATGCGAGAACTCTGCCGGATTCAGACCTTCCCCGACGACGTCGTGGTACGCGGCAGCCGTCACGTGGTTCAGAAGCAGATTGGTAACGCCGTGCCCTCTTTGCTGGCCGAGGTGTTTGCCCGGGCAATTGGCGCCCAACTTCTCGGCATGCGGTCTTCGGAGAAGCCGCTGCTGATGCCCCCGAGGCGAGAACCATCAGAAGCATCGCGACCTACGCGTCGGATTCCAGCGAAGTACAAGGTGCTGGTGGGCAATGACTCTGCTCACCCAGGACCCGGTCAAGGTCGTGGCGCCCTTGAAGCACGCGGCGCTCGTCAGGCTGATCGACTCGAAGACCTTCCAATGGTGTGAATGCCAGTGAGTAGCGCCACCAAGAGTTCGACGGCACGTCGCAGCAGCATTGGCGAGCGCGTCGTCAGCGCCATCGACCTCACGCTGCGCGTGATCGAGCCAACCTACTACAAGGCTCTCCTCACCGCCGTCGACCGCATCACCCGGCTACCACGCACCTCGACGATGCCCGAGGCGATGCGTCTTTACCGCTAGGGGCTGTCCCTGATCTCCGGCCCGAAAATCAACCTGGTGGATCAAACACCGGCGTTGGACCCAGCCATGAAGGGCATCAGGAGGTTGCCAGTCAGCGTCAGGCATGATCAACGCTGGCTGTGCGCCGACATGAACTGAGCGATGCCGAGTGGAGCCGCATCAAGCCCTTGCTGGGCTCGCGGAGCGGCCCACCCTCGAAGCGAGGAGACCGCGACTTCA
>NZ_RAVX01000052.1:0-5637 GCF_003611605.1 Corallococcus sp. AB011P
AAGCCCGCAAAGACAAAGCCCCTGGCGCCTTTCGGCGTCAGGGGCTTTCAAAAAGAATCCGGCAGCGACCTACTCTCCCACGCGGTTTCCCGCGGAGTACCATCGGCTCTGGAGGGCTTAACTTCCGTGTTCGGGATGGGAACGGGTGTGACCCCTCCGACATTGCCACCGGAAAAGCGAATGACGGTGCATACGAAGGGTAAGTTGCAAGCTTCCGCTTGAGTGAAGCCTCTTCGAGAAGTCGAAGAAGCAATTGAAACAGCTGCCTTCCGGGCGGACGCGCTAGTGGCGTCCTGGCCTCGGCCTTGGCCCCGAGTCCCTTACTCCCCTTGAGGGGGCATGCAAGAGAATGGGGGAAGTAAGCCTCTCGACTTATTAGTACTGGTTAGCTTAACGCGTTACCGCGCTTACACACCCAGCCTATCAACGTGGTAGTCTTCCACGAGTCTTCAGGGGCTTGCGCCCGGGATACCTGGTCTTGAGGTCGGTTTCCCGCTTAGATGCTTTCAGCGGTTATCCAATCGGCACATGGCTACCCAGCGATGCCTCTGGCGAGACAACTGGTACACCAGCGGTGCCTCCAACCCGGTCCTCTCGTACTAAGGTCAGAGCCTCTCAAGTATCCTACGCCCACAGCAGATAGGGACCAAACTGTCTCACGACGTTTTGAACCCAGCTCGCGTACCGCTTTAATTGGCGAACAGCCAAACCCTTGGGACCTGCTCCAGCCCCAGGATGCGATGAGCCGACATCGAGGTGCCAAACCTCCCCGTCGATGTGAACTCTTGGGGGAGATAAGCCTGTTATCCCCGGAGTACCTTTTATCCGTTGAGCGATGGCCCTTCCATTCAGGACCACCGGATCACTATGACCTGCTTTCGCACCTGCTCGACCTGTCGGTCTCGCAGTCAAGCTCCCTTATGCCATTGCACTCGACGCCCGGTTTCCAATCGGGCTGAGGGAACCATCGCGCGCCTCCGTTACTTTTTGGGAGGCGACCGCCCCAGTCAAACTACCCACCAGACAGTGTCCCAGTCCCGGCTTACGAGACGTGGTTAGACACCAGAAATCAGCAGGGTGGTATTTCACCGTTGCCTCCACCGAACCTAGCGGCCCGGCTTCAAAGGCTCCCACCTATCCTACACAGCCAATCCCTAGTGTCACTGTCAAGTTGTAGTAAAGGTTCACGGGGTCTTTCCGTCTTGCTGCGGGTAAACTGCATCGGCACAGCTATTTCAATTTCGCTGAGTCCCTCTCCGAGACAGTGCGGAAGTCGTTACTCCATTCGTGCAGGTCGGAACTTACCCGACAAGGAATTTCGCTACCTTAGGACCGTTATAGTTACGGCCGCCGTTTACTGGGGCTTCGGATCATCGCTTCGCCTTGCGGCTGACGAATCCCCTTAACCTTCCAGCACCGGGCAGGAGTCAGACCCTATACGTCGGCTTGTCGCCTTCGCAGAGTCCTGTGTTTTTGGTAAACAGTCGCTACCGCCATTTCTCTGCAACCTCTCTCGGCTTCGGCTGTACGCCTACACCTACCAGAGGCCCACCTTCTTCCGAAGTTACGGTGGAAATTTGCCTAGTTCCTTGGAGGAGAGTTCTCTCAAGCGCCTTAGGATTTTCTCCTCACCCACCTGTGTCGGTTTGCGGTACGGACACCCTGCAGACTCCCTGCGGGACTTTTCTTGGAAGCCGAGCATCAGCGACTTACCCCTTGCGGGGCGCCATGGGGTCTCGGGGATGACTGCCGCGCCTTTATTCGTACGCGACACCCCTACGCCTTTAGACTGACACAACCACCGGTCAGCTCGCCTAGCTTTCTCCGTCCTCCCTCAGTTCAACGTCTGCAAGATGGCGCAGGAATATTAACCTGCTTGCCATCACCTACGCCTTTCGGCCTCGGCTTAGGACCCGGCTAACCCTGGGAAGATTAACTTGACCCAGGAAACCTTGGGTTTACGGCGAGGGGGTTTCTCACCCCCTTTATCGCTACTCATTTCGGCATCAGCACTCCCAGTCGCTCCAGCGGCCTTTTCAGTCCACCTTCGCTGCAACTGGGACGCTCCCCTACCGCCACACACGCCTGACGTGTGTGACCCGAAGCTTCGGCACTAGTCTTGAGCCCCGTTACATTTTCGGCGCGGCCTGTCTTGACCAGTGAGCTATTACGCTTTCTTTAAAGGATGGCTGCTTCTAAGCCAACCTCCTGGTTGTCAATGACCTGCCACATCCTTTCTAGTGTTCACTTAGACTAGATTTGGGGGCCTTAGCTGTCGGTCTGGGTTATTCCCCTCTTGCCAATGGACGTTATCACCCACTGACTGCGTCCCGGGATAACAATTGCCGGCATTCGGAGTTTGATACGGTTTGGTAATCTGGTGAGACCCCTAGCCGTTTCAGTGCTCTACCTCCGGCATTGAATTGCCCGAGCCGATACCTAAATATCTTTCGGGGAGAACCAGCTATCACGGAGTTTGATTGGCCTTTCACCCCTACACACAGCTCATCCCAGAAATTTTCAACTTTCATGAGTTCGGTCCTCCATGCGGTGTTACCCGCACTTCAACCTGGCCATGTGTAGATCACCCCGCTTCGGGTTATAATACACGCAACTTAGCGCCCTATTCGGACTCGCTTTCGCTCCGGCTCCACCTAACGGCTTAGCCTCGCTACGTATATTAAGTCGCCGAATCATGATGCAAAAGGTACGCTCTCGCACTGGCTTGCGCCGTAGTGCTCGAACTGCTTGTAGACATGCGGTTTCAGGTTCTTTTGACTCCCCTCACCGGGGTTCTTTTCACCTTTCCCTCGCGGTACTTGTTCACTATCGGTCGCCAAGGAGTATTTAGGCTTACCGGATGGTCCCGGCAGATTCAGACAGGATTGCACGTGTCCCGTCTTACTTGGGTAACCCGCTCAGCTCCAGTTGGCTTTCGTGTACGCGACTATCACGCTCTTTGGTGCGTCTTTCCAGGACGCTTCCACTAGCCCTCCAGAGTCCTACCGCGGACCCGCTACCCCACCGCCATTTGCATGACGTTGGTTTGGCCTCTTCCCATTTCGCTCGCCACTACTTTGGGAATCACTCATTGTTTTCTCTTCCTCAGGGTACTGAGATGTTTCACTTCCCCTGGTTTGCTCTGCAAACCTATGAATTCAGTTTGCAGTAACGCAGCTATTCGCCGCGCTGGGTTTCCCCATTCGGACATCTCCGGATCAACGTTTGGTTGGCAACTCCCCGAAGCTTTTCGCAGCCACCCACGTCCTTCATCGCCTCTTGGCACCTAGGCATCCACCGCACGCCCTTAGTAGCTTACTTGCCCTAATCTCTTGTCTAATGCCCGCCTCCCGGCGGATTTTCGAAACTCGGAGACCAAGGCCCAGACCTCTGCTCTTCGCTAGCAGGCCCGGAAGACATTCTTTATTGCTGTTTCTCACTGCTTCTTCTTGTGTGGGAGACTTCGCTTTTGCCCCACCCGGCTGCCTCGCGGCGCCTGGTGAGACTCATTTCGAAGTCGGCACTTCTGTTGAGAACTTCACTCAGCAGAAATTGCAACTTACCCTTCGTATGCACTTGTCAAAGAACGTCCCTGCGACTTCCAGGAAACTTGTGGAGCTGATCGGGTTCGAACCGACGACATCCAGCTTGCAAAGCTGGCGCTCTCCCAGCTGAGCTACAGCCCCGACTCTCGCGTCAGCACCAGTCACTCTTTCGCTTCCCTCCAGCGAGGGAGAAGAGTGGTGGGCCTAGGTGGACTTGAACCACCGACCTCGCGCTTATCAGGCGCGCGCTCTAGCCAGCTGAGCTATAGGCCCAGGGGGGCTAAAGCATCGGCGAACCCTACAGCGTCCTTCATTCTCAAAGAGCCGAGCCACCTTCGCTCAGTCCTTCAAAACCAAACAGCAAGCCCGAAGTTCATAATGGATTGTTTACCGGAAACATTGACCTAGTCAGACCTGACAGCCCGAAGGCTGCTGGCATCGCCTACTCCCCCGAAGGGTGAGTCCGATGCCCGGTCTCCTTAGAAAGGAGGTGATCCAGCCGCAGGTTCCCCTACGGCTACCTTGTTACGACTTCACCCCAGTTACCGAGCACTCCTTGGGCATCTCTTGGTGAGATGACTTCTGGAGCAATCGACTCCCATGGTGTGACGGGCGGTGTGTACAAGGCCCGGGAACGTATTCACCGCAGCGTGCTGATCTGCGATTACTAGCGATTCCTCCTTCATGGAGTCGAGTTGCAGACTCCAATCTGAACTGAGACCGGTTTTCTGCGATTAGCTCCCCCTCGCGGGTTTGCAGCGCTCTGTACCGGCCATTGTAGCACGTGTGTAGCCCTGGTCATAAAGGCCATGAGGACTTGACGTCATCCCCACCTTCCTCCGGTTTAACACCGGCAGTCCCTCTAGAGATCCACTTGCGTGGCAACTAAAGGCGAGGGTTGCGCTCGTTGCGGGACTTAACCCAACATCTCACGACACGAGCTGACGACAGCCATGCAGCACCTGTCTCTCGGTTCCCTTGCGGGCACTCCCTCATCTCTGAAGGATTCCGAGGATGTCAAGACCAGGTAAGGTTCTGCGCGTTGCGTCGAATTAAACCACATGCTCCACCGCTTGTGCGGGCCCCCGTCAATTCCTTTGAGTTTTAGTCTTGCGACCGTACTTCCCAGGCGGAGAACTTAATGCGTTAGCTACGGCACCGCGGGGGTCAACTCCCACGACACCTAGTTCTCATCGTTTACGGCGTGGACTACCAGGGTATCTAATCCTGTTTGCTACCCACGCTTTCGCGTCTCAGCGTCAGTTACCGTCCAGGTGGCCGCCTTCGCCACCGGTGTTCCTCCCCATATCTACGAATTTCACCTCTACTTGGGGAATTCCGCCACCCTCTCCGGCACTCAAGCTCTGCAGTTTCGGGCGCACTTCCTCAGTTGAGCTGAGGGCTTTCACACCCGACTTGCAAAGCCGCCTACACGCGCTTTACGCCCAATAATTCCGAACAACGCTTGCACCCTCTGTATTACCGCGGCTGCTGGCACAGAGTTAGCCGGTGCTTCTTCTCCCGGTACCGTCAAGGCAAAGCGTATTAGGCTTTACGGTTTCGTCCCGGTCGAAAGTGCTTTACAATCCAAAGACCTTCATCACACACGCGGCGTTGCTGCGTCAGGCTTTCGCCCATTGCGCAAAATTCCCCACTGCTGCCTCCCGTAGGAGTCTGGACCGTGTCTCAGTTCCAGTGTGGCTGATCGTCCTCTCAGACCAGCTACCCGTCGTTGCCTTGGTGGGCCATTACCCCGCCAACTAGCTGATGGGCCGCGGACTCATCTGGTTGTGATAGCTTGTATACAGAGGCCACCTTTTCCCTCAGTCTCCGAAGAAACCGTGGGCTTATCCGGTATTAGCCAATCTTTCGACTGGTTATCCCAGGCATCCAGGCAGATTATCCACGTGTTACGCACCCGTGCGCCGCTCTACTAAGGGTTGCCCCTATTCGCGCTCGACTTGCATGTGTTAGGCACGCCGCCAGCGTTCGTTCTGAGCCAGGATCAAACTCTCCAATTGTATTCTTGGTTTGCTTGAACCGGCGTTCCCCGAGACCCGGCTAAGGAGTCTCGGCTCGCTGATTCGTCGGC
>NZ_RAVX01000053.1:0-3551 GCF_003611605.1 Corallococcus sp. AB011P
CGACGGCCGTGGCGCCCGGCATGACGTGCTGCTGCCGCGCGAGTTGACGGACGCACTGAAGGCCCTGGCGCAGCAGGAAGGCGCCTCCCTCTACATGGCGCTGCTGACGGGCTGGCAGATGCTCATGGCCCGCTACTCCGGCCAGGAGGACGTCACCGTCGGCTCTCCCATGGCTGGCCGCACGCGCGGCGAGGTGGAGGGCCTCATCGGCCTCTTCGTCAACGCCCAGGTGCTTCGCACCCGCGTGTCGGGCACTGCGTCCTTCCGCACGCTGCTGCGTCAGGTGCGGGAGACGGTGCTCGGTGCCCAGGAGCACCAGGAGCTCCCCATCGAGCGCCTCGTGGAGGAGTTGAAGCCCGAGCGCATTCCGGGCCGCACTCCCTTCTTCCAGGTGATGCTCACCTACCAGGCCTCCTTCCGCAGCGCCGCCTCCGTCGAGGGCGTCAAACTGGAGGCCCTGGAGCTCGACACCTTCTCCGCCAAGTTCGACCTCACCCTCCAGGTGCTGGAGACGGATGCCGGCCTCAAGGGCTACCTCGAGTACACCACTGACATCTTCACCGCCTCCACCGCCGCACGCATGGCCGAGCACCTGCGGGTGCTTCTCCAGGAGGCCGTCGCTCAGCCGAATGAGGCAGTCGCCCGATTGCCGCTGCTGACCGCCGTCGAGCGGCGCGAAATGCTGGTGGAGTGGAACGCCACGCGCGCGCCCTTCCCCGAAGCGTGCATGCACTCGCTCTTCGAAGCGCAGGTGCGCCGCGCTCCGGAGGCGGTGGCTGCTGTCTTCGAGGGGACGCAGTTGACATACGCGCAGCTGGACGCGCGCGCCAATCAGCTTGCGCATGCGCTGCGCCGTCGTGGCGTGGGTCCGGAGGTCCGCGTCGCTCTCAGCGTTGAACGCTCTCTCGATATCGTCATCGGGTTGCTTGGCATCCTGAAGGCCGGTGGTGCCTGGGTGCCCGTGGATCCGCTCCTGCCTCGTGAGCGCCTGGCCTTCATGCTGGAGGACAGCGCGGCTCAGGTGCTCGTCACCCAGCAGCCACTGGTGGACCGGTTCCCCGAAGCGCTGCATGCCCGCGCGCTCTGCCTGGACACCGAGCGCGGCGCTCTCTCCGCTGAGCCGACGGATGCGCCTGTAACGGGCGTGACGCATGCCAACATGGCGTACCTGCTCTACACCTCGGGCAGCACGGGGACGCCCAAGGGCACGGCGGTGGAGCACCGCAGCGTCGCCAACCTCGTCACCCACGAAGCGGTGGCCTATGGCATCGGCCCCGGCAGCCGCGTGTTGCAGTTCGCCAGCCTCAGCTTCGACCTCTCCGTGGAGGAGATTTTCACCACGCTCTGCAACGGCGCCACGTTGGTACTCGCGCCGCTGGAGAAGCTGATGCCGGGTGCACCGCTGCCCGTGCTGTTGCGTGAGCAGGAGTTGAGCGTCGTCAGCCTCACCCCGGCGGCGCTGGCGGCCACGTCCTCCGAAGGGCTCCCCGAGGTCCGCACCGTCATCTCCGGCGGCGAAGCCCTGCCCGCGGACGTCGTCGCGCGTTGGGCTCCGGGACGGCGATTGCTCAACACCTACGGCCCCACCGAAGCCACCGTCATCGCCACCTTCGGTGAGGTGGTGGCGGATGGGAACGTGCCGTCCATCGGCAAGCCGCTGGCGAACGTGCGTGTCTATGTGTTGGACGCGCACGGGCAGCCCGTCCCCGTGGGTGTACGCGGCGAGCTGCACATTGGCGGCGTCGGCGTGGCGCGTGGGTACGCGGGACGGCCGGGACTCACCGCCGAGCGCTTCACTCCGGACGCTTTCTCCTCCACTCCGGGAGCCCGGCTCTACCGCACGGGCGACGTGGTGCGCTGGCGGGCCGACGGCCAGTTGGACTTCGTCGGCCGCATCGACGCGCAGGTGAAGGTGCGTGGCTTCCGCATCGAGTTGGGCGAGGTCGAGAACGCCCTGCGCGCCGCCCCTGCCGTGAAGGACGCCGTCGTGCTCGCCCGCGAAGATTCGCCGGGCGACAAGCGCCTCGTCGCATACGTCGTGGGTGAAGCCCTCGACATCACGGCCCTTCGCGCGCACCTCAAGCAACTCCTGCCTGAGTACATGGTGCCTGCCGCCTTCGTCCCCCTGGACGCACTGCCGCTGACGTCCAACGGCAAGGTGGACCGCAAGGCCCTCCCTGCTCCGGATGCGAGCGTGCTTCGGGCATCGCACGCTTACGAGGCCCCGGCGACTCCACTGGAAGAGAAGCTCGCGGCACTCTGGAGCGAAGTGCTTCGCGTGCCCACCGTAGGCCGCACGGACAACTTCTTCGAGCTGGGGGGCCACTCCCTGCTCGCCACGCAGTTGGTGGCTCGCGTGCGCGCGGCACTGGATGTGGAGCTGCCGCTTCGCGCCCTCTTCGAAGCTCCCACCATCTCGGCCCTTGCGGAGCGGTTGCATCGGGCTTCCACCGGCACGCGGCTACCGCCCCTGACGCGCACGCGCACCGAAGGCCCTCAGCCTCTCTCCTTCGCTCAGCAGCGCCTCTGGTTCCTGGACCAGTTGGCGCCGGATGACGCCTCCTACAACCTCCCCGTCACGCTGCGTCTCCTTGGGCGTCTGGACGTCCAGGCGCTACGCCGCGCATTCGAGGCGCTGGTGGCGCGGCACGAAGCCCTGCGCACCACCTTCTTCGAAGAAGAGGGCCAGCCCTTCCAGCGCATCCATCCTCCGGCCGAGTGGGTCCTTCCCATGGAGGATCTGTCCGGCCTGGAGGAGTCTGAGCGCGACGCAGAGACGCTGCGGCTTGCCACCCGGGAAGCCCGGCAGCCCTTCCACCTCGTCCATGGGCCGCTGCTGCGCACGGCCCTCCTCAAGCTCTCGGACGTCTCCCACGTCCTCCTCGCGACGATGCACCACATCGTCTCCGACGGTTGGTCCATGGGCGTCCTCATCCGTGAACTGGCGAGCCTCTATGAGTCCTTCAGTGGCGGCCGGGCTCCCTCGCTGCCACCACTGCCCGTGCGGTACGCCGACTTCGCCCTCTGGCAGCGCCAGTGGCTCCAGGGCGAGACGCTGGAGTCGCAGCTCGGCTACTGGAAGCGCCAGTTGGCCGGTGCCCCCGCCGCGCTGGAGCTGCCCACGGACCGTCCTCGCCCCGCCGTGCAGTCCCGGCGCGGTGCCACGGTGCCCGTGCACTTCCCCTCGGAGTTGACGGACTCGCTGCGCAGTCTCGCTCAGCGTGAAGGTGCTACGCCCTTCATGCTGCTGCTCTCCGCATTCCAGTTGCTCCTCTCGCGCTACTCCGGCCAGGACGACGTCAGCGTCGGCTCTCCCATCGCCGGACGTACTCACGCCGAGGCCGAGGGCCTCATCGGCTTCTTCGTCAACACGCTCGTGTTGCGCGCCCATGTGCGCCCGGAGGACTCCTTCCGCCAGCTGCTAGCCCAGGTGAAGGCCACCACCCTCGCCGCCTACGAGCACCAGCACGTCCCCTTCGAGAAGCTGGTGGAAGTCCTCCAGCCCTCGCGCGACTTGAGCCGCAGCCCTCTCTTCCAGGTGATGCTCGTCC
>NZ_RAVX01000054.1:0-3551 GCF_003611605.1 Corallococcus sp. AB011P
CGACGGCCGTGGCGCCCGGCATGACGTGCTGCTGCCGCGCGAGTTGACGGACGCACTGAAGGCCCTGGCGCAGCAGGAAGGCGCCTCCCTCTACATGGCGCTGCTGACGGGCTGGCAGATGCTCATGTCCCGCTACTCCGGCCAGGAGGACGTCACCGTCGGCTCTCCCATGGCCGGCCGCACGCGCGGCGAGGTGGAGGGCCTCATCGGCCTCTTCGTCAACGCCCAGGTGCTTCGCACCCGCGTGTCGGGCACCGCGTCCTTCCGCACGCTGCTGCGTCAGGTGCGAGAGACGGTGCTCGGGGCCCAGGAGCACCAGGAGCTCCCCATCGAGCGCCTCGTGGAGGAGTTGAAGCCCGAGCGCATTCCGGGCCGTACGCCCTTCTTCCAGGTGATGCTCACCTACCAGGCCTCCTTCCGCGGCTCCGCCTCCGTCGAGGGCGTCAAACTGGAGGCCCTGGAGCTCGACACCTTCTCCGCCAAGTTCGACCTCACCCTCCAGGTGCTGGAGACGGACGCCGGCCTCAAGGGCTACCTCGAGTACACCTCTGACATCTTCACCGCCTCCACCGCCGCACGCATGGCCGAGCACCTGCGGGTGCTTCTCCAGGAGGCCGTCGCTCAGCCGGACCGCCGCGTGTCGTCGTTGCAGTTGCTTGCGGGACAGGAGCGCCAGCAGGTGCTGGTGGAGTGGAATACGACGCATGCGCCGTTCCCCGAAGCGTGCATGCACTCGCTCTTCGAAGCGCAGGTGCGCCGCGCTCCGGAATCGGTGGCCGCGATTTTCGAAGGAGCGCAGCTGACGTACGCGCAGCTGGACGCGCGCGCCAATCAGCTTGCGCATGCCCTCCGCCGTCGCGGCGTGGGGCCGGAAGTTCGAGTTGCTCTCAGCGTCGAGCGCTCTCTCGATATCGTCATCGGGTTGCTTGGCATCCTGAAGGCCGGCGGCGCCTGGGTGCCCGTGGATCCGCTCCTGCCTCGTGAGCGCCTGGCCTTCATGCTGGAGGACAGCGCGGCCCAGGTGCTCGTCACCCAGCAGCCACTGGTGGACCGGTTCCCCGAGGCACTGCATGCCCGCGCGCTCTGCCTGGACACCGAGCGCGAGTCGCTGGCCAAGGAGCCGGCGGATGCGCCCGTGACGGGCGTGACGCCCGCCAACATGGCGTACCTGCTCTACACCTCGGGCAGCACGGGTACACCGAAGGGCACGGCGGTGGAGCACCGCAGCGTCGCCAACCTCGTCACCCACGAAGCGGTGGCCTATGGCATCGGCCCTGGCAGCCGCGTGTTGCAGTTCGCCAGCCTCAGCTTCGACCTCTCCGTGGAGGAGATTTTCACCACGCTCTGCAACGGCGCCACGCTGGTACTCGCGCCGCTGGAGAAGCTGATGCCGGGTGCACCGCTGCCTGTGCTGTTGCGTGAGCAGGAGTTGAGCGTCGTCAGTCTTACCCCCGCGGCACTGGCGGCCACGTCCTCCGAAGGGCTCCCCGAGGTCCTCACCGTCATCTCCGGCGGCGAAGCCCTGCCCGCGGACGTCGTCGCGCGTTGGGCCCCGGGGCGGCGCCTGCTCAATACGTACGGCCCCACCGAAGCCACCGTCATCGCCACCTTCGGTGAGGTAGTGGCGGATGGGAACGTGCCGTCCATCGGCAAGCCGCTGGCGAACGTGCGTGTCTATGTGTTGGACGCGCACGGGCAGCCCGTCCCCGTGGGTGTACGCGGCGAGCTGCACATTGGCGGCGTAGGCGTGGCGCGTGGGTACGCGGGACGGCCGGGACTCACCGCCGAGCGCTTCGTGCCGGATGCCTTCTCCGGTGAGGAGGGGGCTCGCCTCTATCGCACGGGCGACGTGGTGCGCTGGCGCGTGGATGGCCAGTTGGACTTCGTCGGCCGCATCGACGCGCAGGTGAAGGTGCGCGGCTTCCGCATCGAGCTGGGCGAAGTCGAGAACGCCCTGCGTGTCGCCCCTGCCGTGAAGGACGCCGTCGTGCTCGCCCGCGAAGATTCGCCGGGCGACAAGCGCCTCGTCGCCTACGTCGTGGGTGAAGCCCTCGACATCACGGCCCTTCGCGCGCACCTCAAGCAACTCCTGCCTGAGTACATGGTGCCTGCGGCCTTCGTCTCCATGGAGACGCTGCCTCTGACGTCCAACGGCAAGGTGGACCGCAAGGCCCTCCCTGCTCCGGATGCGAGCCTGCTCCGGGCTTCGCACGCCTACGAGGCCCCGGCGACGCCGCTGGAGGAGAAGCTCGCGGCACTCTGGAGCGAAGTGCTTCGCGTGCCCACCGTGGGCCGCACGGACAACTTCTTCGAGCTGGGGGGCCACTCCCTTCTCGCCACGCAGCTGGTGGCCCGCGTGCGCGCGGCGCTCGACGTGGAGTTGCCGCTTCGCGCCCTCTTCGAAGCTCCCACCATTGCCGCCCTGGCTGAACGCCTCCAGCGCGCCGCGACCGGCACGCGTCTGCCCTCCCTGACGCGCACGCGCACCGAAGGCCACCTGCCGCTCTCCTTCGCGCAGCAGCGCCTCTGGTTCCTCGACCAGCTGACCCCGGACGACGCCTCCTACAATCTGCCCGTCGCGCTGCGACTCCTGGGTCGCCTGGACGTGGAGGCCCTTCGCCGTGCCTTCGAAGCGCTCGTGGCGCGGCATGAAGCGCTGCGCACCACCTTCTTCGAGGAAGAGGGCCAGCCCTTCCAGCGCATCCATGC
This sequence comes from Corallococcus sp. AB011P, assembly GCF_003611605.1. NCBI lineage: Bacteria > Pseudomonadati > Myxococcota > Myxococcia > Myxococcales > Myxococcaceae > Corallococcus > Corallococcus sp. AB011P. The sequence goes on from NZ_RAVX01000054.1 coordinate 2,710, forward strand.
CCCGGCCGAATGGTCGCTCCCGGTCGAAGACCTCTCTTCCCAGGAGGAGTCCGCACGAGAGGCGCAGACGTTGCGGCTTGCCACCCGTGAGGCCCGGCAGCCCTTCAACCTCGTCCGTGGGCCGCTGCTGCGCACGGCCCTCCTCAAGCTCTCGGACGACTCCCACGTCCTCCTCGCGACGATGCACCACATCGTCTCCGACGGCTGGTCCATGGGCGTCCTCATCCGTGAACTGGCGAGCCTCTATGAGTCCTTCAGTGGCGGCCGGACTCCCTCGCTGCCACCGCTGCCCGTGCGGTACGCCGACTTCGCCCTCTGGCAGCGCCAGTGGCTCCAGGGCGAGACGCTGGAGTCGCAGCTCGGCTACTGGAAGCAGCAGTTGGCCGGTGCCCCCGCCGCGCTGGAGCTGCCCACGGACCGTCCTCGTCCGGCCGTGCAGTCCCGCCGCGGCGCCACGGTGCCTGTGCACTTCCCCTCGGAGTTGACGGACTCGCTGCGCAGTCTCGCTCAGCGTGAAGGTGCTACGCCCTTCATGCTGCTGCTCTCCGCATTCCAGCTGCTCCTCTCGCGCTACTCCGGCCAGGACGACGTCAGCGTCGGCTCTCCCATCGCCGGACGTACTCACGCCGAGGCCGAGGGCCTCATCGGCTTCTTCGTCAACACGCTGGTGTTGCGCGCCCATGTGCGCCCGGAGGAGTCCTTCCGCCAACTGCTGGCCCAGGTGAAGGCCACCACCCTCGCCGCCTACGAGCACCAGCACGTCCCCTTCGAGAAGCTGGTGGAAGTCCTCCAGCCCTCGCGCGACTTGAGCCGCAGCCCTCTCTTCCAGGTGATGCTCGTCC
>NZ_RAVX01000055.1:0-3207 GCF_003611605.1 Corallococcus sp. AB011P
TCAGCGTCAACGCGCCGCTCTCCTTCGACGCCTCCGTCAAGCAGCTCATCCAGGTGCTCGACGGCCACACCCTCTGCATCATTCCCGACGAGGCCCGCGCTGACGTCGGTGAGCTCGTCAACCGCATTGGCCAGGACGCCCTCGACGTCCTCGATTGCTCTCCGGCCCACCTGCGCCTGCTGGTGGATGAAGGGCTGCTGGAGCGCAAGGCCATCCCCCGCCGCGTCCTCGTCGGCGGTGAGGCCGTGGACCCCGCCACCTGGCGTCACCTCGCCCAGGCCCCGCGCCCGCGCGTCTTCAACGTCTACGGCCCCACCGAGTGCACCGTCGACGCCACTGCTTGCGCCTTCGACGCGTCTCCCACGCCCACCATCGGCAGGCCCCTGCCCAACGTCCGTGTCTACGTGCTCGACCGCACGCTGCGCCCCGTTCCCGTCGGCGTCGCGGGCGAACTCTTCATCGGCGGTGAGGGCGTCGCGCGCGGCTACCTCAACCGGCCGGAGCTGACGGCGGACCGCTTCATCCCGGATGCCTTCTCCTCCACGCCCGGTGCCCGCCTCTACCGCACGGGCGACGTGGTGCGATGGCGCGCCGACGGGATGCTCGACTACCTGGGCCGTGCCGACTTCCAGGTGAAGGTCCGCGGCTTCCGCATCGAGCTGGGGGAAATCGAAGCCGCCCTCCTCAAGCATCCCCAGGTGCACGCCGCCGTGGTGCTGGCGCGCGAGGACATCCCCGGCGACAAACGGCTCGTCGCCTACGTGGTGCCTCCCGAAGGCACGGAGTCCGCGCCCACGCCCGAAGGCCTCAAGGACTGGCTCAAGCAGCTCCTGCCGGAGCACATGCGCCCCTCCGCGCTCCTCGTGCTGGAAGCGCTGCCGCTCAACACCAACGGCAAGGTGGACCGCAAGGCCCTGCCCGCCCCCCAGGGCACGTCGCTCACGTCCACTTTCGTCGCGCCGCGCACCCCGGCCGAGGAGCAGCTCGCGGCCCTCTTCACGCAGGTGCTGCGCGTGGAGCGCGTGGGCATCCACGACGACTTCTTCGCGCTCGGAGGCCATTCGCTGCTGGCCACCCAGCTCGTCTCGCGCGTGCGCACCACCTTCCGCAGGGAGTTGCCCCTGCGAGCGCTGTTTGAGGCGCCCACCGTCGCCGCCCTCGCCCGGCGCATCGACTCCGAGGGGACCCCCGCGCCGTCGGTTCCCCTTCGGAGGGCCGCGGCTCGCGGCGCCTCGGAGTTGCTGTCCTTCGCGCAGCAGCGGCTGTGGCTGCTGGATCAACTCCAGCCGGGGGACGCGTCCTACAACCTCCCCACGGCGCTCCAGCTCTCCGGACGCCTGGACGTGGAGGCGTTGCGCCGCGCCTTCGAATCGCTCGTCCAGCGCCATGAGGCCCTGCGCACCACCTTCCACGAACACCAGGGTCAGCCCACGCAGCGGATCCAGGCTCCAGCGGCATGGACGCTGCCGCTCATGGACCTCACTGAGCTGCCCGAAGCCTGGCGAAAGGAAGAGTCCCGGCGGCTGACCAACGAGGAAGCGCGCCGGCCGTTCGACCTCGCCACGGGTCCGCTGCTGCGCAGCACGCTGGTGCGCCTGGAGGAGAATGAACACCTGCTGCTGGTGACGATGCACCACATCGTCTCCGACGGTTGGTCCATGGGCGTCCTCGTGCGCGAGATGGTTGCCTTCTACGAGGCCTTCACCCAGGGAGGCACGCCGGCCCTCCCGCCGCTGCCCGTGCAGTACGCGGACTTCGCCACGTGGCAGCGCGACTGGCTCCAGGGCGAGGTGCTCGACGCGCAACTGGGTTACTGGAAGCAGCAGCTGGCTGGAGCACCTTCCGCGCTCGAGCTGCCGACGGACCACCCGCGTCCGCCCGTGCAGTCCCACCGTGGCGCCACCGTGGAGTTGCGGATTCCCGCGCAGGTCTCTGACGCGCTCAAGGCCCTGGCTCAGCGTGAAGGCGCGACGCCCTTCATGGCGCTGCTGGCGGCCTTCCAGGTGCTGCTGTCGCGCTACTCCGCGCAGGACGACGTCAGTGTCGGTTCCCCCATCGCCGGCCGCACCCAGGCGGAGACTGAAGGGCTCATCGGATTCTTCATCAACACCCTGGTCCTGCGCGCCCGGTTGAATCCGCGCTCGACGTTCCGGGAGCTGCTCGCCCAGGTGCGCGGCACGACGCTCGCGGCGTACGACCACCAGCACCTGCCCTTCGAGAAGCTCGTCGAAGCCGTGCAGCCCACACGGGACCTGAGTCGCAGTCCGCTCTTCCAGGCCATGTTCGTCCTGCAGAACACGCCTGCCCGGGCGCTGCACCTGCCGGGCCTGTCGTTCCGGGCCGTGCCGCAAGAAGCCCACTCCGCGATGTTCGACCTCTCCCTCTCGCTGCAAGAGGTCCAGGGAGGGCTGGTCGGTTCACTGGAGTACGCGACGGACCTGTTCGACGCGGCGACCGTGCAGCGCATGGCGGGCCATTTCGGCGTGCTGCTGGAGTCCATCGCACAGAAGCCAGACACCCGGCTGGGTGACCTGCCACTGCTTACGGACGCCGAGCGGCAGCAGCTTCTCGTGGACTGGAACCCGGCTGACACTGAAACCCAGCGTGAGCCCAGCATCCCTGCGATGGTGGAAGCCCAGGTGCGCCGTACGCCGGACGCGCTGGCCGTCATCACGCCCGAGCGGCAGCTGACGTACCGGGAGCTGGACACAAAGGCCAATCAGCTCGCGCACCGCCTGCGTGGACTGGGCGTCGGGCCCGAAGTCCGTGTCGGCCTGTGCGTCGAACGCACCGAAGACCTCGTCATCGGTGCCCTCGGCATCCTCAAGGCCGGTGGCGCCTACGTGCCGCTGGACCCCAGCTATCCGCGTGAGCGTCTGGGCTGGCTGCTCGAAGACGCCCGGGGTCCTGCCCTCGTCGCGCATTCGCACCTGCTCTCGGCACTGCCCGAAACCTCCACCACGCCCGTGTGCCTCGATTCGGACGTGGAGCTGGCGAAGCAGCCGACGACGGCTCCGCCGGTGGACATCCACGCCGGGCACCTCGCCTATCTCATCTACACCTCCGGCAGCACCGGCCGCCCCAAGGGCGTCGCCATCTCCCACGGCAATGCCGTGAAGTTCCTCCATTGGGCCCTCGCCACGTTCTCTGCCGAGGAACTGAAGGGCACCCTCGCCGCGACGAGCCTCAACTTCGACCTCTCCGTCT
>NZ_RAVX01000056.1:0-2835 GCF_003611605.1 Corallococcus sp. AB011P
GTACCTCCTCGCCCGACCCCGTCGTGACGGGAGGAGGATGACGTGCGGAGGTGAGCGCTCGATTCGAAGCAGGAGGAGCGCGTGGGCATGGAGTTGAAGGAGCTGGCAGCGAAGCTGAAGCAGGAGGTGGAGGGGCAGCGGAGCCGTGGGACACGGTGGAGATTCGACGAGGACTTCCGCGCGCGGGCGGTGGCGTACTTGAGAGCGCGTCAGGCGGAGGGTGGGACGCAAGAGGAAGCAGCGCGGGAGATGGGGCTGTCCTCGTGGACGCTGTCCAGGTGGGGGCGGCAGGGCGGGCCTGTGCGACGCGGGCGTCCGGCGCGAGTGTCGCCGGAGACAAGCACCGCGGCCTTCCACGCGGTGGCGGTGAAGCGCGAGGAGGAGGCCGAGGGAGTGCTGGTGGTGCACGGGCCTGGGGGCGTGCGGGTGGAGGGCCTCAGCGTGGCGCAGGTGGTGGAGGTGCTGAAGGGGCTCGGGGGATGATGGGCACCACGCGCAGGCTGGCGGTGTACGCGTACGCGCGCCCGTGCGACATGCGCAAGTCCTTCGACACGCTGGCCGCGCTGGTGACGCAGGGCATGGGACGCGACTTGCTGGGCGGAGACGTCTTCCTTTTCGTCGGCAGAAACCGGAAGCGGGCCAAGGCCCTCTTCTTCGACGGCACGGGGCTGTGTCTGTACGCGAAGCGGTTGGAGAAAGGCCGCTTCGCGGCGGTATGGAAGCGCGCGCAGAGGGAGGCGCCGGTGGCGCTGACGTTGCCAGAGCTGACGCTCTTCTTCGAGGGGGGCGAGGTGCTGGGAAGGCAAAGCCTCTCACCGGGGGCGGCCGAGGCGGTGACGGTATTCGCGCGGGCGCGGGCGGCAGGCTGACGTCGCTTGCAACCTGCCAGGGGGTGTGGCACCAGCACTACCTTCATGGTGCGCCTCACCACCGAGAGGGACGTCGAAAGGCTGCGCCAGGCGGCGCTGCTGCTGGAGGCGGAGAATCGCCGCCTGACGTCCCGCGTGCTGGAGCTGACGCGCCAGTTGCTGACGGCGAAGGGCGAGGCGGCCGAAGTGCTGCAGCTACGGCTGGTGGAGTTGGAGCGGCAGCTCTCCCGGGCGCGCGACTGCCTCTACGGGCCCTCCAGCGAGAAGCGCCCGCGCCCCTCGGCCGCGCCCGCCCCCGCCGAAGCGAAGTCCCAGCGTGGCCACGGGCCGCGCCAGCAGGCGCTGCCGGTGGAAGAGGTGGTGCACTTGCTGGACGCGGCGGACCAGCAGTGCCCCCAGTGCGGCGGCGCGCTGGCCGCCATGACGGGCCAGTACGAGGAGGCCGAGGAAGTCGACGTGGTGGAGCGCCGCTTCGTCCTCAAGCGCCACCGCCGGCAGAAGTACCGCTGCGGCTGCGGCGGGTGCGTGGAGACGGCGCTGGGCCCGCCGAAGCTTCAGCCCGGCGGACGCTACTCGCTGGACTTCGCCCTGGAAGTCGCCGTGCAGAAGTACCTGGAGCACGCGCCGCTGGAGCGGCAGGTGCGGGCCATGGCGCGCGAGGGCCTGGTGGTGGACAGCCAGACACTCTGGGACCAGGTGCTGAGGCTGGCCCGCCTGCTGCTGCCTACGTGGGAAGCACTCTGGCTTGAGCAGCTGCGTCGGCAGGTGCTGGGCGCGGACGAGACGCGCTGGCCGCTCCTGGGCAGCCCGGGGCAGACGAAGTGGCACCTGTGGGCCCTGGCCAGCGCGCACGCCGTCGTCTACCGCGTGGCGGACACCCGCGGCGCCGAGGCCGCCAGGGAACTCTTGAAGGACTTCTCGGGCGTGCTGGTAACGGACGGCTACGCCGTCTACGCGGCGGTGGCGAAGCAGAGCGCCGGACGCTTCCACGTGGCGCACTGCTGGGCCCACGTGCGCAGGAAATTCCTGGAGTGCGGCGGGCCCGAGGCCGACGTCGCCGTGCGACTCATTGGCGAGCTCTACCAGGTGGAGCGCGAGTACCAGACGGGCCCGCCCAACGTGGGGCGGCTGCACGCGCTTCGCCAAGAGAGGAGTCGTCCGGTGGTGGCCCGCCTGCATGCGTGGGCCCTCGAGGTGCGCGCGCTGCCCGAGTCCGCGCTGGGCAAGGCCCTGGGCTACCTGGGAAACCTCTGGCCGGGGCTGACGCGCTTCCTGGACAATGCACTCGTGCCCCTGGACAACAACGCCACCGAGAGGGCCCTGCGCGGGCCGGTGGTGGGCCGCAAGAATCACTACGGCAGCCGCAGCCGCCGGGGCACCGAGGTGGCCGCCATTCTCTACAGCCTGCTGGAGTCCGCGAAGCGGTGCGGCATCGAGCCCAAGGCCTACCTGCGCGCGGCCGTGCTGGCGGCGCTCCACGGCGAGCCGCCTCTGCTACCCCACCTGCACGCGGCCGCCAGTTGAAAGGGAAACCATGGCCGCGAAGATTTCCGAAACCCTCCTGGAGTACGTCGCGCCGCTGCTCGCCCAGCTCCCACCGGGCGCGTCGCTGCAACAGCAGCAGAGCTTCCTCCAGGTGGTCATCACCGTCTGGAATGCGCTGGTGGTGGTGCAGTGGGGAGAGCCGGACCTGCTGCCTGACGTCTACCGCCGGCTGGAGGCCATGCCCCAACCCGGCCGGGCGACGATGCGCGCGATGGTGGACGCGCTCGTGGAGCGCAAGCGACGGCACTTCGCGGACGACCTCCGCGCCGTGGGACGCTGGGAACTGCGCGTGAAGCCGGACGGCGAAGTCTCCCTCTGGGCCGAGGCTCGCGGCCCGTCGCGCTGAGACGACTCACCCAGCAATCATTCGCAGAACCTCTGCGTCAACCTCGCTCTCGACGGGCTCGGGCGAGGACTTACC
>NZ_RAVX01000057.1:0-2372 GCF_003611605.1 Corallococcus sp. AB011P
CCGGAACTGTCATCAAAACACCTGTGTTAGCGGGAGTGGCTGCGACGACGATGATGTTGCCTCGTCCTTTGGCGGCTCGCTCCATGTGTAAGAGCGGCTTTGATGCGGCGCTCGATGGCGGGGGTCAGTCGGAAGCAGAAAAAACCCCTGGGCAGGTCCCGCTCCGGCTTGAGAAGGCCCTTCTTTATCCAGTACCGCACGACAGCATCGGTTACTCCGTACTTCTCGATGAGGCCGCGAGTGGAGTAGCGGCCGTCTGGGAGGCGAGGCGGCGGTCGTCGACGGCCGACGTGGACAGGTGGATTGCCCTGCGCGTAGCCCTGGCGGCGCGCTCTGGCCAGGAGCGCCTGGAGTTCGGGCGTCATCTCAAACCAGAGGGGCTGCTTGCTGCGCCCGCGCATGGGCACGTGGTCGGGCACAGGAGTCAACTGGCCGCTCTTGACCCAGTAGAGGACCATCGAGGCTGTCACTCCGAAGCACGCTGTCAGGCCGCGGATGGAATAGCGCCCCTGCTCGTCCCGCTCGGGCACCTGGACGCTGCTCCATCCAGAGCGACGTCCCGCCTGGATGCCCTTGCGCCTGCGGAGCGTCGCCACGGACGACTGGGTGAAACGGCCACTGCGACTCTTCCGGTTGCTCTTGAAACCTCGCCGATTGAGTTCCTCGGCAATCTGCGGGTCGCTGAGGTGCTGACGGGACAGCCGGCGAATCTCCTCGAGGACTTGAGGCGGCATCCGGCGGGCCTCGTCCATGGTGGGCCGGGCAACCCGCAGTTCACTGGCGGCGCCCGTCCTCCAGAGGATGCGAATCCGGGTGGAGCGTTGGGGCACGTCCACGGGTACGAGGACGACGTCCTGAATGAGCAACCGCAGGATGCGCTTCTTGTCCGCATTCGTCGTGGTCGGAGCGCTCCAGAGCTTGGGCAGCTCGCGCGCCAGGGCCAGAATCTTCTTCTTGTCCTTGTCCGACAACTCCAGCCCGGGAGTACTCCGTGCCTGCTCATACTCCCGCTCGACTTGCGCCACTTCTTGGAGCTTCTGGTTCCAGCGAGTCTCCAGGGTGCGAGCCACCACGCGATTCTCCGGCTCGACCGCGTTGTACTGACGCTCGGCGCGCTGGGCCTCGTAGCGCACCCGCTCCAGACGCAGCTTCCATTGGCGGTCCACCTCGGCCGACTGGTGCTCCACCTGTTTGAGGACTGCCAGCGAGAGGTCCAACTCGGGCGGTGCGAAGGATTGGAGGACGGCCTCGCTCACCTTGGCATCAATGCGGTGGGCCACCGTGGACCAGCAGTTCGCCTCACCATAGGGGCGCAGGCTGCACTGGTAACAGGGAAGGTCCGCCAAGGGGTAGACCGGATTCATCCGTCGCCCGCACCTGCCGCATATTGTCAGCCCTTGCAGCAGCGCCGGGCCATTGCGCACGGCTCCACGCCCTGGCGCACGCGTGAATCCGGCGCTGTTCTCCTCGACGCGCCGCAGGTTCTCCACGTGCTGCTTCCAGGGGAGATAGGCCGGATGGGCGTCCGGCAGAAACGCATGCCACTGCTCGCGCGCCTGGAGCTTCTCGTGCTTGCGTCGCACCACGCCATCCACGAGCGCATGCCGGTCCCGGTTTCGTCCCCACGCGTAGGCACCTGCGTACGCCGGGTTACGCAGAACGGCCAGCGCACGCGGGACGCTCAGCGGGTGCCATTCGATTTGCGCAGGAGCGTCTCGATGGGCGCGCCGCGTGGGGAACAGCAGCTGGTGGTGGTTGAAGTAGCGCACAGTGCCACTGACGCTCCCCTCCAAGCGGAAGCGCTCGAAGAGCAGGCGGACCGCCCGCTGCACTTGCTCGTCGGGGTCGAAGACAAGCGCGCCATTCTCGAAGACGTATCCAGTCGGAGGCGAGAAGACGAGCTGGCCTTTCTTCGCTTTATGCAGGATGCCGCCCTGCAAGCGCAGGCGCATGGCGTGGCGCTCGGCGTCACTCATGGTGCCCTTCATGCCCAGCACCAGCCGGTCATTGAAGTCGTTGGCGTCGTAGACGCCATCGTCATCGATGATGAGCGTGTCGGACAGCGCGCACAGGTCCAGCAGCCGATGCCAGTCCGCCGAGGAGCGCGCCAACCGCGACACCTCCAGCGACAGGACGGCACCCACCTTGCCCATGCTGACTTCGGCCGTCAGCCGCTGGAAGCCCTTGCGCGAGGTGGCACTGGCTCCACTCTGTCCCAGGTCTTCATCAATGACCTCGACCTGGGCGGCGTCCCACCCGAGTTTCTTCGCCAGCTCGACCAGGGCGTACTGGCGCTCGGTCGACTCCCGGTGCTCGTGGACCTGCATGAGGGTGGACTGGCGGATGTACACCCGAACGGGGCGAGCCAGGTG
>NZ_RAVX01000058.1:0-2236 GCF_003611605.1 Corallococcus sp. AB011P
GCAGCGCCCCGTTCATTCTGCCGTAGGCATCTCGGAAGTTGCCCAGGTCCACTACCGATGGCACCCCTTGGTGGGCCAGCAGGTGCCCGTCCTGTACCGCGAACTCCGCCGAGGGGAGCGGGTTGCCATTTGCGAGCTGCCCGATGGCTCGCGAGCGGTTGTGCCGGCATGGATGCTGGAGCGAGCGCCCTGCGCGGCCCTGCTGCTCGGTGGTCCGCAGTGTTCTCTCGAAACGCTTCGCAATCTGCGCCGGTTTCTCGACGCGCTGGCGTCCGAGCACGCGTCGGCAGCCACCACAGGCTTGGTGGTGGAGGGCGCGCATGGCCAACCACCAGGCAAGAAAGCCGAAGCAACTCTCGCTACCACTCGCAAGAGCGTCGAGTCCCCGGGTCATCGAAACACAGCACCCTCAGGTGGTGGTGCTCCTCGCGCAGCTCCTGCTGAGCGCAGCGCCTCCGAACAGCCGCGCCGACAGCGCCGCGGAGGCCGACAATGACCCGTGCTGAGTTGCCCGAGACGGTCCTGCAGCGGCGCGCCATCATCTACGTCCGCCAATCCACCATGGCGCAGGTCCAGGACAACATGGAGAGCCAGCGCCGTCAGTATGCGCTCGCAGACCTGGCCCGCGCTTACGGCTTCCGCGACGTCGTCACCATTGACGACGACCTTGGCCGCTCGGCCAGCGGACTGAGCGCCCGTCCAGGCTTCGAGGCACTGGTGGCACAGTTGTGCCAGGGCAGCGTCGGAGCTGTCTTCTGCCTGGAGGCCTCCCGTCTGGCTCGCAACGGCCGCGAGTGGCACCACCTCCTCGAGTTGTGTGGCCTCGTGGACGCCCGCGTTGTCGATGGCGACGGTGCCTATGACCCGAGTGTGCCGAATGACCGGCTGCTTCTCGGATTGAAAGGGACCATCAGCGAGTTCGAGCTGACCCTGATGCGGCGACGGCTCATTGACGGAGCGCAGGCCAAGGCACTGCGAGGGGAACTCCATATTCCCGTGCCGGTCGGCTACCTGTGGACCCAGGACGCGGCCTTGGAAATGGATCCGGACCGTCGCGTGCAGGAAGCCATCCATACGGTCTTCCGACTCTTCGAGCGACTGGAGAGCGCGCGGCAGGTGCATCTGGCCATGTGCCGCGAGCGCCACCTGTTTCCACGGCCAAGTGATGGCAAGCGGTGGGGGGCGCCCCGGTGCTGGACGCCACCGACTTACCGCAACATCATCAGCGTGTTGCAGAACCCCGTCTACGCGGGCGTGTATGCGTATGGAAAATCGACCCAGCGCACCCAGCTTGTCGCTGGGCGCCTGACAAAGAGCTACGGGCACCCTCGTCCCATGCACCTGTGGACGGTGCTGCTGCGAGACCACCATGCTGGCTACATCCGCTGGGAAGAGTTCGAGCGCAACCAGGAACGCTTGCGGCGCAATGCGCACCGCCGCCCTGCTGGCAGCGCGAAGGCGGCAAGAGGTGGAGGGGCCCTGCTTTCGGGCTTGCTGCGCTGCCACCGCTGTGGACGCATGCTCTTCGTGTCATATACCGGGCGTCCGCCGCGCCGGGCGCGCTACCTCTGCCACCGAGGCCGCGAGGCCCACGGCACCGCGCCCTGCATCTCCTTCGGCGCCTCCCGGCCAGATGACCTCGTTGCCGCCGAAGTGCTGCGGGCCGTTGCTCCCGTCGCCGTGGAGGCAGCGATAGCCGCCATGAGCCTTGCCCAGCAGCAACACGCCGAGCGGCGTCGCGCCCTTGAGCTTGAGAGGGAGCAGGCGCACTACGAGGTGCGTCTGGCGCAGCGCCGCTACGAGGCCGTCGACCCAGACAATCGACTCGTCGCCGGGGAACTGGAAGCACGGTGGAATGCTGCGCTCACGCAACTGAGTGCATGTGAGCAACGCCTCAGCGAGAGAGAGCCCGAGCATGCCGCCGTCTCCGACCGCGAAGCGCTACTACGCCTGGCGGAAGACCTGCGCGGAGCGTGGGACGCCCCCGGAACGGACGCCGCCGTGAAGCAGCGCCTGGTGCGCACCCTGATTGAGGAGATAGTCGTCGACGTCGACGATGCCCGCCGAGAACTGGTGCTCGTCATCCACTGGCGGGGCGGGCAACATTCGGAGGTGCGGGCACGCAAGCCCTCCACGGGAGAGCACCGCAGGCACGCCTCCGCCGACGCGGATGCACTGATTCGTGCGATGGCGGGCGAGCAGGCTGACGCAGCCATCGCGGTACGTCTCAACCGGG
>NZ_RAVX01000059.1:0-2022 GCF_003611605.1 Corallococcus sp. AB011P
GGTAACCGTCCGGCCAACGACGTGCCGTGAGGGATTGCCGGGGTAGCGGCGCGCAGCGGACGCTTCCGGGCATGGCGAAGCAGGTGGAGAAGCCGGAGTGGGCGCGCGTCGCGGAAGCCTTCGAGGCGAGCGGGCAGACGCAGCGGGAGTTCGCGCTGGCGCGGGGCATGCGGCTCAAGCACGTTGCAGTCGTGGGTGTACCGGGCACGACGGAGTGCGCCGTCGCGAGTCGAGCCGGTGAGACTCTTGCCGGTGCAGGTGGCGGCGAGTCCCGCGGCGACGGAGTCCCTGCTGGAGGTGGTGGCCGCGAGCGGAGCGCGGGTGCGATTCGCCGCGGGTACCGACGTGGCGTACGTGGCCCGGCTTGTCGCCGCGTTGGGACGGTGAGGGGGTGTTCGCACTTCCAGCGTCGGTGCGCGTGGTGCTGGCGGTGGAGCCGGTGGACATGCGCAAGTCGATTGATGGCCTCATGGCGCTGGTGCGCACGGCGTGGGGAGAGGACGTCTACTCGGGCCACCTCTTCGCCTTCGTCTCCAGGCGGGGCGACCGCATCAAGGTGCTGACGTGGAGCCGGGGCGGCTTCGTGCTCCTCTACAAGCGATTGGAGGCGGGCCGATTCCGGCTGCCGCCAGTGGACGCGGGCGCGCAGGCGGTGACGCTGGACGCCACCCAGTTGGCCATGCTGCTGGACGGCATCGACGTGGCGGACGTGCGACGCCCGCCAGCCTGGACGCCTCCCGGGCGTACTGGCACCTGACGTGCCCGGCCCGGGACGCGGCGTGGCGCAGGCGTGTTGAGGCGAAGTGCCGCGCGAGCTTCCGCAAGACCACTTCTGCCCCTGGCGCGAGGAGGCCGAGGAACTCAAGGAGCGCCTGACGTCGCTGGAGGCGAAGATGGCGACGCTGGAGCGTCACGTCTTCGGGAGGAGAACGGAGAAGCTGCCTCCGGTGGCGACGGAGCTGCGCGGGGCCGCGGACTCGACGGCGACCCGGGCCGAGGCCGCGAAGCAGAAGCGCCAAGAGCGAGCCGCCCGAAAAGCCGAGGAGGCCCTGTCGCGGGAGATTCGCCACGCGGTGCCCGCTTAAGGAGCGCCACTGCCCGGCGTGCGGCAGCGAGGACTTGAAGCCCCTGGGCCCCGGCCGCACCTCGGTGGTGTACGAGTACGTGCCGGCCCGCTTCGAGAAGCAGGTGCACGTGCAGGAGGTACTGGCGTGCGCGTGCGGCCGGGGCGTCGTCACCGCCCCACCTCCAGCCCGGGTGGTGGACAGGGGCGAGTACGGCCCCGGCTTCCTCTCCCACGTGGTGGTTTCCAAGTGCGCGGACGCCATGCCCCTGCACCGGCTGGCGCAGCGGGTAGAGAGAAGCGGCGTGCCCATGAGTCGCAGCACGCTGACGGACCTCTTCCACCAGGCCGCCTCCGTCCTGCTGCCTCTGTCCCAGCACCTCTTGCAATGCATTGCGTCCGCGGACGTGGTGTGGGCCGACGAGACGCCCGTGCGCGTGCTGGACGTGAAGAAGACGAAGCAAGGCTACCTCTGGACTTTCCTCACCCAGACCCCCGAGGGGCAGTGGCTCCTCGGCTACCGCTTCAGCCTGGGCCGGGCCAGCACGACGCCGAAGGAAGTCCTGGGCGGCACCCGGGGCGCCCTCGTGGTGGATGCCTATACGGGCTACAACGCGGTGACGCTGCCCGAGGGGAGAATCCGCGTGGGCTGCTGGGCGCACGTGCGTCGCCGCTTCTTCGAGGCGCTCCCCACCGCGCCCGAAGCCCGCGAGGCCCTGGACTTCATCCTCGCCCTCTACCGCGTGGAGGCCCTGGCCCGCGACGCGGGCGTCGTGCGCACGGACGCGCACCGCGAGCTGCGCCAGCAGCAGAGTCTCCCCGTCCTCACGGCGCTACGCGCGTGGATGGAATCCCAGGCCCCGCGCCACCTGCCCAAGGGCCCCATGGGACAGGCCCTCTCCTACGCCTTGAAGCAATGGGACGCCCTGACGCGCTTCTCTTCCGACGCACGTCTTCCC
>NZ_RAVX01000005.1:0-279277 GCF_003611605.1 Corallococcus sp. AB011P
TCGCCCCATGCCGGCGACCATCTCCTCAAGGTAGGCGCCCAGCGCCTCGTCCAGCTTCTTGAGCTGCGCGGGTGTCATCCCGACCGTAGATCACGCCCGCCACCTGGATTCAAGTGACCGGGTAGTATTAGTCCCCTCCCTTACGAGGTCCTGGGCAATCTTGGCAAGAGCCCCCGTCAACGCAACTCGGCACTGATCAGGCCCCCTGCATCCCGCTGTCACGAACTCAAGAATCTCGAAAACGGCTTCATGATACCCGCGAGAGTGCGGCCCTTGGTGCCCCCGGATACGAACCAAGTTCGCGGGGGCATTGAGGCTCATACCTGCCTTGTCAAAAATTTCCTGAAAGCGCTGAGTCCATGGCCCCCCATTCGCGTCGGACACGGTGTTCTTATCCGTGCAGATGTGATGAACCTTGCCGTCAGGGTCGCCTTGAATGCCTCCCCCAACTCCCCCGGCAGGGCGAGCCCCCACACCAGCACCGGGCCCCATGGCGACCGCGGCAACAGCAGTCGGAGCAAGCGCAATGTTGAGGACCCCAGCAGACGAGATCGAGATCGACTGGACCCCTCCCGACAGCGCGCCGGCAAGCACGAAGCCCCCTTCTGCCTCTGCCCTGACCGCTGCCTGAGCGAAGCCCGGCATTCTCGGCCCCTGTGCAGCCATCGCGTTCTTACCGCCGAGCGCCGACAGGGCGACGATCACCAGCACGCGAGCGCCGTTGTCGCCAAGGATCTTTCCGAAGCGATGCCCAGCGCGCTCCAGCTCCGAAACGTTAGCGGCGTCCCTCGATTCGTCCATGAGGCGCAGGAACCCCCGCCCGAGATTCCACACCGGCCCTGTGCCGAGATACGCAATCAGTGATGCCGTTAGCGCAACTGCAATGACCTTCGTAATCGGCTCAGGCGCGACGAGCATTACAAGCGCCGTCCCGATCATCGTCGTCACCATGGCCCGCAACGCAGCCCCGTTCACCATGTCTCGGATGGCATCCTCGACGCCTTCCCAGACCGTATCGAGCGCGAAGTAGAGCGCCATCATACGGCGTTCCATCGGCCCGAACGTAAGCCCACCCGCCAACATGCCCATGCAGCCGTTGGGGTCGTCCTGCCGCTGGCAGATTCGCTCGTAGGCCGACGGGACGGCTCGCCCCTGAGCACCGTCAACGACTCCGCCATTCGACGCGAGCAGGGAGCGACGGTCGTCCCGTTCAACTTCCTTGAACGCGACATCTAATTTCATGTCGAGCACAAGCTGCGTGACAGCTTGCTTGAAGGCATCCCGCCCTATCTCGACAGGGTCGGACTCAAGGGGCGTGTAGCTGATTGTCTTGCCGTATCCCGTGTTGAGGTTGACGACCCGAGTCGTAGCGCATCCGGCCGTCAGCAGCATCAGCACGGCTATTACGAAAGCTCTCATGTGGCCCCAGGTTCAGCCGCCAGCATCCGCAGCGATCCGCCACATACCAACCGGATCTGACAACCTCAAAAGCTCGCTAGAATTCGCGGCTATCGGTAGACATTTCCACCCCAGACGAACGCCGCATTGACAAGCGGCATGCTGTAGGCAGCGACATGCCTTGTTGGCAGCAGGTACGCGCGAGCAGCTCGTTTTCCCAGGCGCCCGGACGCCCCTTCATCCAGTCCGGGGCCGGGGGGGCGGCCCGCGCCGACCGCGATCGCCCGACAGTTACCCTCGCGGCCCGCCCTTACGTGCATGCCAGGCCGGAGGGAGTGCTCGAAGGCGACGGTTGGGCCCGGGGTTCCCCACTCGTCGGCGACCTTCGCGGTGTCACGCTGTCGGGTTGGTAGGTGATCGAGCTGAACGCCTTCGATGCGTCCTCTCATGCGCAAGGTGGAGCGACTCCTGGCGGAGGCCGCGCAGGTGTGCCCGAAGCCGGTGGCCGGCACCGCCAGGGAAATCCTCAAGCTCAAGGATGCGCTCTGGACGTTCGTCTATACCGAGGGCGTCGAGCCCACCAACAACCTCGCCGAGAGGGACCTGCGCCATGCGGTCATCTGGCGCAAGACGAGCTTTGGCACCCAGAGCGAGGACGGTAGCCGCTTCGTCGAGCGCATCCTCACGGCCGTGAGGAGCCTCAGGAAGCAGGAGCGCAACGTGCTCGACGCTCTCACTGCGTCCCTTACGCTGGCACAGGGGGGAGCCGCTGGCGGCCACGCAGCGCAAGGAACTGCTCGAAGTGCTCGATGACCGCTACCAGTTGGGCTCGACGATTGTGGTCAGCCAACTGGAGCCCAAGGACTGGCACTCCGTCATTGGCGACGCGACGCTGGCTGACGCCATCTGCGTCCGACTCGTCCACAACGCGCACCGCCTCAAGCTCGGCGGCGAGTCGATTCGCAAGGCCGAGAGTTCGACCAGCGGGAAGAAGGCGGCGAAGTAGCCCCCACCAGCGTCGTCATCCCGGTGTTCGGCATGCTCCGGGACGGGTGGTCGCCTTGGGCCGGACTCAGTGATCGGCATGGCCGGAATACGCTGCCGGAGTCGCTCCTGGGCGAGGGCGCGGACCTGGAGCGCGACATCCTGGGCCGCGTGGAGCTGGACGGGCAGCGCTACGCCTGGCGGATCGAGCTGTGCGCGGACCCCGGGTGTGAGTGCGAGAACCTCTTCCTGGTGGTGTGGCTGCCCGGAGAGCCCAAGCGCGCCGTGTTCGCCATCACCGCGGACGGCCGCTGGATGGTGGAGCAGGCGGGAAACCCGGCCCTGACCATGGACGCGGTGGAAGGAGCGCTGGTGGCCACGGAGGCGTTCCAGGCGCTGCTCGGCCAGATGCGCGTGGAGCGTATCCTCCAGAAGTACCACCGGTCCTTGCGAGGGCCCTCGGCCGTCTGACGCGGGTCCTTGCCCGCGGTGAGGATCTTCGAACACGAGAAGCTCCCCGCGCAGGGGAGCTGAAAAAGCGAAAGGCCCGGAACCTTTCGGTTCCGGGCCTCTCTAGTGGCGAGGAGTACGGGACTTGAACCCGTGGCCTCCGGCGTGACAGGCCGGCGTTCTAACCAACTGAACTAACTCCCCACAAAAATCTATATGGGCGGAACAGGGATTGAACCTGTGACCATCGCCTTGTAAGGGCGCCGCTCTACCGCTGAGCTATCCGCCCTGGGCGGCCCCGCCGTGATTCAGTGAGGCGGCTTGTACCGTCCTCATCCGCCCCCGTCAAGCATCTGTTTTCGAGCCCCCGTCAGCACGCTCCGCTCCCTCGGAAGGGAGCGGATCCGACGGGCGCGGATCCGCCTGCTACCCGGCCCGCACCTTCCACCGCCGCACGCGACGGCGGGAGCGGGGAATCATCACCACGGCGCCCACCAGCAGGGCCACCGGCACGAACACCAACATCGTCTGCATCATCGCCTCCATGCCCGACACCATACGGACGACGTCTGACATCCTGACGGGGAGTTCGTGACTTTCAGGAAACGACACTCCAAGCCGCCGGGTTTCCGGCCGTCCTGGCAGGCAGGGGCCGGACTGGCGGTGAGGGGCTATTCGCCTTGGGGAGGACCGCCCCGGCCGCCGTGGCCCGGGCCGTGCGAGCGACGCTCCGAAGCGTGTGGGCCTGGGCGTCATGTGTTCGCAGCCGCTATTCAGACGCCGTCTGGATTTCCTGCCCCGGGGCTGGCTTGTCCGCCGAGGCAGGGACCTTCCCGTCGAGCGCCAGGTAGATGTTGAACCACGCCAGATAGGCGCGCCACGCCGGGTCGCGCTGCTCGAGGAGCGTCCGCCGCGCCTGTTCCATCCGCTGGGGCACGTCGAAGGGCATCCGCGTCTTGTCCTCGGATTGCAGCTGCGCCGCGAACCAGAGCACGTCCAGCTGGCCTGCATCGACCGGCGCGTGCGTGCGCGCCATCAGCGAATCGGCGTGCTCCAGCGCCTTGCCCAGCCACTGCGCCGCCTGCGCCGGGTCGCGGCGGTCCACGGCGTTCTCCGCCAGCCGCAGCTCCGCCAGCGTCACCGCGCGGATGTCCTCGTCGCGATCCAGCTCATCGAACTGCTCCAGGAACAGCGCTCGCCGCTGCTCCAGCGCTCGGGCCGCGGCGTCCATGCGCCCGAGCCGCGTCTCCGCGTTGGCGCGCAGCCCGGCGGCGATGATGCGATACGCGCGCTGCACGAACCTGGGCGTGGCGTGCGCCTGCCTCAGAGTGGCCTGCACGGCGGGCGTCGCCAGGTCCCGGTCCACCTGGTCCAGGTCCTCCAGCGCTCGCTGGGGCTTGTCCGCGCCCAGCGCCGCGCCGCCGCGGGCCAGCCGCAGCACCAGCCGGTTGCGCAGACCCTCTTCATCACGAGGGCCGGCTTCGATGCCGGGCAGCGCGCGGTCGTAGAGTGTCAGGGCCCGTTCGAACCGGCCCGCGGCCAGGTTGTAGAGCGCCGCGCGGTCCGTCACCAACGGGAGGAACCGTTCCATCTTCGGCGTGGCCTCCACCGTGGCCAGGGCCTTGTCCGCCGCCTGCGCGGCCTCCGCCTCGCGGTTGACGTGCAGGAGCGCCCGGGCACGGGCCAGGGAGACCGACAATCCCGCGCCGTTGTCCGTGTAGGGCAGCTTGTCCCGCTCGTCCAGGTAGCCCAGTGCGATGTGGTAGTTGCCCACCTGCGTGTGCAGCAGTCCCAGCGCGCCGAGGATCATGGCCTTGTAGCGCGCGTTGTTGCGCACCAGGTCCAGGGCGACCAGGTAGTGCCGGTTGGCGCGCTCGGCGGCGGCGGGGTTGCGGCCGCGCAGGAAGTCCTCGTGGTGGATGGCCCCCATGAGGGCCTGCACCTCGCGCTGGTTCTTGAGCTCCTGCCACGCCGCGCGCAGCTCCGCGAGGCCGGTCTTCACCGCCTGGGCGTGGGCGTCGTCATCCAGCTTGGACAGCCGGCGCGTCGTCACGTAGGCCTTCACGAAGTGCGAGAGCGAGTTGGCCTTGCCCGGCACCTCCGTGGTGACCTCCTTCATCACCACGTCGGGGGCGACGCCCGCGCGCAGGCGCAGGCTCATGGACTCGACGGCGCTCTCCAGCGAGCCCGTCCGCCGCGTCACGAGATCGAAGTCCGCGCGCGCCTCGTCCATCCGGTCCCGCCCCATGCGGCGGTAGGCGCGGCCCATCAGCGCGCGGCGGAACAGCCGCTCCGCCCGGCGCCGCTCCTCGGTGCCGGCCGGCGCGTCGTCGACGTAGAGCGTCGCCAGGGCCTCCATCACGCCGTCGGCGCCCAGGCTCGCCGCGCGCTCGGCGGCGTCCTGCACCACCACGCGGCGGCGGAGCGGATCCGTCTGCTGTTTGTAGAACGCGACCAGGGCGTCCCGGACGGGGCGGGGAGGGCGCTCCTCGTTCAACGCATTGACGTGGCGGCCCAGCTCCAGGGCGAACGCATACGGTGTCCCAGGGGGCTCCGCCGCGAGCGCCTGGGCCATGGCGGCGTCTGCCTCCGCGTAGGGGCGTCCCCGGTACAGGGCGCGGACGGCGCCGCGCGCGAAGTCGAGCTGGTCGTCCTGCTTGAAGACCTTGTTCTGGGAGAGCTTGTGACCGGCGGCGACCAGTGCGTCCCGGTCGTCCAGCTCCCGGTACAGCGCGTCCGCCTGTTCGTACCAGCCCTCCAGCACCGCGCGCGGCGTGGTGTCCGTCAGCTGCGCCGCCTCCAGCTCCTGGCGGGCGAGCGTGAAGTCGCCGGACGACTGCGCCAGCTCGCTGCGCACGACATGCCGGTAGACGGCGGAGGGCGGGCTGGGCGCGGCGGCGGGGTCCAGGGCCGTCATGCGTTGGCGTTCGGCCTCCTGCAACTCGTCCACCATGCGGCCCCGGTCGCGCTCCTTCAGTGCTTTCCGGTGGGCGATGAGGATGCGCAACGGCTCCGACAGCCCGGCGGTGACGGGGTCGTCCACCTTCGACATCTGGCGGGCGTAGAAGTCCGCGGCGTCGAAGTCGCCGTAGGCCAGGTGCAGCTGGCTCAGGCGCATCATCAACAACCGGCGGAGCTTGGGCCGGGTTTCGAGCAGCAGGCGCTGGCGGTAGAGGATGAGCTGATCCGCGCGCCGGCCCACCATGCCCAGCTCCTCGCTGAGGCGCTTCACGTCCCATTCGCCGGGCACCTGGCCATCCAGCGGCAGTTGATACACGTCCAGCGACTGGCCCCGGGAACAGGTCGTGACGAGCGACGCGGCGGTGGGGGACGGGTACTCGCAGTTCCACGCCTCGCTGGTGAGCTGGTTGGGGCTGGCGGCGGCGGCCTGGGCGGGCGCGTCGTCGCGCTCGGAGGCGAAGGGCACGCGGAACAGCACCCCGCTGTCGCTCGCGTCAATCACCCCGTCCCCGTTGGAGTCGGTGAAGAACTGCACCACGTACAGCGAGCGTCCGTCGCGCGCGAACACCGGCTGGCCCGTCTGCCCCGGGATGTCCAGCGTCAGCGGGACGGGGGCCGCGCCGGGGACATCCAACCGGACGGCCTCCAGGTGCGGCGCCGCTCGCGCGGCGAAGCCCGGCCCCACCTCCTGCACGGAGCGTTTGACGGGGACGTACACCAGCCAGCGCCCGTCCGGGGAGAAGGTGGGGCTGGTCAGGTTGCGGTCGAGCAGCGGCGTCACGTGCCACCCGGCCCCCAGCGCCACCTTCGACAGCCGCAGGTCTCCCTGGATGGTCGCGCGGCTCACCAGCGCGATGTGCGTGTCGTCGATCCACTCCGCCTGCAGCGCGCTGAGCTCCTCCTCCAGACAGCGGCGCTCCTTCGCCTCTGGCAGCTCCCTCACGCAGAGCTGGCCGCCGGCCTGGGTGCGGAACGAGATGTAGAGCAGCTGCTTGCCATTGGGGCTGATGCGCGGCCACGTCACGTCCGCGCCTTCGTCGAAGAGGCGGCGCTCGCGGCCCTTCTCCAGGTCCTGGACGAAGATCTCCGTCGCGATGTCCCGGTTGGACACGAACAGCAGCGAGTTCTCGTCGGGCCCCAGCTGCCCCAGGAACTGGTCGCCCATGCCCACGGTGAGCCGCTCGGGCAGGCGCATGCCTCCGTCGTTCTCATCGTCCTGGGCCCAGGCGCCGCCCGCGACGAGCACGGCCAGGGCCAGGACCCAGGGGCCTGGGCGCGTCAGCACTTCTTCTCTCCCCAGGTGCCGTCCTCGGCCTCCACCCAGCCTCCGCAGACGACGCCTTCCGCGTGCGCCAGACGCCAGTTCTGGCGCAGCGTCGCTTCCGGCACGCCGGGGCGCACGGTCTTCATCCACTGCCACAACTGGCGCCGGGCCCGGTTCACCCGCTCCACCAGGGCGGCGTCATCCGCGGACACGCGCCCGGCCGTGCACTGGCGCCGGGTGAGCACCAGCAGCCCGTCCTTGCCCTCGCCCACGCAGTGGCGCCGCACCAGGTCGTCCACGCGGTCCGCCTGCGTCTTGCCCAGGTTCTCCACCAGCGGCGGGGGCTGGATGCCCAGGTCCTCCAACTGGTTGGGCGTGAGCGGCACCGGCGTGGGGTTCATGCCCGCGCGCGCCAGCCGCTGCTCCACGTCCTTGTACGAGCCCGCGGCCTGCTCCTCGAGCGCCGTCGCCCGGTCCACCATGACGATCTCCGGGGCGCTGATGCACCCGGACGCGGCGAGGGCGGCCACGAGCAACAACCCACGGTGTCTCATTGCAGGGCCTCCGGAGGGGTCATGGAAGTGATGAGGCGGTCGACGATGGGGCCCAGGGGGATGCCCCGGATCTCGTTGATGCTGACCAGCCGGGCCAGGCCGCCCATGGTGATGAGCAGGCTGCCGAAGCCCTGCTTGAAGCTCACGCGCACGTGCTCCGGGTACCCCAGGCCCAGCGCGTAGCGGACGCGGTTGGTGGCGGGGTCGGTGTGGTGCGGGTCCTCCAGGTCCAGCAGGTCCAACAGGTGGCGGTTGCCAATGCGCAGGATCTCCGCGCGCCCGTTGATGCTGCGGTCCCTGGCGGAGATGACCATGGCGGCGTTGCCGTCGAAGGGCTCGCCCCGGGAGGACTTCACGCCCGTGGCCCTCACGTGGGCCTCCAGCGTGGAGTGCTTGCCCTGCCAGTTCAGCATGCACTGGCCGGTGATGCGTCCTCCTCGGACGCCCATCTCCAGCTGGCTCATGGAGAACACGTTCTGGTTGATGGCCAGGTTGCCCGCCAGCGGCGCGATGGTCACCCACGGCGTGGTGATGCGGTCCGCGGACATGAAGCCGCTGCGTGTGAGCAGCGGGTGCTGATCCGCGAAGCGCAGCATCGAGTACGGGTTCACGTCCAGGTCGTTCAAGAGCCGCACGCCGTCCTGGGAGACCTCCACGTTCTCCGTCAGCGGCACGTCGCCGTTGAGCGCCTCCACCGCGATGCCGGACTCGGGCATCCGCACGTTCACGTCCTGGAGCTTGAGGTTGGAGGAGGTGCGGAAGACCACCAGGTCCGGCGACGCCACGCGGAAGTCCACCGTGACCTTGCCGCTGCCTTCGACCTGGCCGGGCCGCGCGAGGCGGGCCAGGTCCTGCTCCAGCGAGCCCCGGAGCCCCATGCGCTGCTGCTCGTTGCTCAGGTCGAGCCGCCCCCGGACCTTCAGCAGCGTCTGGGTGCCACCATTGGACAGCTTCAGGTCCGGGATGCGGATGACGCCGGTGGGCTTGCGCACGACGGAGAACGACGCCTCCACGTCCTGCACGGGGTAGGGCAGCGCCGGCTTCTGCTCCATCGAGCGGACCTTCACGAGCTGCTTCAGCTCGATGTCCCCCTTCTCCCATTGGTCGGTGAAGGTGGCGGTGCTGTCGCTGGACAGGTCCGCGAAGGTCAACCGGCGCTCGTTCATGCTGACGGTGAGCTTCTCCACCGCCAGGGTCGTGCGGACGGTGCGCTGGGAGCCCTCGGCGTGGGACTCGCCCTCCCAACGCAGGGCGGGGACGTTGATGGTCTGGTCCGCCTGCTTCCAGCGCACGCCGCGCAGGTCCATGTGGGCCTTGCCCTCGAAGCTGGCGGCGCGCGGAGGCATGGGGGCCAGGCGGAAGCTTCCGTCGGAGCCCAGGTGCGTGATGAGGCCGGTCAGGGTGCCGTGCAGCTCGCCGGTCATCGCGAGCTTGGAGGGGTCTACTTCCGGGGGCACCCGCGCCTTCGCCAGCAGCGGCGACAGGGGGCCCAGCGGCGGGAAGTCGCCCTTCACGTCCATGCGGAGCGCGCGGGCCTTCGGGTTGAACGCCAGCGCCGCGTCGGCGGCGACCTTCAGGCCCTCATGGCCGGTGAGCCCCAGCTTGAGCGCGAGCTTGCGGCGGTCGACGTCGAACGTCAGCGTCTGGTGTTGCACGCCCGCGTCGGTGTCTCCGATGCGCAGCCCTTCGAGCTTCAGGTCCAGGGCGCCCTGGTGCTTCCACTCGTCCCCTTGCGACTTCAGCACCAGCGCGGCGCTGGCGGCCGACACGTCGTCCCATCCCGGCTTCCCCAGGCGCAGCTCTGTCTGGTGATCCACGCGCGGCGAGGGGGCGAAGAGGGCCGTCAGTCTGCCTTTGGAGGTCAGCGCCACGGCGAGCTGCTTCCAGGGGAGCCGCGCGGCGACGTCATCCGGAATGAAGGGCCGTGCGGCGACGAGGTCCGGCGTCTGGACTGCCAGCGTGTAGGCCACGTCGTCGGTGCCCTTGGTGGCGTCCAGCGACGCGTGCAGCGTGCCCACGTCCAGCTCCAGTCGCGCGCGAGCCTTGCTGAGGCGGGGCTCCTCCATCGTGGGGAAGGCGTCCGTCACGTTCAGTTGCACGCGCGCGGGCCCCTTGAGCACCTCGCGGCCCTTCGGGGCGAGCACCCGGAGCGTCTCCACGGGCAGGTCCGCCTTCAGCGCGAACGGGGGCTTCGCCGTCAGGGGCACCTGGAGCTGGAAGCCCAGGCGCTCCGCCATCGCACGGTACCCGGACGCCCGGACGTCCAGCGCATCCACCCTGGCGGACAGGGCCGCGTCGCCCGCGACCCGGAAGGGCGAGGAGAGGTCGGGCCTCAGCTGACGCCCCGTCAGTTCTCCGGAGGCCTTCGGAACGCGGAGCGGAGTGGCGCCTCCGACGTCCAGCCCCTGGAGCGCGAACGCGAGCCGCGTGGCCAGTCCCTGGGGTGCATCCGGGGTCGCCGTCAGCGAGATGCGTCCATCGCCAAGCTCCACCCGGAGCGCCTCCTGCACGAAGAGGAGCTTCGCCACGTCGACGTCCAGCCCGAGCCGGCCCTGGGCTCCCAGCTGGGGCATGTCGCTGAGCGTGACCTCGCGGGCCTCCAGGTGCACCTTGCCGCGCTCCAGCGTGAACGGGCGCAGGTCCTCGGGGATCCATTGCAACAGCCGTCCCAGGTCCACGTTCGCCAGGGCCTGTGTCAGCACGGGAGGAACCTCCGACGCATCCGGAAGCACCAGTTGGGCCTGCACCTCGGCGCTGTCGGTCAGCCGCGTGCGCTCCAACTCGACGGTGGTGTGTTGCTTGCTGGCGTCGAACTTCGCCTTCACCGCGCCGTGCAGCAGCGAGCGGAGCGTGAAGCGCGGATCGAAGGTCTGCTTCGCGACGTCCAGGTCCACCTTCACGTGAGCCACGTCCGTGCTCGCTTCCACCGACAGGGCCAGCTCCAGCAGGGCCTCGGCGGCGGGCGCTTCGCGGTTCAGCGTGAGGGCCAGCGGCTTCCCGGGCTTGCCGAGGTCCACGAAGAGCTTCCAGCCCTTGTCCCGCGGCTTCGCTTCGATTCCGGCTTCCAGCCCGCGCAGGGACCAGCGGTCCGCCACCGCGCCGCCCTGGACGCGGACATACGTCAGCGACACGTTCGACAGCTCGATGTTCGAGACCGGGAACGGGGAGGCGAAGAGGTCCGCGACCTGCCGGGAGGTCCCGGGGGACGCTTCATCCACGGCTTCGGGCTCCGGCGGTCCCGTCAGGTTCGTGAGCGACGTGGTCCCTTTGTCATCCGCCACCAGGACGACGGTCGCGTCGCGCACCGCCACCCGCTCCACCCGGACCGGCCCCTTCACCAGGGCCCCGAACGACCACGCCGCCTCCAGCGTGCCAACGCGCAGGAACTCGGGCGCGACGTCCTGGAACGGCGGCGGGGTCCACACCACCAGGCCCTCCAGGCGTAGCCCGGAGAGCACGTCGATTCGCGCCGTCTGGTAGTCCAGCCGCACGCCCGAGGCCGCTTCCACCTGCGAGACGACGTGCGGCTTCAGCCAGGGGTGGTCGAGGTGGTGGAGCGCGGTCACGACCGCGATGAGCAGGAGGACGAACGTCGCGAGGAGGATCAGGCCTGCGCCCGCGATGATTCGCGTCAACCGGCGACGAGGCCGTTCAGCACCGGGGGAGTCCATGATGTTCCGTCGAGGCGACCGGCCCGCCTCCTCCTACCATGCGACGGAAGCGGGCTTCAATCCGAGGATGCCTCGCGTCCCGGGCGTGGCCGGGCGCCTGGAGACCGTCTCAACCGAAGCTGGACGAAGTCATTCCCGCCGTGCCGCCGGCCAGGGGTTTGTAGGGGAAATAGAGGTTTCGCACGAAGCGGGTGAAGAGGTGCTCCTCGTTCCACCGCTGGCGGGCCATGCCGTACACGCCGGGGGCGCGCAGGTCGTGCGCGGAGACGCCGGTGACGAACTCGCGCTCGCTGTAGATGGCGAAGACCTCATCCACCGCGGCGCGGCTGCGGTACGTGCGGAGCATCGTGCGGTAGATGAGCTCGCTCTCCTTCTGGGTGAAGGCCAGCCCCTGGATGGCGTGCGCCATCTCGTGGAAGACCAGGTACTGCTCCGACTCCAGCCGGTCCTGCCGCAGCGCGATTCTTGCCCTGGGCCAGTCCGGATGGTCCCAGAAGAGGCCCGCGGCCTGGGGGGACACGGCCCGGGGATAGCCGTACTTCACCAGCGTGTGCCCGGGGGGAATCAGCTCCAGCGTCAGGGGCCGCGCGGCCTCCAGGCGGGCGATGAGCTGGAGGTTCCCGGCGAGCTGCCGCACCACCTCGTCCTGCACCCGCTTCACCTGGGCCGCCGGAGCGCCGTACGGCTTGAGCTCCAGCTTCGCGCTCACCCAGGCGCGGGCCCTCGCGGGGCCTTCCGCGGGGGGACGGCCTCCGCGCGATTCGAAGACGTCGCCTCCCTCCAGCAGGGTGAAGGCGCTCAACGGTTGCTTGAGCCCGACCTCCGCCGCCAGTGGGGTGACGTCCGGCGTGGAGCCGTCCAGCGTCTCGTAGCGCTCCGGGGCCATGGGCTCAGGAGCAGGTCTTCGCCTGCTGCTTGCAGGCGTCGGTGCAGGCCGGCGTCTGCGTATCGGGGGTGAGCCGCTCCGCGTAGCCCTGCGCGGAGTCCGGTGGCTGCCGCGATGCGGGCCGGCCGCGTGGCTGACAGCTGTCGAGGCAGGCGTCGTACTGGTCGCGGCAGGAGGGCGACATGTTCGACGTGTCGAGCGTCGCGCAGCCGGACAGCAGGGACAGGGCGGTCACTCGCAGTGCGAGGGCGGGAAGCGTCTTCATGCCCTGGAATCTACCCCTGAACCGACCCCGCGGGCCCATGGGCGTGGCGGACACCGCGAAACATGGAAGGCATTCAAAACGTGCTTGTGATTCGCGCGCTTCCGGGCCCGGGTCAGGGCGCACCGACTTATCGAAGGGGGCGGCCTTCAGGTAGTGTCTGTCCTTGTCGGCGTGCCGCACCGTCGCGCATGGGCTGACACCTCTTCCTGAACTGAAAGTCCTCATGGCCTTCCGCCATTGTCTCCGTCTGACTTCCGCGCTCGCGGCCGGTCTGGTGTTGCTCCTCACCGCTTGCACTCCCACGCAGATGCCCGTGGAGCCCGCATCCAGCGCTCCCGCGTCCACTGGCGATTCCGCTCCGGTGGACGTCTCGCCGGCCATCGACTTCCAGGCCGTCATCCGCCGCGTGCGCCAGTCCTTCCGCGCGGAGTCCGGGGCCTTCACGAGCGGGCAGGGGACGTACTCGGTCCGGGTCGACGCCGGTGGGTCGGTGCAGGTCTCGCCGCGCCATGTGACGGAAGGGCAGGACGCTCCCGTTACCGGCTCGCCGCTGCGGGTGAGGACGGCGTCGGTCTCCCGGGGTGGGCAGTCGCTGGCGAAGGCCGCGCGGACGTCGGTGCGCGACGACGGGGCGCTGGCTCTGGAGCGGGGGCCGGTGGTGGAGGTCCTCCAGAATGGCGACGCGGGGCTGGAGCAGCGCTGGGAGCTGGCGGCGCGGCCGGAGGGCTCGGGCGACCTGGAGGTCCGGGTGGAGCTGACGGGCATGGATTACGTCAGCGAGACGGCGCAGGGACACCACTTCGTGGACCGTCAGACAGGGCTGGGCGTGAGATACGGCCGGGCCACCTGGGTGGACGCGGCGGGCACGCGCACTCCTGTGGCGTCCGTGCGGGAGGGGCAGGCGCTGGTGCTGCGCGTGCCGGCGCGGGTGTTGGAGGAGTCGGGATATCCGGCCGTGCTGGATCCGATCATCTCTCCGGAGATCAGCCCCGACGCCCCGGTGCCCACATCGAGTCGCAACAGTGAATCCTCTCCGGCGGTCGCGGTGGGCAATGGCATCTACCTGCTGGCATGGGTCATCAACAACGGCACCGACAATGAGGTCGTTGGCACCCGCGTGCGCAGCTCGGATGGCGCGGTGCTGGACTTTTCGGGCCTGCTCCTGGGGACGGGGTGGGGCCCCCAGTCCAATCCCGCCATCGCCTCCAACGGGAGCGATTTCCTGGTGGCCTGGGATGAGGCCAGCGGCATCAACGCGGTGCGGGTGAGTGGCGCTACGGGTCAGCGTCTGGGGAGCGCGTTCGCGGTCTCCGTTGGCCAGGGGAGCAGGAACTCGCCAGCGATCACTTTCGATGGCGCCAACTACTTTGTCGTCTGGAGCGACTCCCGGAACACGTTCAGTGACATCTACGGCGCGCGCGTGAGGGCGTCGGATGGCGCGGTGCTCGACAGCTCCGGCATCCCCATTGCCCGCCTGTCAGGGGCCCAGCACTCACCTGCCGTGAGCTTCAACGGCAGTCAGTTCCTGGTGGCCTGGACCGACGACAGGAACAGCTCGGCGACGGACATCTACGGGGCGCGCGTCAGCGTCGCTGGCACCGTGGTCGACCCGGCGGGCATCGCCATCTCCCGTGCGATTGGCACCCAGAGCGGGGTCTCTATCGCCGCCGCCGGTGACACCTTCCTTGTGACCTGGGATGACACCCGTGCCGGTGCCGCGCAGAGCGACATCTACGGCGCGCGGGTGAGGAGCGCGGATGGCGTGGTGCTCGACCCTCAGGGGCTTGCCCTGGCCACCGGCCCCGAGTCTCAGGTCTCGAACTCCTGCGCCTTCGATGGAAGCCAGTTCCTGGTCGTGTGGCAGCGGACGTCCGGCTCCCAGCGGGACGTCTGGGGCGTGCGGGTCGGCGTGGATGGCACGGTGCTCGGCCAGACGGTGGCCCTGGCCTCGTCCCTCACGCATGCCGAGGAACTCCCGCTCACGGTCTTCGACGGGACCCGGTTCCTGGTCGTCTGGACGGACCTGCTCGATTCCAGCAAGGACATCCTTGGCATCCGGGTGCGCGGCTCGGATCTGGCGGTGCTCGACACCGCTCCGCTGATGCTCTCCGCGGAGGCCAACGCCGAAGGGGCGCCCGCCGTGGCCGCGGGCGCGGACAGCTACCTCGTGGTGTGGCAGGACACGCGTGCGCGCCCCGCGTACTCCGACATCTATGGCGTGCGGGTGAGGGCCTCGGATGGTGTCGTGCTTGATCCGGTGGCCATCCCCATCGCCACGGGTGTCAATACCCAGACGAATCCCTCCGTCAGCTTCGCGGAGGGCCAGTTCCTGGTGACGTGGATGGACAGCCTGCCCGGCCGTAGCTCCGGTTACGACATCCTGGGCGTGCGTGTCCGGGAGTCGGATGGGGTGGTGCTGGAGTCGTCGCCCATCGTCATCAGCGCCGCGTCCAACTCGCAGTTCTATCCGAGGGTGGCCGCCGGCGCCGGGCTGTTCTTCGTCACGTGGGAGGACTACCGGAACGGCACGGGCGGGACGAAGGATGTGTATGGCGCGCGGGTCCGGGCCTCGGACGGGGCCGTGCTGGACCCCGCCGGCATCGCGGTGGCGGTGGGCAGCTACGACGAGGGCACTCCCGCAGTGTCCTTTGGTGGAGGCTACTTCCTGGTGACCTGGACCGACTACCGCAACGGGAGCTCGAATCAGGACATCCATGCCGCACGCGTGCGCGCCTCGGACGGCACCGTCGCGGACAGTCCGAGCCTTCCGGTCACGACCCGCGCCGAGATGCAGCGCTCTTCCGCCGTGGCCTTCGATGGAACGCACTTCCTGGTCGTCTGGTACGACGCGGTGAGCTGGACCCCCTCGACGCTCTACGGCGCGCGGGTCAGGGCCCAGGATGGAGCCCTCCTGGACGGCGCGGGTCGCGAGCTCTTCGCGGGCAGTGCCTCCAAGGGCGCCCCTGCCTTGGCGTTCGATGGCAATGCCTATCTGTTGGTCTGGCGGGAGAGCTCCGCGTCCGCGTACCAGCTCCTGGGCGGGCGGCTGATGCCAGACCTCACGCTGGTGGACGCGGCGCGGTTCCTCATCTCCGACATCCCCATGAGCGTGTCGAGCACGACGGTGCCGGCGGTCGCATCCTGGGGACGGGGGCGCTTCCTGGTGGCGTATGAACCGTATGAGGTGGCGGTCGCGCAGCTGCGCACCAAGCTGCGGCTCGTGTCCGACCCCGTGAACGGTGCGAAGTGCGCCACTGGCCCGGACTGCACCAGCGGCTTCTGCGTGGAGGGCGTCTGCTGCCAGAGCGCGTGCGCGGGCGGAACGTGCGGGGGCGGAACGTGCACCTATCCTCCCGCGAGCATCACCTGCCCGGGAGACGTGGTCGCCGAGGCCACCTCTGCTTCGGGCGCGTCCGTGAGCTATCCGGCCGCCAGTGCCGTGGGCATGCCTCCGCTCGCCGTGACGTACAGCCATGAGTCCGGGAGTGGGTTCCCGCTGAGCAGCACCACTGTCACGGTCACGGTGGTGGATGGGGCCGCGCGCACGGCCTCTTGCGGCTTCTCCGTCACCGTGCGGGACACCACCGCGCCGGAGCTCACGTGCTCAGGGGAGGTGGTGGCGGAGGCCGTGGGACGCACCGGGGCTCCGGTGGACTTCCCTGCGCCCACGGCCACGGATGCCGTCACGGCCGCGCCCACGCTGTCGTTGAGCCATGAGCGCGGCAGCACGTTCCCCTTGGGCACCACGCCGGTGACGGCCACGGCGACGGACGCGGCGGGCAACTCCGCCACCTGCTCCATTCCCGTCACGGTGCGGGACACGATGCCGCCCTCGCTGTCCTGTCCGGCGGACGTCACGGTGGAGGCCACGAGCCTCCAGGGCGCCACCGTCACCTACGCGGCGGCGAGCGCTTCGGATCCGGTGTCGGACGTCACGGTGGAGTACAGCGCCGCGTCGGGCTCGCACTTCGACGTGGGCGGCACGCAGGTGCGGGTCGTCGCGACCGATGTCGCGGGCAACAGCGCCACGTGCACGTTCAACGTCACCGTGTCCCTGCCGCCTCCGCCCACGATCACCTGTCCCGCGCCGCTCGTGGTGGAGGCCACCCGCGCCGGGGGCGCCTCCGTCGTCTACCTGTCCGCGACGCCTTCTGGACGTGGACCGCTCGCCGTGACGTACAGCCAGGACTCCGGGACGGAGTTTCCGCTCGGGGCGACGTCCGTGAGCGCGACCGTCACGGACGGGCTGGGCCGCACGGACACCTGCGGCTTCACCGTCACCGTGCGCGACACGCAGGCGCCGTCCGTGTCGTGCGCCGCGGACGTGGTGGCCGAGGCGACGGGCCCCTCTGGCGCCTTGGTTGTCTTCCCGATGCCCACCGCCGCGGACGCGGTCACGGCCGAGCCCCAGGTGGCGCTGAGCCATGTCAGCGGCGCTGTCTTTCCGCTGGGCTCCACTCGGGTGAGCGCCACCGCGACGGACGGGGCCGGCAACACGTCCGGCTGCACCTTCACCGTGACGGTGCGTGACACAGCGGCTCCGGTCCTCTCCTGTGGCGCGGACGTCGTCGCCGAGGCGACGGGGCGCAACGGCACCGCCGTGGACTTCGCGGCCCCCTCGGCCGTGGATGCGGTCACGGCCGTGCCCGCCCTCGTGCTCAGCCATGAGCCCGGGGCGCTCTTCCCGCTGGGCACCACTCGCGTCAGCGCGGAGGCGACGGACGCGGCGGGCAACATCGGTCGGTGTGCCTTCACCGTCACGGTGCGGGACACCACGGCGCCGGACGTGGGCTGCCCCGGTCCGTTGACCCGCGAGGCCCAGGACGTCACGGGCACCCAGGTCGATTTCTCCGTGCCCGCTCCGCGCGACCTGGTGACGGCGTCTCCCAGTGTGTCGCTGAGCCACGCCCCCGGCAGCCTCTTCCCCCTGGGCACGACCGAGGTCGTCCTCTCCGCCACGGACGACGCGGGCAACACGGCGTCCTGTTCCTTCACCGTCATCATCCAGGACACCACCGCTCCGGTGCTCACCTGCCCCGCGCCGGTGCGGAAGGCGGATGCGCCCTCGGAGGGATTGGCCGTGGACTACCCTGCGGCCACCGCGCGGGACCCGGCATCCACTCCGACGCTGAGCTACAGCCACGCCTCCGGCGCCGTGTTCCCCGTGGGGACGACGCAGGTGACGGTCACCGCCACGGATGACGCGGGCAACAGCGCCACCTGCACCTTCCCGGTGAGCGTGGCCGCGCGCGTCCAGCCGCCTCCTGACGAGCCGCTCCCCGCGGGAGGTTGCGGCTGTGGCGCGAGCAGCGAAACCTCCGCGGGCCTCAGCTGGAGCGGGCTGCTGATGTTCACCTGGGGCGTGATGCGCCGCCGCCGTTCACGCACGGGAGGCCAGGAGGGCAGGGCGTAGCGCGATGCCTCCAGGGGCGCGAGCCGCTGGGCCTCCGGTGGAGGCTCATGCCGATGGGAAGAACCTCACACTGGAGCCATGTCCCGCTCTCGCTGTCCACGGCGCTGCTGCGACGCAGGTCCTTCAAGGAGCTGCGGCAGGCCGTGGACATCGCGCCGTTCACACGCTTCGACCTCGACCTGCTGGAGTGCCTGGACGAGGACGAGGACCGGGGACCGTTTGGAGACCGCTCCCGTCGCGAGCTCTGTCTTGATGCGCTCCAGCAGCGGACGAAGGACGCGTGTCTGCGAAAGGTGCTGAGCCCCTAGCCATGTCCCCCGAGCACCTCATGTCCCCGTGTTCCGCCCGTCGTGCGACCCTTCTCGCCGCGCTCGGGGTGCTGCTCCTGGGCGGGCGTGCCGCGCAAGCGACGTCCCCGCTCCCCCAGTCGACGCCGGTGATGCGCGCCATCACCCGGGACGACGCCGGGGCGTTGCGTGCGTTGCTGGCCGAGGGCGCGTCCCTCAACGACACCGACGAGCTGGTTCATCCCCGCCTGTATTCCCCGCTCATGGTGGCGTGCGAGTCCGGGAGCGAGAAGGCCGCCAACGTCTTGCTGGACGCGGGCGCGGATCCGCACCTCGTCGTGCCCCGGCACGCGCGGTACTGGCCTCCACCCGGGTGGAACGCGCTGTGCTTCGCGCGCCTCAGCGGCTTGAAGCGCATCGAGCAGCGCCTGCTGGACGCGGGGGCCTCCGCCGGGTCCGCGTGTCTGCCGGAAGCGGACTTCCTCGCCGCCGTCAAAGCGCGCCAGACTCCCCGGGTGAAGCGACTTGCCCTGCGGCGGCGGGGTGGGTTTTCCCCTTCCGTCATGCAGGACGCCATGGGGCAGGCCTTCGCCCACTGGGACCTCGCGCTGATGCGTGCCGTGCTGGCCGCGGGCGTGCCTTCACCGTCGCCCGAGGTGGACGACGTCGTCAGGCGTTGGCTCGGGGACGTCAACGACAAGGGCCCGGCGATGGTGGACGTCCTGTTGGAGGGTGGGGTGCGGCCTCCCCTCTGGATGCTGGCGGAGTCCGGCCTCACCGCGCAGGTGGCGCGAGTTCTCAAGCTGGGCGCTTCGCCCGATGGCCAGACGGGGGACGCAAGCACGCCGTTGCGGCTGGCCACGGTGAAGGGACATGTGGAGGTCGTCCGGCTCCTGCTGAAGGCGGGCGCGAATCCCAACGCGACGAGGCTCTCGACTCCCGTCCCGCTGCTGGAAGCGGTGCGGCGGCTCCAGGAGGACAAGGGGGACCCCACGCTGGTGAAGCTGTTGCTGGATGCCGGCGCGCGCGTGGACCTCCAACGCACCTCCGGTTCGCCCATCGCGCTTGCCGCGAACGGCTGTAGCGCGCAGGCCGTCTCCCTGCTGCTGGGCAGGATGTCTCGTGGCGCCATCGCGGAGGAGCCAGGCACCTCTCTGTATGCCCAGGCCCTGCGCGCAGGGGCCTTCTGCACGGAGGCCAGGGCCGTGCAGGTCCTTCAGGCCCTCTTCGCGGGCGGGGTCCGCATCCGGGAGCAACGGGACCTGCACGCGGACTTCCTCCGGGGGCGGGCCCGGGAGTCCCGCGCCATCAAGACCGAATTGCTGAAGGCGGGCCTTCAGCTGCCCGAGACACCGTGAGGAGGCCGCCGCTCCCGCGCCCGGCGTCTCCTGCCCTGCGCCCAGGCCGCCCATAGCAGGACTCCCGCCACGGAGACGCCAGGGGCCGCGCCGCAGCCGTTCGCGTTGCCTTGCCCGCCCGGCTGCCCCGGACCGCCTGGAACCTGCGGCTCCAGGGGCATGGAGACAGGCTCCCCGCCCATGCGCGGGGCGGCTGGGTTGCCGGTGGTCAGTTCCCCGTAGCGCTGGATGAGCCGCAGCCGCGCCGCATCGAACAGGGCGCCGTCATCCGGCACCTGCCACGCGTTGGGGATCAGCTCCCGCGCCACCTGGCGCGCGAAGGCCGGGTCTCCCGCGTCACTCACCGCCTTGAGCCATTCATAGTCCTGCATGCCCTGGCGGATGAGCTTCAGTCGCAGGGATGCCACCGGCACGTCCGTCTTCCCGCCAATCATCTCGGGCGTGCCCGCGTAGAACAGCGTCCCGTCCCCGTTGCCACCGAAGTGGTACTGGTCCGTCCACGCCGTGGGGAGCAGGGCCCCTGTCTCGTAGTACAGCTCGCCCTTGGCGCCGAAGAGGAAGGCCAGCCACTGCATCGCGCGGGCCTTCGCCGAGGGGCGGTCCACCATGTAGGACGGCCAGCCCGACCCCGGCTGGTTCTCCGGCATGTGGCTTCCGGGAGCGCAGCCGTGGCTGGAGCAACTCTGATACATCCACAACTCCGTTCCAGGACGCGAGAGGAAGCCCGCGTACGTCGGGCTCTGGTCTCCCAGGTAGTCCGGAGTCGTGCCATCCAGGTGGTTCACCAGCGGCACCGCGATGTCCACGAGGGACTCCATGCCGTTGCGCTTCAGCTGGAGGGAGTTCACCGTCAGCATGGTGCGAAGGCCGGGCGCGGCCTGCCGCACCAGCGTCCCGGTG
Organism: Corallococcus sp. AB011P; assembly: GCF_003611605.1. Taxonomy (NCBI): domain Bacteria; kingdom Pseudomonadati; phylum Myxococcota; class Myxococcia; order Myxococcales; family Myxococcaceae; genus Corallococcus; species Corallococcus sp. AB011P. Next base: position 20,392 of record NZ_RAVX01000005.1, read on the forward strand.
GCCTGCACCAACTGGAAGGAGAGCGCGTCGAACGGCTCATCGCCAATCTTCGCATGGGCACGCGCCAGCCAGCCGCGCTCGCGCATGTGCCCGGTGAAGGCCTCCAGGCCGCCAGCGGTGAAGGGGCCCGCGTATTCCACGCTCGTCATCCGCGCGCCGGACAGCCGCGTGGGCGCGGTGCCATCCAGGCTGGGCCCCCACGTCGCGTCGAAGTCGCTCCAGCCTTGAGGCCCGGACCTGGTCAGGTAGAGCTTGGGCTGCGTGAGGCGGTGCTCCAGCGACAGCTGCTGGTAGCGCACGAGCAGCGGCTGCAGCTCCGCGGGCGAGCAGTCACTCCGGCCCAGGTGCGCGCGGCACACCTGCGTCGGCAACAGGGGGAACGCCGAGGCCAACGAGGACGTGCTCGGCATCACCGCGTCCACCACCGTCAGTATCGCGGTCACCTGCCGCTGGAAGCCGCCCTCCGCCTCCACCGTCACCGTGCCCGTGTATTCGCCCGGCGGCGCGTTCGCGGGCACGTGCACGTCCACCCAGAGGGCTCGCGCCTCGTGCGCGGGCACGTCGAAGGGAAAGGCGTTGCGCGGCTCCCTGGCGATCTCGTCCGTGTCCGGCACCAGCCCGTCCGGCCACCGCCCCATTGGCTGTCCGGACACGGAGTCCTGCTGGATGGTGAGGTACGCCTGCCGGTACAGCGTCACGTCCGGCCCCGTCAGCGTCGAGGGCCCCACCAGCCCGGGCAGGCGGGCGCGCACGCCTCGCAGGCCCAGGTCCCCGCCGTGCAACGCCACCTGGAAGGAGACGAACTCATTGCGCGCGGCGGTGAGTCGTACCTCGGTGCTGCTTCCTGGCGCGGTGTCGTCGGGGCGGACCTTCACCATCATCCCTTCGCCCCACACCTCGGGGTCCGCCGCGTACACCGGCCAGGTCACGGACAACGCCAGCCAACCGAGTCCACACTGTCGAAGAGCCAGCATGGGGAATGGATGCGCACGGGCCGTGCACGGCTCCAGCCTCCCGGTTGTCCCGTCATCCGGGCCCACCAGCGCTCCCAGGCTCGGACGCCGGCGGACAGCGCCATGGCCAGGCATGAGCGGCCGCCGATGGCCTGCCTCCACGTCTGGTCGAGTAAGGTGCGCGCTTCGCATGACGGCGCGAAGCCTGGGGAGATTGACGGTGGATGGCAGGGAATGGCGGGTGCGGGTCCTGGGGCTGGCGCAGCTGTGCGGCCCCGACGGTCAACGGGTGAGGTTGGAGCGGCGCACCGCGGCGCTGCTGGCGTGGCTGGCATTGCAGGGCCCCTCGCCCAAGTTCGCGCTCGCGTCCCTCCTGTGGCCGGATTCGCCGCCCACGACGGTGCGAAGCAACCTGCGGCAGCTGCTGCGCCGCCTGCGGGTCGCCACGGAGGAGGCGCCCCTGGTGGAGGGCGACGCCGAACGGCTGGCATTGGTCTCGCCCTCGTCCGTGGACGCCGCGTGCTTCAAGGCCGCCGCGGAGGCCCGTGCCCACGCGGAGGCCCTGGCGTGTGTCGACGCGGAAGACAGCACGCTGCTGGCCGGCTTCGACTTCGATGACTGTCCGGAGCTCGCGCGCTGGCTGGACGGCGCCCGCGCGGGCATCGAGGGGTGGGGGCGCGAGGCGCGCGAGGGCCGCATCGCCCAGCTCACCGCCGCGGGTGATTGGACCGCCGCCCTGGGGCTCGCGCAGACGTGGGCGCGGCAGGAGCCCGAATCCGAGCAGGCCGGCCGCCACCTCATCCGGCTGCACTACCTGCAGGGTGACCGGGGCGCCGCGCTCGCCACCTTCGAACATCTGCGCGGCGTGCTGGACCGGGAGCTGGGCGTCACGCCCATGCCGGAGACGCTCGCGCTGGTGCGGGAGGTGGAGCAGGCCACGCCGCGCCCCCGCTCCGCTCCGGCCACTCGGCCCGCGCTGCCGCTGTCCGTGCTGCGTCCTCCGGTGCTGGTGGGCCGGGACGCCGCGTGGCGGCAGCTGGAAGCCGGCTGGGAGGCGGGCCAGTTGCTGTTCATCTCCGGTGAGCCCGGCAGCGGCAAGACGCGGCTGGCGGAGGAGTTCGCGGCCACGCAGGGCCGCTGGGGGCGCATCGACGCGCGAGTGGGAGACCGGGACGTGCCGTTCGCGTCCCAGGCGCGCGCCTTCCGCACGCAGCTGCGGCGCTGGCCGGACGTGAAGCTGCCGGACTGGGTGCGCACCGAGCTGTCGCGCATCCTCCCCGAACTGGGAGATGCGCGGCTCCTGCCACCCCTGGCCTCCGAGGCCGGCATGCTGCGCTTCTACGACGCCATCGTGGTGTCGCTCCATCTGCTTCACGAGCACGAGGACATCAGCGTCGCGGACGACGTGCAGTACTGGGACGGGGCCAGCGCGCGGGCCTTCGCCTTCGCGTTCTCCCGGCTGGCCGACTCAGCCCCTCCGGGCGCCCGGAGCCTGCGCTTCATCGACTGCTACCGCCGGGGAGAGCTGGTGCCTGAGACGGGAATGCACGTGGCCCGGCTCGTGGAGGCGGGGCTGGCGTGCATCGTGGAGGTGGACGCGCTGACGGACGAGGACGTGAAGCGCATGGTGGCGGGCATGGGGCTGCCGGGCGCGGAGGCGCACCTGGAGGCCCTGGCCCGCTACACGGGCGGCAATCCCCTGTACGTCGTGGAGACGCTGAAGCACCTGCTGGAGACGGACTCGCTGCACCGCGAGTGGCCCCAGCGGCTGCCACCTCCGGGGCGCGTGGGCCCGCTCATCCAGCGGCGTCTGGAGGGGCTGTCCCCGCTGGCGCTCCAGTGCGCGCGGCTCGCGGCGTTGGCGGCGGCCTTCTTCCAGACCTCGCTCGTGCCCGGGGTGCTCCAGGTGAAGCCGGCGGAGGCGCACGAGGCGCTCGCGGAGCTGGAGGCGGCCCAGGTCCTCCTGGGGGAGCGCTTCAGCCACGACCTGGTGATGGAGGCGGTCCTGGCGGGGATGGGGCCGGGCGAGGAGCGCGTGCTGCACGCCCGGCTCGCCACGGTGTTCGAGGCGGACGGCGCTCCCTCCATCCTCCTGGCGCACCACTGGCTGGGCGCCGGAAGGACGGAGCGGGCACTGCCGCACCTGCTGGCGTCCGCGCGCTCCGACGAACAGGTCCTTCCGCCCGAGCTGGCGGCGGAGCACTACGCGAGGGCCGCGGCCCTCATGCTGTCGCTGGGACAGCACGAGGACGCCGTGCAGGCGCGGGCCGCCGAGGCGCGCTGCCGGCTCCAGGCCACCTCCGCGGGAGTCCTCACCCCCGGGCCCACGGCAGGCCCGGGCGCTCGCTGAGCTTCAGCGGGGTTCCGGCTCAGGCGCAGTAGTACGTCGGGGCCAGCTCCAGCACGCGCTGCTCCGCGAGGGGGGAGAGCGCGCGCAGGCGGGAGAGGAAGAGCGGGGCCTTCATTCCCATCCCGATGAAACCCCAGACATACGAACGCTCCTGGGACTCGGACAACTGCTGGCGTTCGGTGGGCGTGAACGTGCGCCCCACCGCCTTCTCCAGCGTCTGGAGATCCAACGCGAGCTGCGCGTTCAGGGTGCCACGCAGCGCCTGGAGCAGCTCCGCGTATTCGGTCAGGGCCGCGTCCAGGGCTTCGGGCGCCTGGGCGAGGATCTTCTGGGCCTCCAGGAAGTCCAGCCGGGTGTGCTGCGCCTCTTCCAGCCAGTGGTGCTTGAGCAGGTTGCAGAACAGCGGATCCAGCGTCTCGTCTTTGTTTCCGCGAACCGTTTCCTGGTAGTGCTGCTGCGTCATCAGCTCCATGTGCAGGTTGAAGATCAGCACGCCCAGGTTCGACTTCGACATGATGGCCCGGGCCACCTCCACCTGGTTGTCGAGCAGGGCAGGGGCGACCTTGAAGCCCTTGGCGAACGCGCCGGTGAAGCGCGCGAAGAGCTGCTGGTGCTTCAGCTCCTCCTCGGTGAAGCGCAGCAGCGCCCGCATGTGCGTCGCGTTCCCGTGAAGCTCCAGGCCGGCGCGCTGGGAGGCCAGGGCGACGGCGTACTCCTCCAGGAACAGGAACAGGTGCGCGTAGCTGTTGGAGCGGATGTGATTCAACATCAGCCGCTCCTCCGCGCTCAGGAAGGGGATGTCTTCCGTCCCGGTCAGCGCATCCGAAAGGAACCGGTGGCTGAAGTCGAGCACGGTGTCCCTGGGCAACAGCTCATCCAGACGCCAGGACACCCGTTCGGAACTCTGGATACAGGACTGGTACTCCGGGGTTTGATTGAGCATGGATGAATCAAACGGGTTTTCCCGGCTTTGGGTCAATGGGGGGACCTCGCCCCTACTCGTCGCGGCGGGTCATTCCTGCCTGGGATTGGGTGGGAAGGGAGGGGTGGGCTATGAAGTCGCCATGCCCAGGAACCTTGTTCTGCCTTTGTTCGCGCTGCTCACGTTCGTCGGCTGTACCCACCAGGTGAGGCCGAGCCCCGCGCCCATGTCCAACGCGGGGACGCCGTTGGCGCTCCGCGCGCGCTACTTCATCTCCCCCGAGCAGAAGGCGCTCATCGATTCGGGCAAATACTTCGCCCTGGGCTTCACGCAAACCTGGGACATCTACATCGGCGAGGCCCTCACCCGAAGCTTCCCGCAGATGATGGGCACCGTCTTCCAGTCCGTCCAGGAGGCGTCCAGCCCCGACGACCTGGGTGACGCGGATGTGCTCATCATCCCGGAGATCCAATTCTTCAGCGTCCACGCCGGTGGCTTCGTGTCGGAGCTGAAGCTGACGGTCCACTCCAAGGGAGGCCAGGACTCCGTCTCGATGCGCGACCTGTTCGAGGGCGCGTCCCAGAAGAGCAAGGGGGCCTCCGCGTGGCTGCGCGGGGGCGCCAGCGGCGAGGAAACCCTGGGGCAGTCCGCCGCGTTCGCCTTCGAGGACGTGATGCCCAAGGTCGCCACGCGCCTGCGTGAGGTCTTCGCCAAGGCCCAGGCGAAGGCGTCCCCGGGCGTGCTCTGACCCCAAACGCCAACATCAACGAACACCTGAGGGCCCGGAACACAACCGTTCCGGGCCCTTTGTTTTTCCCAGACACGCTAACGCGCTGCGTATTGAGAGCCCGGAATCCGGGGCCTACAAGGTTCCTTGTTGTCAAAGTGCCAATAGGCGTCGGAGGCCGTGCATGAGACTGCGATGGAGCCGTAGGTGGGCGTGTCCGAGTTCCCTGGTCCTCTTCCTGTTCAGCGCCGCGGCTGCCGCCGACCCATTACCGCTGCTGGAGACCACGGCGGTGCGGTCGCCGTTCGTGGCGGCCTGCAACGGGAAGCCGGACTCCACGCCGCTGCCGGTGGACCCGCGCACGCTGGTGGTGCCGGGCGTCAACAAGCCCGGGGCGGCGGTCCAGTTCAACGCGTACTGGGTGGACCTGCACAATCCCCCGGCGCCGTTTGTCTCCACGCTGCCGCCCAATCCCACGACGTGTGGCGAGTTCCGCGCGAGCGTGGCCCGGGGGCGCACCAACATTGAAACGCGCGCCTACTTCCAGCCGTTCACCACCTCGCTCGCCTACTACAACCTCTACATGCTCTGGGGCTTCCTCATCCGCCCCTCGGACTTCGACGAGCAGGTCATCAAGCGCTACGGCATGGCGAAGGCGCCGTTCCGCAATCCCTATCCGCTGCCGTGGGAGAACCCCAACCTCACCAATGGCGGCAGCGGCCAGCTCCCCCTGGGGCTCGTGCAGGAGCGGGACTCGAACGGGCGCTACACGGGCGCCATCAGCTCCAGCTGCTCGGGGTGCCACGACTCGCGGCTGGGGACCGAACAGGAGTCCGGCTTCGTGTGGGGGCGCTCGAACGACGCGCTGGACGCGGGGTTGATCCAATCCGACTTCTTCCGCTCGACGGGCGTGGGCACCGTGCTGCAGCTGGCGCCCGTGCCCTGGAGCGTGGGCCGCGGCACCAGTGACGCCATTGGCATCGTGGACCTGCTGCCCGCGCTCTTCGACATGGACTCGCTGGCCCTGGCGCCCAGCCTGCTCGAGTACTTCCCCTCCCATGCGGGCGGCCAGTCCCGCGCGCCCAGCTGGTGGCACCGCGCCTTCAAGACGCGGCAGTTCTGGGATGGCGCCCTCACGTCGGACAACGTCCGCTCGGAGATGGCCTTCAGCATCGCGAACCTGGGGCGCACGCCCGCGCAGCGCCGGGCGATGACCGTCGAGTTCGAGGACAACGACAACTTCTTCATCTCGATGTCCCCCCCCACGTACCCCAAGACGGTCAACACCGCGCTCGCCGAGCAGGGCGCGGTGCTCTTCCACGAGAGGGACCTGTGGGCCAACGGCGCCAACGCCAACATCCCCAAGGCGCCGGGCAACGGCTCCTGCGCGTCCTGCCACGGCGTCTATTCGCCGCGCCATGCCGCGAACCCGGCGTACCTGCCCGACCCGCGCCTCAAGGGCGTGGCGGGCGTGATTACCCCCATCGAGACCATCCGCACGGACCCCGCGCGCAAGGACCTGATGGCGGACATCCGCAAGCGCAAGGCCTGGAACACGTCCTTCCTGGCCTACAACGACGAGTCCCCCGACCACGGCCCCTTCTACGACGACCTCATCATGAGCGCCCTGCGGCGGGTGCCGCGCAGCGCGTATGACAACGGGCTGGGCCCCGTCTATTCACCCGTGGGGCCCAACGAGTGGCTCAGCCCGTTCGGCTACATCGCGCCGCCGCTCTACGGCGCGTGGGCCTCCGCGCCGTTCTTCCACAACGGCAGCGTGCCCACCCTCTGGGACGTGCTGAAGCCGGCGGACCGGCCCTCCGTGTGGAAGCGCCTCCAGACGTCCGCCAACATCCTGGGGACCAACGCGGGCTACGACGCGAGCTACGCGTCCTACGACTTCGCGAAGCTGGGCTGGAAGGTGTCGTCGCTGCCCTGCGCCAACACCCCGGCCAACGACCCGTTCATCCCGTGCAGCGGGGAGATGGCGACGGCCGACGTGCTCTTCGCGAACATCGCGAACCTCGCCGCCAACTACAACTCGCTGGCCTACCAGTCCCCGCCGCCCATCACCCAGAAGCAGATCCGCTCCCGGATGATCTTCAACTCCCACCTCTACGGCATGGGCAACGGCGGACATGACTTCACCCAGTCGCTCACCGACCCCGAGCGCTGGGCCCTCCTGGAATACATGAAGACGCTGTAGTCAGCGGGGGAGGGGGCGCGGAAGAAAACCGCGCCCCCGGCCCGTCACAGGAAGCGGCGCAGCAGGTCCAGCTTCCCCGTGTAGGGCGGGTAGCGCAGCTTCATGTCCAGGATGAACGGCCGCTTCACCACGCTCTTCTTGTGGCTGAAGGCATCGAAGCTGGCCTGGCCGTGGTAGCCGCCCAGGCCGGACTCGCCCACGCCGCCGAAGGGCATCCCCTCCGCGGCGAAGTGGACGCACACGTCGTTGGTGACGGCGCCGCCGCTGGACGTCTCCGCGAGCACGCGCTCGTTCACCGCGGCGTCCCGCGCGAAGGTGTAGAGGGCGAGCGGCTTGGGGCGGGCGCGCACGAAGCGGATGGCGTCGTCGACGCCCTCGCAGTCGACCAGCGGGAGCAGGGGACCGAAGATCTCCTCCTGCATCAGCGGGCTCGCCAGGGGCGCGTCGGTGATGACGGTGGGCGCGAAGTAGCGGCTCTGAGCGTCGCGCTCTCCGCCGAAGGCAATCTTTCCATGGGCCGCGAGCGCGCTGACCCGCTCGAAGTGGCGGGCGTTGACGATGCGGCCGTAGTCGGCGCTCGCGCTCGCGTCGTCTCCGTAGAAGCTCCGTACGGCCTTCTGGACCAGCGCCGTGAAGCGCTCCTGGAGGTCGTTCGGAATGAGCACGTAGTCCGGCGCGATGCAGGTCTGCCCGGCGTTGACGTACTTGCCCCAGGCGATGCGGCGCGCGGTGACCTCCAGGTCCGCGCTCCGGTCGACGATGCAGGGGCTCTTGCCGCCCAGCTCCAGGACGGTGGGCGTCAGGTGCCGGGCCGCCGCTTCGGCGACGGTCCGGCCCACCTGGGGGCCTCCGGTGAAGAAGATGAGGTCCCAGCGCTCGTCGAGCAGCGCGCGGCTCTCCTCCACGCCGCCCTCCACGACGGAGACGACCTCGGGAGGAAATGCCTCGCCCAGCATCTTCGCGAGCACGCGCGAGGTCGCCGGTGCGTGCTCACCAGGCTTCAGCACGGCGGTGCAGCCCGCGGCGAGCGCCCCGATGAGCGGCGCCAGCGACAGCTGATAGGGATAGTTCCAGGGCGCGATGATGAGCGTAACGCCCAGGGGCTCCGCGTACTGCCAGGCCCGCGCCGGCTGGATGACGAGCGGCGCGGAGCCCTTCCGGGGCTCCATCCAGGCCTTCACGTGCTTGAGGGCCGTCTTCAGCTCCCCGTAGATGCTGCCCACCTCCGTCAGGTAGGCCTCCTCCGGGCTCTTCGAGAGGTCGGCCTTGAGGGCGGCCAGGATGGCCTCCTCATGCTTGCGCGCCGCCGCTTCGAGCGCCCGCAGCTGCTCCTGCCGCCACTTCAGCGGGAGCGTGACGCGGGTTTCGAAACAGGCGCGCTGCCTTGAAACGAGTGCCTTCACGTCATGCTCCCGCTGATGCCTCATGGGGCGACCTCTTGTGTGGGTGAGGGGTTTACTCGAGCAGCTCTCCGCGCTCCGCCTTCGCGACCAGGGACGCCGGCGGCAGGAAGTGCTTCCCGTAGCGCTCCGCCAGCTGGCGCGCGCGGATGACGAAGCCGCGCGGCCCCGTACCGGACGGGCCTTCGTAGCCGTTGATGTACTGCACGACGCCGCCCGTCCACGGCGGGAAGCCGATGCCCAGGATGGAGCCCACGTTCGCGTCCGCGGTCGAGCGCAGCACGCCCTCGTCGAAGCAGCGCACCGTGTCGATGGCCTCCGCGAAGAGCATCCGCTCCTTCATGTCCTCGAAGGGGATGGTGTGCCCGGGCTTCGTGTAGTGCTGCGCCAGCCCCGGCCACAGGTTCGTCCGCTTGCCGTCCGCGTAGTCGTAGAACCCTCCGCCCGTGGAGCGGCCCTTGCGCCCGTGCTGGTCGATCATCGCGTCCATCACCGCGTAGCTGCCGTGGTCCGTCCACGGCTGGCCCGCGGCCTCCACGGCCGCCTTCGTCTCCTGGCGGATCTTCCGGGGCAGCGTCAGCGTCAATTCGTCCACCAACTGGAGCGGGGCGGCGGGGTAGCCCGCCTGGAGTCCCGCCTGCTCGATGGACGCGGGCGCGATGCCCTCGCCCACCATGGCGATGGCCTCGTTGAGGAACGTGCCGATGACGCGGCTGGTGAAGAAGCCCCGGCTGTCGTTGACGACGATGGGCGTCTTGCCAATCTGCACCGCGATGTCGATGGCCTTCGCCAGCGTCGCGTCACTCGTCTGCTTGCCGGCGATGAGCTCCAGCAGCGGCATCTTGTCCACGGGGGAGAAGAAGTGCATGCCGACGAAGTCCGGCGGCCGCGTCACGCCCTCCGCGAGCAGGCTGATGGGCAGGGTGGAGGTGTTGGACCCCAGCACCGCGTCCGGCGCCACCACGCCCTGGATCTCCTGGAAGACCTTGTGCTTGAGCTTCACGTCCTCGAACACCGCTTCGATGACCAGGTCGCAGCCCGCGAGCGCTGCCGGGTCCTCCGCGGGGGTGATGCGCGCCAGCAGCGCGTCGCCCTTCTCCTTCGTGACGGAGCCCTTGGAGACGGCCTTCTCCACCAGCTTGACGGAGTAGCCCTTGCCCTTCTCCGCGGCGGCGAGGCTCACGTCCTTGAGCACCACGTCGATGCCGGCCTTGGCGCACACGTAGGCGATGCCCGCGCCCATCATGCCCGCGCCCAGCACGCCCACCTTCTTCGCGGTGTGCTGCGGGAAGCCCTTGGGACGGCCGCCGCCGGAGTTGATGTGCTGCATGTCGAAGAAGAACGCCTGCATCATGTTCTTCGCGACCTGGCCGACGACGAGCTCCGTGAAGTAGCGCGACTCGATGGTGAACGCGGTGTCCACGTCCACCTGCGTGCTCTCCACCGCCACCGCCATGATGGCGCGCGGCGCGGGCATGTTCGTGCCCTTGAGCTGCTTGCGCAGGTTGGCGGGGAACGCGGGCAGGTTCGCCGCGAACGCCGGGTGGGACGGCGTGCCGCCGGGGATCTTGTAGCCCTTCTGGTCCCACGGCTGCTGCGCCTTCGGGTTCGCCTTCACCCACGCCTTCGCCGCGGGCAGGAGCGCGTCCACGGACGGCACCACCTCATGGACCAGACCCAGCTCCTTCGCCTCCTGCGGGCGGTAACGCTGGCCCTGGAGCAGCACCTTCATCAGCGCGTCCGTGATGCCCAGCATGCGCACCGTGCGCACCACGCCGCCGCCGCCGGGCAACAGGCCCAGCGTCACTTCGGGCAGGCCCACCTGCGCACCCTTCACGTCCGCGAGGATGCGGTGGTGGCACGCGAGGGCGATCTCCAGCCCGCCGCCCAGCGCCGCGCCGTTGATGGCCGCGACCACGGGCTTGCCCAGGGTCTCCAGCGTGCGCAGCTGCGCCTTGATCTCCTGGCCCAGGTCGAAGACCTGCTTCGCTTCATCCTTCTTCACGCGGCGCAGGTCGTTGAGGTCGCCGCCCGCGAAGAAGGTCTTCTTCGCGGAGGTGATGACGACGCCGGTGATGCTGTCCTTCTCCTTCACCAGCCGGTCCACCGCCGCGCGCATGGACTTCACGTAGGCGGCGTTCATGGTGTTGGCGGACTGGGAGGGGTCGTCCATCGTCAAGACGACGATGCCGTCCGCGTCCTGTTCCCAGCGCAGGGTGTTCTGTTCGCTCATGGTGTTCGCTCGAAAGTCTTTGAAAGGGGAGGGAGGGTCAGACGCGCTCGACGAGGGTGGCCACACCCATGCCGCCGCCGACGCACAGGGTGACGACCGCGCGGCGCGCGTTGCGCCGCTCCAGTTCATCCACCACGGTTCCAAGAATCATGGCGCCGGTGGCGCCCAGCGGGTGCCCCATGGCGATGGCGCCGCCGTTGACGTTGAGCTTCTCGTCCGGGATGTCCAGGTCCTTCTGGTACTTGAGGACCACGGAGGCAAAGGCCTCGTTGAGCTCGAAGAGGTCGATGTCCTTCACCGACAGGCCGGCGATGTCCAGCAGCTTGCGGGTGGCCGGCAGCGGGCCGGTCAGCATGATGGTCGGCTCCGCGCCGGACGTGGCCACGGCGGCGATGCGCGCGCGAGGCTTGAGGCCCAGCGTCTTGCCCACCTTCTCCGAACCCACCAGCACCAGCGCCGCGCCGTCCACGATGCCGGAGGAGTTGCCCGGCGTGTGCACGTGGTTGATGCGCTCCACCGCGTGGTACTTCTGGAGCGCCACCGCGTCGAAGCCGCCCATCTCACCCATGGCCGTGAAGGACGCGCTCAGCTGGCCCAGCGAGGCCACGGTGGAGTCCGGGCGCATGTGCTCATCGCGGTCCAGGATGGTGAGCCCGTTCTGGTCCACCACGGGGACGACGGACTTCTGGAAGTAGCCGTTCTTCCACGCGTGGGCGGCGCGCTCCTGCGAGCGCACGGCGTAGCGGTCCACGTCCTCGCGGGTGAAGCCCTCCATGGTCGCGATGAGGTCCGCGGAGATGCCCTGCGGCACGAAGTAGGTGTCGTAGTTGGTGGCGGGGTCCATGGCCCACGCGCCGCCGTCGGAGCCCATGGCGACGCGGGACATGCTCTCCACGCCGCCCGCGATGACCAGGTGCTCCCAGCCGGAGCGCACCTGCTGCGCGGCCATGTTCACCGCCGTCAGGCCGGAGGCGCAGAAGCGGTTGAGCTGCACTCCGCCGGTGGTCTCCGGCAGGCCCGCGGCCAGAACGAGCGTGCGCGCGATGTCCGCGCCCTGGTCGCCCACGGGGGACACGACGCCCAGCACCACGTCGTCGATGTGCTTCGGGTCCAGGTTCGGGTGGCGCTGCTTGAGCGCGTCCACCAGGCCGACGAGCAGCGACACCGGCTTGGTGCCGTGCAGGGCGCCCTTCTTGCCCTTGCCGCGAGGGGTACGGACGGCGTCGAAGATGAATGCTTCCTGGCTCACGGGGAGCCTCCTTGTGAGAAGGGAGGGGCTACAGGGACCGGGCGACGAGCTCCTTCATGACCTCGTTCGCGCCGGCGAAGATTCGCAGGACGCGGGTGTCCGCGAACAGATGGGCGATGGGGTATTCCTTCATATAACCGTACCCACCGAACAGCTGGAGGCAGCGGTCCACTACCAGGCAGGCCTGGTCGGACACCCAGTACTTCGCCATGGCCGCCGTTGTCACATCGAGTCTGCCTTCCAGGTGGGACGCAATGCAGTCATCCACGAAGGTGCGGCAGACCCGCTGGAGCGTGGCGCACTCCGCCAGCTCGAAGCGCGTGTTCTGCAGGGCGAAGAGCGGCTTGCCGAAGACATGGCGCTGCTTCGTGTACTCGACCGTGAGCTGGACGGCGCGCTCCAGGCTCGCCACCGCGATGATGGCCGTGGTCAGCCGCTCCTGGGGCAGCTGCTGCATGAGCTGGGCGAAGCCCCGGCCCTCCTCGCCTCCCAGCAGGTTGACGGCGGGGACGCGCAGGTCGTCGAAGAAGAGCTCGGTGGTGTCCTGACCCTTGCCCCCCAGCTTGTCGAGGATACGGCCGCGCTGGAAGCCGGGCGTCGTGTCGGAGACCTCCGCGCACAAGAGGGAGATGCCCGCGTGGCCCGGCTGCCCCGTGCGCACGACGATGATGATGAAGTCACACACGTGGCCGTTGGAGATGAACGTCTTCGCGCCGCTCACCCGGTAGAAGTCGCCCTCACGCACCGCGCGGGTGCTGATGGCCTGGAGGTCGGAGCCCGTGCCCGGCTCGGTCATGGCGATGGCGCCCACCCACTCGCCGCTGGCCAGGCGGGGCAGCCACTTCTGTTTCTGGGCCTCCGACGCGTAGGCGAGCAGGTAGTGCGCGACGATGGCGCAGTGGACGGGGAAGCCCATGGACGGGTCCCCGGCGCGGATCTGTTCCTCGATGAGGACCGCCTCGTGCGCGAACGTGCCGCCCGCGCCGCCGTAGGCCTCCGGGATGGACATGCACAAGAGGCCCAGCTCTCCGGCGCGGCGGTAGAGCGCCTTGTCCGGATGGCCCTGCTCCACGTGCTTGGGAAGGTTGGGGAGGACCTCCTTCGTGAAGTAGGTGGCCGCGAGCGTGCGCACCTGCTCGACGTCATCCGAGCTCCAGCGGGGACGTGCCGTCGTCATGATGTCTGTCTCCTAGAGTCCGAAGGTCTTGCCGATGATGTCGCGCTGGATTTCGCTGGTGCCGCCGTAGACGGTGGAGATGACCGTGGCGCGCAGGTGCGACTCCATGTCGTATTCGGTGGCGTAGCCGTAGCCGCCCATCATCTGCATGCCCTCCAGCGCCACGCGCTTGGCGGTCTCCGTCGTCTTGAGCTTCGCCATGGAGGCCTCGCGGGGGAGCATCCGGTCCGGGTGTTCATCCGCCATGGCCGCCACGCGGTAGACGAGCAGTTCGCAGCAATCCAGCTCCGTGGCCAGGTCCGCGATGCGGTGCTTGAGCGCCTGGAAGGAGCCGACGGCGCGGCCGAATTGCTTGCGCTCCTTCACGTAGGCGACGGCGTCGTCGAACGCGCGCCGGCCCCGGCCGAGCATGGACGCGGCGAGCAGGAGCCGCTCGCTGTTGAGCCCCGCCATCAACTGGGGCCAGGCCTGATCCACGAGGCCGACCACGGAGGACTCCGGCAGGAAGCAGTCCGTGAAGAAGACGTCGTTGACCTCCTTGCCGCCCATCGTGGGGATGCCGCGGATCTCCATGCCGGGCGTGCCCGCGGAGACGCAGAACATGGTGAGGCCTTCATGCCGAGAACCCACGGAGTTCGTGCGCGCCACGAGCAGCACGTGGTCCGCGAAGTGCGCGTTGGAGCACCAGGTCTTCTGGCCGTTGACGACGAAGCCCCCGTGCGTCCGGACCGCGCGGCAGGTGATGGCGGCGGCGTCGGAGCCGGCCCCGGGCTCGGAGATGGAGATGGCCTCCACCCGGCCACGCGCGATGCCGCCGAGGAGGGTCTCCTTCTGCGCCGGGGTCCCGAACTTCGCGTAGGGGCCCGCCGCCACCGCGGTGGTGATGTAGCCGCCCACGGGCGCGAGCCCATAGGCGGTCCGCTCCGCGAAGAGGCACATGTCGGCCATGCCTCCGCCGGAACCGCCGTACTCCACGGGGAGGCCCACGCCCAGCCAGCCCAGTTCGGCCATCTGGGCGTAGAGGCCGGGGGCATGGGCCTCCGTGCCGTCGTGGGTCAGCGCGTCCCGCTGCGCGCGCGTGCCCGTCCTGGCGCGGCAGAACGCGTCGATGGCATCCGCGAACGATGCTTGCTCCGGGGTTCTTACGTGCATGGCGGTTCTCCGAAGGGGCGTCAGGCGTTCGCGTAGAGCGCGGCGATGCGTTCGGCGTACTGCGCGAGCAGCACGCGGCGCTTGAGCTTGAGGGTGACCGTCAGCTCTCCCGTCACCGGGGACCAGGCTTCCGGGACGACGTGGAAGCGCTTGATCTGCTCCGAGCGGGAGAGGCGCACGTTGGCCGCGGCGACGAGAGAGTCCAGCTCCGCCTGGACGGTGGGGTCTCGCGCGAGGTCTTCGATTGCCACGGAGGACAGGCCCTTGGCCTTGGCCCAGACGGGCGCGGCCTCCGGATCCAGGGAGACGAGCGCCGTCACGTAGGGGTGGCCGTCGCCAATCGCGAGGGCCTGGGCCACCAGCGGGTGGGCGCGCAGCATGCCTTCGAGCTTGGAGGGGGCGATGTTCTTCCCGCTCGACGTGATGATCAGCTCCTTCTTGCGGTCGGTGATGCTGAGGAAGCCGTCCGCGTCGAGCGTGCCGATGTCGCCGGTGGCGAGCCAGCCGTCCGCGTCTGTCGCGCGGACAATCTGGCCGTCCGCCGCGAGGTAGCCCAGGAACACCACCGGGCCGCGCACGAAGATTTCGCCGTCCTCCGCCAGCTTGAGCTGAAGCCCGGGGATGGGCCGCCCCACGGAGCCGACGCGGAAGTCGGTGGGGATGTTGATGGTGGCGCAGCCGGTGGTCTCGCTCATGCCCCAGACCTCCAGCACCTGGATGCCGAAGCCGCCCAGGAACTCGAGGATGTCCACGGGGATGGGCGCGGAGCCGCTGCTCGTCCATTGCAATGCATCCAGGCCCATGGACTTGCGCAGTGGTTCGAGCACGCGCGCCTCGGCGTCCGAGGCCTTCTGCTGGACCTCCGGGGGCACGGGCCTGCCAGAGCCGCGCAGCCGGAAGGACTCCAGCGCGGCGGCGTGGGCGGCGAGTAGGGGCTCACGCTGGGCGGGCGGGAGCGCGTCCACCTTCATGCGGAGGCCGGACGCGAGCTTCTCCCAGAGGCGCGGCACGCCGAAGAACGCGGGCGCGCGCGAGCGGGCCAACAGCGGCACCACGCCCGTGGGGTCCGTGCACAGGTGCATGTGCAGCGCCTTGTAGAGCGCTCGGTACAGCCCCAGCTCGCGCTCCGCCACGTGGGCCAGCGGGAGATAGGCGATGGAGGGGACCCGCATCGGCACGGGGACGCACTGGTCCACCGCGACGGCTTCATAAAATGCGTTGAGGTGGCTCAGCACCACGCCCTTGGGGTCGCCTGTGGTGCCGGAGGTGTACATCATCGCCAGCGGATCCTCCGGGCGGATATCCCTCCAAGTGTCCTCGAAGGCCTGGGGGTTGGCCTCGTGGAGGGCGCGGCCTTCGGCTTCGAGGTCCGCGAAGGAGATGAACCGCGAGTCCCCGCGTGGAAGGGCGGAGGCGTCCACGACGACGATGCGCTTGAGGGCGGGGAGCGCTTCGAGCACCGGCCACCACCGGGACAGCTCGTCCGCGCCCTCCAGCACCACCACCGTGGCCGCGCTGTGCCGGGCGACGTAGCCCACCTGTTCCGTGCTCAGGGTCTGGTACGCGGTACAGGAGATGGCGCCCAGGTGGGCCGCCGCATAGTCGATGATCCAATGCTCCGGTCGGCCGGACATCATGATCATCATCCGCTCGCCGCGCTTCAGCCCCAGCACGCAGAGCCCTCGGGTCATCGCGGCGGTGCGCTCGCGCAGCTGGCCCCAGGTGAGGGTGCTGTTCCCGTAGGTGAGCGCGGGCGCGTCCGCGTATTCCGTGGCGTTGCGCTGGAGGAGGCGCGGCAGCGTGAGCTGGGCCGCGAGGGACAGGCACTGCGCTTCCAGGTTCGCGTCAAACGCACCCATGGACACACCTCCGCCAGGTCAAAGGACAATCCGCTTGTCTGTTGTGCTTCCTCTTCAGGGGTCGACGTACAGGTCGAGCGCCACATCCGGGCCGCCGCCGTAGCGGCTGAAATCAGTGACTCCAGCCGCGCGCAGGACGTCCTCGTCGATGAAGGTCTGTCCGGTGCACTCGCGCGGCGGGCGCTGGAGGATGGCCACCGCCGCGTCCGCCATGATGTCCGGCGAGCGGGCCCGCTCCATTGAAGCGTCCCCGCCGAGCAGGTTCTTCACGGCGGCGGTTGCGATGAGCGTGCGCGGCCAGAGCGCGTTCGCACCGATGCCGGCGTCCGCCAGCTCCGCCGCCCAGCCGAGCGTGAGCAGCGTCATGCCGTACTTGGCCATCGTGTACGCGGGGTGCAGGCCCATCCAGTGGGGCGCCAGGTTCACCGGCGGGGACAGCGAAAGGATGTGCGCGTGGGACGAGCGCCGCAGGTGCGGCAGCGCCGTGCGCGTCAGCAGGAACGTCCCGCGCAGCTGGATCTGCTGCATCAGGTCGAAGCGCTTGAGCGGGAGTTCCTCGGTCTTGAGCGGGGCCAGGGCGCTCGCGTTGTTGACGCAGAAGTCGATGCCGCCGAAGCGCGCCACCGTTTCGTCCACGGCGCGCTGCACGTCCGCCTCGTCCCGCACGTCGCCCACCACCGCGAGCGCCTTGCCTCCCGCGGCTTCAATCTCCGCGGCGGCCGTGTGGACCGTGCCCGGCAGGCGCGGGTCCGGCGTGCCTGTCTTCGCCAGGAGCGCGACGTTCGCGCCCAGCCGTCCGGCCGCGACACCGATGGCCAGCCCGATGCCACGGCTTCCCCCGGACATGAGCAGCGTGCGTCCGGTGAGCGGGCCCGGACCGGCCATTGGCCCCGTCACTTCTGGGCCTTCGGCTTCGCGGGGGTGGCGCGTCCGGGCGTCGCCGTCCGGGCGAGCTGGGGGAGCAGGTCGCGCACGATGAGCAGGAGCGATTCGCTCAGGAGCAGGTGCGTCTCCTCGCGGGTGAGCGTTCCGTCGCGGAGCCACTCGCGGATGGAGGCCTTCACCAGCCCGCTGTAGGAGCGGATCATCGCCCGTTGCCGCGAATCGTTGCCGACCTCGGCCTTGAGCCCCAGGAACTCGAGCGTTCGCGACGCGGCCACGTCGTCCGCCTCGGCGATGATGCGATCGACGTCCGGATCCGCGCCAATGCTGCCGCTCCCGATGACGGCCAGATACGTCTTGCCGTGGGTCGCCACGGTGTCCAGGTACCACTCGACGCTGCGCTCCACGCGCTCTCGCAGGGTTCCGGTCATGGGGACGCTCTTTTCGATGCCGGGCATGAGCAGCATTCGCTTCACGACCTTCAGGTAGAGATCCCGCTTCTGCCCGAAGTAGTGATTGAGGAGCCCCCGCGCGACGCCCGCCTCCTTGGCGATGTCGGTGGTGGAGACGTCCGCGTAGGGGCGCTCGCCGAACAGGCGCATGGCGCACTCGAGGATCTGCTTCCGGCGCTCGTCCGGTTCCAGCCGCTTCCAGCGGGGGGCCAGCGCGCTCATCGCCGGGCCTCCTGCCAGGGGAGGAACGCGGGCAGGTCTTGGGTCACCGTCCGGGAGAACCGCGCGGGTCGCTTCTGCATGAAGGCCATGACGCCTTCTAGCGCGTCCGCGCTCTCTCCGAGGCTCGCGATGAGCTGGCTGTCCAGGGCGAACGCGGGCTCCGGCGAGGGGAGGGCGCTCATCCGGTAGAGCGCCTGACGGATGACGGCCACGGACACCGGCGCAGTGGACTCCACCAGCTCCTTTGCTAGCGCCTGCGCGGCGGCGGCCAGGGCCTCGGGTTCATGGAGGGATTGGACGAGCCCCGCGCCGAGTGCCTCCTCCGCCGGGACGAGCCGGCCACTCACCATCCAGTCCATCGCGCGGCCCAGGCCCACCAGTCGTGGCAGGAACCAGCAGGAGCCCGCTTCCGGGTAGATGCCCCGCCGGCTGAAGACAAACCCGAAACGGCTGTTCCTGGCCGCGAGCCGGAAGTCCGCGGGGAGGATCATCGTGGAGCCCACGCCCACCGCCGCGCCCTGGATGGCGGCGATGACTGGCTTTCTCAACATGAACAGCTGGCGCGCGACGCGGGTCGCGGGTTCGACCCATGCGCCCCCGGGAATGTCTGTGTTCGTGACCTCCAGGGCCTGACCGCTGAGGTCCGCCCCCACGCAGAAGTCCTTGCCCGCGCCAGAGAGGATGACCACCCGCACCGCTTCATCCGCGTCCGCGGCGGCGAGCGCGGCGGCCAGTTCAT
Source organism: Corallococcus sp. AB011P (assembly GCF_003611605.1). NCBI lineage: Bacteria > Pseudomonadati > Myxococcota > Myxococcia > Myxococcales > Myxococcaceae > Corallococcus > Corallococcus sp. AB011P. Next base: position 38,915 of record NZ_RAVX01000005.1, read on the forward strand.
CCGCCATGAGCACGGTGAAGCCATTGCGCGCTTCGGGCCGGTGCAGTTCCACATTGGCGACCCGGTCCGCGTAGGAAACGCGGATGTGTTGGTAGCTCATGGTTGGAAATCCTGGCTCATGTGATGGGTATAGTGGAGACTTGTTGGCGCGGCGTCAACAGCAAGAGTCGCCAGACATCACCCGGAGTCTTTCGACGTTTCGCGTCATCGATTGCCTGCCCTGGAGCCCGTTCATGAGTGTGGATGCGTTTGGCCTGGAGGGACGCCGCGCGCTGGTGACGGGCGCCTCTGGAGGGTTGGGTTTGCACTTCGCGGAGGTGCTGGCGCGGGCGGGCGCGGAGGTGGTGTTGGCGGCGCGGCGCTCGGACCGGCTGGCCGCGGAGGTGGAGCGGCTGCGGGAGCTGGGGCTGCGCGCCCATGCGGTGTCCATGGACGTGACGCTCGCGGCGTCCGTGCAGGAGGCCGTGGCGGAGGCGGAGGCGCTGGCGGGTGGGGTGCTGGACGTCCTGGTGAACAACGCGGGCGTGTCCGGCGAGGGCTTCTTCCTCCAGGTGGAGGAGGCGCAGTGGGACGCTGTCATCGACACCAACCTCAAGGGTTCGTATCTCGTGTCGAGGACCGTGGCGCGCCGTCTGGTGGAGCACGAGACACCGGGCAGCATCATCCACATCGCGTCCATCCTGGGGCTGCGGGTGGGCGGCGGGGTGGCGCCCTACTGTGCCTCCAAGGCCGGGTTGATCCACCTCACCAAGGCGATGGCGTTCGAGCTGGCGCGGCATCGGATCCGCGTGAACGCGCTGGCTCCCGGCTACATCGAGACGGACTTCAACCGGACCTTCTTCGGGAAGGACGCGGGACAGAAGCTGCTCGCTCGCATTCCCTTCCGGCGGCTGGGCCACATGCGGGAGCTGGATGGGCCGCTGCTGCTGCTGGCGTCGGAGGCCGGCAGCTACATGAGCGGTTCTGTCATTGAAGTGGATGGTGGCCACCTCTGCTCCACCCTGTAGTCCTTCCTCTCCAGGAGCCCCTGATGGACTTCTCGCTCTCCCCTGAAATCGAAGCGTACCGGCTGCGCGTGCGTGAGTTCGTGGCCACGCATGTGCTGCCGCTGGAGAAGCAGTTGGATGCGTTCGACGCGCACGAAAACCTCCGCGAGGAGGTGGTGGCTCGGGTGCGTGAGTTGGCCCGCGCGCAGGGGCTCTGGGCCTTCCAGATGCCGAAGGCGCGCGGAGGGCAGGGCCTGGGCGTGGTGGGCATGGCGGCCTGTTACGAGGAATCGGCCCGTTCGCCCTTTGGACCCGTGATGTTCAATGCCGCGCCTCCGGATGACGGCAACATGATCGTCCTGGAGAAGGTGCTCGCGACGGAGGCGCTGAAGCAGCGCTGGTTGCAGCCCATCATCGACGGCAAGGTGCGCTCCGCCTTCGCGATGACCGAGCCCGATGGCTGCGGCTCCGATCCGTCCCTCACCTATACGCGGGCGGAGAGGCAGGGCGACGAATGGGTGCTCACGGGCCGTAAGTGGTTCATCACCGGCGCCCAGGGCGCGCAGCACTTCATCGTGGTGGCTCGCACCTCCGATGACGAGCGCAAGGGGCTGACCGCCTTCCTCTTCGACGCCAGCCAGCCTGGATGGCGCATCGAGCGGCGCATCCCCATCATGGGCCCCGAGGAGCACGGCGGTCATTGCGAGCTCGTCTTCGAAGGGCTTCGCATCCCGGACGAGCAGCGACTGCTGGGCGTGGGCGATGGCCTCAAGGTGACGCAGATCCGCCTGGGCACGGCGCGCCTCACGCACTGCATGCGCTGGCTGGGATTGGCGAAGCGGTGCCTGGAGGAGGCGGGCGGCTATGTCTCGCGACGGATGAGCTTCGGGGAGACCCTGGCTCGGCATGAGGGCGTGCAGTGGATGCTGGGCGATGCGGCGAAGGACATCCACATCGGGCGGCTGCTGACCATGAGCGCGGCCTGGAAGCTGGACCAGGGGGACTTCGCGCGCACGGACATCTCCATCGCGAAGATCCACGTGGCGGATGCGCTGCACAAGGCCGCGGACACGGCCATCCAGTTGATGGGCGCGCGCGGCTACTCCAAGGACACGCTCGTTGAATGGGTTTACCGGTACGCGCGTCAGGCTCGCTTGGTGGATGGCGCCAGTGAGATCCACAAGATGGTGCTGTCGCGTGCCTACCTGGCGGAGGGCGCGGACTTCTTCCGGTGGGGAGTGGGATGACGATGCGCGAGGAACACAAGCACGCGCTGGAGTCCTTCCTGGCCACGAAGGCGGAGGCCCGCGAGGTGCGGCTCGTCGATGCGCGCCTGCTCTCCGGAGGCGCCATCCAGGAGAACTGGCTGCTGACGGCGGTGGTGAGCGGAGGGCCGCATGAAGGCGTGCTGGAGTGCGTGCTGCGCTCCGACGCGGCGTCAGGCGTCTCCGTGTCGCACGGCCGTGCGCAGGAGTTCGCCCTGCTGCGAGAGGCCTTCCGCGCGGGCGTGACGGTGCCGGAGCCGCTGTGGCTGGGAGACGGCTCCGTGCTCGGGCGCGCGTTCTTCGTGATGCGCAAGGCGCGGGGGACCGCCGCCGGCCATCGCATCGTGAAAGACCTGGGGCTGGGCGGAGACCGCGAGGTGCTGACCGAGCGGCTGGGGGAGGAGCTGGCGCGGCTGCATGCCATCCGCCCTCCCGTGGAGGCCCTGTCCTTCCTCCCGGTGCCGGCGCTGTCACCCGCGCTGCGAGGCGTGAAGGAGTTCCAATCCTTCCTGGACGGCCACCACACGGCGTTCCCCGCGCTGGAGTGGGGGATCCGCTGGCTGGAGCGGCATGCGCCCCGGACGCCGGAGCTGGTGCTGACGCACCGGGATTTCCGCACGGGCAATTACATGCTGGACGAAGCCGGGCTCACGGCCGTGCTGGATTGGGAGTTCGCGGCGTGGTCGGACCCGCTGGAGGACCTCGGGTGGTTCTGCGCGCGGTGCTGGCGCTTCGGCCAGTTCGACAAGGAGGCGGGAGGCATCGGCTCCCGTGAGGCGCTGGCGCGGGGGTATGCGCGCGTGAGTGGCCGGCGGCTGGATTGGGAGGCGGTGCGCTACTGGGAGGTCTTCGCCCACGCTCGGTGGGCGGTGATTGCCCTGCAGCAGGGCGAGCGGCACGTCTCCGGCCGGGAGCCTTCGCTGGAGCTGGCGCTGACGGCGCATGTCGTGCCGGAGCTGGAGCTGGAACTTCTTTCGATGACGGGGGGACGGAATGCGTGAACAGCCGGACGGGGCCGCGCTGCTGGCGATTGCTCGCGAGGTGCTGCTCCGGGAGCTGCTGCCCGGGCTGCCGGAGGACAAGGTCTACGCGGCGCGGATGATCGCCAACGCGATGGGCATCGCGGAGCGGCAACTGCGCGCGGGTGACGAGCCTCAGCAGGAAGAACGCGGGGCGCTGGTGGTCCTGCTCCATCGCGAAGGGGGGCTCGAGGAGCTGAACCGCGAGCTGGCGGCGCGGATCCGCGAGGGCGGGTTCGATGGAAACCGCGAGGCCTGGTCGCTGCTCTGGGACTCCACCCTTCAACGGGTCCGGGAGAGCGCACCGAAGGCACTGCCGGCTTCCGACCGGATGGGGTAGAGGTCGGACCCATGAAGAAGACGTCCAAGTCGCCCGCCCGCGACCTGCCGTTCGAAATCCTCACCTGGTCCCAGGTTCGCGACGAGGTGAAGGCCCCTGGCAATCGCGAGGATGACTCGGACCGCGTGCTCGTCCTCAACGGGAATGTCGTCATGCCCTACGACCTGGGGCTGGACTTCCACCAGGGAATCTTCGCGCAGGACGACGAGGATGAACCTCCGTTCACCGGCCTCATCGTGCGAGGCGACCTCACCGTCGAAGGCTGCGTGCTCAACTGGGAGAACGACTTCGGGCCGTTCCTCCAGGTGCACGGCAACCTCGTCGCGAAGCGCATCGCCATCGGCGGTGCTCGGCTTCACGTCTCCGGCGACGTGACGACCGAAGACCTGGTGGCGGTCTACAACCATGGCAGCGTCTCCGTGGGCGGCAACCTCAAGGCCCGCACCCTTGCCTCGCATTACTCCTTCAAGGTGGCGGGCGCTGTTGATGCGCACCGCTACCTGGGCCAGGACTCGAAGGTGTTCGCGGTGGCCGGCGGGGTGGAGGACGTGAAGGACCCCTACGAAGGGAAGGGCGTCTTCGTCCCGGCGGTGGTGAGGGACGGCCGCGTCGATCTGGAGAAGGTGCGGGCCCGGCTGGCGGCGGGCAAGCCCGTCGCTCGCGACGCGTTCACCAGCATCCGGGAGGCGTTCCGTCAGCTCGTCGCGAAGAAGATCGCGGAGCCCGACAAGGTCAAGAGCCTCACGCTGGAGGACAAGGGGCTCACGTCCCTGCCGGAGGAGCTCTTCCTGTTCCGCAAGCTGGAGAAGCTCAACCTCCGCCGCAACAACCTCCGCGCGCTCCCGGAAGAGCTGGGGCAGCTCACGGAGCTGCGCGAGCTGGACCTGCGCGGCAATCGCCTGTTGGAGCTGCCGGAGTCCATCGGCGAGCTCAAGAAGCTGCGGGTCCTGGACCTGGAGTCCAACTGCCTCTGGCGGCTGCCGGAGTCACTGGCCGGATGCGTCGAGCTGCGGCGGGTGAATCTGGTCAACAACCCCCACGCCTACGTCCGGCTGGCCTTCGGGAGCTGGCGGCAGGTGAAGCTCATGTTCGACTTCCCGGAGGTCCTCACGCGGCTGCCGAAGCTGGAGGTGCTCACCTTCGAGGGAACGCCGCTGCGCACGCTGCCGACGCGGCGCTTCGACAGCACGACCTTGAGCAAGGCCACGGTCCTCAGGTCGCTGGTGACGCACGTGGATCCGGAGCTGCACGGCCAGCTCCAGGTGGACGTGGAGCGCAGCCGCGAGAAGGCGGCGGCCTATATCGGCTACTGGTTCAAGCCGGAGACCGTTCGCCTGGAGTCCTTCTACGACGCGAAGTCGGACCGCTACGACTTCGCGGAGCTCCTCGCGCTGCTGGCGCTGCTGCTGCGCATCAACATCCCCACGGCGGCGCCCTACGAGGAGTCGCTGGAGAAGTTCCGGGTGCAGAGCCGGGAGATCGCCCGGCACCTGGACTGGGACGGCGACAAGCCCCAGCACGTCCACGCGCTCTTCGCAGGGCTGCGCGACGCGCTGGGTCCGCTGGGCGAGCCGTACCCCGGCGACGCGCTCATCGCGGGCCTTCGGGATGTCTTCGCGGCCCTCGCTGGCTGAAGCCCACTGGTGACTCGGGACATCAGCTGGTGAATGGCGTCATCGCGACGAGCGGGGATCGCTCGGCCCAAGTGATTGATTTCACGGAGCCTGGAGGCTGGCATGCGTCCTGCTCTTGGGTCCCGGCATGTCCATCTCCTCCCTGAACCGCGCGTCCTCCTTCCAGCCTTCCTCGAGCATCTCCCAGCTCAAGCCGGCCGCCGCTTCGGCTCAGGGTGTGGTGGGTGCTTCGGCGCAGCAGCCCCGGAACGACCTGCGCCGGATGCTCATGACCGACTCCTTCGAGGCGGGCCCGAGCCGGCTGGGCGGCGCTTCCGGCGGGGACTTCGAGAAGCAGCTGTCGCAGCTGGCGAGCCAGCTCTCGCAGCTGGTGAAGATGCTCCAGACGCAGTCGCCCGCGGGCCTGGGCCAGGGCGCCGAGGGTGCCGCGTCCGCGGTGGGCGGCGTGGGCGGCGCGGCCCCGGCGCAGAAGGCGGCTTCCGCGTCTTCGGCCTCCACCTTCGAGGCTCCGGAGGCTTCCGCGTCCGCGGCTCCTTCTGCGGCGGCCCCCTCTGCTCCGATGGCCCAGGGCGCGGCTCCGGCTTCCAGCGCGGCCGCTCCGGCGCACCCCACGTACAACAGTGACGCGGGCCCCGGCTTCGGCCCTCCGTCCGCCGGCTCCACGGAGCCCGCGCCCGCGAACGCGCCGTGGCTCGCGAAGAACAACGTCGGGTCGCCCTACAACAGCAACATGCAGCTCATCGACGAGAGCCAGAAGGGCCAGTTCAAGTACACGAACACCTTCACCAACAAGACCAACGAGCCGCAGACCATCACGCTCTGGAACAAGACGGGCGAGAACGGGAACCCGAACGACGGGCAGAACTTCGACAAGAGCACGCCCAAGACGTTCACGCTCCAGCCCGGCCAGTCGCAGGTGGTGGCGTTCGACAACAACACCAGCGTGGCGTGGGCCGCGTCGAAGGACGGCACGGCGAAGCCCGGCGCGAACTCCGGTCAGACGTGGGGCGAGGCCACGTTCGCGAACTCCGGCACGGGTTGGAGCGGCTTCGACACCAGCCAGATTGCCCCCGCGGGTCACAACGGCAAGATGTCCATCACCAACGAGGCGACCGGCAAGACCGTGACGGAAGCCAACGCCTGGCAGACGGAGAAGGACGACCCCGCGCTTCACGACGTCGGTGTCCCCGCCGGTCCGCTGAGCCTGCGGACGGAGATCGGCTGAAGGCTATCCGGCCCGCGTTGACTCCAGGCCGAGCGCCGCCTTGCACGTCTTCACATACAGGTCCCGGAAGAGGTTGTCCGGGTCCGTGCGCTGCTTCACGGCCTGGTATGTCTCGCGGTTCCAGATGCTCCAGAAGGTCGCCTCGTCGTAGTAGTTGTAGGAGATGAGCGTCTTGGTTCCGTTCACGCGCTGGAGCTCGTCCTCCAGCTCCTTGTAGACGTTGCGGCCCGGTGGCTGCGGCATGCCGTACACGGCCAGGTCCAGGAACAGCGGGTCGTTCATTCCGGCCCACCAGTCCGGTGTCAGCCATTCGTAGTCGCGCGCCCGCCGGAAGGGCACGCACCAGACGGGGTAGTGCCGCATCTCGCGGTGGTACCAGTCCATGAAGTCCGCAGAGCGCGAGAAGGGGATGAACACGTCCACGATGACTGGCGGGTCCTTCTTCGGCAGAAGCTGGGTGAAGCGGTTGGCGGTCCTCAGCACGCTGTCGGAGTGGATGAGCTTTCCAAACAGGGCCCTCGCGAGCAGGTTCTGCGGCCGGGCGTGCGTGACGCCCCGGTTGTAGCGGAAGAGATAGTCATACGTCGTGAGGTAGTCCTCGCTCCGTCGCGGGATGGTCTCGCAGTACGCGGTGAGCCATTCGTAGCGGTTCACGTACGGCGCCTTGTCCACGAAGTGGCCCACGCAGAGCACGTGCTTCGTGGGAGAGAAGATCTGCCCATCCAGATAGTCCGCGCCCGGCTCCTGGAAGTGGTGCCAGATGCCCTGCTGGAAGGACTCCAGCGTTGAATGCGTCTCGTTCGTCACCCGGACATAGGGCGCTGCTCGCGTGAGCTTGAAGCGCACCTTGGACAGGATGCCCAGCGTCCCGAACGAGCCGTGCATCATCTGGAAGAGGAGTGGATCCTCCTTCGGTGAGCAGCGCAGCACGTCTCCCTTCGCGGTGATGACCTCGTACTCCAGACACGTGTCGTGGAAGCCGCCCTGGCGGAAGGACATGGACTCGATGGAGCACCCCGCGATGGCGCCCCCGAGCGTGATGGTCTTGTGCTCGGGGACGATGAACGGGACGAGCCCATGCGGCAGCGTCGCTCGCACCACCGCGTCGAAGGTAGCGGCGGGCTCGGCGGTGCAGGTCATCCCCACGGGGTCGATGTCGAGGATGGCGTCCAGGTCGCCCAGGTCCACCTTCTCGTCGCGGCGCCGGGAGTCGAACCGCTTGGGGACACTGTGGGGCGGGGACTTCTTCTTGAAGGACGCGGGCCCCTTTCCCTTCCGCTGCCGCAACTGCCGGGCGATGGCCTCCACCTTCGCTTCGTGAAGCGCCTCCGTCCGGGGACCGCCTGACACCGACTCCGTGAGCATCCATTTCCTCCGTTGGCGGAAGGGTGGGGATGCCGCGGCGCGTGGTGAGCCCTTGCCTGTCGGAGTGGGGCCAACCCGGACGCCCGCCCACCGAGCGGGCGTCCAGGCGGGTGCGTCCGCTCAGGTGGCTTCGAGCTGTCGTCGCAGCTCCGTGGTGCTCACTTCCGGCGTTCCATCCCGGCCCATCAGTGACTGGCCATCCGCGGAGTATAGCGCCGGGCGCCGGTACAGCGTGCGCAGGGCGTGCAGGTGCGGATAGACGATGGAGGCCCGCGGGCTCAGCTCTCGCAGGTGCTTGCGCAGGAGCGGGGCGTACTTCGGGCTCTGCGCCGGGAAGATGTGGTGCTCCTGGTGGTAGCTGAAGTTGAAGTGCATCCAGTTCATCAGCGGGTGCGTCTCCACGCTGGCGGTGTTCACGAAGGGGTTGTCCGTCTCCTCCGCCGCGGGCTGCATCCAGTGGTTGGTGGCGATGTAGATCATCAGCGTGACGTTCCCGATGAGCAGCGGGAGCACCAGCGCATAGAACGCGGCCCTGGGGCCCAGGACCCACCCGAGCGCCACCCAGCCCACGGTGACGAGCACCGTGAGCACGCGCTCCTGGGTCCGGTGCAGGTGCACGTGTTGGAACGCGGGCAACCGGCAGTGGTGCCACAGGAAGGCCTGGCCCTGCGCGGTGAAGAAGACGCTGAAGCTGATGAAGCTCAGCCAGTGTCCGGAGCCGGGGGACATGGCGTGGAACAGCTTCGCGAACCCCTGGGTGTGCCAGTCCGTCCTGCGCGGGAGGATGTCCGGATCCCTCACGAGGACGTTGGCGGCGCTGTGGTGGGCCTGGACGTGCCAGGCCCTCCAGTTACCCGGTGTCACCAGGAAGGGCGCGAAGCCCACCCAGCCCAGCAGGCTCTCCCACTTGCGGCTGTGGAACACCGAGTGGTGCAGGGCCTCATGCGCGGCAAGGCCCACGGCGGTGATGAGTTGGCCCAACGCGAAGGCGATGAGCAGACACGCCCAGTGGGGCAGCGTCCAGGTGCCGAGCACCCAGATGAGCGCCGCCTCCACCGGCACCAGGCAGAGCGCGACGATGCCGCGCAGGGGTTGTCGTTCGAAGGCCTCCGGTGGCAGCACGCGGCGCAGCTCCGAGCGGAGCCGCTTGGCGTCATCCGGGGGCATGGGAAGGGACGAAGAGAAGTCAGTCATGGCGGTTGCCTGAGCGGGAAGGGGGTTCAAGCCATGGGGCGGGCGATGCCGCCTTCGACGAGCATCCGCAGGCGGCCGGCTTCGTCATGGGCCGCCACGGTGCCGCACTGGAGCAGGTCACCCTCCACGCGAGGGGCGAGCGACTTCAGCGTGAGGCGGCGAGGAGCCCTGGAGTCGTGCGCCACCAGGTCCCGGTCGAACGTGGCCCGTTGGACGCCCACGGGAGCGAACACGTCATTCGACACGCCCTCCACGTGCATCGCGCTCAGGCGCAGGGCTGCGTCCAGCACGAGCGCCGGAACGCCGTGGCCCGCTTGCCGAGGTGACTCCGGCAGCCCGAGCCGCGCGAAGCGGGCGTCCTCCTCCAGGCGGATCTCCTCCAGGCAGTCGAACATCCTGCGCAGCTCGATGGGGGAGCCCGTGGCGCAGTGCGGGTCGTGCACGGACAGGCCGTGGCCCGAAGCGTGGGCGGCCTCCAGCCGAGGTGGGGGCCGGGGCGGTTCCGCCGTCAGCGTGAAGCGGGCCTCGGCGTAGACGAGGTCGCGCTCCAGCACCACGCCGGAGGCATGGACGATGTCCCCGGTGAGCTTCACCTGCACGCTGTGCTGGCCTGGAGTGTCGGTCAGCGGAGTGCATTCGGCGCGCAGGGACTGCTGGCCTCCGGGCTTCACGCGGATGAAGCGGGAGAAGCGCACGTCCTCGATGGTGACGGTGCGCAGCTCGGGGCGGGTGTCGTCCAGGGCCGCCTGGAACATCAGGTCCAGGGCCCAGGCGCCGGGCAGGGTGGGCGTGCCTCGGACGAGGTGGTCCTCCAGGCACGGGACGCTCGCCGCGTCGACCGTGAGGTCCCGTCGCGTGGGACGCGGAGGTTCCGGGGTGGGCTCATGCGGGGCAATCACCTCCAGGCCGTAGAAGCTGCGCTCGCTCTCGGTGAGCTGGACGTTGATGGGTTGGACGGGCTGTCCGTCCACCAGCTGGAGGAAGAGCGCCTCGCCCTCGTCGGCGCGGATGCCGCGCAGCCGGCGGCTGGCTCCGAGCACGCGGTACTCCGAACCGCGCGTCATGCCGATGCCGTCCCAGGCGAGCCAGCCCACGCTGCACCACTGCACGTCCTGTCGCGTGTCGCTGACCCAGGCGCAGAGCCGGTCCAGCGCCTCGTTCGCCGCGCCGTAGTCCGCCTGTCCGTCGTTGCCGATGTAGCTGAACGCGGAGGTCAGGACGTGGAAGGGCACGGGAGCTGGGAGGCGGCGAGCGCAGGCCTCGCGCAGGTTGCGGAGTCCCACCAGCTTGGTGTCCAGCGTGCTCCGGAGCTCCGTGAGCCGGCGGCGGTGGAGCTTCTTGGAGACCTGCGTGCCCGCGCCATGGACCACCAGGTCGAGCCGCCCGTGTTCGCGGATCAGCTCCTCCACCACGCGGTCCACGTCCTCGGGGCGGGTGACGTCCGCGGCGCGGTAGGTCATCTGGCCGGGAAGCCGCATGAGTCCATCGAGCGTGGCCCGCAGCTCACGTACGGCCAGGTGGCGTTCGAAGCGTGCACGCAGCGCGGGCATGCGCACCGACCTGTCACGGGCGAGCTCGGAGGCATAGAACTCGCGCTCCACGGCGCCCAGTTTCTCGTCGCGTGCCTGGAGCACGCGCTCGGGAGCATCGGAAGGGTCGCTGCGGCCCAGGAGGACGACCTTGCAGCCGTACCGCTTGAGCAGCGCTCCGGCGAGGACGGCCGTCACGCCGCGTCCACCACCCGTGAGCAGGACCACCGAGTGGGAGTCGAGCGTGACGCCGGGACGCGCCGGAACGTCCGTCGGCTGGAGCAGCCGGACGCAACGGACGGAGCCATCGAAGCAGACCTCCACGGGCGCGGTGTCGTCACCGGTGCCCAGCTCGGACGCGACGTGGTTGAGCGCCATGCGGAGCGGGAGCGGACCCGTGGCGATGGCACGGATGCCACGCGCTGGAACCTCGCGGCCCAGGGACTTGAGCAGGCCGGCGAAGAGGCCGGTGACAGGGTGCAGCGTCCGGCGAGCACCGACGCCGCCGATGCACAGGCTCGCCAGCGTCACGGTGCCGGCGGACAGTCCTTCATAGGCGCGGCGGGCGGACAGGAAGAGCAACTCCAGCGCCTCGTGGCGCAGGGCCGTGTCCGCGACGACGGAGGACTCGCTCTCCTTGGATGACATGCGGCACACCGCGACGATGACCTGAGGCTCGAAGCCAAGCGCATCCAGGCCCGCCTCCGCGGTCTCCTCCCGTGTCAGGTCGATGCCATGGATCCGCGCTCCCGCATCGGATGCGCCCGAGTGGAGAATGCGGAACTCAGGGCCGCAGATGTCGTGGGCCTGGGCCGAAAGCTCACGGGCCACGGCTTCGTCTTGAGCGATGAACAGCACCCGCCGACCGCGCAGTTGCGACACTCCGGTCGTCAGTGCCGGGCGCTCGACGAGCACCGGCGCGTGGTAGCGGATGGGCGCCGAGTGGTCGAAGCCGTCGGATGCCTCCGGGATGGAGGTGGCGGATGCGGTGACCGTTGCGATGGCTCCTGGTGCAAATGGAGCGCCAGGCCCACGGACATCCAAGGTGCCCGCCTCCGGACCGGAGCGGCCCAAACCTGTCCGACTGTCGGACAAGTTCCCGTGGCCCGGCTGAAGGGGGAGCCCCTCCCGGCCGACCGGGTTGTCCAATCCTGTCCGGCTGTCGGACAGGTTTTCGCGGCCCGGCTGAAGGGGGAGCCCCTCCCGGCCGGCCGGGTTCTCCAAACTTGTCCGACTGTCGGACAGGTTCGTGCGGTTCGCCGCCGACGGGGCGGTCCTGCTGAGGTCTCGATTCTCAGCACTGGAGACGGAAGGCATGCCCGAGGACCTGGCGGATCTCTCCAGTTCGCGGCGCTCCGCGGACGGAGACCTTGCCGCCACTGCTTGTTCCTTCGGTGCTCCAGGCCGGGCGCTGAGGCCAGGCTGAAGCTGGAGGACCAGCCGTGTGCCGGTCGCGGCATCCGGATGGAAGCGCAGCGTGATGGCCTGCCCCTCAGCGGCGGCCCGCACCGCGTTCAGCACCTCCTGTGCTTCCCGAGCGGAGTGGGGCGGCAACGTGACGCCCGGCCCTGCGCCGGAGCCAGCCTCTTCGGACATCCTCAGATGGCACAGTGGCTTCAGGCCGTGCGCTTCCGCCTTCGCTGCCGTGGTCACCGCCAACATCGTCATGCCCTCTTCGGGCGCGGACACAGCGGGGCCTTCCCCGGGCCTCTTCACATGGGCGCTGCCCACGAGCACCAGCTCGAAGCCGCTGTTCATCAGGGCCCTCGATGCCCGCAGCGATGCGGCCAGCGTGCCGGCCCCCGCATCCACCACGAAGTTCGGTCCCTTGGTGTCGAGCGCCCCCGCCACCCGTCCCGGCGTGACGTTGGGCATCATCCCCTGGAGCGTGTACGGCCCGGACGGTCGCAGCGCGCCCACTGCCGCATGGAGCCGGTCCACCAGCGGCAGAAGCCGCGCGGAGCCCGGAGCCCGCTGGATGTGCTCGCGCAGCCTGCGCCGCGTGGAGTCCGCGAGCACTCGCTGCGTGGCCTCCACGCCCCGGCGCGTCTTGCCCTCCAACCCCAGGACGATGGCCGTCCCCGTGCGCAGCGAATCGAACGCCCCGAGCTTCTTCACGACGTCGCTCGCGACGATGAGGCCCAGGTGCTGCGTGAGGTCCATGTCCTCGGTGATGTCCGGCAACAGCCGCACGGACGCGGGCAGACGCATCCCCTTGGCGTCGAAACGCACCTCCGGGAACATCCCCTCCGCGGCCACCACCACCAGCTCTTCGCCCATGGAAGGCACGGCCCTGGCGCGCGGCGCGAGCGGACCTCCCCGGTACTCCTCCAACACCAGGTGCGCATTCGTGCCGCCGAAGCCGAAGCCGTTCGTGGCCGCACGGCGCGGATGGTCCCCGTTTTCCGGCCACGGCTGCTCCCGTGTGCTCACCTCGAAGTCCGGCCCGAGCGCTCGCAGGCCCGTGCCTGGACGATCGAAGTGGGACTGCGGCGGGAAGCTCCGGTGCTCCAGCGCCTTGCACAGCTTGATGACCGAAGCCGCACCCGCGGCCCACCCCACATGGCCGATCAACGCCTTCACGCTCGCGAGCTGGAGGCCCTTCCGCTTGCCTCCGAAGACGCGGCCAATCGACTGCAACTCGGTGGTGTCTCCGGCCGGCGTGGCCGTTCCGTGCGCTTCGATGTACTGGATGGACGCCGGTTCAACGCCCGCTGTCGCGTAGCACGCCTCCATCGCGGCCACCTGTCCGTCCGCTCGCGGGACGTTGGCGGAGCTGCTGCGCCCGTCGCTGGAGAGCCCCGCGCCACGGATGACCGCGTGGACCTTCAACCCCGCGGAGACGGCATCCTCCAGGCGCATCAGGCCGACCACTCCCGCGCCCTCGCCGAAGATGACGCCATCCGCTCGCTCGTCGAACGGCCGGCTCCCTGTCGCCGACAGTCCCTTGAACTGGGAGAACAGACAGCTGTTGCCCGGACCCGGAGAGAACACCCCGCCCGCGAGCACCAGGTCGGCCTCGCCGCGCTCCAGCGCCTTCATCCCCAGCGCGATGGCGTAGAGCGAAGAGGCACACGCCGCGTCCAGCAGTACCGTGGACACGCTCGGGCCCACCACGTCCGTCACCACCGACTGGAGGGTGGGGTGCGGTGCCAGTTCGGAGGACGTCGCGGTGACACCCAGCGCCTCACACATCAACGCGGAGAACTCCCGCGCCATCTCGCCCCGAGCACGCAGCAGGGACTCTCCCGCTTCCACGCACAGCGAGTCGTCGTACTCGGGCGAGCCGTCAGCGGTGGATCCGAGCAGGCACTGGATGCGTCCAGGCGCACGCGGCGCGGTGGACCGCAAGGTTTCCATCGCCTGACTGAGCGCGATGGCCAGCAACCGCTGCTCACGGCCGTAGCGCTGGAAGCGGTCCGGCGTGATTCCCGGAGGCGGAACGAGGTCGCTGTCCAGGACCCGCCCGGTGAGCAGCGTGTACGTGCGGTCCGGAGTCACCGCCGGACCCACGAAGTCCACGACCTGATCCGGATGGCTCACCCCCGTGTCGACGATGCCGCTGATGCCCCGCTGGATGTTCCGCCAGTACGTCTCCGGATCCTTCGCGCCGCCCGGAAGCATGCAGCCCAACGACACCACCGCGATGGCCGGATCCACGGGCGCTGCATCCCGAGCGACAGGCGTCACGACCGGTGCACTCTCGGGCAGCGAACGGTCCACGGACGTCAGCGTCATGGACGTGTCCTTGGGAAGGATCCGCTGGACGATGCGCGTCAGCCGTCCCCCCGTGCCGCAGTCCACGAACCGCGCGCAGCCCACGCCCACCAACGTCTCCACCGCGCCCGGGAAGTCGAAGGGACGCACCAGGTGGGACGCGAGCGCCCCCGCCAGCTCGGACCCACCACGTCCGTACGCCCGCCGCTCGATGGGCGAATAGATGGGCCCGCGTGCAGGATGCACCGTCAGGTCCGCGAGGCTCGTGCGGAACGCGGTGACCGCGGGCGCCAGGCTCGGGTGGTGGAACGGGTAGCGGCTGGCGATGAACGTGAAGCCCTTGCCCTGCCGCTCCAGGAACTCGCGCAACCGCTCCAGTTCCTCACGAGGCCCCGCGACCACGGTCTGCCGCGAGTGATTGCGGCCCGCGACCTCCAGCGTCCTGGCCCCACTCTCCGCCACGGCCCGGACGGTTTCCGAATCCGACAGGGCGACCGCCGCGAGCGTGCCCAGGTCGTCCGGCACCGTCTGGAGTGCCCGGATGCGACGGCACACCACCGCCGCGCCCGTGCGCAGGTCCATGGCTCCGGCCGCGGTCATCGCCGCGATCTCCCCGAAGCTGTGCCCCACGAACACGTCCGGCCGGGTGCCCTGGCGCTCCATCCACCGCGCCCCCAGCACCCCGGACAGGAAGATGCCGAGCTGATCCAACAGCGGCGCCGCGTCCAATACCCGGCCCACCTGGGCGACGTCCTCCGCCGCGAGCAACGGCCCCACGTCGATGCCCTGCGAACGGCAGGCCTCCGACACCGCCAGCAGTTCGTCACGTAGCTCCGGCTGGAGCGCCTTCAACTGGAGGAAGAGGGCAGGCTCGAAAGTGCCCTGTCCCGCGAACAGGAACGCGGTGGCGTTGGTCGGCAGCTGAAGGCCGGGCACTGGCTCGGGAATGCGGACCATCCGCGAGACGCCGCGCGGAGCGGTGTCCGCCAGCAGCGTCCGCGCCAGCTCGCGCACGGCCTCCGGGAACAAGGCCTGGACGCCTCCACCGCCCTGCAACGCGAGGTCGCGGAAGCTCTTCGTGCCCGCCGGCTCATGCAGTGCCGCCAGCGATTCGAAGCTGCGCTGGAAGGACTGCGGGAACGCGCGCAGCGTCCCTTGCCGGTCCGCGCAGAGCACGGTCTGGTAGCCGCAGGCCACCGGCGTTCCGTCACTCTTCAACGTGCGGAAGCAGAAGCGCAGGGACACCTCTCCGCGCTCCTCCAGCGACGTCAGGATGATCAGCCGATCCCCCAGCGCCGCCGGGGCGAGGTTGCGCGAATAGCCCTCGTAGGTGAGCAGGAGCACCTGGTCGAAGTCGCGCCGGAACTCGGGCTCCTCGAAGGCGTGCGGGCTGAAGAGCAGGTGCTCCCGGCCGGCGCACTGGAACTTGAAGTTGGTGAGGAAGTGATGGCTCCCGTAGGCCATCGTGTCGTCGAAGTGGATGTCGTACGGGACAGCGAAGAAGTCCATGGTGATGGCTCCTGGAAGAGGAAGGGTCAGGACGCGCGCGCGGCCGGCAGCAGGCCGTCCACGGTTCCGGAGAGGCCGGCGTCCACCACCCAGATGGCGCCATTCACACGCTGGGTCTTCGGCCCCAGCAGCAGCTCGGTCACGTCCGCCACGTCGTCCGCGGTGCACAGCCGTCCACCGGGCGTCGCGGACTCCCAGCGTGCGACGCGCTCCGGCGCGTCCGGGAACATCCCCAGCAGGTCCCCGTGCACGGGCCCCGCGGACACGCAGTTGGTGCGGATGCCCTCCGGCGCCAGCTCCGCGGCCAGGTAGCGCGTGAGGGACTCCACGCCCGCCTTCACCACGCCCTGGCAACCCAGGTCGTGCATGTACCGCTGCGACATGGACGTGGACATGGTGACGATGCTCCCGCCCCCACGCGCGGCCATCAGCGGGCGGGCGCGCATCGCGCACTCGTAGGTGCCGGTGATGCAGGTGCGGAACGCCTTGTCCCAATCCCGGGGCGCGATGCGGTCGAACGGACCAATGAGCCCGTTGGACGCGTTGCACACGAGCAGGTCGAGCCCGCCCAGCTGCTCGCGGATCGCCGCGAACATCCGCTCCAGGTGCTCCTCCTGCGCGACGGAGCCCCACAGGTGGACCGCCCTGCCACCCGCGTCGACGATGTCCCGCGCCGTCTTCTCCCCGTCCTCACGGGAGTGGAACGAGTTGACGACCACCGTCGCGCCCGCGTGAGCCAGCCGCGTCGCGATGACCCGGCCGATGCCTTTCCCCGAGCCCGTGACGAGCGCGACCTTCCCCTCGAACGGCAGCTCCGTGCGCGACGGAACAGGCAAGGGCGCCGCGTGGACGGGAGCGCGAGGCCTGGCTTCCACGACGGGCGGCGCGGCTGGCAGCAGCGCACGGGCCGCGTCGGTGATGGCGGCCATCGTGCGCAGGCGCTGCGACGGCTTCGGCGCGTCGCCCAGCCCCAGTTCCTTCATGATCACGGCCATCACCTCCGCCTGCTTCACGGAGTCGATGCCCAGCTCGTCCTCCAGGTCCGCGTGCGGCGTGAGCAGTTCCTCCGGGTAGCGCGTCACACGCGCGAACACGGCGCGCACGCGCGGCAGGAGGTCCAGCGTGGCCGGAGCACCGGTGCTCGCCTTCGCTTCACCGATGCTCGCCTTCACTTCGACGACAGCGGGAACAGGCGTGACGTGGAGCGACGGTCCGGGCTCCGTGCCCAGCGCCTCCGTCACCGCCCCCGCGATGGCGCCGAGCGTGCGCGCCTTCCCGTTGCGCGGCAGCCGGTCCGGCGGCAGCTGGAACTCACGAGCGATGACCGCGGCGATCTCCGCGAGCTTCACGGAGTCGATGCCCAGCTCGTCCTCGAGCTGCGCATGCTCCGTCAGGATGTCCAGCGGATACCGCGTGACGGACGCGGCGCACTGCCGCACCTGCTCCAGGATGTTCGAAGGCGTGGATGTATGGGATTGAGGAGAACGCGCGGACATGATGGCCCCTGTCGTTTCAATGCGTGACGGGGGCCGACTGTAATTGGGGGTCTGACACGTGCCGCGAAGCGACGTGCACAGCTCGCAGCAATCAAGGAGGGAGTGAAGACTCCTCGTGCGCGGGAATACGCGCGCCTTGTTCGCGAGCCGTGCGAGCACGCCGCCATCCCAGCCACAGGGGAATGAACAGCGACGGCAGCGTGAGCAGATCCGTGATGTCCACTGTGTGCACCGTGGGACGGACCGAGGGAATGGGCGCGCCCGCGAGCCCCGCGCGCAGCGCGTAGAAGGGCCACTGCAGCGCGCCCAGCGCCCAGCGCCACGCATCCCCCGCGTCCGAGGAAAGCTTCGTCGCGGCGAAGCACAGCCCCGTCAGCACGACCGCTCCCACGAGCACCCGGAACGACGGACGGAATTCCCGCGCGCGGCGCTGGAACGCCTGCTCCCACAGCGCCTGGAGGAGCACCGGGAACATCGCGAGCCCGGCGACGTCGGAGAGCTTCCCCGTCCACCACGACGGCCAGCGCGCCTTGAACACGTGGTCGTTCAGCACGAGCAGCACCACGGCCACGAGCACCGCCGGGTGCAGGAGGCCGCTGGCCGGAAAGGGCTTCGTCCCGGTGGATGTCCCGCCCGCGTGCATGGGGGCACTGTCACATTCGCGGCCGGGACATGGGAAGCCTCGTGATTGCGAGGGTTTGGGAGACTCGGCGGGAAAATAAAAAGGCCGTGTCGATTTTCCCCAGGCCCATTCGTTGCGTCCCTGAAGGCAGGAGAAGCACACCCCCCGCGGCCCGACGGCGCGCGGCAGGAGACACGACCATGCGCTTCATGATCATCCGCAGGGCGGACAAGGACACCGAAGCCGGCGTGCTCCCGGACGAGAAGCTGCTGGCCGCCATGGGCGCCTACAACGAGGAGATGGTGAAGGCGGGCGTGATGCTCCAGGGCGAGGGCCTGCATCCCAGCAGCAAGGGCGCCCGCGTGAAGTTCACGAACGGCAAGCCGGCCATCCTCGACGGTCCCTTCGCGGAGACGAAGGAGCTCATCGCCGGCTTCACCCTCATCCAGGTCAAGTCGCGAGAGGAGGCCCTGGCGTGGCTCAAGCGCTGGCCGTCCATGGACGCGGGCGGCAACGTGGAGCTGGAGCTGCGGCAGGTCTTCGAGGACGACGACTTCGGCGCCGAGTTCACCCCCGAGCTGCGGGAACAGGAAGCGCGCATCCGCGAGCAGGCCGCGAAGAACCTCCGCTAGTCGCGATGGCGCCTCCGCGTGACATAGGCTGCCGCGCTTCCAGGGCCGGAGCGAAGGCAGGTGCAGCGATGTTCCAGCGGATGGTGCTGCTGCTGTGCGTGGTGTGTCTCATGGCGTGCGGAGGCAAGCGGGTGCCCACGGGGCCGGGCTCGCCGCCGGACCGGCTCGATGACGGCTGGGCCGTGGCCTCCTTCGAGGACACGGGCGTGCAGCGCTCGTGGTTCGACGCGCTGGAGCACGACGTGTCCGAAGGCACGGTGGAGGCGCCGGACGCGGTGCTCGTCGCGCGCGGGGGCCAGCTCGTCTACGAGCGCTACTGGAACGACTTCACGCGAGAGAAGGCGCACGACCTGAGGTCCGCCACGAAGAGCGTCACGTCGCTGCTGGTGGGCATGGCGCACGAGCGCGGCCTGCTGCCGGACCTGGACGCGCCCGTGCTCCCGCTCCTGCCGCACCTGGCGCCGGTGAAGAACGCGGATCCGCGCAAGGAGCGCATCACGTTGCGCCACCTGCTCCAGATGCGCTCCGGGCTGTCGTGCGACGACTGGGACCCCGAGTCCCCCGGCAACGAAGAGCGGATGTACGACACGGACGACTGGGCCCGCTTCATCGTGGACGTGCCCATGCGCGACGAGCCCGGCACCGTGACGCGCTACTGCACGGGCGGCGTGGTGCTGCTGGGTGCCGTGCTGGAGCACGTCAGCGGACGCTCCATCACGGACCTGTCGCGCGAGTGGCTGTTCACTCCGATGCAGGTCCAGGACGTCACCTGGCAGCCCGCGGGCAAGAAGGGCACGGACACCGGCGGCCACCTGCGCCTGCGTCCGCGCGACTTCCTCAAGGTGGGGCAGCTGATGCTCGACGGCGGCTCGTGGCAGGGCGAGCGCCGGGTCTCCGAGGCGTGGGTGGCGGAGTTAGGCAAGGCGCTGGGGCCGCTGGGCGACGCGAACTACGGGCTCCTGTGGTGGAGCGCCCGCTTCGTCATCCAGGGCACACCGGTGGAGGTGTCCTTCGCGCGGGGCAACGGGGGGCAGTACGTCTTCGTCGCGCCTTCGCTGGGCGTCACCGCGGCCTTCACCGGCAGCCACTATAATGATGCGGGCTCGGCGCTCCCCCTGGTCCTGTTCGGACAGTACGTGCTGCCGGCGGCGCTCGGGCTAGAGCGGCCGGGGGCTCGGGGAGGCGGCTGAGCCGTCAGGCCTCGTGTCCTCCGCCAGACGGTGGAGGGCCGGGACGCATCTGGATTCCGACGGGGCGGTGCGCTTCGTGGATGACCGCGCGCTGACGGGTGGGCAACGTCCGCCCGGCATGGCACCTCCGAAAGCACCGCGTTCCCGCAAGACCCCCGACCCCTCCGGCTTCGTCCGCGTCCGGGGCGCCCGCGAACACAACCTGAAGCACGTGGACGTGGACATCCCTCGCGACGCGCTGGTGGTCTTCACCGGCGTGTCCGGCTCCGGCAAGTCGTCGCTGGCGTTCGGGACGCTCTACGCGGAGGCGCAGCGGCGCTACTTCGAATCCGTGGCCCCGTATGCCCGGCGCCTGATTGATCAGGTGGGCGTGCCGGAGGTGGACTCCATCGACGGACTGCCACCGGCGGTGGCGCTCCAGCAGCACCGGGGCGCGCCGACGTCTCGCTCGTCGGTGGGCAGCGTGACGACGCTGTCGAACTCCGTGCGCATGCTGTACTCGCGCGCGGGCAACTACCCGCCGAAGCTGGAGCGGCTGGACTCGGACGCCTTCTCCCCGAACACACCCGCGGGCGCGTGCCCCAAGTGCCACGGCATCGGCCGCGTGTTCGAGGTCACCGAGCGCTCCATGGTGCCGGATGACTCCCTGAGCATCCGCGAGCGCGCCGTCGCCGCGTGGCCGCCCGCGTGGCACGGCCAGAACCTGCGCGACATCCTGGTGACGCTCGGGTACGACATCGACAAGCCCTGGCGCGACCTGCCGAAGAAGGACCGCCAGTGGATCCTCTTCACCGACGAGCAGCCCACCGTCCCCGTCTACGCGGGCTTCACGTCCGCGGAGGTGAAGCGGGCCATGGCTCGCAAGGAGACGCCCAGCTACATGGGCACCTTCACGGGCGCGAAGCGCTACGTGATGACCACCTTCGCGACCACGCAGAGCGCGATGATGAAGAAGCGCGTCGCCCGCTACATGGTCGCCAGCGACTGCTCGCTGTGCGAGGGCAAGCGCCTGAAGCGCGAGTCCCTGTCCGTGACGTTCGCGGGCCGCGACATCGGCGAGCTGTCCCGCCTGCCGCTGGAGCAGGTCGCGGAGCTGATCAAACCCACGGCGGAAGGGAAGGGGAAGGACGCGGACGTCATGGCCCGCGAGCACCCGGAGAAGCTCATCGTCGCCCAGCGCATCACCAAGGACCTGCTCGCGCGCATCCAGGTGCTGACGGACCTGGGCCTGGGCTACCTGTCGCTGGAGCGCAGCACGCCCACGCTGTCGCCGGGGGAGCTGCAGCGGCTGCGGCTGGCCACGCAGGTGCGCTCCAACCTCTTCGGCGTGGTGTACGTGATGGACGAACCGTCCGCCGGCCTGCACCCCGCGGACACGGAGTCGCTGCTCACGGCGTTGGACCGGCTGAAGGAGGCGGGCAACTCGCTGTTCGTGGTGGAGCACGAGGTGGACGTCATCCGCCACGCGGATTGGATCGTCGACGTGGGCCCCGCCGCCGGTGAGCACGGCGGGCGGGTGCTCTACAGCGGCGTGCCGGAAGGGCTCGCGAAGGTGGAGGCATCCCGCACGCGGCGCTACCTCTTCGAGGAGGAGGCTCTGCGCCGCCGCGAGGCCCGGAAGCCCACCGGGCGGCTGCGCCTGGAGGGCGTGAAGCGCAACAACCTGCGCGGGCTGGCCGTGGACTTCCCGCTGGGCGTCTTCACCACGGTGACCGGCGTGTCCGGCTCCGGCAAGTCCAGTCTGGTGAGTCAGGCGCTGGTGGAGTTGGTGGCTGCGCGCCTGGGCCAGACGCTGGCGCCGGAAGAAGAGGAGGGCGAGCCGCTGGACCGCGAGCCGGTGCTGGCGAGCGAGGGCCACATCAAGGAAGGGATGGAGGCCATCCGCCGGCTGGTGACGGTGGACCAGAAGCCCATCGGCCGCACGCCGCGCTCCAACCTGGCGACGTACACGGGCCTCTTCGACCACGTGCGCAAGCTGTTCGCGGCGACGCCACTGTCGAAGTCGCGCAAGTACGGCGCGGGGCGCTTCTCCTTCAACACGTCGGGAGGCCGCTGCGACACGTGCGAGGGCGAAGGCTTCGTGAGCGTGGAGCTGCTCTTCCTACCCAGCGTGTACGCGCCGTGTCCCACGTGCCACGGCACCCGCTACAACGCGAAGACGCTGGAGGTGCGCTACCGCGAGAAGAACATCGCGGATGTGCTGGGGCTGACGGTGGACGGCGCCTTCGACTTCTTCACCGAAGAGCCGCCGCTCCAGCGAGCACTCAAGGTGCTGCGAGACGTGGGCCTGGGCTACCTGCGCCTGGGCCAGCCCGCGACGGAGCTGTCCGGAGGCGAGGCCCAGCGCATCAAGCTGGCCACTGAGCTGCAGCGCACCCAGCACGGCGACACGCTCTACGTGCTGGATGAACCCACCACGGGCCTGCACCCGGCGGACGTGGACAAGCTGATGACGCAGCTGGAGGGACTGGTGGACGCGGGCAACACGGTCATCGTCGTGGAGCACGACCTGCGTGTCATCGCCGCCAGTGACCACGTCATCGACGTGGGGCCCGGCGCGGGTAACGCCGGTGGCCGCGTGGTGGCGCAGGGCACGCCGGAGCAGGTGGCGAAGGTGAAGGAGAGCCGCACCGCGCCTTATCTGGCGCGGGTGCTCAGATGACGTAGGGGGACGGCGCGCTCAGTCGTCCTTGCCGTCATGGTGGCTGCCGTCGTCGTCGTCGTCCTCGCCGCCGTTGCGGTCGTGGTCGTCGAACGCGTCGATGGACTTCTGGAGGTTGCTCTCCAGCTGCGACCGGGCGCTGGACTCGCGCGGGTCGAGCCGCTTGCCGTCCTTGTCGGTGAACCAGCCGCTCGGGTCGATGTTGAAGGTCACGTTCTGGTCGTCACCCTCGGCGATCTCGAAGCTCACCTTGCGCTCCTGCTCCACGCGGAGGCTGGAGACGAACTGGAAGGGCTCGCCGTCGATGTGGCCGTCAATGATGAGCGACGCGCCCTGATCCGCCAGTTCCTTCAAGCCGCCTGTGGCGTTCGCGGGATCGACCTTGCCGATGTCGAATTCGATCTCGTCGTAGGTGCCGACATCCACGGAGATGTCCTGCAGGCGCACCAGCTGGCCCTCCAGTGCCGTGCCGGACAGGTCGATGAGGAACGACCCCGTGCGCTGCTTGTGCTCGCTCTTGTCGTCGGTCCCCGCGTCGGTCCCGGCGTCGGAGTCGTCGTCGGAGCTGTCGTCATGGTGGCCTTCACGCTTGAGCTCCAGCTCGCGGACCGACAGCCGCACTCGATCCACGGTGATTCCATTGGAGAGCTCCAGCCGCTGGCTGGACGTGCGCGTCAGGGCCGAACCCGTGACCGCGCTCCCCATCCGCGTGCTCAACCCCACCGACGACGTGCTGTTACCGCACGCGGACAGCCACATGAGGGACGCGAACAGACCGATGAAACGACGCATGACGTGTGTCTCCTGGTTCCGGTGGGGGATGCCGGGCCCGTGGACTCGCACCGGCCGTGCGATGCCCGCCCGTCATCCCTTCCGCTGAAGGAAAGGAGTCCGGCCGCGAAAAACGGCCACGGGCGGGATTTTCCGCGCGGATTTCCGGAGGGAGGCCCGGGGAATCGGCCGGGCGGGCGTGGCCGGAAAAGCCCTCCGTGACTCCATCCCTGGGGACGGAGTACTGAACAGGGGTCATGGCTTGCATCCTCTCACCTGGACCGGCATCGCCTCGGCGGGCTTGCCCCGGCACGCGGCCGTCGCGCGCGTGCGCGAAGCGCGTGGGGATGGAGAGGGCGTCGTGACGGAGCAGGAGCTGGCGGACTGCATCCGTCGGGCGGCGCGAGGGGAACAGTCCGCGTGCGGTCAGCTCTACCAGCGCTTCCACGGGGCCGTGCGACGCGTGGCCCAGGGCTCGGGCGTCCTGGGCGCGGCGGAGGTGGAGGACGCGGTGCAGGAGACGTTCGTGCGAGCCTTCCGCGAGCTGCCCCGGCTCCAGCATCCGCGCGCGTTCAGCGGCTGGCTGCTGACCATCGCGAGGCATCACGCCTACGCGCTCAGCCGTGGAGCGAAGGCCCGGGCCCGCGTGGAGGAGGACCTGGCGCGCGAACTGGACACCGTCGCGCCCGCGCTGCCTCCGTCATTGACGCTGGAGCGCCGCGTGGCCGTGGTGCGCGCGCTCATCGAAGGGCTGCCCGAGGGCCCGGAGAAGGAGACCGCCCGCCTCTTCTATCTGGAGGGCGAGCTGAGCGCGCGGGAGATCGCCGACCGGCTGGGGCTGGGCAAGAGCGCGGTGACGATGCGGCTGGAGCGCTTCCGGGCCCGCGTGAAGCGCGAGCTGCTGGCGCGGCTCCTGGCCGCGGAGGTGGGCTGAACCATGGGCGCGAGCGACAGACATCTGGATGTGGAGTCCGCGAAGCAGCTCGAACGGCGCGAGCCCGAAGCGGTGCGCTACTTCGCCGAACACCTCTCGCATCCCTGTGAGACGTGCGAGGCGTTCCTCGCGCGAGACGACGCGGAGCCCGGCGAACTTCGGGGGGTGGATGCGCTGGCGGACGAAGCGCTCGTCGCGGCCTCGGACCGTCCCGTCCGGGAGGATGCGGTCGGTTGGGCGCGGGTGCGCCGGAAGCTGCGCGCGCCCCATCGTGCATGGGTGACCGGAGGGCTGGGCGCGGTGGCCGCCGCTGTCCTCCTGGCCCTCGTGGTGCGTCCGGGGACCGGCGGGCCGGGTCACGTGGAGCCGTCCTCGCAGCGCATCAAGGGCACCTCGCCGCTGGCATTGGAGCTCACGGCCGCGGCGCAGATGCCAGACGGTGCGGTGCGCGCGGTCGCCGAGGACGCGGTGCTTCCGCCCGAAGCCGTGGTGCTGCTGCGCTACCACACCAGTGAGTCCGCGGACGCACTGCTGGTGCGCGAAGCCCCTGGTGTGCCGCCGCAGGTGCTGGGCCGTCATGCATTGACGCCGGGCACGCACGACCTGCGCGACGGCGAGGACCTGGCCGGCGTGTCCCTGGAGGACGAGCGCGGACCCGTGACGCTGGTGCTGGTCGCCTGGCCGCACGGTGAACAGGAGAACGCGGCGCTGGAGGCGGTGCGCGTCAGCGGACAGGTTCCTCCAGACGCGGCCCAGGCCCGCCTTCGCTTGAAGGTGGAGTCGGGGCATGCTGCTCCCTGAGGAGCCGCGCGTGTCCCGCCTGCTGTTCATCCCCGTGATGCTGGCGCTGGTGGTGCTCGGCGCGTGCCGCTCCGTGGAGCCGCGGGAGAAGGGCCGCGCGGTGCGGGTGCGCCTGGATGATGGCGTGCTGGCCTCGGCGCAGGAGGGTGAACGGCACGCGCTGCTCATCGGCATCTCCGCGTACACGGACCCCGCATGGAACGGGCTGCGCTACGCGGCGAAGGACGCTGACGACCTGGGCCGCGTGCTGGCGGATCCGGTGCGCGGGGGCTTCCGCTCCGTGACGGTGCTCACGCGGCCCGAGCAGACGACGCGCACGTCGGTGCTCGCCGCGCTCCAGGCGCTGGAGGCGCGTCCCTGGCGGCCCCAGGACACGGTGGTCGTATACGTGTCCGGGCATGGCTCGCTGGCACGCGACGTGAGGGGCGAGCTTCAGCGCTATCTGGTGACGTCCGATACCCGCTACCGGGACGTGGCCGGCACGGGGCTGGACATGGCCACGCTGGAACAGTCGCTGGAGCGGCTGGGTTCGCGGCGGCGCGTGCTGGTGCTGGCCACCTGTCACAGCGGCACGGGCAAGTCGCTGCTGCCGCCGGAGGTCCGCGACGAGCTCGCGCACACCAAGGCGTCCTTCCTGCCGCAGCCCCTGGAGGCCGCGAGCCGCGCCTCGCTGGTTCTGTCCGCCAGCGACTGGGGCGAGGCCGCGCGCGAGGACGACGCGCTGGCCAATGACATCTACACGCACTTCCTCATCCAGGCGCTCGACGGAAGCGGCGACCGCAACCGCGACGGCGCGGTGAGCGCCACCGAGGCCCACGACTGGGCTCGCCGCAACACCTGGGCCTATACGGAAGGGCGCCAGCGTCCCAGCGCGCAGATATTGGAAGTGGGCGCGGATCCGGTGCTGCTGTCCGGCTCCTTGCAGCGGCCGGGTCAGCCGGAGGTCTTCTCCTACAGCGCGAGGCTGGAGGGCTTCACGCTCAAGGTTGACGGCCACGACGCGGGCGAGCTGCCCGGAGGCGTGGTGGTGCCGGAGGGCCGGCGGAAGCTGGAGCTGCGCAAGGGCGGCCAGGTGTTGTGGGAAGACACGGTGGCGCTGCGCTCCGGCGAGCGGCGCGAACTGGAAGCCTTCCTGCGCCCCATGGCGGACGGGCCCAAGCGCACGGTGACGCTGGGCGGAGGCGTGCTCGGCTTCCTGGATGGACAGAGCCGCGAGCAGGTGCTGCCGGCGTCGGCGCAGGCCGGCGTGGGGCTGGGCTGGGAGGGCGTGCTCCTGGACGGGAAGCTGGACCTCTGGGTGGACGTGTCGGCGGGGCAGGGGCGTCAGTCGCTGCGGTTGGATCCAGGTGGGGACGTGCCGGTGCGGCACCGCACGCTGCTCGTGGGCGTGGCGGTGGGGCCCACGTGGACATGGGGCCGGCTGGGCCTGTCCACCGGTCCGCGCGTGGCCGGTTTGTGGCTGCAACGCTCCTTCCAGTTGCAGCTGCTGGACCGGAGTGAGCAGTACGTCACGGCCTGGCCGGGATGGATGGCCGCGCTGTCATTCCGCTTCAGCCCGGCGTGGATGGTGGAGGCGCGAGCGCAGGCGTTGTGGGCCTACGTCCCGGTGGACGGGCAGACGCGCACGGTGGGCTTTGGAGGCCTGATGCTGGCCGGAGGGTACCGCTTCTGATGCGAGCCAGGACATGTGGCGGAGCGCTGGTGCTGGCGCTCGTGGGCTGTGGCGGATTCGACAACGGAGACCTGCGCACGGGCACCGTGCGAGGCCGAGTGCTGGGCGCGGAGTCCGGCGTGGCGCGAGTCAGCGTGCTGGGCCATGAGGAGCTGCGCGCGACGGTGAACGCGGACGGCCGCTTCGAACTGGACGGAGTGCCGGCGACGTCGCTGGAGCTGTACGTGGTCGCCTCACGCACGCAGGCGGCGAGGACGCCCGTGTTGGCGCAGGGCGCTCGGGTCACCGACGTGGGCGACATCCAGGCGAAGCCCGGAGCCTTTCTCACCGTGAGGGTGCGGGACGAACTGGGCGCCATCCCGCCCGACGTCGAGGTGGAGCTGCGAGGTACGGGAGAAGACCGCGCGAAGGTGGACACGAGCAGCGGAGAGGTCCGCCTGGGGCCGCTGCCCGCGGGCTGCTACGCGCTGGAGGTCAAGGCCGACGACCTGGAGGACGTGGAGACGGAGGTCTGTGTCCGTGAAGGCGAGGAACGGCTCCAGCCCATCACGCTGCCCGCGGATGACGACGACGGTGGAGACGACGACGGCGGCAGCGACGACCACGGCGGACGGGACGGCGGCTGAATCGTCAGTTCAGGTCAGTGACCCGCAGCGATTCGAGGAAGGCCTCGCCCTCGGGGAACGGATCATCTCCCGAGGAGATCACCTGAACGAAGAGAAGGCCCGTTCCGGCGACGATCCAGCGGTCTCGGAGCAACTCTCCCGGACCGTCTGGCTTCTCTTCTGGCGGCCCAAGCCACTCTTGAACGTTCTTGCGCCATTCCCACCCGAACCAGGGGGCGGGTAACCGGGTGAGCTCCTTCTCTGGAATGCCGGTTTGCTGGAGCAGCGTCACTCGGAGTTGCTCACGCTTCTCTTCTGACGACGCGTGGAGTCCATAGGCATTGGTGGCCAGGTCGATGTTGAGCTGTCGGCCCAAGTCCAACTGGTGCCACGAGCAGGTGACGTAGGCCGTGACCTGGGGCTCGATGCCGGCTACGTCAGCGGGGTTGATGTCCTTACATCCGGAATAGACCCCTGCAGGGTCGACCCGAGGTGCCCCAGGAGGCACCCGAGGCGCCACGACGCTCGCCCCGGGAACCGGCTCCCAGCGGACCAGCTCATGAGACAGCGGCCACTGAGGCCGGGCGGGAGCAGCCGTCCGCCCCGCCGCACAGGCCATGCATGCGAGCGCGAGCAGGCTCGGAACGTAGCGGTTCAACCGGGTCATGGAGATAGGGTACACCCCGGGCCGTGAAGCCCGTGACTCCCTCCCGCCCCTCGAAGGTGACGACGTGAACGACCGACTCCTGCGCACGGCGCGCCGCCAGCCCACCGACACCACCCCCGTGTGGCTGATGCGTCAGGCGGGCCGCTACCTGCCCGAGTACCGCGCCATCCGCGGCAACATCGCGTTCCTGGACCTCTGCAAGAACCCGGACCTGGCCGCCGAAGTCACCGTCCAGCCCATCACCCGCCTGGGCGTGGACGCGGCCATCATCTTCTCCGACATCCTCATCCCCGTGGAGGCCATGGGCATCCACCTGGAGCTGGGCGACAAGGGCCCCCACTTCCCCAACCCGCTGCGCACGCCCGCGGACATCGACAAGCTCGGCGTCCCCGACCCCGTCGAAGGCACCGGCTTCGTCGCCGAGGCCATCCGCCGCACGCGCAAGGCCATCAACGACTCCGTGCCCGTCATCGGCTTCGCGGGCGCGCCCTTCACCCTGGCCGCGTACATGGTCGAGGGCGGCGGCTCCAAGAGCTACATCCAGATCAAGCGTCTGCTCTTCGAGCAGCCCGAAGTGGCCCACCGCCTCTTCCGGAAGCTCACCGACACCCTCATCCCGTACCTCAAGATGCAGGTGGAGGCCGGCGCGAAGATTGTTCAAATCTTCGACTCCTGGGGCGGCGAGCTGTCCCCCTGGGACTTCGAACGCTTCAGCCTCCCGTACCTCACCGAGATGGTGACGGAGCTCAAGGCCACGGGCGTCCCCGTCATCCTCTTCGGCGTGAACATGACGCCGCACCTGCCGCTCCTGAAGCGCACCGGCGCGGACGTCATCGGCCTGGACTGGCGCTGCCCCGTGGACGAGGGCCGCCGCATCCTCGGGCCGGACGTCGCCACCCAGGGCAACCTGGATCCGCTCCACCTCTTCCTGCCCCGCGAGGAGCTGGACGGTCGCGTGAAGGACATCCTCCGCCGCGCCGGCCCCACCGGGCACATCTTCAACCTGGGCCACGGCATCCTCCCGCCCACCGACCCGGACGCCGCGAAGTTCCTCGTGGAGGCCGTCCACAAGCACGGCGCCGCCCTCCGCCAGGGCACGCTCGGCTGAACAATCCCCCGCCCGGCCGACTGGCGAGCAGTTGACTCAAGAATCAATCCGACATTGACGCGGTGCATTGCCCGCCGTTAGAAGCGCCTCACTCGTTTCACAGAGGGTGAGGCACACATGGCAAGCGAGAAGCGCAACGGCCACCGGCGGGTGGCCATCGTTCGCGGACTGCGGACGCCGTTCGCGAAGGCGGGCACCGTCTTCGCGAACCTGACGGCGCTGGACCTGGGCCGCATGGTGGTCCAGGAGCTGGTGCAGCGCAGCGACCTGGACCCCAACGAAATCAACCAGGTCGTCTTCGGACAGGTCATCCCCACGCTGACCGCGCCGTCCATCGCGCGCGAAGTGGTGCTGGCGGCGGGCCTGCCCAAGCGCATTGACGCCTTCACGGTGGCGCGGGCCTGCGCCACGTCCATCCAGTCCATGGTGGCGGGCGCCAACGCCATCGCGCTGGGAGACGCGGACGTCGTCATCACCGGCGGCACCGAGTCCCTGTCCGACGCGCCCATCTTCACCAGCCGCCCGCTGGCGCACGCGCTGGCCGCGTCGTCCAAGGGCAAGAGCCTGCCGGACAAGCTCAAGCCCTTCCAGAAGCTCAAGGCCAAGGACCTCATCCCCGTGCCCCCGGCCATCGCCGAGTACTCCACCGGCGAGACCATGGGTGAGAGCGCGGAGAAGATGGCCAAGGAGAACGGCATCACCCGCGAGGAGCAGGACCTCATCGCGTTCAACTCGCACCAGAACGCGGCCCGGGCGTGGAAGGAGGGCCTGTTCGACGGTGAGGTGATGCACGTCACCGTGCCGCCGAAGTACGAGCAGACCGCCACGAAGGACAACATCGTGCGCGACGACACCAGCCTGGAGGCGCTCTCCAAGCTCAAGCCGGTGTTCGACCGCCGCTATGGCAGCGTCACCGCCGGCAACGCGTCCCCGCTGACGGACGGCGCCGCGGCGCTGCTGCTGATGAGCGAGGAGAAGGCGAAGGCGCTGGGCTACGAGCCGCTGGGCTTCCTGCGCTCGCACGCGTTCGCGGCCACGGACCCGGGGGACCAGCTGCTCCAGGGCCCGGCGTACGCGGCGCCCGTGGCGCTCAAGCGCGCGGGGATGAAGCTCGCGGACATCGACCTGGTGGAGATGCACGAGGCCTTCGCCGCGCAGGTGGCGAGCAACCTCCAGGCGCTGGCGTCCAAGGAGTTCGCGAAGAAGGCGGGCTTCAACGCGCCGGTGGGCGAGGTGGACCGGTCCATCCTGAACGTGACGGGCGGCTCCATCTCCATCGGGCACCCCTTCGGTGCCACGGGCGCGCGCATCATCACGCAGGCCCTGAATGAGCTGAAGCGTCGGAACAAGAACACGGTGTTGTGCACCGTCTGCGCCGCGGGTGGCCTGGGCGCCGCGGTCATCCTGGAGCGTGCGTGATGGCGACCAAGCAAGAGGCAGTCGAAGCGAAGCAGGGCTTGAGCTACGACGTCACGAACGGCGTCGCGGTCATCACCGTGGACCAGCCGGGCGCGCCGGTGAACACGCTGTCCCCGGAAGTGGGCGCCGCGTTCTCCGACCTGCTCCTTCAGGCGGAGCGGGACCCGGAGGTGAGGGCCGTCGTGTTCATCTCCGGCAAGAAGGACAACTTCGTCGCCGGCGCGAACATCGACTTCCTCCAGACCATCAAGTCCCCGGCGGACGTGGAGGCCATCAGCCGCGCCGCGCACGCGGAGTTCGACCGGCTGGAGGCCTACTCCAAGCCGGTGGTCGCGGCCATCCACGGCGCGTGCCTGGGCGGTGGTCTGGAGTGGGTGCTCGCGTGCCACTACCGCATCGTCACGGACAGCCCCAAGTCGGTGGTGGGCCTGCCGGAGACGCAGCTGGGCCTCATCCCCGGGGCCGGCGGCACGCAGCGGCTGCCCGCGCTGATTGGCGCGCAGGCGGCGCTGGACCTCATCCTCACCGGCAAGAACGTCAAGCCGTCCAAGGCGAAGAAGCTGGGCATCGTGGATGAAGTGGTGCCCGTGCCCATGCTGAAGGACATCGCGCTCAAGCGCGCGGCGGAGCTGGCCGCGGGCACGCTCAAGGTGGAGCGCGCGCACCAGGGCTTCAAGGCCGTGGCCCAGAGCAGCAAGAAGAAGGGCCTCGCGGGCCTCTTCCAGGGCCTCATCAGCAAGGACCTGTGGACGGAAGCGGCGCTGGAGGACAACCCGCTCGGCCGCAAGGTGATGTTCGACCAGGCGAAGAAGCAGCTCCTGAAGAAGACGCGCGGCAAGTACCCCGCGCAGGAGAAGGCGCTGCAGGTCATCCGCGTGGGCCTGGAGTCCGGCCGCAAGGCGGGCCTGGAGGCGGAGGCCAAGGCCTTTGGCGAGCTGGTGTTCACGGACGTGTCCCGGCGCCTGGTCGAAATCTTCTTCGCCACCACGGCGCTGAAGAAGGAGAACGGCACCTCCAACCCCAACCTGAAGCCGCGCGAGGTGAAGAAGGTGGGCGTGCTGGGCGGCGGCCTCATGGGCGGCGGCATCGCCTACGTGGCCGGCGTGCTCCAGGGCGTGCCCGTGCGCGTGAAGGACCGGGACGACGCGGGCGCGGGCCGCGCGCTCAAGCAGGTGCAGACGGTGCTGGATGAGCGCGTGAAGCGCCGCTCGCTCACCCGGCTCGAGTCGAACGCGAAGCTGTCCAGCATCACCGCGGGCACGGACTACAGCGGCTTCAAGTCGGTGGACCTGGTGATTGAAGCGGTGTTCGAGGACCTGAAGCTCAAGCACCAGATCATCGCGGAGGTGGAGGCCGTCACCGGCGAGAACACCATCTTCGCGTCCAACACCTCCAGCCTGCCCATTGGCGAGCTGGCGAAGGGCAGCAAGCGCCCCTCGCAGGTGATTGGCATGCACTACTTCAGCCCGGTCCACAAAATGCCGCTGCTGGAGATCATCACGCACCCGGGCACCGCGGAGTGGGTGACGGCGACCTGCGTGGACGTGGGCAAGAAGCAGGGCAAGACGGTCATCGTCGTCAACGACGGGCCGGGCTTCTACACGTCGCGCATCCTCGCGCCGTACATGAACGAGGCGGCGTACCTGCTGGCGGAAGGCGCGGACATCGTCCAACTGGACAAGGCGCTGGTGGACTTCGGCTTCCCGGTGGGGCCCATCACGCTGTTGGACGAGGTGGGCATCGACGTGGCCCAGAAGGTGGGGCCCATCATGGAGGCCGCGTTCGGCAAGCGCATGGCGGCGCCCAAGGCGCTGGAGGGCGTGGTGTCCGACGGCCGCCTGGGCCGCAAGACGAACAAGGGCTTCTACCTGTACGAGAACGGGAAGAAGAAGGAGGTGGACCCGCAGGTCTACCTGCTCCTGCCGCACGGCAAGGACCGCAAGTCCCTGGACGCCTCGGAGATGGCGGAGCGCGTCGCGCTGCAGATGGTGAACGAGGCCATCCGCTGCCTGGGTGAAGGCATCCTGCGCAGCCCGCGCGACGGCGACGTGGGCGCCATCTTCGGCCTGGGCTTCCCGCCGTTCCTGGGCGGCCCGTTCCGGTACGCGGACGCCCTGGGCCCGGCCAACCTGCTGCGCAAGCTGGAGCACTACCAAGACAAGTACGGCGAGCGCTTCACGCCCGCGCCGTTGCTGGTGGAGAAGGTGCGCGCCAGCAAGGGCTTCTACGAAGCCTGAGTGCATGACGCACCGGGGCAGGGGAGATGCCGGTTCCCGGCGCTCTCCTCGTTTCCGGGCCTGACTTGACGCGAGGGGCGGTTCTGGACCAAGGGGCATGCCCCACATGGTTCGTTCCGCTCCTCGTGTTGTTCTGATCGCCGGGCTCGCGGCCCTGGCGGTGTGCACCGCGCTGGTGACGGTGTCCGCGATTGTGTTCCCGCAGGGCTACAGCCCCGCGCGGCTGACGTGGCCGGGCGCACCCCTCCTCCTGGGCTGGACGCACTTCGACGCCGGTTGGTACGCGCAAATCGCGCAGGCGGGCTACAGCTACACGCCCGGCCAGCAGAGTTCGGTGGCGTTCTTCCCGCTGTACCCGCTGGTGCTGCGCGGCCTGGGCCTCTTGCACGTGGACACGTTCCTCGCGGGCGTGGTCGTCACCATGCTGAGCGGCCTGGGCGCGCTGTACGTCTTCACGCTGTGGGCGCGCACGCGGGCGGATGAAGAGGCGGCGAGGAACGCGGGGCTGCTGCTGGCGTTCTATCCCTTCGCGTTCTTCCTCTACGGGGCCATGTATTCGGACGCGCTGTTCCTGTTGCTCATCATCGGAGCGTTCCTGTTGCTGGAGCGGGGGCAGCTGGGGTGGGCGGTGCTGCTCGCGGCGGTGGCCACTGCGGCGCGGCCGGTGGCGCCCGCGCTGGTGGTGGGCCTGCTGGCGCGGCGGCTGGAGTGGAAGCACGAGCGCGGCCTGAAGTGGAGCCTGATGGACCTGTTGCCGGTGTTCGCGGCGGCGGGCTTCGTGCTGTACGTGCTCTATCAGTGGAAGGCGTTCGGTGAGCCGTTCGCGTTCGTGAAGGTGCAGTCCGCGCCGGGGTGGGACCAGAAGCCGGGCTGGCGCACGTGGGCGAAGCTGCGCTGGTTCCAGGGCTTCAGCCGGGAGATGTCCCTGTCGGACGGCTTCAGGCTGGTGGGGCACGCGGCCGTCACGGTGGGGGCGCTCGCGCTGGTGTGGCCCACGGCGAAGCGGTTGGGGTGGGGCTACGGCGTGTACACGCTGGCCATCGTGGGATTGCCCGCCCTGTCCAGCAAGGACTTCATGGGCATGGGGCGCTACCTGCTGGCCGCCTTCCCGCTGTTCCTCACGCTGGCGCTGCTGCTCAAGGAACGACCGCGCATGAGGTGGGCAGTGCTCGCGACCAGCGCATGCGGGATGCTGGCGCTGGCGGCGGCGTACGGAGCGGCGGAGTACGTGTCATGAGCGGACGGATGGGACGAGCCGTGGCCCCGAGTGTGGAGGCCGCGTCATGAGCGGGCTCATGTCCCAGGCGCTGGAGCTCTACGCGCACCTGCCCGCGAGCGAGCGCTTCCACGTGCACGCGCGGGCGTCCTCGGCCCCGCTGCTCGCGGTGGCGTCGCGCCTGCCATCAGGGACGGTGGCGGACATCGGCTGCGGGCACGGCCTGCTGTCCGCGGTGATGGCGCTCGCGGTGCCGGAGCGCCGGGTGCTGGGAGTGGACCTGGATGAGCGCAAGGTGCACTGGGCGAAGCAGGCCCTGTCGGGGCTGCCCAACGTGACGCTCGACGTGGGCTCCGTGGAAGAACTCGCGAAGACGCAACCGCACACCCTCGACGCGGTGGTCGTCTGCGACGTGCTGTACCTGCTGCCCGATGAGCGGTGGCCCGGCTTCCTCCAGTCCATCCGAAGCCTGCTCAAGCCCGGAGGCCGCTTCCTCCTGAAGGAGGTGGAGGGCGACCGCTCCTGGAAGCACGCCAAGGCGCTCGCGCAGGAGTGGGTGATGGTGTCGCTCCTGGGGCGCACCAAGGCCAGCGGCGGCATGGTGCTCAAGCCCCGAGTCGACGGCGTGCGGCTCCTGCGTGACGCGGGCTTCGAGGTGCGTGAAGTGGTGGGCCTGGGCGCGGGCTACACCACGCCGCACCTGCTCTACGACGCCGAGGCCCGCTGAAGAAGCCCACGCGGGCGTGGCGGGCCACCTCCAAACCTGTCCGACAGTCGGACAGGTTTCCGCGGCTCGTCAGCCCAGCTCGCCGTAGTTCGCGAGCGAGATGCCCCGCTCCACGAGCTTCGCCTTCACGCGGGGACTGGTGAGCGCGGCCAGCTCCGCCTCCCAGCCATAGGTCCACGCCGGATCCTCCGGCACATGCGGAGCCCCCTCACCAGGGTGACACCCCAGCTCGAAGTCCCCCGCCGGCAGCGAGTCCAGCACCGCGAGCAGCGCGGGCTCATCCAGCCGGCCCGCCTCGAACACTCCTCCAGCACTGACCCGACGCACGCCCTGCCGGGCCCGAGGCGCCGTCCGCGCGAGCACCGCCAGCACGGTCGTCTTCAACGCCGGCCCGGGAGCCCGCAGCCACGACGCGCGCGGCAGCGCATCCGGCCACCGCAGGGGCAGGCCCTCGCGCGCGGCGATGCCCTCCACCACCGGCCGCACCCCCGGCAACAGGTGCAGGTGCTGGTGCCCGTCCAGGTGGTCCACCTTCGCGCCCAGCTCCCGCGCGCGGGCGAGCTGCGCGGACAGCTCCCGCTCCAGCTCTTCTCTCCGGACCCGCCCCGTCATCCACGCCTTCGCGAACTCCGCCCAGTTTCCCCGGAGCCGTCCGCCCGGTGCCACCGTCCGTACGGCCTCAGCGGGGGCGGCGCAGGGAAGCCGCGTGGACAGCGCCAGGTGCACGCCCACCGCCAGCCCCTGCGCCTTCGCCCGGCCCACGGCCTCCGCCGCGCAAGGGCCCATGGCCAGCAGCGTCGCGCTGGTCACGATGCCCTCGCGGTGCGCCTTGAGGATGCCCGCGTCCAGCGACGGATGCAGGCCCAGGTCGTCCGCGTTGACGATGAGGCGGGTGCGCGGCGCCATGTCCGTCCTACCCACGCCCCGCCTGGCCCGGCACCGAACGCAATTGCTGCACGGACGGCGGCAGGCGCACCGGCTTGATCGGCGGCGACGGCGAGCGCGTCTCCGGGTACAGCGCCACCAGCTCCTTCACCATCTTCAGGATGACGGACGGTGACGCCAGCGTGGAGATGCCGCGCGTGCGCGGGAAGTAGTCCACGCCCATCTGGAACACACGGAAGCCCTTGCGGATGGCCTTCACCACCAGCTCCGCGTCGATGAACGAGCCCTGGCTCCTGAGCTCCATCGACTCCAGCACCTGGCGGCGCATCAGCTTGAAGCTGAAGTTCACGTCCTTGATCTGGATGTCGAACAGCGCCCGGATGAGCAGGTTGTAGACGAACGAGTACACGATGCGCTTGGAGCCCTCGCTCGTGCGGTCGAACCGGAAGGCGCAGATCATGTCCGCCTCCAGGTAGTTCATCAGGTGCAGCGCCCGCTCCAGCTCGCGCATGTCCCACGGCAGGTCGATGTCCGAGTACAGCACCAGGTCCTTCGTGCTCGCCGCCAGCCCCGTGCGCATCGCCCCGCCCAGCTTCAGGTTCACGGGGTGGGTGATGACCCGCAACTGAGGCACCTTCGCCGCCAGCGCGTCGCAGACCTCCTGGGTCCGGTCCGTGGAGGCGTCATTGACGACGATGATTTCGAAGTCGTCGGTGAGCTTCGGTAGCACTTCCAGTGCGCGGCTCACCGCGCGCTCCACGTAGTCCTCTTCGTTCCAGGCGGGGAAGAAGAGGCTGATGCTCGGGTACTTGGCCACGGTCGTCATGTCGCGCGCGTTCCGTCAGGAAGGAAACGCGGGCTCGCTAGCAGAGGGCCTACTCGCTGGCAAACCCCTTGGCCCTTCTCGTGGGAAACCCCTATAGTACCGCCTAGTCATCATTTTATGGGGACACGGTGAAAACCCAGCCCTACACGCTTCTGGTCGTGGACGATTCGCAGGCACTGCTGCCTCAGCTGGTGCGCACGCTCGGCCCGGAGGACTTCGCGCTCCGTGTAGCCCGGTCCGGGCCGGAGGCGCTGGGGCTGACCCAGGAGGTAGACGGCGTCCTGCTCTGCTCCGGCGGCCCCGGCGAGGCGCAGGCCCAGCGCCTCCTGGAGGCCCTCACCCCGCCACAACCGGCGCCCCGACCCGCCGTGGTGGTCCTGGCGCCGCCGGAAGACCGCGCCTTGCGCCTGGCCGCGCTGCGCAGGGGGGCTGAGGTGATTCTGACCCCCTGGGACGACGAAGAGCTGCGTTTGAGGCTCTACCGGAGCCTGGAAACGCACTCCCGGTTGAGGTCACTTCACTCCCAGGTCGAGGAACTGCGGCGCCTGGCGGTGACGGACGGCCTGACCCAGGTGCACAACCATCGCTACTTCCAGGAGCGGTTGCGCGAGGAGTTCCGCCGCTCGCAGCGCTACGACGAGAGCCTGTCGCTCATCCTGGTGGACCTGGACCACTTCAAGAACATCAACGACGCCCACGGCCACGGGGCAGGGGACCGCGTCCTGCGGGAGGTGGCGGCCTCCCTCCAGCACAGCGTGCGCGAGACGGACCTGGTGGCCCGCTATGGAGGAGAGGAGTTCGCCATCCTCCTGCCCTGCACCCATCTGCCCGGCGCCCTCACCGTGGCGGAGAGAATCCGCAAGGGAATCAACGAGTTGCACGCGGGCCCCGAGGGCGCCCTGCGCGTCACCGCGTCCCTGGGCGTCTCCAGCTTCCCCCACCGCGCCATCCTCGCCCCGGAGCAGCTGCTGCTCACAGCCGACGAGGCCCTCTACCGCGCCAAGCGCGAGGGCCGCGACCGCATCTGCCTCCACCCTCCCGCCCCCCTGTTTTCCACGCCGCCCTCCCGGGCTGGCTGACCCAGCGGGTCAAACACCCTGAGTCGTGTTTGACCCCAATGGGTGCCATGGGTCTATGATGACCTTGCCCCTTTTTGTCATGCCAATGAAAAAGGGCGTGATTGCCGGGGCTTATCCAAATCTCCGGTTTGGCAAGGCCATTGCAAATGTCGGACTCCGGAAAGTCCATGGGAACCCTCGGAGCTCAAGCGCAGGCGCAGGACCCGGTCGCCCGAGGGCGGCTGCTGCTCGTGGACGACGAGGAGAACATCCTCAAGTCCATCCGGCGGGTGCTGCGCCGCGGTGAGTGGGACATCGAGACGGCGACGGACGCCGAAACGGGCCTGCGCACGCTGGAGCGCTTCCAGCCGGAGGTCGTCATCTCCGACTTCCGCATGCCGGGCATGAACGGGGTGGAGTTCCTCACCCAGGTGAAGCTCCAGGCGCCGCGCGCCCAGCGCATCATGCTGACGGGGCAGGCGGATCAGCAGGCCATCGAAGAGGCCATCAACCGCTCGGAAATCTTCCGCTTCATCTCCAAGCCCTGGAACGACAGCCACCTGGTGCTCACGGTGAAGAGCGCCTTCGAGCAGTACGCGCTCCACGCGGAGAACGACCGGCTCTACCGCGTCACCCAGGAGCAGAACGCGGAGCTCAAGCACCTCAACGCGGACCTGGAGGAGCGCGTCGCGCTGCGCACGCGCCTGCTCTCCACGGCCAAGCGCGAGTGGGAGCTGTCCTTCGACTGCATGGAGACGCCGCTCGCGGTGGTGCGCGCGCGGGACTTCGCGGTGCGCCGGGCCAACGTGGCCTACGCGCAGGTGGCCCGCCGCTCCATCGAAGAGGTGCCCTCCGACGTCCCCTGCCACCAGTACCTCTTCGGCCGGGACACGCCGTGCACGGGCTGCCCGCTGCCCTCCGCCATGGAGACGGGCAAGGGCGCGCGCGGGGAAGTGCAGCAGGGCGGGCGCAGCTACGTGGTGGCCGCGTACCCGTTCGCCGGCGACGACCGCGCGGTGTGCACCTACCGCGACGTCACGGAGGAGCAGGCCATGACGCGCCGGCTCATCGAGACGGAGAAGATGGCCGCGGTGGGCCAGCTCGCGGGCGGCGTGGCGCACGAAATCAACAACCCGCTGGGTGGCATCCTCGCCTTCGCGCAGCTGATGTCCCGCGACGCGGGCCGCAGCGAGAGCGACCTGGAGTCGCTGAAGCTGATTGAAGAGAGCGCGCTGCGCTGCAAGCGCATCGTGGAGAGCCTGCTGAAGTTCAGCCGGCACAGCCGCGTGGAGGACCGCCGCCTCTTTGATTTGTCCAAGTGCGTGGAGGACGCCGCGGTGCTCTTCCGCGCGCAGCTCAAGTCCATGCCCAAGGTGGAGCTGAAGCTGGGCCTGAAGGACGGGCTGCCCAAGGTGTACGGCGACCCCGGCACGCTCGCGCAGGTGGTGCTCAACCTGCTGCAGAACGGCCTCCAGGCGCTTCCCAACGCCGACGGGCGCCTGTCCCTGGAGACGGGCCGCGAGGGCGACCGGACCTTCTTCGCGGTGACGGACACCGGCTCGGGCATTGAAGAGCGTCACCTGCCGCGCATCTTCGAGCCGTCCTTCACCACCAAGCCTCCCGGCGAGGGCACCGGCCTGGGGCTGTCCATCGCCTATCGCATCGTCCAGGACCACGGGGGCACCTTCCATGTGGACACCCACGTGGGTCAGGGCTCCCGCTTCACCGTCTACCTGCCTATTCCCCTGCAGCTCGAGAGGTTGCCGTGAACCAAGTCAAGCGCGCCAAGGTCCTCGTTGTGGATGACGACTCCGTCGTCCTCAAGGCCGTCACCCAGATCCTCCAGCGGGAAGGACACCCGGTCGTTGCCATCGACGACGCGGTGGAGGGGCTCGCGGCGGCGAAGGATCCGTCCATCGACGTGGTCGTGCTCGACATCAAGATGCCGCACCTGTCCGGCATGGACCTGCTGCGCGCCATCAAGGCGGACCGCCCGGACGTGGAGGTCATCATGATGACGGCCTTCGCCACCGTGGAGACGGCGGTGGAGGCGGTGAAGGCGGGCGCGTACGACTACCTCACCAAGCCCTTCGAGAACATCGACGAGGTGAGCCTCACGGTGGCCAAGGCCGCCGAGCGCAAGGCGCTGAAGGACCGCACCCGCGCGCTGGAGGAGGCGCTCACCGCGCGCAGCCAGTTCGAGGACCTCATCGGTCAGTCCTCGCAGATGCGCGCCGTGTTCAAGCTGGTGGAGACGGTCAGCCACTCCACCGCCACGGTGCTCATCCAGGGTGAGAGCGGCACGGGCAAGGAGCTCGTCGCTCGCGCCATCCACTACCGCAGCGCGCGCCGCGACAAGCCCTTCGTGGCCGTCAACTGTTCGGCCCTGTCGGAGACGCTGCTGGAAAGCGAACTCTTCGGTCACGTGAAGGGCAGCTTCACCGGCGCCACCGGCAACAAGAAGGGCCTCTTCGAGGCGGCCGACGGCGGCACCATCTTCCTGGACGAGATTGGCGACGTGCCCCCGGCCACCCAGGTGCGCCTGTTGCGCGTCCTGCAGGAGGGTGAAGTCAAGCGCGTGGGCGCCAACGAGCCCGTGAAGGTGGACGTGCGCGTCATCGCCGCCACGCACGTGGACCTGTCCCGCGCGAAGGAGCAGGGCAAGTTCCGCGAGGACCTCTTCTATCGCCTCAACGTCATCACCATCGACCTGCCGCCCCTGCGCGACCGCCCGGAGGACGTGCCGCTGCTCGCGCACCACTTCCTCAAGGTCTACGCCGCCAAGGCGGACAAGAAGGTCACCGGCATCAGCCCGCGCGCCATGGAGGCGCTCACCTGCAACCGGTGGACGGGCAACGTGCGCGAGCTGGAGAACGTCATCGAGCGCGCGGTGGTGCTGACGGCCAACGACGCCATCGACGTGGAGGACCTGCCGCCCGGCTTCCAGGCCGCGCCCCAGGCCGACTCGGCGGTGGAGGTGTTCAGCCTGGCGCACCTGCCGTACGCCCAGGCCAAGCGCCTGGCCATGCGCGCCTTCGAGCGCCGCTACCTGTCCGCGCTGCTGGAGAAGAACAACCACAACGTGTCCAGCGCGGCGCGCGCGGCCGGCGTGGACCGCTCCAACTTCCGCCGCCTGCTCAAGCAGTACGAGGTCGCCGGCCGCAGCATGAAGCCGCGCTCGCCCAAGGGCCCGGACTCGGACAACGGCCCGGGCGTCCCTGCCCTGGAAGCCGTGTCCTGATGTTCCCTGCGGGAGGACGGCCCGTTCAGCCGTCCTCCCCGGGTTCGCGCTCGCTGCGCCGCGCGGCGAGCTGCTGCTGGATGGTTTCGTAGCGCTCGGACAGCTCCGCCTCGAAGCCGTTGCGCGTCGGGGTGTAGAAGCAGCGGGAGCGCAGCGCTTCGGGCAGGTAGTCCTCCGGGACGTAGTTGCCCTCGAAGTTGTGCGGGTACTTGTATCCGCCGCCGTAGCCCAGCGACTTCATCAGCTTGGTGGGCGCGTTGCGCAGGTGCATGGGCACCGGCAGCGCGCCTTCCTTCGTCACGGCCTCGCGCACGGCCGCGTACGCGGCGATGACGGCGTTCGACTTGGGCGCGAGCGCCAGGTACGTCACGGCCTGGGTGAGGGGCAGGGTGCCCTCTGGCAGGCCCATGAGCTGGAAGGCCCTCAGCGCGTCCACCGCCACGCCCAGCGCGCGCGGGTCCGCGTTGCCCACGTCTTCCGACGCGAAGATGACCATGCGGCGGAAGATGAAGACGGGGTCCTCGCCCGCCTCCAGCATGCGCGTCATCCAGTACAGCGCGGCGTCCACGTCGCTGCCGCGCATGGATTTGATGAACGCGCTGACGACGTTGTAGTGCTCCTCGCCGCCCTTGTCGTAGAGCAGCATCTTCTGCTGGAGCGCCTCCTCCGCCACCTTGCGGTCCACCGCCGTGCGGCCGTACGCCGCCGCGGCCTCCAGCGCGGTGAGGGCCTTGCGAGCATCCCCGCCCGCCGCGTCCGCGATGAACTCCAGCGCCGCGTCGTCCACGGCCACCTTGCCGCCCAGGCCCCGAGGGTCCGCGACGGCGTGGCGCATGACGGCGATGAGCTCCTCCTGCTCCAGCCCGCGCAGGGTGATGACGCGGCAGCGCGACAGGAGCGCGGCGTTCACCTCGAACGACGGGTTCTCCGTGGTGGCGCCAATCAGCGTGACGGTGCCCTTCTCCACGTGGGGCAGGAGCGCGTCCTGCTGCGACTTGTTGAAGCGGTGGATTTCGTCGATGAAGAGCAGCGTGCGCTGGCGGTTGAGCTTCCAGCGGTCCTGCGCGCGCGCCACCGTCTCGCGGATGTCCTTCACGCCCGCGAGCACTGCGGACATCGTCTCGAAGGCGGCGCCGGTGGAGCGCGCGACGAGCTGGGCGAGCGTCGTCTTGCCGGTGCCGGGCGGGCCCCAGAGGATGAGGCTGGGCACCTGGTCGCTCTCCAGCGCGCGGCGCAGGAAGCGGCCCTCGCCGGTGAGGTGCTCCTGGCCCAGGTACTCGCTGAGCGAGGTGGGGCGCATGCGCTCGGCGAGCGGCGCCAGGACGGCCTGTTCCTTCTGGCTGGCGTGGTCGAAGAGGTCCATGGGGCCTCCAAACCTAGCGTCCCGGCCGCCCTGTCGCGCACCCTTGTGATGTCCGGGGCTAAGCAGGTGCGTCATTTTCCTGAGGAGGACGGTTGGCCGGCTGGACTAGAACCCGGGGGGCGTGCAGACCCTCGTCATCGTCGCGAAGCGAGACACCCCGCAGGCCGTCGCCCTGGCGGCGGAGATTCAACAGCGCCACCCGAACCTGACGGTGCTGGCGGACCGTGCCCTGGCGCATGCGCTGAACTGGCCGCGCATCGAGGACCGCGAGCTGGCGGCCCGCGCGGACCTGGTGGTGGTGCTGGGCGGTGACGGCACGCTCATCTACGCGGCGCGCCTGTTGGGCGGACGCAACGTGCCCATCATCGGCGTCAACCTGGGCAGCCTGGGCTTCATGACGGAAGTGTCCGTGGAGGAGCTCTTCAGCCGGCTGGACGACGTGCTGGCGGGGAACTTCCACGTGGACTCGCGGATGAAGCTGTCCTGCCGGCTCCTGCGTGGGGGCAAGGTCCTCATCGAGGACGAGATCCTCAACGACGTGGTCATCAACAAGGGCGCGCTCGCGCGCATCGCGGACCACGAGACGTCCATCGACGGGGTGCCCATCACCATCTACAAGTCGGACGGCGTCATCCTGGCCACGCCCACCGGCTCCACGGCGTACTCGCTGTCCGCGGGCGGCCCCATCGTGCACCCGTCGGTGGACTGCACCATCCTGTCGCCCATCTGCTCGCACGCGCTGACCCAGCGGGCCATCGTGGTGCCGGCGGACCGCACCATCCGCGTCACGCTGAAGAGCGAGACGGCGGACACGTACCTCACGCTGGACGGGCAGACGGGCCACTCGCTCCAGGGCGGGGACTGCATTGAGGTGGTGCGCTCGCCCAACCGCGTGGGCCTGGTGCGCAACCCGCGCGTGGCCTTCTTCACCATCCTTCGTCAGAAGCTCCACTGGGGTGAGCGCTGAGGCTTTCGGGCCCGGGGGTGGGGCTCCCCTCGGGGGTAAGCGGTGGGGTAGCGTCCGGCCCGTGACGACGGGTGGGCACACGACGCGTTTCGGCAAGTACGAGCTGCAGGAGCGCCTGGGCGCGGGCGGCATGGCCGTGGTGCACCGCGCGCGCTACACCGTGGCGGAGGGCGTGTCCCGGTCCGTCGTCATCAAGCGCGTGAGGGACCCGTACGCGCAGGATCCCGCCTTCGTGCGGATGTTCCTCAACGAAGCGCGCATCTCCATGGGGCTGTCGCACGGCAACATCGTCCAGGTCTTCGACTTCGGGCAGGAGGCGGGGGAGTACTTCCTCGCCATGGAGTGGGTGGACGGGCAGCCCCTGTCCAAGGTGCTCAAGCGCCTGAAGCTGAAGGGGATGGCGCACCTGCCGGCGCCGCTGGCCGTGCAGCTGATGGTGGAGGTCTGCAAGGGCCTGCACCACGCGCACACGCGCCGCGACGAGGAGGGCCGCCCGCTGGGGCTGGTGCACCGCGACGTGTCTCCGGAC
Source organism: Corallococcus sp. AB011P (assembly GCF_003611605.1). NCBI lineage: Bacteria > Pseudomonadati > Myxococcota > Myxococcia > Myxococcales > Myxococcaceae > Corallococcus > Corallococcus sp. AB011P. Next base: position 82,326 of record NZ_RAVX01000005.1, read on the forward strand.
AACGTCCTGGTGAGCTACGAGGGCGAGGTGAAGCTCACCGACTTCGGCATCGCGAAGGCGCAGTGGGCCGGGCGGCAGGACACGGACGCGGGCGTGGTGCGCGGCAAGTTCCTCTACCTGTCACCGGAGCAGACGCGAGCGGAGGCGCTGGACGCGCGCTCGGACGTGTACACGGCCGGCGTGGTGCTCTTCGAGCTGCTCACCGGCCGCAGACCCGCGGAAGGGGACCAGGCCTCGGTGATGGAGCGCATCGCCACGGGCGACCTGACGCCCCCTCACGCGCACGTGCCGGACCTGGATCCGTCGCTGGGGGCGCTGGTGTCGCGAGCGCTGGCGCTGAGGCGGGATGACCGCTTCACGAGCGCGGAGGACTTCCAGCGCGCGCTGGCGGAGTGGCTCGCGTACCGGGCGCCGCTGTTCCCCGCGTCCACGCTGCGCCACCTGATGGCCTGGCTGTTCGAGGAGGAGTTGAAGCTCGCGGGCCAGCCGCCGCGGATTCCGGAGTCCTTCCTGCGTCAGGTGGCGGTGTGGACGGGGGAGGGCGGTCCGGCGGGAATGGACGAGCCGGAGCGGGCGTCCGCGGTGCACCGCGCGCACGCCGAGGCGTTCCCGGAGGAGAACGTGCCCGGGGCGCTGGTGGGCGGAAGTCCCGCGGCGGACATGGGCGCGGGCGTGCCCGGCTGGGTCTGGGCGGCCGTCATCGCGGCGGCCGTCATCTTCTTCGTGGGGCGGGCGGTGATGCCCGACATGTCGGAGCCCCGCTCGCGCAAGCTCCAGGTGGTTTCAGTGCCGCCGGGCGCGGAGGTGCGCTGGGACGGCAAGCAGGTCGGCATGACTCCGACGGTGCTGAACGTCGCTTCGGGAGAGGACTCGCACCAGTTGGAGCTGCGGTTCGTGGGGTACCAGCCGTGGGCGACCACCGTGTCGCAGGCCGCCGTGCCGGAGCGTGTGCAGGTGTCCCTGGAGCGGCTGCCGCCTCCGCCTCCTCCGCCGGAGCCGGTGGTGGAGGCACGGGTGCCGGAGCCGCAGAAGGCGGGCGCCCGGAAGGGCGTACCGAGCGTCAACGCCCAGAGCGAATCGCACGAGGCCCTGGATTGGATCGCGGAGTCTCCGGGCGCGGGGGCGGAGTACACGCTGGGCGTGGAGCTGCTCGTGGCGGGCAAGCCAGGGCAGGCCAGTGGGAAGTTCGGGACATGCCTGCGGCTGCTGGAGACGGCCGCGGAGTGCCATCTGGGGATGGGGCGGGTGGGCGCGCGGACGGCCAGGGCGGGGGTGGCCGTGGAGCACTACCGGCGCTACCTGCAGTTGCGTCCGCGAGGGGCCGGCGCGGCGGAGGCCCGGCAGTACATCAAGTCCCGGTCGGGTCGGTAACGGCGCTCAGCGATGTTCCTCGTCCTATCGAAGCTGTTGGATCTGCTGCTGTCCCCGCTCACCTGGGCGCTGTTGTTCGGCGTGGGGGGCGTGGTGCTGCGCCGGTGGAAGCGCCTGTCGCTGGTGTCCCAGCTTCTGGCATTGGCCGTGCTGTACGTGTTCTCCATCGAGCCGACGGTGGCGCTGCTGACGCGCGCGACGGAGGCGGACGCGGTGAGCACGTACCGGCCGGACACCGTCTACGACGCGGTCATCCTGCTGGGCGGAGGGCTGGACGCGGCGGCCACGGAGCGCTCGGGGCACCCGGAGTACAACGCCGCGCCGGAGCGGATGATGCGCACCTTCGAGCTGCTGCACGACGGCCGGGCACGGCAGGTGCTGATTACGGCCGGCAACCTGGACGCGAGGCCGGAGGCGGTGGTGGAGGCGGACGTGCTGGCCGCGCAGCTGGAGCACTGGGGCATCGCGCCCGAGCGAATCGTGAAGGAAGGGCGCAGCCGCAACACCCGCGAGAACGCGCTGGAGTCGGCGCCGCTGGTGCGCGCGCACGGCTGGAAGTCGCTGCTCCTGGTGACGAGCGCCGCGCACTTGCCCCGAGCGGCCGGCTGCTTCGCGGCGGTGGGGCTGAAGGCGGACACGCTCGCGGTGGACCTCCGCTCCTCGACGATTCCCCCCGCGAAGCTGAGCTGGCTGCCACGCACGGGAGCGCTCAACCAGAGCACGGACATGCTGCGCGAGCTGGCGGGGCGGGTCGTCTACCGGGCGAGAGGCTGGACCGCGCCCTGGCGGTAGGCGCTACTTCATCGTCGGATGCGCGCGCAGTCCACCCCTGGGCGCGCCGATGACCGTGATGCGTCCCTGGGGCTTCGCTCGCGGCGCGGGCTTGCCGGTGCGGAACGCGGTGCCGAGTGCTTCCCACGGCGACACATCCAGGCCCCTGGGCACCGCGGGCAGGTCCTTGAACATGGAGTAGCCGTCGTTGCCCTGCGCCACGAAGCTCAGCGTGGCCAGCCGGTACACCGCCGCGTCGTCCAGCGGCTTGCCCTTCACCTCCACCTTTGTCACCCGCGCGCCCGGCGCTTTGCGCAGGTCGTAGGTGAAGCGCAGGCCGGACACCTGTGGGAAGCGGCCAGGCGGCTTGCCGTCCAGGCTGCTCAGGCTGACGCCGTTCTCCAGCGCCGCGCGCAGCACCGCCCCCTTCACCATCAGCACCACCAGCTCGTTGCGGTAGGGCATGAGCGAGTACAGCTCGCGCCGGGTCATCGTCCCCGCGGGCAGCACCCGGTCCGCGCGGATGGCGCCCCCGTTCACGAGCGCCACGTCCGCGCCCATCGCCTCGCGGAACGCATCCGCCAGGAACGAGCCCAGGTTCGTCTCCCCCATCCGGTTCTGCGCGCTGCGCGCCTCCAGCGCCACCGGCGAGCGGCCAATGCGCTCCGCCAGCGTGGCCAGCAGCGGCGCATAGGGCTTCATCTGCGCGTCGAACGCCGCGTCGTCCGGAGTCTTCGAGGTGATGGGAATCACCTTCCACGCGAGCTTCTTCACCGCGCCCGTCTTCGCGTCCAGGTCCAGCGTGACGCGGCCCAGGTCGATGGCGTCCTCGTCCAGCTTGAAGATGGGCGTGCCCGCGACGGTCTCCTCCACGCGGTCGTGGTCGTGCCCGCCGATGATGAGGTCCACGCGCACGCACCTCACAAGCTCGCGGTCCTGCTCCACCGTCAGGTGCGTGAGCCCCAGCACGAACTGCGCGCCCGCGGCCCGCAGCTCGTCCACGGAGCGCTTCGCCGCCTCGCAGTACGGCGTGATGCGCGTGTCCTTGCCCGGCTTGGACGAGGTCTGCGTCTCCGGCAGCACCACGCCGAAGATGCCCACCTTCACGCCGCCCACGTCGCGGAGGTCCCACGCCTTGAGCCCGTCGAACACCTGCCCCGACTTCACGCTCATCACGTTGGCGCCCAGCCACGGGAAGCGCGACTGCTGGAGGCGCGCGCGCAGCACGTCGTCCCCGAAGTCGAACTCGTGGTTGCCCACCGTGGAGTAGTCCAGACCGAGCGCGTTCCACGCGTCGATCATCTGCTTGCCCTTGAGCGCCTCGCCCGCCACCTCCGCGGACGACTCCACCGAAGGCGAGAGCGTGTCGCCCGCCAGCAGCGTGAGGACGTGCGGCGACTCCTTCAGCGCCTGCTGCTTGAGCGTGGCCACGCGCGACAGGCCGCCCCGGTTCCGGGCGGTGGGCTGGAATTGGTAGACGTCGTTGAGGTGGAGGATCGTGAGGCGGACGGTGTCAGGGGGAGGCGTCGGCTCGGCGGCCCCGGCGGCCCCGGCTGAACGAGTGGCCAGCACCAACACGAGCGGCAGCAGCACCGCCCAGGTGCTCACGGTCTTCTTCATCATCGGACAGTCGTTCTCTTGCGGGGGCACGGGGGGAGCGCCAACCCGTCTCGGCCTAGCGCACTCGGCGCGTGAAGGCGAGCGGACCGGACATGGCGCAACGCGCAAGCCCCAAGCCCTTCTTCCCGGTGGATGAAGGGCGTCCAACCAGCCACGCGCTCCGTCCTCAGACGGTGTAGCGCCGGCCCTGCACCAGCGGCTCGATGACGCTGCCGCTCGTGTCGAACAGGTCCGGATAGTGGATGAGGCGCATCTTCGCGCGAGTGGCCTCCGGCAGCACCGCCAGCTTCTCGTAGGGCGTGTGCACGCCGTAGTTCGTCTCGTGGATGACCAGGTCCGCCTCGGACAGCCAGGAGATGAGCCCCTCGTCGAACGCGGTGTCCGCGCTGTAGCCCAGGCACCGGCCCCCGGCGCGGATGCGGAACGCGGTGGTGGGCACGTGGTGATAGGTGAAGCGGCACTCGATTTCGAACGGGCCGTGCTTCACCGCGCGCTCCAGGTGCAGCGGCGTGTGCGTGAAGTAGTCCTCGAAGTGCTTGTGGCTGGGCCCAGCGCCCTGCTGCTCGATGAGGCACTCCATGCCCGCGGCCAGGTGGCCCTCCCAGAGGCGGCGCGTGACGCTCGGGTGCGCGAGCAGCTCCATCTTCCGCTGCAGCACGAAGAAGGAGAAGTACGCCAGGCTCTCCAGGCCAGAGGCGTGGTCCGCGTGCAGGTGCGTGAGGGCCACGGCGCTGACGCGCTCCACGTCCAGGTGCACGCCGGAGGACTCGGACGCCTCGCGCATCATCTTGCGGATGGGGTGCGGACAGTCGAGCAGCAGCACCTGGTCCTCCGCCTCCAGCGCCAGGCACGACGAGTAGTAGAGCGCGGAGAAGGCATCACCGACGCCCAGGGGGATGAAGGACAGGCTCATGGATGGCTCCGGAGGGAAGGGGACAGCCGCTCGCGCAGCTTCGCGGCGACGGCGGGAGGGCAGAAGGCGGACACGTCCTCGCCGCGCGTGAGGCGCTCCTTGAGGGCGCTGCTGGACACCTCCGCCAGGTGCGCCTCCGCGGGCAGGAAGAGGGTGGACAGCTCCGGCGCGAGCGCGCGGTTCATCTGCGCCAGCTCCGTCTCGAACTGCGCATCGGTGGCGCCGCGCACGCCGCGCAGCAGGACGCTCGCGCCAATCTCCCGCGCCAGCTCCACGATGAGCCCTTCGGTGAAGGTGACGGAGACGTTGGGATGCCGGGCCACGGCCTCCCGGATGAGCGCCATGCGCTCCTCCGCGGTGAGCAGCGTGTGCTTGTTCGGGTTGACCGCGACCACCACGACGACGTGGCTGAAGAGGCGCGCCGCCTGTCGCACCACCGACAGGTGTCCCGCCGTCACGGGGTCGAAGCTGCCTGCGTAGATGGCGATGGTCATCACGACACCTCACGGTCCGGTGAAGAAGAAGTCGCCGCGTCCAGAAGCCCCGCGGCCATGCGCTTCACGGTGCCCGCCGCGGAGCCAGGGGGCACGAGCCCGGGCGCGCTCGCGGACAGCACGAAGTACCCCTGGATGGCGGCGAACAGACCCGCGGCCAGCGGACGCGCGCGGCGCTTGCCCACCACCGCCGCGACCAGCGACTCCAACTGCTCCAGGTCCGCGCGCACCACCTCTTCGTAGGCGACGCGCACCTCCGGCTGCCGGATGGCCTCCGCGCTGATGGTGACCCAGCCCGCCACCGCCGCCACGTCCGCGTCCGGCCCGGTGGCGAGGAACGCGTCCACGAACGCCTCCACCCGCCCGCGAGCGTCGTCCGGGGCGAGCTTCGCCACCCGGGTGCTGAACCGCTGCCGTGCGCGAGCCGCCAACGAGCGCACCAGGGTCAGGAGGATCTCCTGCTTGTCCTCGAAGTGGTAGTGCACCAGCCCCGCGCTCAGGCCCGCCGCGCGGGCGATCTCCGCCACGGACGCGCCCTCGTAGCCACGCTCGGCCATGGCCTTGAGCAGTCCGGCGACAATCTGTTCCCGGCGCGCTTCGGTATTGGAGGGACGAGGCATGGCGCGGTCTTGTTTGTAGGTTGTTTGACCAACTTATAAACAGGGCCGGCGCGGGCGTCAACCGGACGTGAAGTCCGGAAGTCGCCGGGCGGAGGGCTAGAAGCGGAGGACGGACGTCACCTTGTCCGGCCCCAGCCGCTTCGCGCCTTCCAGGAAGTCGAGCGTGATGAGGAAGCTGTAGCCGACAATCTGCCCGCCCAGCCGGCCGATGAGCCGGCCCGTGGCGTCGGCGGTGCCGCCGGTGGCGAGCACGTCATCCACCACGAGCACGCGCTCGTCCTTGAGGATGGCGTCCTCGTGCATCTCCACGCCGTCCGCGCCGTACTCCAGCGAGTAGCGCTCCACGATGCGCTTGTGCGGGAGCTTGCCGGGCTTGCGCGCGGGCACGAAGCCCGCCTCCAGCGCCAGCGCGATGGGGGCGCCCAGCAGGAAGCCGCGCGACTCCACTCCCACCACCTTGGTGATGTGCTGGCCCCGGAAGGGGGCGGACATGGCGGTGACCACCCGGCCGAAGAGGCGCGGGTCCGCCAGCATGGGGGTGATGTCCTTGAAGACGATGCCGGGCTTGGGGAAGTCCGGCACATCCCGCAGGACGGCCTGGAGGTCGGAGACGAGCGTGGGGTCTAGGGACATGGGGGTGGGCTCCGGAGGAGGACGGCGGCGTTTCAGCCCGGGGGATGACACCCGGGGTGGACCTGGGACCCAGGGTACCCGGCCCGGGTGACAGCCGGCCTGGCGGGCCCCTGGACGCAGGGTCCCAGGGCCAACGGCCGGAGGATGGGCGGACTGGGACGGGACCGGGACATGGCGGACGTTGATGATCTCACAGCTTCGCGCCGCCCGGCCGCATCGGCTGGCGGACGCCATATTTTTTCCCGCGCGCGGGGATCCCCTCACTGTGTTAAGCGAGGCGGTTCCCCCCGACCAAGGAGTCTGGGGCCCTTGCAAGCCGTGCAAACCACCGCTGACACCCGAGACCCTCTCTCCCCCCAGGACGGACTCTGGCTCCGCGCCCTCAAGGCCGAGGTCGAGCCCACCACGTTCAAGAAAGGCCGCGAGGTGGCCGAAGGCCGCCGCGTCTTCGGCCTCACGCGTGAACCCGAACGCATCCGCGCGCAGGTCGCGGGTCTGTCCGGCGAGCGCTACGACGTGGCCCTGATTCCTGGAGAGGGAAAAGTCGTTTCCTCTTGCACCTGCCCGGTGTGGAACACCACTGGCCCGCATTGCGAGCACGTGGTCGCCGTGGCACTCATCTACGCGGCCCGCTTCCGGCCACCGCCGCCACCGCAGAAAGCGGCGCCGCCTCCGCCGCCGCCCGAACCCGAGGACATGGGGCCGGACGACGAGGAGGAGATTCCCGGAGGCGGAGCGCCGGGGATGGAAGGCGTCAGCCTGCCCGCGCTCGCCAAGGTGGAGAGCTGGCTGGGCCTGTCCTCACTGCCCGACTACGAGTTCCTCTACCGGCTCACCCCCGCGAGCACGGGGGCGGGCGGCTCCAACAACCGCCACTGGGTCGTGGACGTGCGCCGTCAGGACGCGCAGACCAAGGGCCCCGTGCACGTGAAGCGTCTGCTCCAGGCAGGCAGCCGCATCGCGCCCGCGGACGAGCGCATCTTCATGGTGCTGTCGCGCCATGAGCACCGCTACGACTCGCGCATCGTCCTCTCCGACGAGGACCTGTGCGAGGTGCTGGAGCTGTTGCGCCAGCGCCGGGTCATCTACCGGGGCACGCCGCTCGTCTACATGGAGCAGCCCGTGCGGCCGCAAATCCATCTGGAGTCGCGTCCGGATGGCGCCACCGCGCAGATTGAGCTGCTGTTCCCGGACGGCGTGGGCTACCCGCTCAAGGACGTCATCGTGCTCGCGGGCCGGCGCACGTACGTCATCCAGGCGCAGAACCTCCACGCCGTGGAGCCGGACTTCCCGCCGCGCTTGCTGCGCAAGTGGCTGCTGGAACCGACCATGGCCTTCCCGTCCGGGCAACTGGACCGGGTGCTGACGTTCTTCGCCGCGCACCTGCCGCGCTTCCGCATGTCGTTGAAGGCGGACGACATCGAAGTGGACGAGTCGGTGGAGCCGCGCTTCGTCGTCACACTGGAAGGCGCCGCCGAGCGCGTGAAGGTGCAGCTGGCCGCGAGATACGGCCAGACGACGGTGGCGGTGTCCCCCACGGCCACGCACCTGGGCTACGCCAGCGGCGTGGGCGACGACTCGCGCAAGCTGTACCGCCGCCGCGATGAGGTGGAGCGCGCCGCGGGCAAGGTGCTGCTCGACCAGGGGCTGCGCTTTGATCAGGCCTCGCAGGCGTTCGACGCGACGGGTGACGTGGCCCTGGAGTTCTGGGCGCGCGGCCTGGCGAGCCTTCCCGCCGAGTGGGAGCGCTACGGAGTGTCGGCGCCCAAGGTCCGGCTGCGCCCGAAGCTCAAGCCGCGCATCCGCGTGGGCATGAGCGGCGTGCAGTGGTTCGACCTGGACGCGGAGTTCGTCACCGACGACCAGGCCGTGGACCTGGGCGCCGTGCGCATGTGGCTGGACTCCGGCCGCAAGTTCATCCCCCTGAAGGACGGCTCCTTCGCGGAAGCGGACGTCGCGGAAATCAAGCGCGTGGCGGACCTCCTGGAGGAGGCCGGCGCCATGCCGGGCCGCACGCGCACGCGGCTGCCGCTGCACCAGGCCGTGGCCCTGGACCTGCTCGCGGACCTGGGCGAGTTCACCGAGGTGGAGGCCAAGGCCCGTCAGGCCATGCTCGCGCTGCGCGAGTCCGCCGGCGTGCCGAAGGTGGCCGTGCCGGAAGGACTCCAGGCCACGCTGCGCCACTACCAGGAGGCGGGCCTGTCCTGGCTCTGGTTCCTCCGGCGCCACGGGCTGTCCGGCATCCTCGCGGACGACATGGGTCTGGGAAAGACCATCCAGTCCCTGAGCCTGATGCAGAAGGTGGCCAACGACGAAGGCCGCAAGCCGTCCCTGGTGGTCGCGCCCACGAGCGTGCTCGCCAACTGGGAGCGCGAGGCGGAGCGCTTCACGCCGGGCCTCAAGGCCATGGTGTGGCACGGGCAGGACCGCCGCGAGCGCGCGGAGGACCTGAAGGGCATGGACCTGGTGCTCACGTCGTACGCGCTGGTGCGCCGCGACCTGGAGCAGCTGTCCCAGGTGGGCTTCCGCTACGTCATCCTGGACGAGGCGCAGAACATCAAGAACGCGGACAGCGCCACCGCGCAGGCGTGCAAGTCGCTGCCCAGCGAGACGCGCCTCGCGCTCACCGGTACGCCGCTGGAGAACCGCCTGTCGGAGCTCTGGAGCATCTTCGACTTCCTGATGCCCGGCTTCCTGGGCAGCGCGGAAGGCTTCAGCGACCGCTACGAGCAGCCCATCCAGGTGGCCAACGACGCCACCGCGAAGGACCGGCTGCGCCGCCGCATCCAGCCGTTCATCATGCGCCGCCTCAAGACGGAGGTGGCCAAGGACCTGCCGCCGAAGACGGAGAGCGTCGCGTGGTGCGAGATGGAGCCCGGCCAGGCCGCGCTCTACCGCGAGGTCCTGGAGGAGAGCCGCCGCAAGGTGAACGAGTCCATCGAGAAGGTGGGCTTCAAGCGGAGCCGCGTCTCCATCCTCGCCGCGCTGATGCGCCTGCGTCAGGTCTGCTGCGATCCGCGTCTGCTCAAGATGCCGCCCGGCACGCTGCTGCCGTCCAGCGCGAAGCTCGAGCGCTTCATGGAGCTGGTGGCGGACCTGGTGGCGGAAGGCCACCGCGCGCTCGTCTTCAGCCAGTTCACGGAGATGCTGGAGCTGCTCAAGCAGGAGGCGGACAAGAAGGGCCTGCGCTACCTCTACCTGGACGGCCGCACCAAGGACCGCATGGGCAAGGTGGACGAGTACAACCGCCCTGACGGCCCGCCGCTCTTCTTCATCAGCCTCAAGGCGGGCGGCACCGGCTTGAACCTCACCGCCGCGGACTACGTCATCCACTTCGACCCGTGGTGGAACCCCGCGGTGGAAGACCAGGCCACGGACCGTACGCACCGCATCGGCCAGACTCGCGCGGTCATCAGCTACAAGCTGATTACCCGCGGCACGGTCGAGGAGAAGATCCTCAGCCTCCAGCGCCGCAAGCGGGAACTCGCCGCGGGTGTGCTGGGCACGGATGGGGACGACATGGGCCGCACCCTCACCGAACAGGACATCCAGGAGCTGTTCACCGAAATCTGATGCGACTCGGGGAGTGGGAGATGGTTGTGGCGCCAACAGGCCACGCCCTCCCACTCGCCCTCCCACCGTCCGCCCGACCCGAACACCTGTGCAGTGTCACCAAGACCTGCTAGGGTGTTCAGGTGTTGGGGCCGTCGTACGGACCGCGGAGGGCGTGCGTGCTGCTGGGTCTTCGGATTTCGAACGTAGCGGTGATTGAGGAGGTGGAGGTCGCGTTCGGCGCGGGCCTCACCGTCCTCACGGGTGAGACGGGTGCCGGCAAGTCCATTCTGGTGGACGCGCTGGGCCTTCTGCTCGGGGGCAGGGCGGATGCGGACGTCATCCGTGCGGGCTGCGAGGACGCGGCGGTGGAGGGCGTATTCGCCCGGACACCGGTGCTGGCCGCGCGCCTGGAGGAACTGGGCCTCCCGGACCTGGGAGAGGAGGTGCTCGTGCGCCGCGTGCTCGGGCGCACCGGGCGCGGAAAGGTCTACGTCAACGGCGCGCTGGTGACGCTGGGCGTGCTGGGGAAGCTCACCCGGGGCGCGGTGGACATCGCCGGCCAGCATGAGCACGTGAGCCTCTTCGACTCCGGGCTGCACCGGGTGCTGCTCGACAAGTACGGCCGCCTGGAGGAAACGCTGGCCGCGTACGGCCGCGAGTGGGCGAACCTGCGCGAAGTGGATGCCCGCATGGACGCGCTGGGCGGAGACGACGCCAAGGTGCGCGAGCGCGCGGAGTTCCTGCGCTTCCAACTGGACGAAATCACGCGCCTGGACCCGGAGGCCGGCGAGGACGTGAAGCTGGACGCGGAGCGCCGGCGGCTGGGCAGCGCGCAGAAGCTCAAGCGTCAGGGCGCGGAGGCGGAGCTGCTGGTGTCGGGCGAAGCGCCGTCCGCGGTCGAAATCGTGGGGCGCGCGCTGGGGCTCGTGCACGAGGGCGTCAAGTGCGACGCGACGCTCGCGCCGGTGGCGCAGTCGCTCAGCACGGCGCTGTCGGAGCTGGAGGAGGCCTCGCGCCGGCTCAACCGCTACGTGGAGGGGCTGGAGTCCGACCCCGGGCGGCTGGGCGAGGTGGAGGAGCGGCTGGACGCGCTCAAGCGGCTGTGCCGCAAGCACGGCTCCACGCTGGACGGCGTCCTCAAGAAGCGCGGCGAGCTGGAGACGGAGCTGGGCACGCTGGAGAACCGGCGCGAAATCCTGGAGGAGCTGAACCAGGAGCGGAAGCGCGTAGAGGAGCGGGCGCGCAAGGCGGCGCTGACGCTGTCCCGCGCGCGCAAGGCCTCCGCCGGGGCCTTCTCCCAGCAGGTGCGCGAGGGCCTGGGCGGGCTGGCCATGGGCAAGGCCGCCTTCGAGGTGCGTGTCACCGCCGGGGAGACGCTGCGTCCGGACGGCATGGACGAAGTGGAGTTCTTCTTCAGCGCCAACCCGGGTGAGCCGGCGCGGCCCCTGGCCAAGGTGGCCTCGGGCGGTGAGGCGAGCCGGCTGCTGCTCGCGCTCAAACGTGCACTGGCGGACAGTGACGCGTGCGGCTGCTACATCCTGGATGAAGCGGACGCGGGCGTCAGCGGCGCCATCGCGGACGTGGTCGGCCGGATGATTCGCGAGGTCAGCTCCCACCGTCAGGTGCTGTGCATCACGCACCTGCCCCAGGTGGCGGCCTACGCGGACGCGCACCTGCTCATCCGCAAGAGCGTGAAGGGCGAGCGCACCGTGTCCCAGGTGCTCCCGCTCTCGGCGGGCGCCGAGCGCACCCAGGAGCTGGCGCGCATGATGTCGGGCGTGGAGGTCACCCGTGAGGCGTTGGGCGCGGCGGAGGCGCTGGTGCGCTCGGCCCACCGGGCCACCCCCCGCGCGCGCCGGGAGACCGGCCCGGAAGGCAACAGCCCCCGGGGGCGGATGCGCCGGACGGCCTGAAATGGGGGCCTACCAGGTAGGGGTGACCCAGGGGGAGGGGCATGACGCACCGCGAGTTTTCGTCCGCGTCCTTGCCCCCACTTATGGGCTCACATAGCATCCGGCCCGTGTCCAGCACCGCAGGGCAGACCGCGGCCCCCCGCCATAAAGTCATCTCCGCTGGCCTGACGGACGTCGGGCGCAAGCGCAATCACAACGAGGACAGCTTCCTCATTGACGATGAGCTCCAGCTCTACGTCGTGGCGGACGGCATGGGTGGGCACGCGGGTGGTGGTACCGCGTCGCGCATCGCCGTCGAGACCATCGACAAAGAGCTGAGGCGCGCGCGTGAAGGGCGGGACAACCCCTTCGTCAGCGTTCCCAACCTCCAGGATTCGCCCATTCCGGAAGCGCTCCGGGGCGCGGTGGAGAAGGCCTGTCAGGCCATCTACCTCACCGCCCAGGATGACGCGCGCCTGTCCGGCATGGGCACGACAGTCATCTCCCTGGTGGTCCGCGACGAGCACGCCTTCTTCGCCCACGTGGGTGACAGTCGCGCGTACCTCATCCGCGGGGACCTCATCCAGCAGATCTCCGAGGACCACTCTCTGGTCAACGAGCAGATCAAGGCGGGGATGATCACACCGGAAGAGGCCAAGCACTCCCGGTACAAGAACATCATCACCCGCTCCGTCGGCTTCGAGGAGGAGGTCCAGGTGGATGTCATGGGGCTCGTGTCCGAGCCCGGTGACGTGTTCCTGCTCTGCTCGGACGGCCTCGCGAACATGCTGGAGGACCGGGAGATCCACGACACCGTCGCGCGCCACGCCAACCTGGAGGAGGTGCCCAAGCACCTCATCGACCTGGCCAATGAGCGCGGCGGCGACGACAACATCAGCGTCATCGTCGTGCGCATGCAGGGCGGGTAGGGCCCGGACTCGGGGCGCGATTGGGGCGCGCCCTGGAGTCTGTTGACCTTGACACTCTTCAAATGCGGATGATAGCTGCCCCAACCTTTCCACTTACTGAGAATCGCCAGTGGGTGACGGTGCGGGAGGGGCGGCGGGTGGGGGAGGTGTTGCGAGCGCGGGGAGCGACTTAGCTTCTGGCGCCGGAAGTCCCACGTAGAGAAAGAGTTTCCCCAGGAGTGGTCCGTGGCCAAAAAGTCCTTCACGCTGATGGTCATCCCGGACCACGACGCTCCGGTGAAGCGCTACACCATCCAGCGCTCCTGGCTGGTGCAGGTGGGCATGGGCGTGATGCTGGTGGCGGGCCTGGGCGCCGGTGCGAGCATCCACTACCTCCAGGTGGCGGCGGACGCGTCGGAGAACCGCATCCTGCGTGAGGAGAACCTCACGCTGCGTTCGCAGCTGAAGTCGGTGCGTGAGCGCATCGAGCACATCGGTTCGACGCTGGACCGCGTGGAGCGTTTCGACCAGAAGCTGCGCGCGGTGACGTTGCTGTCGGATCCGCAGCGCAACCTGGCCATGGGCCCCACGGAGCCGGAGACCGGCACCGCGGCGCCCGCGACGGACACGCAGTTCACCCAGCTGACCACCACGGACACGCCCAAGATGATGCTGGGCCGCCTGGACCGGCTCTCCGCGGAGGCCACCCGTCAGGAGCTGAGCCTCCAGGACCTGCAGGCTTACTTCCAGGACCAGAAGTCGCTCCTGGCCTCCACGCCGTCGGTGTGGCCGGCGCGCGGCTGGGTGACCAGCGATTTCGGTCAGCGCCTGGACCCGTACACAGCGGACCGCGTGACGCACGCGGGCCTGGACATCGCGGCCCCGCACGGCAAGGAAGTCTCCGCTCCGTCTGACGGCACGGTGGTGTTCGCGGGCCTGGAGGGCGGGTACGGCAACGTGCTCGTCATCGACCACGGCTACGGCATCAAGACGCGCTACGGCCACCTGTCCAAGATTTTGGTGAAGGCCGGGGACCGGGTGAAGCGCGGCTCGCCCATCGCGGCGGTGGGCAACACCGGCCGCTCCACCGGCCCGCACCTGCACTACGAGGTGCGCGTGAACGGCGTGCCACAGAACCCGCGCAAGTTCATCCTGGAAGAGTAGGCGTCGGGTAGCTCGGGGACGCCTCAGGTTCCTTCCGGCTCCGGAAGGAACGCGTCCAGGCGCAGGCGCCGCCGCTGAAGGCCGTGCGTCCGCCCGGTGCGCTCCATGATGTAGGCCCGCTCCACCTCCGCCCACAGGAGCGGCCCCAGCACCTGCCAGTGCGACGGCTGGTGCACCGTCAGCTCCAGCAGCGCCACGGTGAAGCCCGGCACGTCGGTGCCAGAGGCGCCCGGAGGCAGCGAGGGGCGCAGGTCCTCCGCCAGCCTCGCGCGAGTCGTCTCCGCGCTGTCCTCGCGCACGGTGAGCTGGGACGTGGGCAGCAGCAGCACCGCGAAGCCGTCCGGCTGGAAGCGCACGATGCGCGCGCCCGGGTACTGCGCGGCCAGCGACGCCACCACGCCCTTGAGCAGCGCGTCCCCGGCGGGGAAGCCGAAGCGCGCGTTGAAGTGGATCATCTCCTTCACGTCCACCATCACCGCGCCCACGCGCCAGCCGTCGTGGTGCGCGTGCGTGGACAGGTCGAACTCCTCCTTGAGGAGCGTGCCCTGGGTGAGCGCCAGCACGTGCATGGCCCCGGTGGCATCCGGTTGGCCGCGCCGGCGCTGCTCGGCGGCGATGAGCTCCTGGGCGGCGGCCTGCGGTGCCTCCTGGGCGTGCCCCGGGCGCGCGGCCCGGGGGTGGAGGGCGACGAGGGCGGTGGCGGTGGCGTCGTCGAGTGAGTAGGGCATCGTGTCCGCGTGTGTAGCGCGGACACGCCGCGGGCGCAGGAAAGCTTCTCCCCACGCCCGCTCCGTCGCCTTCAGCGCATCCGGAGCCCTCAGCGCATCCGATGCGCCGTGACGGTCACCTCGTCCCGGTCATGGTAGAGCTGGCGGACGGTGAGGCCCTCCCAGCCCCCGTCCTCCACGAGCGTCTGGCGCACGCGCAGGAGCAGCGGGTTCTTGTCCTTCATGGGCAGCTTGATGTTGGCCACCAGGTTGCGCGCCCAGCGGCGCCGGCCCCACTTGGCCAACAGCTGCGCGACCTCCAGGGGCCGCCACGCCATGTCGCAGAAGAGCCAGTCCGCGGACTCCTCCGGGGCGTAGGCGAAGGCGCTCTCCTGTACGTGCTGGACGCGCGGGTTCTTCGCCAGCTCCGGCATCAGCTTCGCCGGGTCCACCGCCACCACCCGCGCCCCTCGCGCCACCAGCCGCTGCGTCCAGCCGCCCGGCGCCGCGCCCAGGTCCACGCAGACGTCGCCGCGCCCGGGCTCATGCGCCAGCCCGTCCAGCGCCTCCTCCAGCTTCATCGCCGCGCGGGAAGGGGACTCGCCCGCGCGCTTCATCCGCCTCCGCCCGCCCGGGGCAAGAGACAGGGCTTCCCGGGCGCTCACCGCGCCCAGCATCAGCACTCCGTCCGGCGCGACGCACAGGCCCACCAGCAGGGCGCCCGCCTCGCGCGCCCGGCCGTCGTCCTCCAGCAGGCGTCCCGCGGGGAGCGCGGCTCGCACCGCCGCCTCCAGGGCTTCCGCGCGGCCCGCCTGCGTGTTGCCCTTCGCGCTGTCCGGCGTGTAGGCCCTCAGGAGCCAGGGCACGCGAGAGGGCAGCCCGGACATCGCCGCCACCAGGTTCTCCACCGGCACCTGGGCTCCACCCGGGGGCGCCCAGGTGGCGATGACCCGCTCCACCGCCCGGCCAAAGGCGGGGGGGACCTCCGGCCGCTGTTCGGATTCGACCAGGGCCGGCCCCAGGAGGCGGGGACCCGCTCCAGCCCAGGTCAGCTCCTCGAACAGGTGCGACTCGAAGCCCTCCCGGCAGGTCCACAGCCACCGGCCCGGCTGGGCCGCCAGCGTCTGTGCGGGCATGGATGGCACGCGCGCCCGAGGTGGGATGCGCGGCGCGGGTGAGGCGATGGGGGCCGGGGCGGAGCGTCCGGGGCCACCGGCACGGGGTGTGGGGGCGGGCTTGCCGCTGGTCTTGGGACCAGGCTTGCCGCCGGACTTGGGGCCAGGCTTGCCTCCTGGACGGGGGCCGGGCTTGGGGCCGGGCTTGCCTTGAGAGGGGGGACCCGAGCGTGAAGCCTTGCCGGGACGGGAGGGGGCGCCTGGCCGGCGGGGGCCCGGGGAGGAGCGGCCGGAAGAACTCTTCGCGGCGCGGGGACGGTGAATCTGCTTAGGGGACATTGCGTGGACTCGGTTCCGCTTTACTCTGGGCCACCGCGCGCCGGGCGGCCAGCCGAGAGGAAGTTTCGGGGGGCGCGCGTGGTTTTGGTCTGGTTCTCCCTTACATCTCCTGGGAATTCCCTTCACTCGCCGCGCTCCTTCGTGGATCCTCCGGCGAGAGAGCCAACATGATTGAATGGACGCTAAAGAAGCTCATCGGGACCAAGAATGAGCGCGAGCTCAAGAAAGCCCGCCTGAAGGTCGCCCGCATCAACGAACTGGAAGGCCGCATGAAGGCCCTCCAGGACGACGACTTCGCGCGCGAAACCGCCCGGATGAAGCAGGAGATCGCGAACGGCAAGCCGCTCGACGACCTGCTCTTCGAGGCCTTCGCCCTCACCCGTGAGGCGGCGAGCCGGGTCATCGGCCAGCGCCACTACGACGTGCAGCTCATCGGCGGCATGTTCCTGCACGAGGGCTGCATCGCGGAGATGCGCACTGGTGAAGGCAAGACGCTCACCGCGACGCTGCCCTCCTACCTCAACGCCCTGTCCGGCCGCGGCGTTCACGTCGTCACCGTGAACGACTACCTGGCCCGCCGCGACGCGGAGTGGATGGGCCGCGTCTACAAGTTCCTGGGCATGACGACGGGCTGCGTGCTCCACGAGCTGTCCGACAAGCAGCGCCAGGAGGCGTACCGCTCGGACATCACGTACGGCCAGAACAACGAGTTCGGCTTCGACTACCTGCGCGACAACATGAAGTTCCGTCTGCAGGACTACGTCCAGCGCGAGCTCAACTACGCCATCGTCGACGAGGTGGACTCCATCCTCATCGACGAGGCCCGTACGCCGCTCATCATCTCCGGTCCCACCGAGGACAGCACCGACAAGTACTACCGGGTGGACCAGGTCATCCCGGGCCTCGTGCCGGACCAGGACTACACCCTGGATGAGAAGCACCGCTCGGTGGCCCTCACCGACGACGGCATCGACAAGCTCCAGAAGCGCCTCAGCGTCGGCAACCTCTACGACCCGGGCGAAATCGAGACCCTCCACCACGTCGAGCAGGCCCTGCGCGCGCACACGCTCTACAAGCGCGACAAGGACTACGTGGTGAAGGACGGCGAGGTGCAGATCGTCGACGAGTTCACCGGCCGCCTCATGCCGGGCCGCCGCTGGTCCGACGGCCTCCACCAGGCCATCGAGGCCAAGGAGGGCGTGAAGATCGAAAACGAGAACCAGACGCTCGCCACGGTCTCGTTCCAGAACTACTTCCGCATGTACTCCAAGCTGTCCGGCATGACGGGCACCGCGGACACGGAAGCCGAAGAGTTCGCGAAGATCTACAACCTGGACGTGCGCGTCATCCCGACGAACCGCAACGCGCAGCGCCGCGACGAACAGGACGTGGTCTACAAGACGGAGCGCGAGAAGTTCGAGGCCGTCGCCGCCCAGATTGAAGAGCTGAACAAGGCCGGTCAGCCGGTGCTCGTGGGCACGGTGTCCATCGCCAAGAGCGAGGTGGTGTCCAACTTCCTCAAGAAGCGCGGCGTGGCCCACAACGTCCTCAACGCCAAGGCGCACCAGCGCGAGGCGGACATCGTCGCGCAGGCGGGCCGCAAGGGCGCGGTCACCATCTCCACCAACATGGCCGGCCGCGGCACGGACATCCTCCTGGGCGGCAACGCGGAGGTCATGACCAAGGGCGAGATGGGCGCGCCGCCGGAGCCCCCGGAGGCCGTGGACGGTCAGCCGCTGGACCTCACCGGCTACCAGGCGGCCCTGGCGGACTACGAGAAGCGCTTCGCGGAGACGAAGGCGAACAACGAGGCGCTCACCAAGCGCGAGCGTGAAGAGGTCATGGCCGCCGGCGGCCTCTTCATCATCGGCACGGAGCGCCACGAGTCCCGCCGCGTGGACAACCAGCTGCGTGGCCGCGCCGGCCGCCAGGGTGACCCGGGCGCCAGCCGCTTCTTCCTGTCCCTGGAAGACGACCTGATGCGCATCTTCGGGTCCGAGCGCATCCAGATGCTGATGGAGCGCCTGGGCATGGAGGAGGGCGAGGTCATCGAGCACATCTGGCTCTCGCGCGCCATCGAGAGCGCGCAGAAGCGGGTCGAAGGCCACAACTTCGACATCCGCAAGAACCTGCTCGAGTACGACGACGTGATGAACCAGCAGCGGCGCACCATCTACAAGCTGCGCCGCCAGGTGCTCGCGTCGGGCGCGGGCATCCCGCTCGTGGAGTACGAGGAGGACGTGAAGACGCGCGTGAAGACGCGCTCCGAGCGCGTCATCTCCTGGGCGGACTTCCGGGAGATGGTGCTGGATGCCGTGGAGGACGTCGTCGTGTCCATGACGGACACCTACGCCCCCACGCGCAGCTCCGACACCTGGGACATCGCCTCGCTGGCCAACTCCGTGAAGGAGTCGCTCAACCTGGAGATGGCCTTCGAGGGCGTCGGCAACCGCGACGAGCTCCAGGAGCAGATCTACGCCGCGGCGGAGAAGGTCTTCACCGCCCGCGAGCAGGAGTTCGGCGAAGACTTCATGCGCTTCCTGCAGTACCGGTACCTGGCCACCATCGACCAGCTGTGGAAGGACCACCTGCTGGCCATGGACCACCTGCGCCAGGGCATCGGCCTGCGCGGCTACGGCCAGAAGGACCCGAAGCAGGAGTACAAGAAGGAAGGCTACACGGGCTTCATGCAGATGCTGGACGCCATCAAGACGCAGTTCGTCAGCCAGATGATGCGCGTCCAGGCCCGCTCCGCCTCCAACGCCGCGGAGGAGACCGCCCGCATCCAGCGCCAGCTGGCCCAGCAGCAGAAGAAGGCCGTGGAGGGCCGCGCGGACGCCGAGGGGAAGCTCGAGGAGGCCACCGCCACCCCGGTCGCCCAGCGCGAGGCCGCTGGCGCCCCCAAGCCCGTGGGCCGCAACGAGCCCTGCCCCTGCGGCAGCGGCCGCAAGTACAAGAAGTGCCACGGGGCCAACGAAGCGAACCCCTGAGGCCGCTGAACACCTGATGGAAGCGCCCTCCGGCGCGGTCGCCCTCCCCGGCAAGGGGAGTGGGGGCCGCGCCGGTCGCCTTCCTGGAGGGGAGGGGAGCAACCCCGGGCCGGTGGGAGCCGGACGGACGGTGTGCCGAAGCTTGCGCCCCTCGCGAGCGTTCTGCTAAGGACGCCGCGCCCTGTTATGTAGGGGCCGGGCTTCACCGCCCGAGGCAGTCAGCAGCACCCACTACTCACACGCGTGTCACCGGTCCCCCGGTGCCCCTCCACGGTGGAAGGGCCAGGACTGGCAGCTGTCTCAACGCGCGTGGCGGAACAACCGGAAGGTACACGCACCATGGATACCCAGCAGGATACGCAGACGCAGGCCCAGGCGATGGCCGCTGCCAGCGGCATCACGATGCGCCAGCTCCTCGAGGCCGGCGTTCACTTCGGCCACCAGACCAAGCGCTGGAACCCGAAGATGAAGCCCTACATCTTCGGTGCCCGCAACGGCATCTACATCATCGACCTGCAGAAGACCGTGACGATGGCCCGCGCGGCCTTCCGCTTCGTGGCGGACATCACGGCCCGCGGCGGGTCGGTGCTCTTCGTTGGCACCAAGAAGCAGGCGCAGGACGTCATCCAGGAGGAGGCCGCCCGCGCCGGTCAGTTCCACGTCACCAGCCGCTGGCTGGGTGGCACGCTGACGAACTTCAAGACCATCAAGCAGGGCATCGACCGCCTGAAGCTCCTGGAGAAGATGTCCGAGGACGGCACCTTCGAGCGCCTGCCCAAGAAGGAAGTCGCCCAGCTCGACCGTGAGCGCGAGAAGCTGGAGAAGAACCTGGGCGGCGTGAAGGACATGGCGAAGCTGCCCCGCTGCGTCTTCGTCATCGACCCGAAGAAGGAGCACATCGCCATCCACGAGGCCACCCGCCTGGGCATCCCGGTGATTGGTCTGGTGGACACCAACTGCGATCCGGACGGCATCGACTTCGTCATCCCGGGCAACGACGACGCCATCCGCTCCATCAAGCTCTTCACGTCGAAGATCGCGGATGCGTGCCTCGAGGGTGCGGCCCGCTACCGTGCGTCCGGCGCCGCCGAGCGCGACGAGCAGGAGGAGCGCGAGGGCCGTGACGACCGCCGTGACGACCGCCGTGGCCCGCGCCGTGGCGACCGCCGCGACCGTGACGACCGCCGTGGCGGCGGTGACCGTGGCGGTGAGCGCCGTGGCCCCGTCGTGGAGATGAAGGCCACCGCGACCACCACGGAGCAGGCGCCCGAGGGTGGCGGCGAGAGCACGCCGGCGGAGTAACCGCCCGGCCTCATCGCTTTCCCAAAGCGCGGTATCCGGAGTTCGGCCGGGCGGCACCTCTCAAGGCCTGCTGTCCGGCCGTCTCCATTTTCTACGTCCTTGGCGTCAGTACCCAGAACCCCAGTCCTCCGCCCCCTGCGCACGCCGCCGGGCTCGGAGCCGATGAAGAAAGAGATACGACATGGCTGAGATCACCGCCCAGATGGTGAAGGACCTCCGCGAGCGCACCAACGCCGGCATGATGGACTGCAAGAAGGCGCTGGCCGAGTCCGGTGGCGACTTCGCGAAGGCCGAGGAGTGGCTGCGCAAGAAGGGCATCTCCAAGGCCGAGGGCAAGGCGGGCCGCGTCGCCGCCGAAGGCATCGTGACCTCCTACATCCACGGCGGCCGCATCGGCGTCATCGTGGAGGTCAACTGCGAGACGGACTTCGTCGCTCGCAACCCGGACTTCCAGGACCTGGCGAAGGAAGTGGCCATGCAGATCGCCGCGGCCAACCCCAAGTTCGTCCGCCGCGAGGAGGTCCCCTCCGACGCCATGGACAAGGAGAAGGAGATCCAGCGCGAGCTGCTCAAGCAGCAGGGCAAGCCCGAGGCGATGCTGGAGAAGATCCTCGTGGGCAAGATGGAGAAGTACTACGAGGGCGTCTGCCTGGTGGACCAGCTCTGGGTGAAGGACGACAAGAAGAAGGTCGGCGAGATGATCAACGAGCGCGCCGCCAAGATTGGCGAGAAGGTCTCCGTGCGCCGCTTCGCCCGCTTCGAGGTGGGTGAGGGCATCGAGAAGAAGAAGGACGACCTGGCCGCCGAGGTCGCCAAGACGCTGGGCCAGGCCTAAAGCCTTCGTCCCATCCGTCTCACCCTGGGGCCGCGTGCCTGGGGCTCTTCCTCACAGGGGAGGGGCGCCGGGAACGCGGCCCTTGCTATTCCAGGGCCCGCTTCCTTCGCGTCCGTCCGCCCGGCATCGGACGGTGCGGCGCGTGTCACGACTTCCGTCGTTGCCTGAGCGCGGGGCGGGGGATAGAAGCGGTCGCGTATGTCCGAATCCACCTCTCCCTACAAGCGCATCCTCCTCAAACTGTCGGGCGAAGCCCTGATGGGCGAGGGGAAGTACGGCATCCACCCGCCCACCCTCACGCGCATCGCTGAAGAAGTCGCGGAGCTCTCCAGAACGGGCCTGGAAATCGCCCTCGTGATTGGCGGCGGCAACATCTTCCGCGGCGTCGCGGGCGCCACGGAGGGCATGGACCGCGCGAGCGCGGACTACATGGGCATGCTCGCCACCTGCATCAACTCCATGGCGCTGCAGGACTCGCTGGAGAAGCAGGGGCTGAAGACGCGCGTGCAGTCCGCCATCAAGATGGAGCAGATCGCCGAGCCCTACATCCGCCGGCGCGCCGTGCGGCACCTGGAGAAGGGCCGCGTCGTCATCTTCGCCGCGGGCACGGGCAACCCCTACTTCACCACCGACACGGCCGCGTCGCTGCGCGCGATGGAAATCAACGCGCAGGTCATCCTCAAGGCCACCAAGGTGGACGGCGTCTACAACGCGGACCCGAAGAAGGACCCGACCGCGAAGCGCTACCGGTCGCTCACGTACATGGACGTCCTCAAGCAGAACCTCAACGTGATGGACTCCACGGCCATCTCGCTGTGCATGGACAACAAGCTGCCCATCATCGTGTTCGACCTGGGCACGCGCGGGAACATCCAGCGCGCCGTCACGAGCCACGGCGAGTTCGGCACCGTCGTCGGCGCGGCCGAGACGGTCTGGGCCTAGAGGCGCCACGGACGGGACTGACAACACCCCCACTTCTCACAGGAGACGCACAATGGCTGACACGGCGGATCTGAAGGGCCGTATCGACAAGTCGGTGGAAGACCTCAAGCGGGAGCTGGCCAAGGCGCGCACCGGCCGGGCGAACACCAACATCCTGGACGGCATCAAGGTGAACCAGTACGGGACGCCCACGCCGCTCAATGGTGTTGCCAGCATCAGCGCGCCGGAGCCCCGCCTCATCGTCATCAAGCCCTGGGACAAGGGCGTGCTGAAGGACATCGAGAAGGCCCTGCGTGAGGCGAACCTCGACGTCAACCCGATGAACGACGGCGAGATGATCCGCCTGCCCTTTCCTCCGCTCACCGAGGAGACCCGCAAGAAGATCGCGAAGCAGGTGAAGGAGAAGGGCGAGGAGCACAAGGTCGCCATCCGCAACATCCGCCGCGACGCGAACGAGGCCCTCAAGACTCAGCTGAAGGACAAGAAGATCACCGAGGACGACCTCAAGCGCCGCACCGAAGAGGTCCAGAAGGCGACCGACGCCGGCATCAAGCAGGTGGACGACCTGGTCGCCAAGAAGGAGAAGGAAGTGATGACGGTTTGAGTCGTCACTCCTGGAAGCCCGTGGCTTGAAGCGCCACGGGCCTCCTTCCGGACTTCAGAAGGAACCCAGACGGGCCTTCAGGACGGCCTCTTCAGGACGGCCTCTTCAGGACGGGTAGACGAGCGCTTCGCCGGTGAGGTGCCGCACCACGTCCGACACGAAGGCGAACAGCTCCAGCCCCTTGCCCTTGTCGTCCTTCCAGGCGCGGGTGGCGTCGTCGTGGCTGAAGTGGATGCCCTGGCCCTGTCCGGCCACCCAGATCTGCCAGACGGCGCGCTGGGTGTTGATGATGCACTTCTCGCCGGACGCGGCCGTGAGCGTCACCTTGTCACCGGTGGCTTCGGCTTCCAGCACGTCCGGGTCGAAGGTGTCCGCGGCCGCCAGGATGCGCTTGAACGCGGCGGCCACGAGGGAATGGTAGCGGGCTTCGTCCATCATGGCCGCGCGCTCCCGGACGTCACTGGATGACGTCGAGGACCTGCTGGCCGGGGGCGGAGTAGAACAGGAACTTCAGGTGCTGCGCCGGGGGGTTCTCCCCCTTCTCGCCAGGCACCTGGTCCTCCGTGCTGGTGGGCGTGTCCGGCCACTCCATGGCGATGACCGTGCCCGGGTTCACCGGCTTGGGGAAGGACTGCATCCCCAGGAGGTGCGCCGCGAGCGCGCCCATGGAGGGCTGGTGGCCCACCAGGACGAGGTTCTCGTCGGAGTACTCCTTGAGCACGGGCTCCACCGCGCCCACCGGCATGTCCGGCAGCAGGCAGCGATGCACCCGCAGGAGGCCTTCATGCTTCACCGAGTTGGAGAGGATCTGCGCCGTCTGCACCGTGCGCACCAGCGGGCTGGTGAGGATGAGGCTGATGGGCCCCATGCGCTCGGACAGCGACGCGAAATGCGCTGCGACGTTCGTACGGGCCTTCGCGGTCAGCGCGCGCGCCTCGTCGCCGAGCCCCTCGGGGATCTCTGCGTCCGCATCGCCGTGCCTTACCAGGAAAATCCTCAAAGTCCCTCCACCGATCGCGACAGGACCGCGGTTCGTACATGACCGTGGCCCAGTTGGTCAAAGGTAATGAGGCGAATGTTCAGTGCCCGGAACAGCCTGCCCGTGGGGGGCGTTCGGGAACCGCCGTTCGCGGGGGCCAGCCGGAGCATACACTGGCCACCCATTGGCGGTTACGGGAGGTGGCATGCGCAAGTCGTGGGGGTGTCTGGCCGTCGTCCTGGCCCTGTCCGCGTGTCGAAAGGACGCGGCGGAAGGCCCGGAAGGGGGCGGTGACGCCAGGGAGGCGGTTGCCCGCCTGGAAGGTGGGGAGGGTGCGGAAGGTGGGGAGGACGCGCCGTCCGGTCCCTACACCGTGACGAAGGAGAAGCTGGAGGCGTACGTCGGCTACCAGCGCAAGATGCTGGAGGTGTACGGGTCGCTGATGCGCAGCCTGCAGGACATGGGGCCGCTGCTGGACGCGGGCACGCCCCAGGCGATGGAGAAGGCCAAGAGCGGCCTGAAGCTCATCGAGCGCAAGGCGCAGGCGGAGTCGGACGCGCGCCAGGCGGCGGGGCTGTCCACGGACGAGGTCAACCGCATCGCGGAGGTCGTCACCGCCGTCATCAGCCAGCGGCAGATGGGGCGCACGCTCCAGTACGAGGAGGAGCTCAAGAAGCTGGAGGCGCTCCAGGCCCGCATGCCGGAGGAGCAGCAAAAGGAGCTGGCGCCGCAGGTGGAGTCCATGCGGCTCCAGGTGGAGACCTTCCAGAAGCTCCCGGAGGCGCGCCGGGAGTTCGGCGACGCCAACGTGGACGTGGTGCTGTCCCGCGAGGCCGACCTGACGAAGAACTACCAGGACATGCTCAAGGCCTTCGCGGGCGTGCGGCGGTAGCTACACCCGCTGGAGCTGGGGCGCCTTCTTCAGGAGCTGCGCGAGGAAGGCGTCACCCTGCTTCTCCAGCACCGTGTTGCCGCGCAGGCGCTGGTTCAGGTTGACGAAGTCCACGTGGTCCAGCCGCTGGTCCTGGTTGTAGCAGGAGAAGACCCACGTCTCCTTGCCGGTGACGGGGTCCACGTGCCGCTGGAGGCACTGGGCGCAGATCTCCTTCATCATGCACTGCATGGGGGAGTTGATGGACCCGATGGCTTCGTGACCCGGCTTGAGGAACGGCTGGAGCACGCCGTGCCGCGCCTCCGCCACCGCGCGCATCATCCGGTCCGAGCCGATGGCGATGATGCGGTCCACCTCGCTCAGGGAGATGACGGGCTTCACGCCCAGCTTCCCTTCCGCGTACGCCACCATGGCCTGCACCACGTTGCCCCGGAAGGCCGCGTCCTGTGAGCGGCGCACGTCCAGCAGGTCGCCGGAGTCCACGGACCAGATGACCTGGTCGGTGCCCGCTTCAATCTCATCCTGCTTGAACGAGTCCGCCTTCAGCCGGTAGCCCGCGAAGTACACCACGCGGCAGCCCGCCGCCTTGAGCGAGCGCGCGATGGAGAAGAGCACCGCGTTGCCCAGGCCGCCGCCCACCAGCACCACCGTCTCGTTGTGGCCAATCTCCGTGGGCGCGCCCGTGGGGCCCATCAGCACCACGGGCTCGCCGGGCTTGAGCGCCGCGCACAGGCGGGAGGAGGAGCCCATCTCCAGCACGATGGTGCCCATCAGGCCCTTCTCCTTGTCCACCCACGCGCCCGTGAGGGCCAGGCCTTCCATCGTGAGGCGCACGCCGTCCACGAGCGGCGCGTTCCGCTCGAAGTTCTGGAGCCGGTAGAACTGGCCGGGGGAGAAGTGGCTGGCGGCGAAGGGCGCCTTCACCACCACCTCCACGATGGTCGGCGTGAGCCGGTTCACTCCGACGACGGTGGCGAGGAAGGCCTCGTCCAGCTTCGCGAAGTGGGCGGCGCGCTTCGACTCGCGCGCGTCCTGCGCGGCCGTGTCGTGGAAGTCCAGGCCCGCGACCTCCTTGGCGAACAGGCGCGCCACCTGTGGGTGGCCGTCCTTCGCGCTGGCCATGGCCTTCACCACGTTGCCCGCGTAGGTCGGGTGGTTGTCGCCGTAGAAGGACACGAAGCGGCCGTCGCGTTGGTAGGACGTGAAGAAGCCCACCTTCGCCTCGGGATCCTCCTGGGCCTCCACCGGCTGGAGCTTGAAGCCAGCTTCCGAGCCCGGGGCCTCCACCAACTCGTGGCCCTGGAAGTACTCCTTCGCCTCGTCGAGCTGGAAGGTGCCCGGGTACTCCTTCTCGTAGGTGACGTTGGGGGAGGTGCCCGCGGCCACGCAGACCGTCTTCGCGGGCAGCTCGAAGAACTGGCCGCTTCCCTTGAGCTTGCCGTCCACCGTCACCATGCGCTCGAAGCGGATGGCTCGCACCGCGCCCGAGTCGTCTTGCAGCGCCTCCGTGGGGCTCATCCGTTCGATGAAGCGGATGCCCTCCTCCAGCGCCTTGGACACCTCCTCGTGGTTGAGGCGGTAGGCGGGGGACTCCGTGAGGCCCCGGCGGTACACCAGGCTCACGCCGCCCCATGCGCGCACCAGGTGGATGAAGTCCGGAGCGCGGCCTTCCGCCTGGGCCTTGTGGCGCTCGGCGCGGATGGCGCGGCCGTGCTCCAGGAAGGTCTGGTAGGTGGCGCGCTCCTCGGCGTCCAGGCGCGCGAGGACGGGGGCCTCACCCAGGTCCGCCACCAGCTTCTCGTGGCGCTCCAGCGTCTTCTCCACCTGCACCGGGTAGTACGCCATCAGCTCCGTGGCGGTGTCGATTCCGGTGAGGCCGCCGCCGATGACGATGGCGGGCAGCTGCACCTGGAGGTTCGCCAGTGAGTCGCGCTTGAAGGCGCCCGTGAGCTGCAGCGCCATCAGGAAGTCGGACGCCTTGCGGATGCCCCGGATGAGGTTGTTCTTCATCCCGATGATGGTGGGGCGGCCCGCGCCCGCGGCGATGGCCACGTGGTCGAAGCCCAGCGCCCATGCGTCCTCCACCGTCAGCGTGCCGCCGAAGCGGATGCCGCCGTAGATGCGCATGCCCTCCCTGCGCGCGAGCGTCAGGTGGATGAGCGTGAGGAAGTTCTTGTCCCAGCGCACGGTGATTCCGTACTCGGACACGCCGCCGAAGCCCTCCAGCACGCGCTCGTCCAGCTCGCGCGTCAGCTTGCTCCAGTCATGGATGGGCTGGAGCGCGTGTCCGTCGCGGCCCACCAGCTCGTCGGGGAACGGCTCAATCTTGAGGCCGTCCACGCCGGTGACGGCGAAGCCTTCGTTGAGCAGGTAGTGCGACAGCGTGTATCCGGCGGGGCCCAGGCCCACCACCATCACGTTGCGGCCCACGTAGGGCAGGGCGTACGGACGGTGGATGTTGAGCGGGTTCCAGCGCGTGAGCAGGCCGTGGATTTCGAAGCCCCACGGCAGCGCCAGCACGTCCGTGAGCGTGGCCGTCTCCGCCAGCGGGATGTTCACCGGCTCCTGCTTCTGGAAGATGCAGGCCTTCATGCAGTCGTTGCAGATGCGGTGGCCGGTGCCCGCGCACATGGGGTTGTCCAGCGTCACCATGGCCAGCGCGGCCACGGAATCTCCCTCGCGCTTGAGCGCGTGCGCCTCGGAGATGCGCTCGTCCAGCGGACAGCCGGTGAGCGGGATGCCCAGCGGGTTCTTCTTGAACGAGTGCCCCTCCGCCACCGGGTCCTTCGCGGGGAAGCCCTTGCTGCACGAGTCCTTCTGTCGCTCGTGGCAGATGACGCAGTAGTCCACCTCGTTCATCACGTCGCGCGGGGTGCCCCGGCGGTCGGTGAGCTTGAAGCCGTCCCGGTGGCGCAGGTGGTGCTCCAGGCCCTCCGTCTTCTCCTCCATCTGGGCGTCCGGGCGCCGCAGCTGCACCAGCTGGTCGAACACCAGCGGCTTGGGCAGCCGCAGCGTGGCCCAGGTGTGGAAGAGGGCCCTGGTCTCCGGGTGCAGCGCGCGGGCGTACGTCCACCGGTCCGCCAGCGACAGCAGCGCGCGCACGGCCTGGAGCTCCGCCGCGTCGTCGCCCTTCGTCACCAGGCTGGAGCCGAACGCGTCCAGGCCCTCGGGGGTTGCGGTGAGCGCGGCGCGCAGGGCGGCCCAGCGCTCACGCAGGGCGGGGGCGCGCTCCTGGTTCGCGGGAGGCAGGTTGCCGGAGTAGAGCCGCTCCAGGTCGAGCAGCGTGAGGATGGACTCCGCCAGGCCTCGCTCCAGGTCGTCTTGCGCGAGCGCGTCCGGGAAGCCCAGCCGCATGAGCAGGCGCATGCGCTCGTCCAGCGACGGGAACTCCGCGAGCGTCGGGCGCTCCTGCGCGCCCTTCTTGAAGACGCGGCGCGTGATGAACTCGCGCTTGAAGTCGAAGAGGGGCAGCTCGCCGCGCAGGTGGCGGGCCAGCCGCTCGGACTCCGGCGTGATGCCGAAGAGCGTGGCGATGAAGCGCGAGACGTGGCGGGCCACCTGGATGAGCAGCTCGGATTCCGCCGGGCCGGTGGGACTGGTGCCTCCGGACCTGCGGTAGGCGTCGAATGCCTGGAACAGGTCGGGCGCGTCGCCCTGGAGTCGCGCGTCGAAGCGCTCCGCCAGCCGGCGCAGGCCACTGGGACGGTACAGGTCTTCGAAGGAGAAGCCCGGGAGTCCCAGTTGGAGCACCGGGGCAGGAGTGGAGGCGGGGTCGTTCAAGGCGCGCATGTCACGGGACTTCGAGGGGGAAGGGAGGCAGGCAGCTTAGGGCCTGGAAGCTGGCGGGTGCGACGGACGTCATGGGCCGGATTTGCCCCGCCCGACGTGTTGAGGCGGTGGGCCCCAGCGGCTACGGTGCGCCGCCATGATGGACAACGCCGCTCGTCGCGCCTCCGAACCGCACCTGACCCCGGTGCCGGATGCCTGTTACCTGTGCAAGGGAGGGCGCCTGCGGCTGCGTCACCGGGCGCGCGGCGGCACACAGGCCCAGGGTGCGGCGGCCTACAACTGCACGTCCTTTGGCCACCGGAGCCACCCGCCCATCTGGGGCTGCGAGGACTGCGGGATGATGTTCCAGTGGCCCCTCTTGTCCCCGGACACACTGCTCCAGGCGTACCAGGACGTGGAGGACCCGCTCTACGTCGCGGAGAAGGACAACCGCTACCACACCTTCCGCCGCGTGCTGCGCGAGCTGGGCCCGGCCCAGAACCGCACGCTGCTGGATGTGGGGGCCTACTGCGGCTACTTCCTGGATGTGGCGCGCGAGGCGGGCTTCCGCCCGGAGGGACTGGAGCTGTCGCGCTGGGCGGCCGGCAACGCGCGGAGCCTGGGCTTCACGGTGCACGGCGTCCCCTTGCGGGAGCTGGCGGCGATGGGCCTTCAGTACGACGTGGTGACGCTGTGGGACGTGGTGGAGCACTTCGCGGATCCGCGCGAGGAGCTGAAGGCGGCGCTCCAGCTGGTGCGCCCCGGCGGCCGCGTCTACCTGTCCACCATCGACGCGGGCAGCCTGCTGGCGCGCCTCATGGGCGGGCAGTGGCCGTGGCTGATGGACATGCACCTCTTCTATTTCGGCCGCCGCACCCTGGCGATGCTGCTGGAGGAGGTGGGCTTCCGCGTCACGGACGTCCGGACGTACACGCACATCATCTCCGCGGACTACCTGCTGCGGAAGGTGGGCGCGAGCTTCACGCCCGCGGCGCCGGTGCTGGAGTTGGTGCGGCGGGGCGTGCCGTCCAACTGGTCCGTCCCGTTCAATCTGGGCGACAACATGCTGATGGCCGCCGAGCGGCCCCTCTGAGTTGTCCCTCGCGCCTATGTCCCCCTTGATGCGGCGGGTGCTGCACCCGCTGGTGCTGCTCACGTTCTTCGCGCTGTCGGCGTTCCACACCTGGCCGCTCGTGTCCCAGATGAAGGGATACGTGATGGGCGGACGCGAAGACGTCTACATGAACATGTGGCACCTGTGGTGGATGCGGCAGGCCCTCTGGGTGCAGCCGCAGAACCCCTTCTTCGTGCCCTTCCTCCACTGGCCCCTGGGCGCCGAGCTGTACTGGCACACGCTGGCCCCCGCGAAGACGCTGTGGGGCGTGGTGCTGCTGCCGTTCATGTCCGTGGAGACGGCGTACAACGTGGTGCTGTTCGGCTCGTTCGTGCTGACGGGCTACACGTCGTGGCTGCTCTTTCGCTACCTGCTGGAGCGCGCGGGCCATGGGCCGTGGCTCGCCGCGGCCGCGGCGCTGGCGGGCGCGTGCGTGTTCAACTTCTCGCGCTACCACCTCACCCACGCGACGGCGCACCTGAACCTCTCCGCGCTGGAGGGGCTGCCGCTCTACCTGCTCTTCTTCTTCCGCTGGCTGGACGAGGGCAAGCGCAAGTGGCTGGTGGGGCTGGCGCTGTGCGCGTTGTACGTGTTGCTGTGTGACTACTACTACCTCGTCTACATCGCGCTCTTCTCGCTCCTGTGGGTGGTGGCGGAGCGGTGGAAGCGGGGGCCGCTCTTGTCCCTGGACACGTGGAAGGATCCGCTCGTGCGCCGGGCGGCGGTGGCGGGAATCACGGCGGGGCTCGCGTGCGTGCCGCCCATGGTGCCGCTGCTCCTGCATGCGTTCCCCGCGCCGCTGCAGATCCACCACGGCGACTCCGACTACTTCACGGACCTGTACGCGTTCTTCATTCCGGACACGCGCTCGGCCTGGATGGCGGAGCTGCCCGCGAAGGCGCGCGAGTTCTCCCAGAACGTCATGCGCATGAAGATGTCGACCAACGCGGAGGAGACCGGCACCTTCCTGGGCTGGCTGACGCCGCTGTTGGCCGTCTTCGCGCTGTGGCGGGGCGTGCCGGAGGGACGCCGGTGGCTGGGGCTGGGGCTGGGCTTCGCGGTGCTGTCCATGGGCACGGTGCTCAACATCGGCCTGGAGGACCGGGTGTCGCCGGTGGTGCTGCTCTTCGCCGTCGCGCTCGCGGTGGCGCTGGTGCCCGCGTGGCGGGAGCGGGTGTGGCGGCGGGACGTGCTGCTGTTGCTGGGGCTGGCCGTCTATCTGTCGCTGGCGGAGCCGCTGACGGCGTTCAACGTGCCGCTCAAGGTCCAGATTCCGATGCCGTACGTCGTGTTCAAGCACGTGGTGCCGCTGTTCTCACGCGGGGGCATGCCGGTGCGCTTCATCCTGCTCACGCTCCTGTCGCTGTCGGTGCTGGTGGCGTTCGCCGCGGCACACGCGGGCGCGTGGGCGTCCCGGCGTGATGCGCGGCTGGGCGTGGCGGTGGCGCTCGCGGTGGCGCTGGTGCCGAACGTGGAGTACCGGGGCCTCCAGATGGTGGTGCCCTCCATTCCCCGGCTGCCGCCGGTGTTCGACGAGATTCGCGACGCGCCCATGCCCGCGGCGGTGCTGACGGACAACGTGCAGGGGCAGTGGGAGCAGATGTTCCACGGCAAGCCGGTGTCGTACGCCCGGCTGTCCCGGCTGCCGGTGCGGGAGTCGGCGCTGGTGAACTCGCGGCTCATCCGCGCGGCGGAAGGGATGCGCAACGCGTTCGGCACCGTCACGCCGGAGGAGCGCGATGAGATGCGGCGCTACCTGAAGGAGCACCACTTCAAGTGGTACGTGACGCACTTCTTCCACCCCGTCCGCCACCAGTTCATCACGGACGAACTGGGCGGCGAGATGGTGCACCAGGACGGCTACGTCACCGTGTACCGCTTCCCCTGAGCGGGGCGCTCAGTCGCATTCAGCGTACTCGACGTCCGTGCGCTCCATGGGGCTCGCGGACACGGCGCCGTCGGTCACGGTCACGGTGACGCTCTCGTCCGCGGACAGCATGGAGCCGCACTCGGCGAAGGCGTTGGCGGAGCAGTGGCGGGTGAGGACCATCTTGCCGTCGTCCTCCTGCGTTTCGATGCTCGTGCCGTTGCAGCGATAGGAGGTGGGGCCCGAGCCCGGGTCATTTCCGCTGACGTCCAGGTCGCCCTCGGCGTCCTCCGTGGCGAGGACCTCGCCGCCCTTGCCGAAGAGGACGAAGTGGAACCGGGTCCGGGAGATGGAGTCTCCGCGTCCCTCCTCGTCGGGGGACTCCGTCTCCTCCTGGGTGAACACGCGCAGGGTTTCCCCCGAGGAGAGCTTGAGGACCTCGTCCCGGGCCCGCAGCGGGGAGTCCGGCGGCTTGGGACAGGCGAGCTTCTTCGCGGGGAGCTTCACGGGGCGGGAGTAGGTCCCCGGGGCGAGCAGCTTGAGGTGTTCGAGGACGGGGCCCCCCTCGTCGGACGGGCACGTGCCCAGGAGCCAGACCCGGAAGCCGGGCTTGAGGCCCGGGACGGTCTTGCTCTCGACGAGTTTGGGGTAGCCGTCCGGAAGGGAGAGGCCCGTCTTCTCGAGCAGCTTCCCGAGGTCGGCCCAGGTGTCCCCCTGGGCTTCGGCCTCGGCCTTGTCCTTGGAGCCCTTCCAGATGAGCGCGACAGGCTTGTCCGCGGCTTCAGCTTGGAAGGCTCCGGTGAAGGCCAGCAGGCCCAGGACGAAAATGTATGAACGCATGGCGGTTCCCCCTCGCGGTGCATGACCGCACCGCCCGCGATGCTAATGCTTCTTCGGTCCACCGCGCTTCGAGCGCGAGCCGCGTGGAGTGGGGGAGGCGGGAGGAGTCGTGCCTTCCGTCCGGGGCGCCTGCTCGCGGGGGGCCTTCGAGACCCGTGCATTCTTGGACCGGGAGGGCTTCGCCGGACGACGGCGCTCGGCGTTCGTCGCCGGTTGCGGTGCCGGGCTGACGTCGATGCGCGCAGGCTTCGGCGGACGGGCCCGCTCGGCCTGCGGCGGCTTCTGCGGACGCCCGTAGTCGATGGCCGGCAGAGGCCTCTCCCTGGGCGCGCGGCCTTCACCCTGCTCGGTGGGAGGTGGCCGGGGCGCGGGCCGGCCGTGGCTGATGGCCGGTGGCGGCGGCTTCGGTGGCCTGGGCGCTGCTGGCTGCTGTGCCTTCGCGGCCTGGGCCCTCAGCGTGTCCACTTCCTTGCGCAGCCGGAGGACCTCCGCGGAGAGCTGGGCGTAGGAGTCCCGCACCAGGCCGTTGAACACGCGCTGCCGGCCCAGGGTCTCGTTGATCAACACCTGGCACGTCTTGCGGAAGGCCCACTTGGCCAGGAGCACCGCCTGCCCCATGCCGGCGCGGTGCGTGTGCAGCGGCAGGGCCCGCGTCGTGTCCGCGTTCTCCTCCAGCGCGTGCATGTTGAACGTCAGCGGATCCACGCGCGGCTCCACGCCGTCCTCCGGAACCTCCGCCGGTTCCGACGTGGGCAGCCCGCGCACGCGCAGGCGCTCCTCGATGCGGGCCACCAGGGCCCTCGTGGGAATGTCCCGTCCGAGCAGCTTCATCGGTGTGTCTCCTCCACGATGCGCGCCATCTCTTCCCGGTACGCCGCGACCACCTGGGGCCACGTGTGCCGTTGCGCGTAGATGCGGGCCCGCTGGCCCATCGCGTCCCGGGCCTCGCCCACCTCGCGCAGCCCTTCGACGAACGTCGCGAGCCCCCGGTACACCCGGCCCGCGCCACTGCGCTCCACCTGTCCCACCAGCACCTCCGAGTGCCCGTTCACCAGCACCGGCGTCCCCTGCGCGAACGCCTCCAGCGTCAGGAGCGACAGGCTCTCGAACTTCGACGGCACCACCACCGCCAGCGCTCCCGCCAGCGCGTCGTGCTTGTCCTGTTCGGAGATGCGCCCCACGTGCCGCACGCCCTCGCCGCTCACGTCCATGTGCGCCTCGCCCGCGAGCACCAGCTCCGGCGCGTCCTGGTAGCTGCTGCGCAGCTGGCCGTGGAACTTCAACAGGTCCGGCACGCCCTTGCCCGGCTCCAGCCGGCCCACGTAGAGCAGGTAGCGGCCGTGCACGCCGTACTTCGCCCGGAAGCGGTCGGGCACCGCCGGCAGCGCGTCCACGCCCACGCCCACCACGCGCGCCCGCGCATGTTTCGGGTGGAAGCGGCCGAGCATCTCCACCTCCTCCGGCGTGTTGCACATCAGCACCCGGGGGCGGTTGAACACGTCCCCGTAGACGCCGAAGCGGATGGGCGGCTCGTCATGCGCGGTGGGCACCAGCATCGCGCGGTCCGACACCAGCGGCAGCCCCCACGCCGTGGGCGCGTAGAGGTACGTGAAGAAGAGGTAGCCGTCGTATGCGTCCTGCGTGGTGGCCAGGTGCTCCATCAGCCCGGGGCTCAGCGGGCCCTGCTCGGCCACCCACTGCTCCTCGCGCAGCCGCTCGTTGCCGTGGCCGAACACGTGGCGCGACAGGTTGTTGAACGCGTGGATGTTGCGCGTGCGCGTCACCGGGAAGCGCAGCACCTTCGTGCGGCCGATGCGGTCCTCGCCGGGCGGGAAGGTGTTCTCCCACGTCAGGTGGTTCTTCGCGCAGGTCGTCACCACCGTGACGTCCCAGTGCGGCGCCAGGTGCTCCGCCACCTGCGCGGCGTGGCTCTCCGCGCCGCCCGTCACCTCGCCGTAGCGCTGCACCACCAGCGCCACGCGCGGCCGCTTCGCCGGCGCCTTGCGCGGACGGGGCGGCGGCGCCACCACGCCCTCCAGCGCTCGTGAGAGCGACACCTGCGCGGCGGAGGGGGAGAAGTGCTGGAGCCTGCGCGCCTGGCCGTCGAGCACCGCCTTGCGCAGGTCCTTGTCCTCGCTCAGCTCCACCACCAGCTCCGCGAGGAACGCGAAGCGCTTCTGGTCGAACGCGATGCCCGCGCCGCCCAGCGTCTCCGGCACCGCCGCCGCCGCGTACGCGAGCACAGGCACTTCGGAGGCCATGGCCTCGATGATGGGCACGCTGAAGCCCTCGTGCTCGCTCATGGAGACGAACACGGACGCGGAGCGGTACACGGCCACCAGCTCCGGATGCGACAGGCGCCCCAGGAAGTGCACCCCGCTGAGGTCCTTCATCTCGCGCTGGAGCGACTTGAAGTAGCGGCTGCCCGCCTCGTAGCCGCCGACCACGAGCAGGCGCGCCTGGGGACGGATGCGCAAAAGCTCCCGGTGCAGCGCGAGCAGGTCCTCGAAGCGCTTGTGCGGCATCACCCGGCTCACCGACACCAGGGTGGGGCCGGGCCCGGCCAGCTCCGCGAGCTTCGCCGCATCCGCCACGGGCGCGGCGAAGCGCTCCTTCTCGATGAAGAGCTGCACGGTGTGCACGTTGCGGTGGCCCGCGACGCGCAGCTCCGTGCTGTTGTAGTCCGAGTCCCCGATGGACACGTCCAGGAAGGGCGCCATCGCGGCCACCTGCGCGCGGCCGGCCACCAGCGCGTGCTCCAGCGGCGTGTCCCGGTAGAAGCGCGCGGGGCTGATGTTGTGGAACACCACGCCGCGCTTGCAGTCCATGTGCATCAGCCGCCCGCTCAGCGGGGACGCGATGCCGTGGTGGTACAGCACCAGGTCGTCCGGCTTCGGCTTCAGCGTGAAGACGTGGCGGGCCAGGCCCTGCAGCCCTCCGGCGACCTCTTCCGCGTAGATGTCTCCCACGTGCCCCATGCGGCGCAGCAGGAGTTGCAGGTGGAGCGCGGCCTGACCGGAAGCGTCGCCGGGGCCGAAGCTTGGGATCAACTGATGGACCGCCATGGAGGGCCGTGTGTACCACACGGGCATGGTATGAGGCGGCCCGTGTCGACGACCCCCGGACCCATCGCCTTCGACGCCACACTGTGGGACGAGCCCACCACCGGCATCGGCCTGTACACCCGTTGCCTCGCGGAGGCGCTCGAAGCCCAGGGCGTCCGCCTGGACCGGATGGGCGCGCGCAAGTCCGGCGAACACCCGCGAGGCGTCCAGAAGCGAACGCCTTGGACGCTGGCCACGCTGCCCCGGCTGCTCAAGGCCACGCCGCCGCCCGTCTACCACGCGCTCAGCAACTTCAACCTGCCGCTGCGGCGCACGCCGGGCACCGCGTACGTGCTCACCGTGCACGACCTGGTGCCGTTGGATTTGCCACACACCGTCTCCGCGCCGTACCGCTGGCAGTTCCGGCTGTGGCTCGCGCGCAGCCTGATGCTCGCGGACCGGCTGGTGTGCATCAGCGAGAGCACGCGCCAGGACCTGGTGCGCCGCTTCCCCCAGGTGGAGCCGCGCACCGTGGTGGTACCCAACGGCGTGGACCACGTGAACGCGGCCCCGCTGAACGAGGCGGACGAGGAGTTCCTCCACGCGCTCAACCTGCCGAAGGACTACGTGCTGTACGCGGGCTCGCTCGACGTGCGCAAGAACGTGGAGCTGGTGCTGGACGCGCAGGAGCGGCTGCACGCGCGCGGCCGGCCCTTCACGCTCGTGCTCGCGGGGCAGGCCTGGTACGGCTCCGGCAAGGTGGAGACGCGCATCGAGCGGCTGCGCTCGGAGGGGCTGGACGTGCGGCCCCTGGGCTACCAGACCCCCGCCATCTTCTACGCGCTGATGCGCCGCGCGGCGCTGTTCGTCTTCCCCTCGCGCTACGAGGGCTTCGGCCTGCCGCCCCTGGAGGCCATGCGCCTGGGCACGCCCACGGTGGTGTCCACGGCGGGCTCGCTGCCGGAGGTGTGCGGCGACGCCGCGCCCGCGGTGGATCCGGACGACGCGGAGGGCCTGGCGGCGGTCATCGACCGGCTGATGCGTTCGCCGGAGGAGCGCCGCGCGCTGTCGGAGGCGGGACAGCGGCAGGCCGCGAAGTTCACCTGGGCCCATACCGCCGAAGGGACGCGGGCCGCTTACGATGCGGCGCTGCGCCACCGGTAGGCGGAAGGCGCCAGTGGTCAACCGGCCCGTGAAGGGCCCCCTGGAGGAACATGCGACTGCTCGTGTGGAGTGGAATCGTCTGCGGAATGCTGCTCGGGTGCGCGGGGTCGAACGCGGCGCGCAAGGACGAGGCCCAGGAGCCGGCCCCCACCGCCCAGCAGGAGGAGGCGCCGCCCACCCCCGTGACGCCCCCGGAGAAGAAGGCCGAATCGCCCGCCGCGGAGGCGGAGAACCAGGAGGCGGCCATCGTCATGCCCCTGGAGATCACGGAGACGCCCGCGCCTCGCGACCCGCTCGCCATTGAATCGCAGAGCGTGAAGGGCAACGTGCTCACGCTCAAGGTCCGCCACGGCGGCGGCTGCAAGCAGCACCGCTACGGCCTCGCGTGGGACGGGCGCTTCACCCAGACGGCGGCGGGCGAGCCGCGCGCGGAGCTCACGCTGCTCCATGACTCGAACAACGACCGGTGCAAGGCGCTGGTCTACAAGGAGCTGGCGTTTGATTTGTCCACGCTGAAGCAGGAGTGGAGCGAGAAGGGCAACGGCGACCACGCCACGCTCCACCTGGACTTCAACGGCGTGCCGGACCAGTCCGCCAGCTTCAAGTTCTGACCGGTGCATGGCCCTGCGCGAGGAGGTCCTCGCGCAGGCGCGTCAGCACCTTGCCCAGCAGGTTCAGCCCCCGCCACGTGGACGGGTCCTGGATGCGAGGGTCCTCCGCGGAGAGCCCCACGCCCCAGATGCGGTCCAGGGGGCTGGCCTCCACCAGCTCCGTGCCCGCCGTGGCGAGCAGCGCCTCCAAGAGGTGCCGGTGCTGGGTGAACTTCGCGTGGTTGCCCTCGTAGACGATGCGCTCACGCTCTCGCTCCCAGAGGGCCGCGTCGAACGGGCTCACCTTGCGGCCCAGCGCCTTGTGCTGCTTGGGCGTGGCGGCGCGCAGCATCTGCTCCAGCACGCGCGTGTCTCCGAAGAGGCGCGCCTTGCCCGCCATCATGTACTGCTCCGCGCAGGTGTAGCGCACGCCGTCCACCGTGAAGACGGACGGGTGCCACTGCGAAAAGAAGGAGTCCTCCTTCCAGAAGAACGTGAACCGCGCCGTCGTCGTCGTGCCCATCCCAGGCCTCCTCGAAATCTTCGTGTAATAATGACACGAACGTGCGGCGATGGAGGAACCTGACGGGGGGCCCTACAATGGCCGTCCGCTCCCCATGCGACTTCAAGAAGCCCAGAAGCTGTTGGACCGCTGTTTCACCGGTACGCGGGAGGGCGCGCCGCGCCTCCACGAGCCCTCGGACCCACGCTTCGCGGAGCGGGGCGGGGCGGTGTGGCTGGAGTACCGCTGGTACGTGCGCGAGCGCGGCATGGCGGAGGTGTTCCTCAAGTGGGACCGGGTGCCGCCCGGCGACGAGAAGACGGTGGAGGCCACGGTGCTGCGCACGCACCTGCTGGGCCAGTCCCCCATGCTGTCCCAGCGCGCGCTGCGCACGGTGGAGGGCGGCACGCCCGCGCCGGAGCGGGTGCTGGACGTGCTCAAGAACGACGGCATCCGCCGCGAGTGCGTGGCCCGGGGGCGCACCACCGTGACGGTGGAGCACTGGGAGAGCCGGCGTCCCGCGGCGCTGTTGGACGAGGCGCGCTTCGCGGAGCTGGCCGCGCCCCTGGAGTCGGAGGACTCCACGCCAGATGCCCGTCACGAGGCCGTGCAGCGGCTGGCGGACGCGGAGCGAAGCCCGCGCGTGCAGGACGTGCTCCTGCGGCTCGTCGCGCGCAAGCCGTCGCTGATGGCCCTGCGCATCCTGTCGGAGTGGGGCGAGGTGCAGGCCCGCGAGTACCTCCAGCGGGACCTGGCCGCCGTGACGCCGGGCAACGCGGCGGACCTGTGGGCCCTCACCGCGTTGGACCGGCGCCTGGAGGCGTGGCAGTCGCTGGCGCGCCCCACGTGAGGCGCGCGCCAGCGGTGCGTCAGTGCGAGTTCACCCGGGGGCCCAGCACGTCGCGCAGCGCGTCCGCGACGGTGAGCTTCGGGTCCCAGCCCAGCGCGCGCAGCTTGCCGGTATCGGCCACGAGGCTGGGGATGTCCGAGGGGCGCAGCCGCGCCGGGTCCAGCTCGATGCGCGCCTGCACGCCGGACAGCTGGAGCATCTCCTCCAGCAGGCCGCGGATGGTGCGGCCCTCGCCGCTGCCCACGTTGTAGGCCTGGCCCGCCTCGCCCTTGAGCAGCAGCAGCCGGTACGCGTCCACCACGTCCTTCACGTGGGAGAAGTCCCGGATGGCGTCCAGGTTGCCCGTGCGCAGGACGGGGTCCACCGTGCCCAGCGCGATGGCGCGGATCTGCGCCGCGAACGACGGCACCACGAAGGTGGGGTCCTGCCCCGCGCCCAGGTGGTTGAAGGGCCGGGCGAGGATGACCTCCATGCCGTAGCTGCGGAAGAACTGCTCGCCGGCCAGCTCCCCCGCGGACTTCGACGCCGCGTAGGGGCTGAGTGGCACGTGCGGGTGGGACTCCACCGCGCGTGTTCCTTCCGCGACGGGGCCATACACTTCACCGGAGCCCACCAGCAGCACGCGCGCCTTGGGGGCGCTCTCACGCAGGGCGGTGAGCAGGTGCACCACGCCCATGGTGTTCACGGCGAAGACGCGCGCGGGGTTCTGGTGGCTCTTGGCCACCGAGCTGAAGCCGGCCAGGTGCAGCACCGCGTCCGGCTTCACCTCGGAGACCGCCGCCTTGACCTTCGCCTCGTCGGCGATGTCGAAGTGCAACGCGGTGCTGCTGATGCCCTCGCCGCGAGGCCCGTGAACCTCCACCACTTCGTCGCCGGCCGCGCGAAGGGCAGCGCACGCGTGCCGGCCAACGAATCCATCCGCTCCCGTGACGAGGACGCGCATCTTACCGCTGTCCTGCCTTCACGCGCTCCAGGTCCGCGTCGACCATCATCTCCACGAGCTGCTTGAAGCGCACCGTGGGCTCCCAGCCGAGCTTCTCCTTGGCCTTGTCGTACTTGCCGATGAGCAGGTCGACTTCGGCGGGGCGCACGAACGCGGGGTCGATCTTCACGTGCTTCTGGTAGTCCAGGCCCACGCGCGCGAAGGCGATCTCCACCAGCTCCCGCACGGTGTGCGTCTCGTTGGTGGCGACGACGAAGTCCTCCGGCGTCTCCTGCTGGAGCATGCGCCACATGGCGTCCACGTAGTCGCCCGCGAAGCCCCAGTCGCGCTTGGCGTCCAGGTTGCCCATGGGCAGCGTGTCCTGGAGGCCCATCTTGATGCGCGCCACGTTGTACGTGACCTTGCGCGTGACGAACTCCAGGCCGCGGCGGGGCGACTCGTGGTTGAAGAGGATGCCGCTCACCGCGAAGAGCTTGAAGGACTCGCGGTAGTTCACCGTGATGTGGTGGCCGTACGCCTTCGCCACGCCGTACGGGCTGCGCGGGTAGAAGGGCGTGTCCTCCGACTGCGGCACTTCCAGCACCTTGCCGAACATCTCGCTGGAGGACGCCTGGTAGAAGCGCACCTGCGGGCGGGTGTGGCGGATGGCCTCCAGCATCTTCGTCACGCCCAGCGCGGTGAACTCACCGGTGAGCACCGGCTGGTTCCAGCTGGTGGGCACGAAGGACTGCGCCGCCAGGTTGTAGACCTCGTCCGGCTGGGTGAGGTTCAGCAGCGCCGCCAGCGAGAACTGATCCAGCAGGTCGCCCTGGTGCAGCGTCACCTTTCCCTGCAGGTGCGCGATGCGCTCGAACTTCTCCTCGGAAGAGCGGCGCACCATGCCGTGCACCTCGTAGCCCTTCTTGAGGAGCAGCTCCGCGAGATAGCTGCCGTCCTGCCCCGTGATGCCAGTAATGAGTGCGCGCTTGGCCATGGCCCTTGTCTGTTCGCTGGAAGACGCTGGTCGTTGTACCCGAGGCTTTCGCCGTCTGCCAACCGTTCCAGGGTTTCAGGGAACTTGAACGGGGACGCGCCCATGCCTAGGTAGGGAGCGACCTGCCCAGGAGCCGCCCATGCGCAACCTCTCCCTCCCAGCCTTGACGGCCGTGCTCGTGAGCACGGCGGCGGGGGCTCAGACGGCTCCCGTGACAGCGCCCTACACCGTGCAGACCCAGCCCGGGGCGCGCTCCGGCGGTGGCACCGTGAACGACGTGGCCCTGTGGGTGAACCCGGCCGACCCGGCCGCGAGCCGACTCATCACGGCGGACCAGAACAACGGCCTGTTCACCTACGCCCTGGACGGCGGGGAGCTGCAGGCCGTCACCGAGGGAACGTCCTCGAGCGTGGACGTGCTGGGCGGCTTCCCGCTGGCGGGTGGTACGTCCGCGGCGCTGGTGCTCAGCGCCAGTCCTACACTGCAGGGGCTGGTGCCCTACGTGATGGATGCCACGGCGGATGGTGGCGGACTCACCCGCCTGTCGCCCACGTCGGCCCCGCTGGACGTAGGTGTGACCTACGGAACGGTGCGGCTGGCCCGGCTGGAGGATGGGACCATCCAGGCCTTCGGCGGCCTTGTGTCAGGCGGAGGACTGCGGCAGTTCCTGCTGACGCCCACCGACGGTGGCGTCACGGGGACCCCACTGCGGGACATTCCGGCCGGTAACGTGCTGGGGTTGGCGGTGGACCCGGCGTATCACGCGCTCTACGTGGCGCAGCAGGGGCAGGGGCTCTACCGCTACGGCGTGGACGCGGACGCCGGCACCATGGGCACGCAGGTGGTGGGCCTGGGGGATGGCGGTCTGACGTCCGTGGGGCGCATCGCGCTGTACGAGGCGTCCGGGGTGGACGGCTACCTCGTGGCGTCGGATCCGAGCGCGAGCACCTTCGTCGTCTTCGACCGGCGCACGCTGGGCCGGGTGGGCGCATTCCAGCTGGTGCAGGACGGCGGCACGGACGCGGTGGAGCAGTCGCGCGGGCTGGTGGCCTTCTCGGGCGCGCTGGGCACGGCCTTCCCGGAGGGGCTCTTCGCCGCGCATGACGGGGTCAGCAGCAGCAC
Source organism: Corallococcus sp. AB011P (assembly GCF_003611605.1). Taxonomy (NCBI): domain Bacteria; kingdom Pseudomonadati; phylum Myxococcota; class Myxococcia; order Myxococcales; family Myxococcaceae; genus Corallococcus; species Corallococcus sp. AB011P. The sequence continues at coordinate 123,749 of NZ_RAVX01000005.1, forward strand.
GTTGGGTGACAACCTGAAGCTCACCTCGTGGGGCAACGTGGCGCGGGCGTTCACGCCGCCGCTCATCATCGCGCAGCAGCCGGCGGATGGTGGCGTGGACGGCGGCACGGATGGCGGCACCGGCCGGGACGGCGGTGGTGGCGTCATCATCCCGGGGGACGGCAACCCGATTGGCGGTGGCAGCGGGACCGACGATGACAGCGGCTGCGGGTGCACCAGTACGTCGGTGCCGGCCGTCGCGACGCTGGGGCTGCTGGCCCTGTCGCTCCTGGTCCGCCGGCGCCGGAGCTGACACTCGAAGCGGGTTGAAAGCGAGAGGGGGGCGGGATGAAGTGCGCGCCCCATGCGCACCTTTCGTTCCTCCGTCCTGGCGCTCGCGGTGGTCGCCTCCGCCTGCAAGGGCGGCCCGACGCCCGCTCCCGTCGTCACCGCGCCTTCCGCGCCTGCCCCGGCCGAGCCCGTGCGGCTCACACTGGTGGGCACCAACGACTTCCACGGCTGGGTGATGCCCCACCGCGCCACGCTGCCGGACGGGCAGAAGGTGGAGCAGGGGGGCGCGGCGCTCTTCGCGTCCTACGTGGCGCGTCTGCGCGAGGCCAACCCGGGCGGCGTGCTGCTGGTGGACGGCGGCGACCTGTTCCAGGGGACGCTGGCGTCCAACCTGGGCGAGGGCGCCATCGTCGTCGACGTGTACAACCTGCTGGGCTACACGGCGGTCGCCATCGGCAACCACGAGTTCGACTACGGGCCGGTGGGCCCGGGGCCCGTGGCCACGCGTCCGGACGAGGATCCGCTGGGCGCGCTCAAGGCCCGCGTGGCGCAGGCGAAGTTCCCCTTCCTGTCCGCCAACGTGCGTGAGAAGGACGGACGGCCCCCGGCGTGGCTGGGCAATGACGGCACCACCGTCGTCACCGTGAAGGGCGTGAAGGTGGGCCTGCTGGGCCTGTCCACACTGTCGACGCCGCAGACGACCAACCCCGCGAACGTCGCGGGCCTGAAGTTCGAGTCCCTGGCCGACTCCGCGAAGCAGGCCGCGAAGTCGCTGCGCGAGCAGGGCGCGGAGGTGGTGGTCGCCATCGCGCACGCGGGTGGCAAGTGCACGGACCTGGCGAACCCGCGCGACACGTCCGGGTGCGAGCGCGACGACGGCGAAATCTACGCGGTGCTGGAGGCGCTGCCGAAGGGCGCGGTGGACGCGGTGGTGGCGGGGCACACGCACCAGGTCATGGGGCACTTCTTCGGCGACGTGCCGGTCATCGAGACGACGGGGCTGTCGCGCTCGTTCGGCGTGGTGGACCTCTTCGTGGATCCAGTGACCCACCGCGTGCTGCCCGAGCGCACGCGCATCAACGCCGCCATCCCGGTGTGCGGCGCCGTGGACGCCACGCTGAAGTCCTGTGATCCGCTGAAGCTGCGGGACGCGAAGGACGTGCGGCTGGTGCAGGCCACGTTCCTGGGCCAGCCGGTGACGCCGGACGCCCGCGTGGAGTCGCTGGTGGCCCCCGCGGAGGCGCGTGTGGAGGAGGAGCAGCGCCGCCCGGTGGGCGTGGAGACCCAGGCCCGCATGCCCCAGGTCTACGAGGGCGAGAGCGCGCTGGGCAACCTCATCGCGGACGCCATGCGGGAGGCGGCCCGCTCCGACGCGGCGGTGATGAACGCGGGCGGCATCCGCGCGGACCTGCCGCAGGGGCCGCTCACCTTCGGGAAGCTCTATGAAATCCTCCCCTTCGACAACACGCTCGCGGTGCTGGAGCTGAGCGCGGACGAGCTGCGCCGCTTCCTGTCGCTGGCCTATGGCGGCCGCAAGGGCGTCTTCGCGGTGTCCGGGCTGGAGGTGACGCTGGGCGCGTGCCCGGGGCCGGAGCGCTTCCAGGGTGTGACGCTGCCGGGGGGCAAGCCGCTGAAGGCGAAGGCGACCTACCGGGTCGCGGTGCCGGACTTCCTGCTGCGCGGCGGTGACGGGGTGGGGCCCGTGACGTCCACGCTGCCACGGGAACGTATCAACCTGTTGCAGGCGCAGGACCTGCGCGAGGTGCTCACCGCGTACGGCCGCGCCCACGGCAACGCGCTGAAGCCCCCGGCGCTCGGACGCGTGCACCTGGTGAAGCCGGCGGGGCCCTGCGCGGACGCGAAGCCCTGAAAAAGGGCGCCCGGCGTTGGAAATTTTCCCTCCGCGCTGATCCGCTGGGGCTGGATCGCGGCGCAACCCAGCGGAAGATCAGCACAAGGCGCCCAGGGCCGAATTTTCGGCCTGGGATCAGTTTCCAACGGCGGGAAACCTCCCTACTCTAGGGCACGCGAGATCCCTTGCAGGCGCGGCCCCGAGTCAGCGCGAGCAAGTTGGAGCCCGTGCGTGGGAGGGACAGAAGAGATGCTCTACAAAGTGACCCCGATGATGGTCCCGGTTGCGCCCGAGAAGAAAGAGGCGCGCGAGCCGGGCCAGCCGCGCAAGCGGCGCAAGTCCTCCGTCTACGACGCCGACGGCCACGAGGTGTTGATCTCGCTGATGTGTCTGAAGTGCAAGACGCTCAAGCCGCTGGCGCAGTTCGGGCTGCGGAAGATGGCGGACGGCGCCATCCGCAACCAGCCGTGGTGCCGGGGCTGCCGCTCGGGTGCGGGCACGAAGAAGCCGAAGAAGGACGAGTCCAAGGCCGCCACCGTCGAGGTGCCCGCCGTCGCCGCCACGGAGCCCGTGCTCCAGGTCGTCGCCGCCGTGCCGCTCGACGCCGCGCCCGTGGCTCCGACGCTCGTCGACGCCCCGGTCGCGGACGACGCGACCGCCACCACCCTGGTCTGATCCACCGCCCGGGATGTTCCGCCCTGCTGGGGCGCGCACCGTTCGCGCCCCGCATGTGACGGATCTGCCCGGAGCCTCCGCTCGCTTCGAGCACCCAGGCGGGTCGCTTCCCGCCGGGCGATGATCCGCCCGGGCGGGTCCGCCTCCTGCTTCAGGACAGCCGCAGGCCCGCCGGCAGCGTGTCGCCGAGCGCCCGGGCTTCGTCCGCCGCCTCCAGGGCGACCACTTCACGCACCATCCGCACCCAGGTGTCGGAGGCCTTCGCGGCCACCAGCGCCTGGGCGGTGCGCTCGCGCAGCGCCGGATCCAGATCGCGCGTGCGGTCGCCGGTGAGGCGCGCGAGCTGGGCGGCGGCGAAGGGCGCGCCATCCACCTTGCGCAGGTCCAGGGACAGCAGCAGCTCCAGCCACGCCTCCGCCGTCTCCACGTCCACGACCTTGTGGCTGCTGCCGTACAGCGGAACGCGCGCGCCCAGCCGACCCAGGGCCCACGCCCACGGGCCGCCGGAGCGGGACTCGGCCTTCAGCCGCGCGGCGATCCACCGGCCCACCTCCGCCTTGTCGCCCGGCGTCAGGTGCTCCAGCGAGGCAGCGGTGCGGACCATCTCGTCCAAGCCTTCCGGTTGGATGCCCTTCAACTTGCCACCCTGCGTGGGCGCGTCCGGCGGCACGCGCCGGGCCAGGTGCGGCTGGAGGTAGCCGTACAGCTTCTGCTGCTGCGCTTCGGTGAGGCCGCCGGCGATGCGGCGCCACATCACCCAGAACTCCGTCCACACCGACTTGTCCGTGTGGTGCTGCACCAGCGCGTCGAAGAGGCTGAAGGTCTGCTCCGCGCGCCAGCCGTCCAGCGGGTAGCCGAAGCCGGGGCGCAGGCTGAAGCCGGTGAGGCTGTAGAAGACGCGCTCGTGGTCGTCCGTACGGCGGCGCTTGCTCGCGCCCGCGTAGAGCGTGCTCCACAGCTCGCGCAGCACGGGCACGCGCCACGTCTCGCGCGGGCCCAGCACCTTCTCCAGCGTGCGCGACAACTGCTTCACGTCCTTGGGGCCCAGGGGCAGCGGCTTGTTGCCGTAGACGCGCTCCACGTTGTCCTTGGCCTCGGCGAAGCGCGCGGGCATGGACTCGGTGACGGTCAGCTCGTGCGAGCCGCCGGTGCCGCGCAGCTCGAACTCCAGGCGCCAGCGCTCGTCCGCGACGTCCGACACGCAGAACAGCTCCAGCGTGCCAATCTCCGTGAGCGCGGCCTGCAGGTGCACCGGCACGTCACTGACCTTGCCGGACGCGCCCTTGAGCAGCGTGTGGATGGGCGGCAGCGGCTTCAGGTCCTCCGCCAGCGGCACCAGGTCCCCCGGCTTGTCGATGCGGTCGCTCGTCGTGGAGTAGAGCGCGAACTGCACCGGCCGGCCCAGGGTGAGCGTGAAGGGGCGCTCGCCCAGGTCCACCTTCTGGCCCTCCTCGAAGCCGCGGGGAATCAGGCACAGCGTGGGCTGCTCCGCGCTGTCCGGGCCGCGCTGCAGACCCACGTAGTACGCGCGCGCCGCGCCACCGCCGATGCGCAGGCCGTGCCCGCGCCGCACCAGCCCGTAGTACGCCGCGCCCCGCGCCACCGCGAGCTCCAGCGACTCGTGCTTGAGCAGCGGGATGCGCGGCGCCTGCGGCCACCACGCGGACAGCGCGTCCACCAGCCGCGCCGAAATCTGCGGCGAGTTGAAGACGCCGCCGTTGAGCAGGATGGCGTCCGGGCGGGGCAGGGCGCCTTCGTGCGACGGCGTCTCGCCCAGCGCCGCGAAGCCCGCCGCCGCGTGCTGCGCGAGGAAGGCCGCCAGGTGCCGCGTGACGGCCGGGTCCTGCACGTACGGCAGGCCCAATTCCTGGAGCGCCATGCGCGCCGCGCGCCGGGGCCGGTCCCCGGGTGAGGACAGAGGGAAGAAGCCGTCCAGCACCAGCGCGTGCGCCTCGTCGCGGCCCAGCTCCGTGGACAGCGTGCCACCCAACAGCCGGCTGCCCTCGCCGATGAGCGACACGCCGTACTTCTCTGGAGGCGCGCGCCCCAGCAGCTCCTCCTTGGCGGTGCGCGCGGCCTGGATGGCCTGCGTCCACTGCGTCGCGGACAGGCGCCGGCCGTTCTGGGTGAGCTTCTCCTCCATGCGCCGGGCGAGCGCCGCGTCCATGTTGTCGCCGCCCAGCATCAGGTGGTCACCCACCGCCAGCCGCCGCAGCATGGGTCCTTCCGGCGACACGCCCGCGTGCACCAGCGTGAAGTCCGTGGTGCCGCCGCCCACGTCCACCACCAGCACCAGCCGCACCTGGGACAGCGTCTGCTCCAGGTCCGAGCGGTGGCGCGCGGTGTAGTCGTAGAAGGCCGCCTGCGGCTCCTCCAGCAGCGTGAACTTCTCCAGCCCCGCCTTGCGCGCCGCGCTCACCGTGAGGGCGCGCGCCGCCTCGTCGAACGAAGCGGGGACGGTGATGACCACCTCCTGCTTCGAAAGCGGCTCGTCCGGGTGGGCGTAATCCCACGCCCGGGCCATGTGCGTGAGCAGCAGGGCGGAGGCGTCCACCGGGGACAGCTTCTGCACGTCAGCGGGCGCGCCCCACGGGAGGATGGGCGCGGAGCGGTCCACGCCCGGGTGGCACAGCCAGCTCTTCGCGGACGACACGAGCCGGCCCGGGACGCGCGCGCCCTGCCAGCGGGCCAGCTCGCCTACGACATACGGGCCGCCGTCATCGCCCCAGGGCAGGCGCAGCACCTCCGGGGCCAGCTCGTGGCCGGCGGGGACGTAGACGGTGGACGGCAGGAGGGCACGGGGGGCCACCTCGCCCTGGCGGACGAGCTGGGGCAGGGGGAAGTCCTCGACGGGCGCCCCCGAGCCCTTGCCTGGATCCACGGATGCCACCGCGCAATGGGTGGTGCCCAGGTCGATGCCGACGATTCGCATACGCCTCCGGTGTGCGGGGCCCCTTCTACTCCTTCATGCGCACGTTGAGCTCCAGCTTCCAGCGCCCGGTTCCGTTCTTCTCCAGGCACCGCAGCTCCAGCGTGCCCACCTCCGTCACCGCTGCCTGGAGGTTCACCGGCGTCAGGTCGCCAAAGGGCGTGGGCTGTCCGGGCAGCGTCGTCTCGAGGGGCGCCACCTCCTCCAGCCCCCCGGACGCCAGCTCCGACTCCACGTCCTCCACCATCTCGCCCACGCGGTCATCGCGCCGCACGGACGACGCGAAGAAGCGGAAGCTGGTGGGCTCGCCGGTGACGAGTCCGAACTCCTGGGGCGGCACGTCCGCCTGCGTCCCTTCTTCCATTCCGAAGGGCGCCACGCACAGCGCCTTCACCGGCGGCTCCATGCCCGGCACCGCCGGCATCGCCGTCTCCACGCCCACGTAGTACGCGCGCGCCGTGCCGCCGCGGATTCGCAGGCCGTGCCCCTGACGCACCCAGCCGTAGTAGGCCGCGCCGCGGGCCACCGCGAGGTCCAGGTCCGCGCCCTCCAGCTCCTTCGCCGGGGGCGCCCCTTCCGCGGCGAGCCACTGGTTGAGGACCTCCATCACGCGGCCCTTCAGCGGCCCGGCCTTGAAGACGCCGCCGTTGAAGAGCACCGCGGTGGGGTGCAGGAAGCTCTTGCCCGCCACGTCCACCGGCGAGTCCGCGCTGGCCGCCAGCGCCTGCGCCTGCCGGGTGAGGAAGGCCGCCAGGTGCTTCGTCACCGCCGGATCCTGCGCGTACGGCAGCGCCATCTGCGCCAGGCCCGTGCGGCGCCCGGTGCGCGGCAGGTCCGCCACCTCCGTCACCGGGAAGAAGCCGTCCGTGAGGACGCGGTCCAGCTCCTCGCGCGTCAGCTCCGTGCGCAGCGTGCCGCCGATGAGCGACGAGCCCCGGCCAGGAATCGCGATGGGCACCCGGTCCACGGAAGGGTCCGCGTACAGCGTCTCCTTCGCCTGCCGGCACCCGTAGGTGAGGCCGTTGAACTGCCACGCGTCCAGCTTGCGCCCGTCCGCCGCCATCCGCTGGTTGAGCGTGTGCGCCAGGGCGAGGTCCATGTTGTCGCCGCCCAGGAGGATGTGGTCGCCCACCGCCACGCGCAGCAGCTCCAGGTCGCCCTCGCGGTCCTTCACGGTGATGACGGAGAAGTCGGACGTGCCGCCGCCCACGTCCACCACGAGGATGACCTCCCCGGGCTGCACCTGCCTGCGGAAGTTCTCCCCCATCGCCTCCAGCCACGCGTACAGCGCGGCCTGCGGCTCCTCGAGCAGGGTGATGTGCTCCAGGCCCGCCGCCTTCGCGGCCTCCAGCGTCAGGTCGCGCGCCGCCGCGTCGAAGGACGCCGGGACGGTGACGATGACCTCCTGCTTCGACAGCGCGTTGCCGGACTCCTCCTGCGCGCGGGCGAAGGTGTGGTCCCACGCCTCCTTCAGGTGGCGCAGGTAGCGCTCGGACGCATCCAGCGGCGACACGCGCTGAACCTCCGGCGGCGCCTGCCAGGGAAGCAGCGCCGAGCGCCGGTCCACGCCCGGATGCGACAGCCAGCTCTTCGCGGACGACACCAGCCGCGTGGGCACCTTCGCCCCGTGCGAACGGGCGAAGTCACCCACGATGACGCCCGGCTCCTGGCTCCACGGCAGCGCGAGGCTGCCCTCCGGGAACTCCTGCGCGCTGGGGAGATAGAGGAAGGAGGGAAGCAGCGGGCGCGCTTCCACGGTGCCGGGCGCCGTCACCTGCGGCACGGGCAGCATGGACTGCGAAGGGCCGCGCGGCTTGCCGTCCTCGAGGTTGAAGTAGGACACCGCGGAGTGCGTGGTGCCCAGGTCGATGCCGATTGCGTATCGGGCCATATCGGTCAGGAACCCCGGGAAGGGGCCTTGTGGTTCCTCGAAGGGAGGGGACTTCGGGAGATGCGCCGCCTGCTCCTCAGGCGGGCATCAGGCGAGCTCGACTTCCGCCGGCGCCAGCACGCGCGGCTCCATGGCGGGGCTGACGGTCGGGAACTTCACCTCCGTGGTCACCCAGCCGTGGTGCCGGAGCGTGCCGCCATAAGGAGGTTCGCCGGCGACATTGCCGGTGAGCCGGATGCGCTGCGCGTCGAAGCCCGGCGGCACCGTCACCTTGTCGCCCTCGCCCTGCGGCAGCACCGGCTGGAGCGTCAGGTACTGGTGCACCACCTTGCGGCAGCCCTCGTGGACGATGCGGGCCGCCGCGCCCACGTCCGCGTCCGGGAAGGCCGCGACGTTCTCCTGCACGAAGTCCAGGAAGCGGCCCTCTCGCTGGAGCATGGCCAACAGCGACAGGGCGCTGGCGTGCTCGCGCTCGGGAGGCAGGGGAGCGGGCGCCACGGGCGCCTGGACGGCGGGCGTCTTCACCGGCGGTGGGGCCTGCGTGTCCCCGGACGGGAGCTCCTTGAGCTGCCCGGCGTCATAGGCGCGGCTGGTCGGCAGCACCGCCTGCGCGAATTCGCGGGACACGAGGCAGCGCCAGAAGCACAGCCAGGCGAGCCAGAAGCGGGCGAAGAACGACAGGGAGGCGGACGGGTCGGTCATCGGCCCCGGATAACAAAGCCGGAAGCCTTTGCAATTCGCCAATGGCCTGAAATGCAAAGGGCCTCACGGTTTCCCGTGAGGCCCTTCGGTTTTTCATGGTGGAGGTGGACGGGATCGAACCGACGACCTTCGCATTGCGAACGCGACGCTCTCCCAACTGAGCTACACCCCCATATGGGGACTGCTGGCTGCCTGCTGCGCCTCGCGGGGGTTGGGTCCCGTGAAGTGAGTGGGCTAGTACCGGAGCCTCACCCTGCTGTCAAGCAGCTCGTTTTCGGCACCAACCCTGCGATTGACGTGCCGCACTGTGGATGCCATAAAAACCGCCTTCCAGTACCGCATCCTTCCCGGCCATTCCGGGCACCTTCTGGTTCATGTCCACCTCCCCATCGAAGACGTTGAGCCCCACCGAGCTCGCGAAGCTTGAGCATTCGTTCGCTTCCGACCCCTCGTCGGATGCGTACAAGCCCCTGGCGGAGGCGTACCTCGACCTGGGTCGCTTCATGGAAGCGATGGTCGTCTGCAAGAAGGGCGTCAAGGCGCACCCGACCGCGGCCGATCCCCGCATCCTCCTGGCCCGCGTCTACGCGGCGCAGAACAAGGACAAGAAGGCGCTCGAAGAGGTGATGGGCGCCCTCCAGGTCCAGCCGGAGGACAAGGCCGCCCTGCGCATGGCGGGCGTGCTGCAGATCAAGGGCGGCGAGGCCGACACCGGTCGCGGCAACCTGCTCAAGGCCTACCAGGCGGACCCCGGCGATCCGGAGACCGTCACGCTCCTCCAGCAGTACAAGGTGGAGATCCCCCGCCCCGCGGCACCCACCCCGGTGCTCGCGCCCGTGGCCGCGCCGCCCCCGGCCGCCGCTGAAGCGCCCGCCGCGGCGACCGTCCCCGTGGCGGCCCCGCCCGCCGCCGCTGAGGCGCCCGCCGCCACGTCCGCGGGCCGCATCAACGCCCCGTCCCAGCAGGCGGCCCGCACGGCGCGCCCCGCGGATTCCGCTCAGCGCCCCACCCAGCGCCGTCCGCAGGTGGTGGTGGAAGAGGTCGACGACGACGAGGACGAGCCCTCGTCGCGCCGCAAGAGCGCGCCCAAGAGCAACGGCAGCAAGATGCTGTCGCTGGTCCTGCTCGTCCTCATCCCGCTGTTCGCGGGTGGATACGGCTTCTACTCGGCGCAGGCCAAGAAGCGCGGCCGCGAGCTCAAGAAGAACCTGGACGTCGCCACCGAGCAGCTGAAGCACGACTCGTTCGACAGCTACAAGAAGGCGTGCGCGGCGGCGGACCTGGCGCTGGAGGTGGACCCGGACTCCACCGCGGCCCACGGCTACCTGGCGTACGCGTACGCCATCCGCTGGGGTGAGCACGGCGGCGGCGACGACGCGCGCCGGCAGGCCGAGGAGCACCTGGCGGCGGCCCAGAAGGGCAAGGAGCTGTCCAGCCACCTCATCGCCGCGCAGGCGCTGATCAAGACGTACAGCGGTGACGGCAAGGGCGCGCTGGCCTCGCTGGAGACGCAGGTCAAGGAGCTCAACGACCAGAACAAGGCGTCCTCGCTCCTGTACCTCACGCTGGGCCTCATCCAGATGAACGCGGGCGACCTGGAGCGCGCGCGTGACAGCCTGGAGCGCGCGCAGGCGCTGGCGCCGGATGACCCGCGCGTCTACGCGGGCCTGGGCGCGGCGTACCGCCGGCTGGGCCAGGACAACACCGCCTGGAAGAACTACGACTTCGCCCTGCGCTACGAGAAGGACCACCCGGAGTCGCTGCTGGGCCGCTCGCTCTTGATGCTGGAGCAGGACGAGCCGAACTACGCGGTGGCCAGCCGGGACATCAAGAAGCTGCTGGAGGCGGAGCCCCCGCCCAGCCCGCGTCAGCTCGCCGCCGCGCAGCTCGCGCGCTCGCTGCTCATCGCCCGCGTGGCGCTGGCCATGCCCGCGCTCAAGCCGGACATGCAGCAGAAGCTGACGGAAGCCACGGGCGTGCCCGCGGATCCGGCCAAGGCGAAGCAGGAGGTCACGAAGGCGGAGGAGACCGGCTTCGCGCTCGACAAGCAGAACCCGGAGCTGAACCTCATCAAGGGCCGCCGCCTGCTGGCGGAGGGCAACTTCGACGCGGCCTCGGAGGAGATCCGCAAGGCCATCCGCGCGGACGGCAGCCGCGCGCAGTTCCACGTCGAGCTGGCCAAGGCCCTCATGGGCAAGCCGGGCGGTGAGAAGGAGGCCTCCGAGGCGCTCGTCACCGCGCTCAAGACGATGGGCGACAGCCCCAAGCTGGTGGTGATGCTGGGCAACGCCTACCGCCGCCAGAACAAGCTGGAGGACGCGCTCGCGCAGTACCAGCGCGCGGTGAAGGACCCCAAGGCGAAGAACCCGGAGGCCCGGCTCGCCATGGGCGCCATCTACCGGGAGCGCTCGGAGTGGGACAAGGCGAAGGAGCAGCTGGAGAAGGCCAACCAGGAGTTCTTCGGCCAGCCGGACCGCGTCGCCAACGCGCTCACGGAGCTGGGCCGCGTCTACCAGGGCAAGGGCGACACGGCGAAGGCGGACGAGAGCTTCCAGCGCGCCCTGCAGGCCGACGAGAACTACTCGCCGGTCTACTACTTCTACGCGCAGCTGCTCTCCAAGGACGCCAAGCAGTCGGCCAAGGTCAAGACGCTGGCGCAGGAGTACGTGCGGCGCGAGCCCAAGGGCGAGTACCTCACCGACGCGCAGCGGCTCGCGGGGAACTGAACCCCCGCCTCCCGCTGTCCCTCACGCCGCGACGCCCCCTTGCAGGGCTTCGCGGCGTTTCGTTTTTGACGGGGGGCGACAAGGCAGGCTGATGTGGCGGAGAGCCCCAGCCTTGCCACCCCTCCCGGGTGACGGTATGGGAGGGGCCACCCCACACCCCCCTGACCGGCAGCGACCGCGGTCCAGGGGCCACCTGCTGGAGTCCGCTTGAGCGCGCGTGCCCTGTCCCAGTCGTCCACCGCGTCCGACCTGATCTCCCTCACGAAGCCGAGGCTGTCGTCGCTGGTGCTCATCACCGCGGCGGGCGGCATGTTCCTGGCCCCGGGGCACTTCACGCCGGTGCGAGCGCTGGTGACGCTGCTGGCGACGGCGGGCACGGTGGGCGCGGCGAACGCGTTCAACTGCTATTGGGAGCGCCACAGCGACCAGTTCATGGCGCGCACGCGCAACCGGCCGCTGCCCGCCGGGCGCATGGACCCCAGCACGGCGCTGTGGTTCGGCCTGTCCCTGGCGGCGGTGTCGCTGCCCGCGCTGGTGATGGGCGCCAACCTGCTCACCGGCGTGCTGGGGCTCGTCGCGCTGCTCAGCTACGTGCTGGCCTACACGCCGCTCAAGGCCCGCACGTCCGCGGCGATGCTGGTGGGCGCGATTCCCGGCGCGCTGCCGCCGCTCATGGGCTGGACGGCGGTGACGGACCAGGTGGACGCGGGTGGCTTCGCGCTGTTCGCCATCATGTTCCTCTGGCAGATGCCGCACTTCATCGCCATCGCGCTGTTCCGCAAGGACGAGTACGCCGCCGCGGGCCTCAAATCCATTCCGCTGGAGCGCGGGGACGAGTCCGGCCGCGCGCAGGTGGTGCTCTACCTGGTGGCGCTGGTGCCCATGACGCTCCTGCCCTTCCAGCTGCACATCGCCGGCACGTGGTACCTGGCCGCGGCGGTGGTGCTGGGGCTGGGCTTCCTGGGCCTGGGCGCGTGGGGCTTCTTCAAGCACCTGGGGAAGCCCTGGGCGCGCCAGACGTTCCTGTATTCGCTCGTGTATCTCACCGGCCTGTTCGCCGTGATGGCGCTGGACCGCATCCCCCGCGGCTAGCGCCCTCGCGCGGCGTCCGGGCGCAAGGCCGCCTTTCGCATGCCTGACACCTCCGTTCCGACCCCGCCCCCGCCGCTCTTGCGCATCGAGGGGCTCACGCGCCGCTTCGGCGGGCGCACCGCCGTGGACGGGCTGTCGCTGTCCGTACAGCCGGGCGAAATCCTGGGCCTCCTGGGGCCCAACGGCGCCGGCAAGTCCACCACCTTCCAGCTGCTCGCGGGCCTGCTTTCGCCGGACGCGGGGCAGGTGCACTTCGCCGGTAGGGTGCTGTCCCTGAGCGACCCGGCGCTGCGGCGCCAGATGGGCATCATCTTCCAGAGGAGCAGCCTGGACGACCTGCTCACCGCCCGGGAGAACCTGCTGCTGGGCGCGCGGCTGTACGGCCTCACGGGCGCGGACGCGAAGGCTCGCGTGGAGACGATGCTGTCGCTCATCGGCCTGCAGGACCGGGGCGATGAGAAGGTGGGCACCTGGTCGGGCGGCATGCGCCGGCGGCTGGAGCTGGCGCGGGCGCTGGTGCACCAGCCGCGCGTGGTGCTGATGGACGAGCCCACGCAGGGCCTGGACGAGGCGGCCTTCCGCACCTTCTGGACGCACCTCAAGCGGCTGCGCGACGCGCAGGGCGTCACCGTGCTGCTCACCACCCACCGCGCGGATGAAGCGGAAGGGTGCGACCGGCTGGCGGTGCTGGACGCCGGGAAGCTGGTGGCGTGCGACACGCCCCGGGCGCTCGCCGCGCGCATGGGCGGGGACATCCTCACGCTGGAGGGCCCGGAGCCGGAGGCGCTGGCCGCGCAGGTGACGGAGCGGCTGGGGCTTGCGGCGACGGTGATGGAGGGGCGGGTGCAGGTGGAGGCTTCGCAGGGACACGCGCTGGTGCCGCGGCTGGTGGAGGCCTTCCCCCCGGGACGGTTCGCCTCCGTGTCGCTGCGCCGGCCCACGCTGGCGGACGTGTTCCTCCAGCTCACCGGGAAGGCCCTGGGGGCGGATGCTCCCTCGCCCACGCCCGCGCCGAGGAAACGCCGATGAGCGCCGACATCCCCGTGCCTGTTCCGTCCTCCTCCGTGGAGGCGCCCAGCGACGCGCCCGCCGCCCCGGCCCACCGCCGGGAGCCGGGGACGCTGGCGCTGCAGTGGGCCACCGTCTGGGTGCTGCTCTCGCGCGACGTGGTGCGCTTCTTCCGGCAGCCCAGCCGGGTGGTGGGCGCGCTGGCGCAGCCCATCCTGTTCTGGTTCGTCATCGGCTCCGGCTTCGCGGGTTCCTTCCGCGTGGAGGGCGCGCAGGGGCTGGGCTACCAGCAGTTCTTCTTCCCGGGTGTCGTCACCATGGTGGTGCTCTTCAGCGCCATCTTCGCCACCATCACCGTCATCGAGGACCGCAAGGAGGGCTTCCTCCAGGCGGTGCTCGCGGGGCCGGGCTCGCGGCTGGCGGTGGTGCTGGGCAAGGCGCTGGGGTCGTCCACCATCGCGCTGATGCAGGCGTCGCTGTTCCTGCTCTTCGCGCCGCTGGCGGGCGTGGACGTGAAGGCGGTGGACTACCCGCTGCTCGCGGCGGTGATGGTGCTGTCCGCGCTGGCGCTCACCGGCATGGGCATGGCGCTCGCCTGGTGGGTGAAGTCGAGCGCGGGCTACCACGCGGTGATGAGCCTGGTGATGCTGCCCATGTGGGTGCTCTCCGGGGCCATGTTCCCGGTGAAGGGCGCGGGGCCGGTGCTGTCGTGGGTGATGACGCTCAACCCGATGCGCTTCTCCGTGGAGGGCGTGCGCCGCGCGCTGTACGGGGCGCAGGCGTCGCTGGCGGTGGGCTCGCAGGGTGGGGCGACGGTGGGGTGGGAGGTGCCCGCGCTGCTGGCGTTCGCGGCCGTGTTCGTGGGGCTGGCCGCGTTCAGCGTGAGCCGCCGCGAGTAGCAGTGCGCCGTGTGTCGATGGACTTGCCCGGTGCCTTCCACTACGACGGCGGGCACCGCATCACGAAATATCCTCCAGAGGAGACCGCCTCATGAAGCTGCGTCTGTTTGGCTTGTCGATGGTCGGTGTCGCGGGGCTCCTGGCCCTACCCGCGTGCAAGAAGGAGGAGGCGCCCGCGCCCCCCGCCGAGCGTCCGGCGGCCCCCACGCAGCAGGCCGTGCCCCCGGCCCCCACTGCGGGAGCGGGGGCAGGCGAGGCGGCGGCCCCCGCGGCGCCCGCGGGCAACGGCGTGGTGAAGGGCACGGTGTCGTTCACCGGCACGCCGCCGGTGATGGCGGACCTGGCGCCCAGCGTCGACCCCGCGTGTGACGGGCGGCCGGAGAAGGAGCAGTCCGTGCTGGTGAAGGACGGCAAGCTCCAGAACGTGCTGGTGCGCGTGAAGGGGCCGGTCGCGGGGGCGCCCGCGGCGCCGTCCACTCCGGTGGAGGTGGACCAGGTCAAGTGCACCTACGTGCCGCGCGTGCAGGGCGCGGTGGCGGGCCAGCAGGTGGTGTTCAAGAACAGCGACGGCACGCTGCACAACGTGCGCGGCGTGGTGGGCACGAAGCCCCTGTTCAACGTCGCGCAGCCGCCCATGGGAGCGCCGGTGCAGAAGCCGATGCCCTCGGACTCGGAGGTGATGCGCCTCAAGTGCGACGTGCACCCGTGGATGACGGCCTACGTGGTGAGCAACCCCAACCCGTACTTCACCACCACCGGCGCGGACGGCACCTTCACGCTGACGGGCCTGCCCGCGGGCACGTACACGCTGGAGGCGTGGCACGAGACGCTGGGCACGAAGACGGCGGAGGTCACCGTGAAGGACGGCGCGCCCGCGGAGGCGACGTTCTCCTTCGCCGCGACGGACGCGCAGGCGAAGCAGTAGTCCCCTCGGGGACCGGGGACAGCGCCTCCGCGCGGTCCCTGGACCCGGCGGGTGGCTCCGCGACGGAGCCTCCCGTGCCCCCGCCTTGCATGGGGCACACGCAACGCGCGCTGTTCACCGCCGCTAGGCCAGCGTGCTCGACACCGGACCCGGCGGTCCGGCCTTGCGCACCGTGAAGCCCACGCGCGCGCCTCCGGCGGGCCGGTTCTCCGCGAAGGTCTCACCTCCGTGGGCCCGGGCGATTCGCTGCACCAGCGCGAGCCCCAGCCCCAGTGAGCCTGCCTCGCGCGCCTCGCCGCCCCGGTCCTTCCGGTAGAACGGCTGGAAGATGCGCTTCTCCTCGCCGGGCAGGAGCCCCGGGCCCCGGTCCTCCACGCTGAAGGCCAGGTGCTCCGTTCCGTGCTCCTGGATGCGCAGCGCCTCCACGCCCACGCCGTGCTTGCGCGCGTTGTCGAGCAGGTTCACCAGCGCCCGGCCCAGCAGCGTCGCGTCCGCCAGCAGCGCCACGTCGTCCGTCTCCGGCTGGAGCAGCGTCGCGGACAGCCCCACGCGCTCCAGCGCCTGCGCCGCGAGCACCCCCGCCTCCAGCGCCTTGGGCGTGAGCTGCCCGAAGTCCAGGCGGGAGCTGGCGAGCAGCTCGCCCACCAGCGCGTCCAGCTCCACCACCTCGCGGTCCACCTGGTCCAACGTGCGCGGGTTGCCCCCGCCGTCGCGCAGCAGCTCCGTCAGCACCCGCAGCCGCGCCAGCGGCGTGCGCAATTCGTGCGACACCGCCGCCAGCAGCTCGCGTTGGTCGGCCAGCTGCTTCTCGATGCGCGCCGCCATGTCGTTGAAGGACTCGGCGAGCACCGCGAACTCGCCGGTGGTGTGGCGGTCCAGGCTCGCCCGCGCGCCCAGGCGGCCCTCGCCCAGCTCCTGCGTGGCCTTCACCAGCGTGTCCACCGGCCGCGCCAGCCGGAACGAGATGCCGCCCGCCGCCGTCCACAGCACCAGCACCGCGATGCCCAGCGGCAGCACGGCGCGCCAGGGGCCCCGTGAGCGGGCCTGCAGGTAGCAGGCCTGCAACGACCCCAGCTGCGTGTCCTGCCGCATCACCGGGAGGGTCGCGTCCGGCTTCGAGCACGGGGAGCCGCCCCGGGCCACCACCGCGCCGGACAGGTCCGTCAGCACGACGTCCACGTCCAGGTCGTCGGAGATGCTCCGCATCAGGGCGTCGCGCTCGGCGGGCGCGTCCCACACCTCCGCGAACTGGTGACCCACGAACGCGCGGATGCGATCCGTCTCCTGCCTCCAGCTGTTGCCGCCCGTCAGGTTCATCACCCACGACACCACGAGCACCGTCACCAGGATGGTGAGCCCGAACATGACGAACAGCCGCCGCCGCAGCCGCGCCTGCACGTAGGAGCCCAGCCGGCCCAGGTGGAACATGCGCCGGCGGCGGGCATGGGCCTGGGCGTGGCGGCCGAACCTCCGCCTCAGCTCCGGCCCGCAGGGCTCGTCCTCGGGAGGAGGCGGCCAGTGGTGGTGGCCCCAGCCCATCAGGCGCCCTCCTTGGCGAAGACGTAGCCCACGCCGCGCACCGTCTTGATGAGGCGCGTGCCCACGTCCCCCAGCTTCTGGCGCAGGTGGGAGATGTGCACGTCCACCGTGCGCTCGCTCACCACCGTGTCGTTGCGGCCCGCCTCGCCCAGGAGCGCGTCGCGGGGAATCACCCGGCCCGCGCGCCGCACCAGCGCGAGCAGCAGGTCGAACTCCAGGCCCGTCAGCTCCACCGCGCGCCCCTCCACCTTCACCTCGCGCCCGGACACGTCGATGGAGACCCCGCTCGACTCGAGCCGGTCCGCCACCGCCGCCGGCTGCGCCCGCCGCAGCACCGCGCGCAGGCGGGCGAGCAGCTCGCGCGGGCCGAAGGGCTTGGGCAGGTAGTCGTCCGCGCCCAGCTCCAGGCCCACCACGCGGTCCGTCTCGTCGCCCTTGGCGGTGAGCATCAGCACCGGGATGCGGCTCTTCGCCCGGATGCGCTTGCACACCTCCAGGCCGTCCATGCCCGGCATCATCACGTCCAGGAGCACGGCGTCGTAGGCGTTCGCCTCCAGCGCCGCCAGCCCCCGGCCCCCGTCGGGCGCGTGGCTGACGGTGATGCCGTTCTGCCCGAGGTACTCCGCGAGCAACTCGAACATCCGGGTGTCGTCATCGATGAGCAGGACGCGGGTGGGCATGGGCGGGGCGAATCCTAACGCGCTCCCGGTGCGTCGGCGGGACCGGCGGGGCCCGGAGGCCTGGGCGCGTGCCAGTCCCAGTAGGGCGGCGTCCCGTTGCGGTAGGCGGGGCCGCCCCAGTCACCCCGGTGGCAGTGGGAGCGGTGGTGGCGGGCGAGGCTCGCGAAGCCAGAGGCATAGCCTCCGAGGGCACCCGCGGCGAGGAGGACGACGAGCAGACGGTGGCGCATGGGCAGTCTCCAGGAAGAGGGGCGGGGGACTCAGACGAAGGACGCGGAGCTGTCATCGTTGTGGGGGCGGCCACCCCACCGGCCGTACCCGCCGCAGCGCCGGCCGTGCCAGCCCCGGCCCTCGCCGCGCCAGCCGTAACCCCAGCCGTGCTCGATGATGTCCGCGAGCTCGCGGCGCTGGTTGGGCTCCAGCGCCTCGTGCACCTGGGACAGGGCGTCCTGCACGGCGTTGCGCAGCGTCTCCAGCGCCACGTCGTGGCGGGTGAACAGCTCGCGCAGCATGGCGCCGTCGAAGTGCTCCCCACGCAGCGAACCCGCGAGCGACGTGCGGCTGGGGCCCCACTGGTCCTTCACCTTGGCGAAGGCCTCGCGCACGTTCTCCACCGCCTTCACGATGACCTTCTCCTGGCCGGGGGACGTCTCCAGCCGCTCGAAGAGCCAGCGCAGCCGGGGGCGCATGCCAAACCGGCCTCCGCGGCCGTAGGAGGGGGGGTGCCCGTAGCGCCCCCGGCGCAGCGTGGCGAAGAGACCGGCGAGGCAGGCGGTACCGAAGAGGAATCCGAACATGGTCTTGGCTCCAGGAAGCAGGCGGGCGCCGAACCGGCGGGCCCGTGTCGTTTCTGACGGAGCTCAAGGTAGAGGGCGGGTGTGAAGCCCACGCCCGGCGGCGGTGAAGAAATGTGAAGGGCCGGGGAGGGGTGTCCGGAATGCCCGGCGGGGCATGGGATGTTCCAAAGCCGGGCCTCGACTGCATCCGCTGTGTCGGATGAAGGACGACTGCCAGCGGGATTCCACCCTCAGGAGTGGTGTTCGCGCTGGAAGTGGGTAGAGTACCCGGCGTGCCGGGGCGGTGTTCGTTCCGGCACCGGTGGAAGGCGCGAGCCTCTCACCTGTTCAGAGCAGAGAAAGAGAAGAGACTCACAATGGCTTCTGGTACCGTGAAGTGGTTCAACGACGCGAAGGGCTTCGGTTTCATCGCGCAGGACAATGGCGAAGACGTTTTCTGCCACCACACTGCGATCAACATGGATGGCTTCCGCACCCTGGCCGAGGGCCAGAAGGTGGAGTTCGAAGTCACCAAGGGCCCCAAGGGCCTGCAGGCGCAGAACGTTCGCGCCGGCTAAACGAGCCGAACCTTTGACTCACCCCCTGCGGTGAGTCCTCGAAGCCCAGTCTCCCCAAGGAGGCTGGGCTTTCGTCTTTCCGGACGCAGGGCAGGCGGGCGGCCATCGCGACGCGGTCCGCCACGGTCCGGGGTCTTCCCTACCTTCTCCCAGGAGGAGCGCGGCGCCGGACGCCGCCCCCCAAGGAGAGGCGAACATGGGCGACACCAGCGTGAAGAAGGTCGAAAGCCGCCATTCCCCCAAGGGGGAGATGGGCCAGAAGTACCTCGCATCCGGCGTCCGTGTGGCCATGCGGCTGTGGGAGGACGAGCCGCCGGCCGAGGCCAAGCCCGCCAGCACGCGCGACTACGAGACCGTGGGCTTCGTGCTCAAGGGCCGCGCGGAGCTGCACCTGGAGGGGCAGATCATCCTGCTGAACCCCGGCGACTCCTGGCTCGTGCCGCGCGGGGCCAGCCACACGTACAAGGTCCTGGAGACCTTCTCCGCAGTGGAAGCCACGAGCCCCGTCTCCTCCGCGCATGGCCGCGACGAGCACGAGGCCCCGAAGGGCGCCAAGGCGTGACGGAGGGGTGGGTTCAGGGACCGGCCTCCGGAGACGTGCCCGGGGGCGGTTCCCGTTCGAAGCGCAGGCCCATCACTGCGTCCGCCTCTGGGGTGGAGGAGCAGCGGAAGGGCTCTGTCTCCTGCTTCATGCACGCGAGCGCCGTGCCCGGGGGGACGGGCTCGTAGTCCTCGGCCGCCTTCTTCCAGGCACAGTTGAAGACACCCGGGATGTATCTCTGGATGGGGCTGCACCGCAGGCCCGATGCGGATTGGGGCGCCCCCAGGGCGTACTCCGTGCCGCGGCAGACATAGGTCGCGGCGGCTTCCGGCGGTGACTCGCAGCGCAGGGTCTCCTCGTCCTCGGGATCCTGGACGAAGCGCTCGCAGGCCTTGCGGCTGATGAACGACCTGTCGCGGCCCGGCCCACCGCTCGGGCTGCTGTCGTACCAGAGCTGGATGCGCTCGCCATGGGTGGCGCGGAGCAGGGCCTGCGCGATGGCGGAGTCAATGCCAGGCAGATGGAAGACGGCGATGAAGGGTTTGCCCGCCGCTTCCGCTGCCTCGACGCAGGCCTTCGTCTTGAGCCGCTCCTCGGGGCCCCGGGCTTCGCCGCAGTCCACCGCCTGGGCGTCCGCCAGGGGGCGCGCGGCCGCCACGATGTCGCAGTCCGTGTGATGCATCTGCGAGGTGAAGCGGACGGTGGCTGTTGTGGCGGGAGGCGTCTTCTGGACGCCCGCACATCCCGACACACCGAGCAGGCCGAGGGCCGCGACGAAGCGATAAGCGGTCATTCCAAGAGGCTCTCGCGCCAGGAGGCCCGCATGCAAGACACCCAGCCCCGCCCATGTCAGCCCCACGGGCAGGCTCCGTCCGGGGGCGCATGCGAATCCTATCGGTTGAAGAGAAGCCCCTTCATGAGTGGTGGTACCTGAACGCGTCGCCGCGCGGAGGCAGCCGTGCGGAGCGGCTCCCCTTGCTCCGCGGACAGGTGGACTCCCTGCCTGGGGACCTGGAGGCGGTCATCGCGCTCTCGGACCTCCAGGGCATGGCGCCGCATGCCTTGCAGGGCGGGGCGGCGGCGCTCCTGGGAGAAGTCGTGGCCGACGAACTGGCGATGATGTGCAAGGCGGGCGACCTCCCTCCCGCGAACCGCACCGGCATCATCCTGGCGGGAGACCTCTTCTCCAACGACACCGCGGACGAACGGGGCGCATCCGGCGACGTGCGGAGCGTCTGGACTGCCTTCGCCAGGTACTTCCGTTGGGTCGTTGGCGTGGCGGGAAATCACGACACCTTCGGCGGTACCCAGGCGCGCGAGCGCTTCTTCCGCCAACCCAGGCAGAAACTGCTGGATGGCGAGGTCATCGCGCCGGACGGACTCCCGGTGGGCGGGGTGAGCTACATCATCGGGCGCCCGGACAAGCTCAACCGGCGCGAGCAGTCCGCCCAGCTGGAACGGATTGAAGCGGTGCTGCTCCAGGACCCGGAGGTGCTGGTCCTCCACGAGGGCCCGGACGTCCCGGGGACGGGGCTGCGCGGCAACGCTGTCATCCGGGAGGCGGTGGAGCCCTGGAGCACGCTCCTCGTCATCTGCGGCCACTGTCATTGGGACGTGCCGCTCGTCACGCTCGCGAGCGGGACCCAGGTCCTCAACGTGGATGCGCGCGCGGTGATTCTCAGGCGTGCCGGGGCTTGATGGGAGCGCGCGTCCGGCGCCCCCAGAAGACAAAGAGCGACAGCGCGACCAGGAAGAAGTTGAAGGGCGTGTTCGCCGCCTCGCCACGAGAGAAGTGGAAGGCGATGGCGCTGGCCTGGAGCAGCGCGCAGCCCAGGGCCGCGAGGACCGTCAGGCCCGGTTTCACCCGCGTGAGCGAGGGCAGGATGACGCCCAGTCCGCCCGCCAGGTCGACCGCGACGATGAAGTACAGGAACGCGGGAGGCACCTGGCCTGCCCACGGAATCATCGCGGCGAGCTCCGGCAGGGGCGTGAGCGCCTTCCAGATGCCCGAGCCGACGAAGGTGACACCCAGCAGCGCCTGGACGACCCACAGGCCCACGTGAAGGGCCTTGGACGGCTTCGCTGAAACGCCAACGGGAGGGGAGAGCGTATCCATACGTGGCTCCATGGTTACTTCCGTGTGCCTGGTTACGGATGATGACCACGTCTCTCTGGCATACCGTGCACAGGCCGGACAAGGAGGCACATTGAAGTCACCAGGGTACGGAAAGATGACCGGGCGCTATGACGACGACTGCGTCGCGACGCGCGAAATCCTGAGCCTCGTCGGGGACAAGTGGAGCGTGATGGTCATCGTCAACCTGGGAGAAGGCCCGGTGCGCTTCAGCGAGCTCAAGCGCGCCATCGAAGGCATCTCCCAGCGCATGCTGACCCTCACGCTGCGCAACCTGGAGCGGGACGGACTGCTGACACGCACCGTGCACCCGACGACGCCGCCGAGCGTGGACTACGCGCTCACGAAGCTGGGGCGCACGCTGCTCGAACCGGTGTCCGTGCTCGCGATGTGGGCGCGGCAGCACCGGCCGGAGATTGAACGCGCCCGCGAGGCCTTCGCACGCACCGCCCGCGCGAAGTGACCGAGACTCCGTGAAAATGATAGATGTCTGGGATGGACGAAGTCCCCGCCGCGCTCTGTCCCAGACATCCTGAAACACTCGCGGAAGGAACCTGCACCCGGTGCGGGACCTTCATCTGTGCCCTCTGTCGCAAGCGCGGGTTGTGTCCTTCCTGCCAGGAATTGAGCAAGCGTGAGAAGCCCTCCGGGCGCGCGGTGCTGGCCCTGGTGTTCGCCACCGTGGGCTTCTGCGGCTTCGCCCCGGGCATCGTCGGACTGGTGCTGGGACAGAAGGAGCTCAACGCCATTGAAGCAGGCCAGGCCCCCGTGTCCGGGCACGAGCCCGCGGTGATCGCACGCAACGTGGGCTGGTTCCACGTGGTGATGTTCTTTCTTCTCCTTCTGGGGCTGTACAACCACCTCTGAGCCGGGGCGGGAGTTCTTCGATGGGTGTGTTGAAGCTGGCATTGGAAGAGGGGGGGCCCCAGAACCTGGAGCTGTTCTGGGGCGAAGGCTGGCGGAACCTGCAGATCGAGCTGAACGATCAGCCGGTGGGCTCGGTGGAGGACCCGCTCCAACTGGAGCATGGGGTGGAGTTCACGCTCCCGGACGGGAACGTGCTGCACGTCCAGCTCGTCCATGTCGTCGCGACGGAGCTGCGGGTGATGCTCAACGGCGTGCCGCTGCCAGACAGCGCGTCGGATCCCATCCCGCAGGCCCGCTCCGCGACGTACATGCTCTACGGGATGGCGGCCTTCACCACGGCGTCCTCGATGGTCCTGTTCGTCGTGGCGAACGACCCGGGGAAGCAGCTTCCGATGACCTTGGCCAACGTCCTGTTCGGAGGCTTCCTGGCCGTCCTGGGCTTCTTCATGTTCAGGCGCTCTCGCGTGGCGCCGCTGGTGGCCATCCTGCTCTTCGCCGTCGACACCCTCACCACGACCTTCGAGAAGATGACGACGCCGGAGGGGCTTGGGCTGTCCGACATGTCGCGGCTCGTCGTCCGCATCTTCATCTTCTCGGTGCTCACCAAGGGCTTCCTGGGCGCGAGGGAGCTGGCGCGGCGCGGGAAGCAGGGCCCGGCCACCGTGCCGCCTGCCGTGGGCCCGGTGGCCGCCAGCCCGGCAACGAGTCCTTCTCTTGGCGCGAGGACCGGCACAGGATGACGGGAGGATGCCTCCCCGCGCTGCCCGTCCACCCCGCTGTACGCGTTGCAACCTGGCGAAACACCTGTGCCTGTGCACGGAGGTTCCCCGGGTGGAGACCCGGACCCGCTTCGTCTTCCTCCAGCACGTGATGGAGGTGTCCAAGCGGAGCAACACTGGAGGCGTGGCCGCGCTCGCCCTCGCGAACGCGAAGCTGCTCATCCACGGCTCGATGGCGGGGACCTTCGACATGGAGGTCCTCTCCGAACCGGGGACCTGGCTGCTCTTTCCAGACGGTCCCACCGCGCCGCCGGACGCGCCTCCTCCCAGGCAGGTGGTGGTGCTGGACGCGAACTGGTCGCAGGCGCGGAGGATGACCCAGCGGCTCCCGGAGCTGCGGGCACTGCCCCGGCTGGTGCTGCCTCCGCCAGAGCCCGGCCTGCTCATGCTTCGCGAACCCTCGCACCCCGCCGGCATGTCCACCCTGGACGCCGTCGCCCGCGCGGTGGCCCTGCTGGAAGGACCGGACGTGGCGGCCCCGCTGGCGCGGCTGGCCGCGCTCCGGGTCCAGCGCATCGCGGACTGCGGGACACTGAACTGAGGCCTGGGAAGAGAACGCACCCATGGGATACCGGCTGATCATCTTCGACTTCGACGGGACGCTCGCGGACAGCGCGGACTGGTTTCGCGGCATCTTCAACGACGTGGCGCGGCGCTACGGCTTTCGCAGCGTCAGCGCGGAGGAATTGGAGTCGCTGCGTGGGCAGGACACCCGGACCATCATCGCGCGGCTCGGCGTGCCCATGTGGAAGATGCCCTTCATCGCCGCCCACATGCGCAAGCTCGTCGCGCGTGACGCGCACCGCATCCCGACCTTCCCGGGCGTGGAGGCGATGCTGGAGCAATTGGAGGCGCGGGGCATCACCCTGGCCGTGGTGAGCTCCAATGCGGAGGAGAACGTGCGGCGCGTGCTGGGGCCGGTGGCGTCCGCGCGCATCCGCCACTACGCCTGCGGCGCGGGCATCTTCGGCAAGCGGTCGAAGTTCCGGAAGGTGCTGAAGGCCGCGGGCGTGCGTCCCGGCGAGGCCCTCTCCGTGGGCGACGAGGTGCGCGACATCGAGGCCGCGGCGGCCGAGGGCATCGCCACCGCCGCGGTGACGTGGGGCTACGCGACGGAGGCGCTGCTGCGCTCACGCGCGCCCACCGTCGTCTTCACCCGCCTCGAAGAGTTGCTGCAAGCCGTCGCGGCGTAGGCGCGCCCTGCTAGCGCGTGGTGTTGCGCAGGTACTGCGCGTAGAAGCGGATGGCGGCGGCGTGCTCCTCCACGGAGAGCCGTTCGTCGCGGCCGTGCATCCGGGTGAGGTCCTCACGGTTCATCCGCACCGGCACGAAGCGGTACACGCTGTCGCTCAAGGGATGGAAGTAGCGCGCGTCGGTGGCCGCCACGGTGAGGAAGGGCGCCACCAGCACGTCCGGGAACACCTGCCGGATGCTGCGCTGCAACTGCCCCCATCCCTCCGTGTCCAGGCTCGACACCGGTGAGGCCTCGTCGCCCTCGGCGGTCAGCTCCACGCGCGTGTCATCCACCACGTCGCGCACGTGGGAGCGCACGTCCTCCAGGCTGTCGCCCGGCAGCAGGCGGACGTTGAGCACCGCGCGCGCCTGCGAGGGCAGCACGTTGGGCTTGGGGCTGCCTTCGAGCATGGTGGCCGCGAAGGTGGTCCGGATGCTGGCGTTCGTGGAGGGCGCCCCGGCCATCTGCCGTTCGATGACGGGCGCGAAGAGCCAGGTGTTGGCGAAGAGCAGGCGCATGCCGAAGTTCATCTCCGGCCCCACGTACTCGAAGAGCGCCCGCGTCCCGCCGCGCAGCTCGGGCTTGAACGGGTTCTCCTCCAGCCGCACGAGCGCCCGGGCAAGCGTGTTCGCGGCCGTCTGTGGGGGCGGCATGGACGCGTGTCCGCCCGCGCTCCGCACCACCAGCTCCACGCGCGCCGAGCCCTTCTCCGCGACGCCCACCAGCGCCACCGGCGCGGCCACGCCAGGCACGAGCCCCACGCCGATGGGGCCGCCCTCGTCCAGCACCGACTCCAAGCCCACGCCCCGCTCACGCAGCAGCGCGGCCACGCGCGCGGCACCGTCATGCCCGCCCACCTCCTCGTCCGCGCCGAACGCGAGCATCACCGTGCGGCGGGGGCGGTATCCCTCGGCGAGCAGGCCCTCCACGGCCTCCAGGATGGCGAGCACGCTGCCCTTGTCGTCCAGCGTCCCGCGCCCGTACACGTAGCCATCCGCCACGACGCCACCGAAGGGCGGGTGGCTCCAGGTGGCCTCCGCCTCCGCGGGCACCACGTCCAGGTGGCCCATCAGCAGCACGGGCCGCAGGGCGGGCTCCGAACCCTTCCATGTATAGAGACGGGCATGCGCGCCCACGGCCTCATGCGCCAGCTCCGCGTGCACGCGGGGAAACCGGGCGACGAACCCGGCGTGCAGCGCCTGGAAGGCGGCGTCCTCCGCGCTCATGCCGTCGGAGGCGGCGATGGTGCGGTGGCGCAGCGCCTCCGCGAGGCGGCCCGCGGCCGCGGCGGCATCCACCGCGAAGGGCTCGGCGGGCTCGGTGGTCACCTGCCGTGAACCGAAGCGCAGCGTGCGGACGACGAGGACGCCCACGAGAAGCAGGACGAGGACCAGCAGGACGAGGAGGACGCGCTTCATCGGTTGGGAGTTCCCGGAGAGGTCGCCGCCGAGCGTAGCAGCAGGCGCGGCGCGCCACTCCCGCCGGCGAACCCGAAGACCGCGACGGCAGGGCGAGGCCCAGGGGCATTGCCGCCCGGATTCCAACATCGGGGATGCCCCGGCGGGGGGGCTCCTGCGCAGGCCTTGAAAGGCTAGCCTGCAACGCGAAAGCCAGTAACAAAATGAAATACATTCGTGATGACACTGGTGGCGGGGGAACAGCCATGCGGATGATGCGAACGAGCGCGGTGCTCGTCCCTGATCAGGGGGCGTCAGCGCTGTCGGAAGACTACTTCCGTTCCGCGCACCATCTGCGAGCAGAGCGGGTGACGCATACGCTGCTCATCGAGGATGGCGGGGGGAACGCGCAGCGGGTGCCGCTCATCGTGCGGCCCATTGAGGGAACGCCCTACCGCGATGCCATCTCCCCGTATGGGTTTCCCGGCGGCGCCCTGGTCGGGCTCCAGGAGGTGTCGAAGGAGGAGGTGGATTGGTCGGGAACGGAGCTCGTCAGCATCTTCGTGCGCGACCGCGTCTCGGGCCCCCGGTGCTTCGCGGGCGGGACGGAGCGCAACGAGGTGTTCTTCATCGATCCGCGCCTGCCGGTGGCCTTCCGGGAGATGCATTACCGGCACATCCGGCGCAACCTCCGGCTGGGCTTCGTGAGCACCGCGTGTGAGGCGCGCGAGGCGTCACGCGAGGACCGGGAGGGATTCCAGGAAGCCTACCGGCAGACCATGGTCCGCGAAGGGGCGAGCTCCCGGTACTTCTTCTCCGATGTCTATTTCGAGGAGCTGTTTTCATCCCCGTACGCCTGGCTGGTGACGACGCACGCACCGCAAGGGGGCGTGGCCTCCGCCGCGCTGTGTGTCAGCAGCGACGGCATGCTGCACTACTACCTGGGCGGAACGGTGGATGCGCATCTGGCGCGCTCGCCGGCGAAGAACGTCTTTGGAACGCTGGCGGAGCTCTGCTCGAGACGCGGCGTCCCGCTCCATCTGGGCGGAGGCATCCGGCCGGGGGACAGCCTCGAGCAATTCAAACGGAGCCTGTCCAACGCGAGCTCCCGCCTCCACACCCATGAGCTGATCTGCGAGCCGACGGTGTATGCCCGCCTGTCGGAAGGCCGCACCGGCAGCGACTTCTTTCCGGCCTACCGCTCGCCCCGGAGTTGAATGGCATGTCGCATTCCCGCCCTCCGCCAGAAGGGCCGGCGCATGCGGAAGACGTGACACATGTCCGCGACCCAAGGTCTCATGGTGAGAGCGACGGAAGACACCTAACGTTGGACGCGCTCCGAGTGCTGATCGGAGAGAGCAGGAAAGGGTGAACCCGGATGACACGCATTCCAGCCGCTCCAGAGGCGAGCCCGCCGCGTCTGGTGGAATTGGATGCGCTCCGGGGATTCGCCGCGCTGGCGGTCGCGCTGTATCACTTCACGGCGGAATACAGCGACCTCTACGGGCACTCGGTTCCCCTCTGGGAGATGCGCTTCGGGAAGTATGGGGTCCAGCTCTTCTTCGCCATCAGCGGCTTCGTCATCCTGATGTCGCTGGAGCGCGTCGAACGGGCCCGGGACTTCGTATGGAGCCGCGCGGCCCGGCTCTATCCGTCCTATTGGACGGCCGTCGCGCTCACCTTCACGGTGGTGACGCTGTTCGGACTGCCGGAGCGCGAATTCAGCCTCCAGACGGCCCTGGTCAACCTGACCATGTTTCATGAGCTCCTCCGCGTCCCGCACGTCGACACCGTGTATTGGACGCTGACCATCGAGCTGTCCTTCTACCTGCTGATGTTCGTGCTCGCGTACGCGCGGGCGCTCCCCAAGGTCATCCCCATCTTCATCGGGCTCGTCGTGCTGCAGACCCTGGCGGAGCTGGCCGCCCAGGCCGTGGGCATGAGCTTCCTGGCGAGACTCGCGAGCCGGCCGCACCTGCAGTACTTCGCGCTGGGCGTGCTGGCCTTCAAGCAGAGCCGCGGCGAGGTCTCCCTGCCGTCCGCGGTGGTGCTCGTGGCCGTCAGCTTCGCGCACGAGGTGCTCGTGGGCAGTGAGGCCCCCGCCCCCGTGTTCCCGGTGGTGCTGGGCCTTTCCTATGCGTTGTCCCGGGGCTGGCTGCGCTGGCTCACCTGGCGCCCGCTGCTCTTCATGGGGTTCATCTCCTATCCGTTCTACCTGGTCCACCAGAACATCGGTTACGTCATCATCCGGCGGCTCGAGGCCGCGGCCTGGCGCCCGGAGGCCGCCATCGCGGTCGCGCTGGGGGCCGGGTTCCTGCTGGCCATCGTCATCACCTATGGGGTCGAGCAGCCCGCGTTGCGAGCCTTCCGGCAGTGGCGGCGGAAAACAGGAGCCCCGGCGGCGATCCCGTCACACCCCGCCTGAGGGCCTCCGCGCCCCGCGCTGAAGCAGGGGGCGGCGGGCCCTGCATCGCTCATGGAAAGGATGCGCTCGAATGAATCACACCGAAGCCTTGCGACTGACGTCTCCAGGCCTGAAACCCTGCCGCGCCACCCTGATTGCTGACGCGGGGAGGTCCGCCGTGTCGGAGGACTACTTCCGCTCCGCGCACCACCTGCGGGCCGAAGGCGCGACCCATACCCTGCTCATCGAGGACGGCGAGGGGAACGCGCAGCGCGTGCCGCTCATCGTGCGGTCCATTGAAGGAACGCCCTACCAGGACGCCATCTCTCCGTATGGCTTTCCCGGCGGGCGGCTGGATGGATTGAGCGGGGTCTCGAAGGACGCCGTGGACTGGACCGGCATCGGGCTCGTGAGCCTCTTCGTGCGCGACCGTGTCTCGGGGCCCCGGTGCTTCGCGGGCGGGACGGAGCGCAACGAGGTGTTCCTCATCGACTCCCGGCGCCCCATCGAGTTCCAGGCGGAAGCCCGCCGGCAGATGCGGCGCAACAACCGGCTGGGCTATGTGAGCAGCTGTGGTCCGGTGCGCGAGGTCTCGCACGAGGATCGCGAGGGTTTCAAGGAGGTCTACCGGCAGACCATGGTCCGCGACGAAGCGC
The DNA here is from genome assembly GCF_003611605.1 of Corallococcus sp. AB011P. Classification (NCBI taxonomy): domain Bacteria; kingdom Pseudomonadati; phylum Myxococcota; class Myxococcia; order Myxococcales; family Myxococcaceae; genus Corallococcus; species Corallococcus sp. AB011P. The sequence goes on from NZ_RAVX01000005.1 coordinate 152,303, forward strand.
ACGCCCGGTATTTCTTCTCGGATGCGTACTTCGAGGACTTGTTCGCCTCTTCCGTGGCCTGGCTCGTGACGACGCGTGCACCGGACGGCCGCATCGCCTCTTCAGGGGTGGCGGTCGCCAGCGACGGCGTGCTGCACTACTACCTGGGCGGGACGGCGGATGCGCACCTGTCGCGCTCTCCGGCCAAGAACACCATCTTCGAGGCCATGGTGGAGCTCAGCATCCGCCTGGGACTGCCGTTGCACCTGGGCGGCGGCGTGCGGCCAGGGGACGGCCTCGAGCAGTTCAAGCGGAGCTTCTCGAACACCAGCTCCCGCCTCCACACCCACGAGGTCATCTGCGAGCCCTCGGTGTACGCGCGCCTCTCGGCGGGCCACGGCAACACGGGCTTCTTCCCGGCGTATCGCGCGCCGAGGAGCTGAACAGGGGCGGGCCGGCCCTCCGGTCTTCGCGCACCCTGTCAGGACCGGCCCGGTGTCTTCGTCCCGCCCGGAACCCGATGCACCCAGGAGCCCGCCGGATGGCAGACGCCAGTTCCGCAGATGAGTGAGCCGCGGCGACACGTCCACCGTTGCCGCGGCCCTCTGCCCCAGTTCATCCCGGTCCCCGTGGAGAGGCAGATCGCCGCCAGATGATCCTCATTTGCGCGGATGCCTTCATGTCTGACCCGAAAGTCCTGTCGTGGAATCACACCGTGCCAGCAGCGCTGTTGCTGATGGCCCCCTTCGACCTCCTGGCCTCGCTGGCCATGGACATCTACCTCCCCGTGGTTCCGGCCATGACCGGAGCCCTCGGCACCTCCCCCTCCATCATCCAACTCACGCTGAGCCTCTACATGGTCATGCTCGGGGCCGGGCAACTGGTGTTCGGTCCGCTCTCGGACCGCATCGGCCGGCGCAGGGTATTGCTGGGGGGCGCGTGGGTGTTCGCGACCACCTCCTTCCTGCTCGCGAGCACCACCGATGCCGCGATGTTCGTCGGGCTCCGGCTCCTGCAAGCCGTGGGGGCCTCCGCGGCGCTCGTCGCGACGTTCGCCACCGTCCGGGACGTCTATGCGGAGCGGCCCGAAGGCGCGGTCATCTACAGCCTGTTCAGCGCCATGCTGGCCTTCGTCCCGGCACTGGGCCCCATCGCCGGGGCCCTGCTCGCGCGGCACTTCGGATGGCGGGCCATCTTCGTCACGCTCGGAGTCCTGGCGACGGCGGCGCTGCTCCAGGCTTTGTCACGGTGGCCTGAAACACGTCCCTCCGGCGTGGCTCGGCAGGGTGTGTCCGTCCAGCGCATCCTGCGCGGCGGCGCGTTCTGGACGTACACGCTGGGCTTCAGCGCGGCGATGGGCTCCTTCTTCGTGTTCTTCTCCACGGCGCCCCGGGTGCTCATGGGACGGGCCGGCTTCTCGGAGCTTGGCTTCAGCCTGGTCTTCGCCACCGCCGCGCTGGCCATGATGGTGACGACGCGCTTCGCGAAGCACCTCGTGGCCCGCTGGGGGCTGGCGGGAAGCCTTGCCCGCGGCATGCTCCTGTTGCTGCTGGGCGCGGTGTTGCTCACCGCCGGGCAGCTCCTCACGGCGCCGTCCTTCTGGACGTTCGTCGTGCCCATGTGGGTCATCGCCGCGGGCATCGTTTTCGCCGTCTCCGTCACCGCCAATGGCGCGCTCCAGGCCTTTGGCGCCGTGGCGGGGACCGCGGTCGCGCTCTACTTCTGCATCCAGAGCCTCATTGTCGGCGTCGTGGGGACCCTGATGGTCGTCCTGCTCGACGGCGACACCGCGTGGCCCCTGGTGGGGTACGCCTCGCTCATGGCGGGGGTGACGTTGGGCTGCCTGGCAGCCTTCAAGCGCCCTTAGCCCCTCCGGTCCCGGCGCCACCTCGCGGGGGTGGTGCCGTGGGCTTTCCGGAAGGCCTTGCCGAAGTGCACCGCGTCGGCGAAGCCCGTCGCTTCGGCGACCTGCTCCAGCGACGCGGGCGTGGTCAGCATCATCGCCTGCGCGCGCTCGAGGCGGGCGCGCAGTTGCCATTGATAGGGCGCCACGCCGGTGGAGGCCTTGAAGGCGCGGCTGAAGTGCGCCTGCGACAGGTCCACCAGCGCCGCCAGCTCCGACAGCTCGACCCGGCCGGGCAGGCGCGACTCCATGAAGTCGAGCACCCGCCGGAGCTGCCACGGCGCCAGCCCCTGGCGCTTCGAGGGGCGTTCCGCACGACGCGACCCCAGCGTGGCGAAGAGGGCGGCGGTCAACCCATCGCCGTAGAGCTGCGTGGAGGGATCGTCGTCATCCACCACCTCGGCGAGCAGCCGCATCAAGGTCCAGAGGCGGTCATCCGAGAAGCGCAGCCTGGGCGCACCCAGCTCGGTGGGGCTCAGCGGTTGGCCCAGGCGCTCGCCCAGGTCCTTCAGGTCGAACGTGAGCACGGCGTCGCGCACCAGGCGCGAATCGTCGCTGTAGCCCCACAGCGGCATGCCGGCGGGCATGAGGTTCAGCTGCCGGGGGACGTAGCCGATGGGGCAGGGCCGGCCTTCGCGCAGGCGCGGCTCGCAGGGCGACCCGACCTCCTCCAGCAACGCGCTCAGGCGCGTATGGCTTTCCAGGCACAGGGGCGTTTCGGCGGGCCCCGAACAGCGGGTGGCATTCACATCCACGCTGATGCCATTCCATTTCCTCCGGGTGACGGAGATGTCCACCACGTTCTCCGGCAGCGGGCTCAGCCGTTCCGCGCGCGTCTCCACGGCATCGTCCTCCCATTCCCCAGGCGGCGGGGAGTCACTTCCCGGGAGGACGATGTCAGCAGTCCGGAGGCGAGTCATCCCCTGGTCGGGGGCCCGCCGTGCCTTCAGACGCCCTTTCCGGCCCGGCCCGCTAGCAGCTGCAGCTCCCAGGCGAAGGCCACTGCGCTGCCTCCGCCGTGCTCGGACAACACGCCGGCGAGCCCGGTGGCGCTGTCCTCGCGGGCCCAGTCGCGCTGCCATTCGGCGACCACCGCCATCCAGGTGATGGGCGTCACGCCCGCCATCTGCATGCGGCGCACCGCCATCTCATGCGCTTCGCGGCTGACGCCTCCGGAGGCGTCAGTGACGGCGTAGACGTCATAGCCTTCGCCCGCCGCCTGGATGGCGGGCATGGCCAGACAGATTTCGGTCCACAGCGCGGCGATGATCAGCTTCTTGCGGTCCGTCTTCTTCACCGCGTCCACCACGCGGCTGTCCTCCCAGGTGTTGATGAAGGTCCGGTCGATGGGCTTCTGCTCGGGGAACACGTCCTGCAGGCCCTTGACCAGGTAGCCGCCGCGCTCCTCGATGACGGTGGTGAGGATGGTGGGCACCTTGTAGACCCGGGCCGCCTTGGCCAGGCCGATGACGTTGTTGAGCACCATCGTCGGCTCATGGCTGTGCAGGTTGGCGAACTGGTAGGGCTGATGGTCGATCAGCACCAGCACGGAGTTCTGGGGCGTCAGCAGGGCTTCGAGCCCGCGGTGGGAGGGCGCTGGGGACGTGCTCATGGTCTGGAGACTCCTGGGGGAAACAGTGGGGAGGGGGATTGAGCCCGAAGCAGGAGGCGGACACACGGTCCGGACCTGCGGCGTCTGGTCCGTTCCTGCTCCAGAATCAGGATGGCCAATACATTCCCGGTGCATGCGTTTGCATTTCACCCATGCGCCACCCTGTCCGGATGCTCCTGCTGACCTGTCTCTGTGTCCTGGTCGCCTGCAAGCCTCGCGATCCCTGGATCACACCCACCCCCATTCCTCCCGGGTATGACTTTCCAGGCAACCGGGATGAAATCCAGCAGTGGGCGGATGCGTGGAACACCGCCCGCATCGCGACCAAGGCCTGGAACCTCTGGGCGGGTCTGCATGCCGATTCCGGACAGGCCTACCCGGGAACGGGGCTCCCCATGCCAGTGTGGGACACCTGGAGCGGCGAGGAGCTCTTCCCGGCCCCGGGCGCGTCAATGCCAGACGTGTCGCGGCGCAAGGCCACCCATGGTTTCCACGGCCCCCGCCAGTTCCACCACCCCGCGGGTTCGGGCCCGGTCGTCACCCCGACCGACCAACTCGTCTCCTTCAACAAGTTCAATCCGGAGATGGCCGCGTACCTGACGCAGGGCCATCCGGCCGTGCCGGGGGGCCCGTCGTACTTCTACAACCGGTTCACCAGCCTGGCCGACCTCAACAGCCAGTGGCCGGCGAATACACCCACCGCGCAGCGGACGGTGCAGCAGGCGCCGTACACCGCGCCCTCCGCGGGGAACCGGGGCTCGGCGGCCATGGAGCTCAAGCCCGTGCTGTACCTGGTGAAGAAGCGCAAGCCCACGCCGGTGCCCGTGTGGAGGGGCTTCGCGGGCAGCCTCGACTCCGGGACCACCTGCACGCCCGAGCAACAAGAGGCGGACAAGTGCCATCCCACGCCCTCTCTGTGGCTGACGTGCGCCATCGTGGACCCCACGGCGCCAGCGGGTGCTCCCATCACGGAGGCCACCGCCGAGCAGATCCAGGGCGTGGCGCCCCTCATCGCCCAGGCGAACAGCGCCCATCCCGGGTCCGCGATCCTCAACTGCCAGCACTACCTGCACACGCCGCTCTCCGCCATCTACTCCTTCCAGATGAACGCCGACGAGGCCCAGGCGTTCAACAACACCAACATCGAAGGGCTCCAGGCGGAAGCGGGCGACTACGCCGTCCTCACGGCGATGCACGTCAACACCAAGGAGCTCATCAACTGGACGTGGCAGACCTTCTGGTGGCAGCCCGGCAGCGACGCGCCGGATGACTTTCCCGGGAGCAAGAAGGGGATGACGGACAAGGTCACGGGGGCGGGGCGCAACTACGCGATGTGCACCGCCTACAACCAGACGCAGGGCAAGGGGAGCAGCAAGATGGCTGTCTGCTTCAATCCCTACCTGGAGACCTCACCGAACATCCCCGTGGGCGTCCAGAGCAACTGCATGACGTGCCATGGCACCGCGGCCGTGGCCAGCGCCTTCGCGAACACCGCCAGCAGTCCGCCCGCGACGTGGGTGCTCCAGACGCCCTCGTATCCATGTGACTACAAGGCGCCCATCGACTTCGCCACGTACCCATGGTTCGCGGGCTTCACGACCACGGACTTCTCCTGGGCCATTCCGGCGGATCCCCAGCCGCTCCCCCAGAACCCGAACAACCTTCCGTCCCCAGCGACGTTGAACTGTCCTTGACGGAGGAGCACGGGGGCAGAGCGACTGACGCAGCAGGGCTTCCACCGCGGCCTTACGGTGGGGGCTCCGCCTCAGGCGTGTGCCGTCGCGCAGCACCACGGGACGCGGGGTGAGCGCGGCGCTCAGGTCGCGAACCGCTTCCGGTAGTCGCTCGGCGAAACGGCGAGGTTGCGCTGGAAGGTCACCCGCATCCGCTCTTCGCTGCCGAAGCCGCACATCCGGGCGATCTGATCGATGTTGCGCTTCGACTCCTCCAGCAACCCCCTGGCCCGCTCCAGCCTCAGGACCTCCACCGCCTTCGCGGGGGTCCGGCCGGTCTTCTGTTTGTAGACGCGCGCGAAGTTCCGGGGACTCATCCGGGCCTGCCGGGCCAGCATTTCAACGGTGAGGTCGTCACGGCCCAGGTTGTCCGCGAGCCACAGGTGCAGCGCATCGAAGTCGGCGGTGTCCTGGGTCTGGGATTGCAGCAGCTCGCTGAACTGGGATTGGCCGCCCGGCCGCTTCAGGAAGACGACCAGCTCCCGCGCCACCTTCATGGAGATGTCATGTCCATGGTCCGCCTCCACCAGCGCGAGCGCCAGGTCGATGCCCGCGCTGACTCCCGCGGAGGTCCACACCGGATCCTCCCGGACGAAGATCGCGTCGCGGTCGAGCGTGAGGGAAGGGAAGCGCTCACAAAGGCGGTCTCCCATGGCCCAATGGGTCGCCGCGCGCTTGCCGTGAAGCAGCCCGGCCTGCGCCAGCAGGAAGGTGCCGCTGCACACCGACGCGGTCCTGCGGGCCGCTGCCGCCTGTTTCCTCAGCCATTCAATCAGGCGCCCTGACCGGGCCAGCACCTGCTCGATGTCCGGCGAGCCCGGAACGACGAGGGTGTCGACCGGCACGTCCCTGAACGCGGCGAGCGGCGACGTCTGCAACGCGACGCCTTCCGCTGACTGCACGAGCCCACCTTCCAGGCTCACGGTGTGGCGGACGTACCCCGGCCATCCACGCTCGGCCAGGGCCTTGGACGCGGCCCAGAACACCGTCTGGGGGCCCGTCATGTCCAGCAGCCCCATGTCCGGAAAGGCGACGAAGAGCACGGTGCGCGGCCGGCGGGAGGTTGGCGGAAAACCAGGGGTAGATGGCATGGCGGCCAACACCTTTCACCCATACGTTGCTGGCGTCAACCGAAAGGCAAACATGAAGATCGTGGTCATTGGGGGCACCGGCCTCATCGGAACGAAGCTGGCGAAGCGGCTGCGCGAACAGGGCCATGAGGTGGTGGCGGCGGCCCCCAGCATGGGGGTCAACACGCTCACGGGCGAGGGCCTGGCGGAGGCGCTCACGGGCGCGCGGGTGGTGGTGGATGTGGCCAACTCACCGTCGTTCGAGGACTCCGCCGTGCTGTCGTTCTTCGAGACCTCGGGGCGCAATCTCCTGGCGGCGGAGGCGAAGGCCGGCGTGGAGCACCACGTCGCGTTGTCCGTGGTCGGCACCGAGCGGCTGCTGGGCAGCGGCTACTTCCGCGCCAAGATGGCCCAGGAGAAGCTCATCCAGGCTGGCGGGATTCCGTACACGCTGGTGCGCGCGACGCAGTTCTTCGAGTTCATGGGCAGCATCGCGCAGGCGGGAACGGACGGGGAGGCGGTGCGCCTTTCCACTGCGCTCATGCAGCCCATGGCGGCGGAGGATGTGGCGGACGCCGTGGCCGAAGCGGCGCTGGGCAAGCCCGTCCAGGGCATCGTCGAGGTGGCCGGACCGGAGCGTCTGCGCCTGGTGGACGCGGTGCAGCTCTTCCTGCGCGCCAGGCAGGACGGGCGCAAGGTCATCCCGGATGCCCGCGCGCGCTACTTCGGCGTGGAACTGGAGGACAGCTCGCTCACGCCGAGCGGCACCCCTCGCATCGGGAAGACGCGGTTCGAGGAGTGGCTCGGCCGTCCCGGGGCCTGACCGCGCGCCTCCACGGCGCGCGCGTGGAGGCGCCTGAGGTCATGGGCCTTCCGGAGTCAGTCTCGCGGCGCCAGGATTTCATCCAGGAGCGCCGGTGTGCCCTCGACCCGCCGCAGCCGGGGGTAGCGCAAGCCCCCATGCCAGGGAATGAGGGCGGAACGCGTGGCCGTGCCCTGGCGCCAGGAGAGCCGCAAGGGCTCCTGGTGCGCGGTGGCCTTGACGGCGTCCTTCAGCCGTTGCGCGTCGTAGGGGCTCCCGTTCACGGCCGTCACCACCGCGCCGGGCAGCAGGCCCACCTCGAAGGCCGGCCTCTCCCACTCCACCCGGAGCACCTTTCCGTCCTTCGCGAGCGTCACGCCGAGGGAGTCGCTGAGGTCCACGTTCCCGCTCGCCGCTTCGGCGCGCCGGATGGCGCCCGTGGGTTGCTCGCTCCAGGTGAGCGCGTAGCCGCCTCGGGTGATTCCCCCCAGGGGCGGGGCGTCGTGCGTCTCTTCAATCCGGGAGCGGAAGAAGCCTGCCCAGTCATGGGGGAGGATGTCATTGAGCGTGGTGACGATGTCTTCCAGCGTGTACGTCATGGTCACCTGGCTGCCCGGGCGCACGCCGAAGAACGCGCGAGCGAAGTCATCCAGCGACTTGCGGCCGCCACTGCGCTCCCGGATCAGCGTGTCGGCCTCCAGCCAGATCAACTGGCCCTCGGAGTAGGCATCGAACATGTCGCGCTGCCAGCCCTTCCAGGAGAGCGCCTTGCGGCGCTGCACGATGGCGTCGTTCGTCACGTCCCGGAGCGGGCGCCAGCGCCGGCCGGGGCGGCTGGCCATGGCCGCCGCGGTCGCGGCCAGATCATCGAGCGCGTCCTCCCGCGTCCACAGACCCGCCCGGGTGGTGAGCACGTCCTGCCAGTAATAGGTCAATCCCTCGAACACCCAGAGCAGAGAATCGCGCTCCGGCGTGTTGAAGTCCGGCGTCCACATCTCCGCGGGGCGGCGGAACAGGCCGTTCCACGAATGGACGAACCCATGCGCCAGCCGGCCCCGGTGCTCGGGCCGGTCCGTCCAGGTCGTGAAGAAGTCGGCGGGCAGGGCGTTCTCGCCCGAGCGGAGGTGTTCGAAGTAGCTGGGGCCGAAGCCGTCCGCCAGCCAGACCATCAGGTCGTAATGGTCATAGTGCCGTGAGCCGAAGAGCCGGTAGGCCTGCTGCACCAGTGACTGGTAGCCCTGGACGAATCCGGGAGGCGGTTCGAGGTTCGCGGCGTCGTCGGCGACGATGTTCACGTGGACCGGGACGGGGTCCTCGCTCAACAGGATGCGCTTGAAGGCGCGGCCGGCAATCACAGGCGAGTCGACCAGCGTGTCCAGCGTCACCGGCTGGAAGCGGACCTCATCGCCATCCCGTTGGGCCACGGTCAGCGGCGAGGCGAACTCCCAGGCGGGCGGCAGCTTCACGCTGGCTGCATAGGTGATGCGCCGGGCGTAATGGCCCGCGGGATACAGCACCAGGTTGTGCCATTGCAGATCCATCATCGTGGACGTGGCCACCACCGGGCCCACGCGCGGCTCCGTGGCGCCAAGGAACTGGAAGTGCACGTCGATGGACGTCACGTCGGCGGGGATGTCGATGTGGAAGGCCGCGACCTGGACGGCGTCGCGGGTCCACGCAATGACTCTCTTCCCGGCCTGGACCTTCAGCCCCGCGAGTCCGTCCAGCTGCCCGGTGGGCCCATGGTCCCCTGGGAGCCACTGCGGAAAGAACAGCGTCAACCGCCTTCCAGGCGTGACCGGGAGGGTCTCCGTGACGCGGAAGAGGCCGCGCGCCGTGTCGGTGGCATCGACGCGCAGCCGGATGGTGCCGGGGAAGGGCGTGTCTCGCGGCGCCTCGATGGGCGGAGGCATGGGCGCGGGTTGGGGCAGCGGCCTGGACTGGGAGGCGGAGGGGGCCTGCGCGTGCGCCACCGCCGAAACCAGCCAGACGGCCATCGTGGCGACAACGAAGGGCATGACCCTGACGCTTCGAGGATGGGCGGGAGAGGCCGGCATGACCGGCGTCGTACCCCGGACCCGCCTTGCCGAAAAATCCGAAGTCTGGAAGCGTGGGTTCGAGGAAATCGAACGATGCTCCCCCGGATCAACCTGGACATGGATGTCCTGCGGACGTTCGTGACGGCCTTCGAGCTGGGCAGCTTCGCCCGGGCCGCCGCACGGGTGGGCCGTTCGCCGTCAGCGGTGAGCTCCCAGCTGCGCAAGCTGGAGGAGCAGGTGGGCCGCGCGCTGGTCGAACGCTCCGGAAGAGGCCTGGTCCTGACCGAGGCGGGGGAGGTGCTGCTGGGCCACGCACGGCGGATCCTCGAATTGAATGATCAGACCGTGGCCAGCCTGCGGGGCAGCGAGTTGGAGGGCGAGGTCCGTCTGGGATTGCCGCAGGACTTCGCTGAGACCTGGCTGCCCCGGGTGCTCAGCACCTTCGCGCGCGCGCATCCGGCGGTGCGCATCGAGGTGCGCACCGAGCGCAACGCCCACCTCGTCAACCACGTCATGACCGGCAAGCTGGACCTCGCGCTCGCCTGGAGCAGTGGGGCGCGGGGATGCAGTGAGCGCGTCGCCGAGCTGCCGCTCGTGTGGATTGGCCCGCCTGACTGGCAGGGCACGGGGAGTCGCGGCCAGCCGCTGCCGCTCATCGCCTTCGAAGCGCCATGCATCTTCCGGGAGGCCTGCACGACCGCCTTGGACCGGAAGGGGCTCGCCTGGAGGATCGCGTTCGCGAGCCCGAGCCTCGCGGGCCTCTGGGCGGCGGCCGAGGCGGGGCTGGGAGTGACGCTGCGGACGGCCTTCGGCCTGCCGAAGACGCTGGCCGTGCTGGAGCCCGGCGCCTCGGGCTTGCCCGCGCTCGGGAGCATTCCGGTGTACCTGCTCAGGGCCGAACGGGAGCCGAGCGAGACCGTGGCCCAACTGGCGGGCATCCTGCGCGAAGCGCTCGCGCAAGAGCTGACGACACCCCGGCGGTCACGGCCGCGCGGCGCGGGCTGACGCCCATATCCCGTCCGCGCAGCTTCAGGGCGCGCGATGCCGGACGAGCCTCCAGGCAAGCGGCATGACGAGGCCGGCGATGACGGCCTTGAGCAGGCCCCCGGGGACGAAGGGGAAAAAGCCCTTCTGGAAGGCCGTGGTGAAGTCGAGCCCGGCCTTCACGTGGAGCCACGACACACCGATGACCAGGACCAGGAGCTGGCCCGCGAGGAAGAGCGGAACCGCCGTCCACCACCGCCGGTCGTATCCGTGGCGCGCCGCGAGGCCCACGAGGAACGCGGCGGGGAGGAAGCCCACCAGGAAGCCGCCCGTCGGACCGGCCAGGGCCCCCCAGCCGCTGGCGCCCTTCGCGAAGAAGGGCAGTCCCACCGCTCCCAGCAGGAGATAGGCGGCCTGCGCGGCCAGGCCACGCCCGGGGCCGAGCGCGGCCGCCGTGAGGACGACCGCGAGCGTCTGTCCCGTGATGGGCACCGGTGAGCCCGGCACGGAGAGGGCGACCTGGGCGAGCAGCGCGGTGAAGAGGGCCGCGCCAAGGACGAGCGCGGCTTCCTGTGCGCGCGTGCGCACGAAGCGGTCAGCCAGGACGGGGGCCGACGTCGAGGGGAGGGGAGACACGGGGCGATGCTCGGTGAGGACGTACGCCGGTGCAAGGCTTGCGGCGCGGTGCGTGGACCTGGAGCCTCAAGGACGTGGCGTCATCCGGTCGACCAGCGCACGCAGCGCGGAAGCCACGGCGTCCGGGCGCTCGATCCAGGGGAAGTGCGCGGCGCCCTCCACCCGCCGGTGGAGGATGTGCGGCCCCTGGAATGTGGGCTGTGACCAGGGCGTCTGCTGGACGATGCGGTCCTCGGCGCCGCTGATGATGAGCGTGGGCAGGGAGCGCGGCCACCAGGTGTGCACGTACGTCTCATCGAAGTTCCGGTCGGACCAGTCCACCGCCGCGCGGTTGTAGGGCATCCGCCGCAGCAGCTCGCGCCCTGACGTCACACCCTCCGGCGTGAAGTTCCACTCCGCCGATGCCACCGCGATGTCGCGGAGCCGTTCATTCGTGCGCTCGGCTTCATAACGGTGGGTCGCGGCGTCGACCTCGGGCAGGGGATGACGCTGGGTCATCGCGAAGAACGGCGCACGCCAGCTCGCGTCCGGCGCCGTGCTCACGAGCACCAGTCCCACGAGGAGCGATTCGAGCTCCGGCACGGACAGCAGATACATGCCTCCCGTGGAGTGTCCCAGATAGACGCAGTTCGGAAGTGCCTGGGCGGCCTCGATGAGAACCCTCGGCCACACGTCGTAGGGATTCTCGGGTGCACCGGGAGGAGACACATTGGACCCATCTCCCGGCAGGTTCACCATCCAGCACGTCCCGGGAACGTCCAGCGCGTCCGCCAGTCCGAACAGACTCTCGGAGCCAATCCCCGGCCCGCCCGGGAGCATCAGCCAGTTGAAGGCGCCTGGACGGGAACCCCGCCGCCGGAGTCGAACGCCTGATGCCGTGAAGAACGCTTCCGCCGGAGGAATCATGGACACGGGACGCAGCGTCACAGTCACCCCCCCGCGGCGTCAACGCGGGAGCCATCACGTCCCACGGGCGTCAAGAAACGGCTAGCGTCCCAGCCTTCTCGTGGTTGGAGGCTCTCGCTTTGACGAACCCCCTGCTCGGCACGCTCTCCCTCGTCCCTGTCACCTCGCTCTACGCCGCGCTCAACGCCTTCCTCACGCTGGCGCTCTCCATCAACGTCAGCCGGGTCCGCACGAAGCTCAAGGTGTTCCGGGGCGACGGAGGCCATTCCGGCCTCGGGTCCGCCATCCGCGCGCATGGCAACAACGTCGAGCAGGTTCCCCTGGCGCTCATCCTGCTGCTGCTGGCGGAGCTGAGCGGCGGGAACTCGACGGCGCTCCATGTCTTCGGCGGTGCGCTGCTCGTGGCCCGGCTGGCGCATGCCTTCGGGATGCTGCGCACCAACCCCATCCAGGCGGTTGGCGCGACGCTGACCCTGGTCGTGCAGCTGGGTCTGGCGGGTTGGGTGCTCTGGCTGAGGCCCTGGGGCTAACGCTTGGCGATGTTCAGGTGAACGTTGCCGCAATCACCCCCATAGCCCTCGACGACGATGAGCAACTGGCTGCCCTTGATGAGCGTGAAGGTCATGCCGGACGTCGTGCCGCTGCCCGTGTCATCGTTGCACTTCAAGACCTCGTTCGTGGCCTTGTAGTTCCGGATCTCCATGACGGTGTCGAAGTTGGAGTTCCTCGTGGAGAACGCATAGGTCCCCGTCGCGGGGACCTTCCACACCCAGGAGACGTCTCGCGACGAGCCCGACCCGCACGTGGTCGTCCACTGATTGCTCGCCGTGCAGCTCGTGGGGTAGGTCGCGACCGGACTTGCCAGGGCGCTTCCCAGGTCTCCCGCGAGCGTCTGCGCCTCCACGCGCCGGGGCTCCTCGGACTGGCTGTCGTCCAGGACCTCGGCCTCCTCGGGAACGGAGCCGTCGAACTCCTCACCCTCCGGAAGAGGACCACAAGCACCGAGGAACAACGCACACGAGGCCACACCCACAAGGGATTTGCCGATGTTCGCCATGGTTCACCTGGGCACGCCGCCACCCGGGACAAGAAGGCCCGCCTCCCCCGCATGGGGAAATCCGGCCGGACGAACACGGATGGCTGTGTCCGCCTTGAACCCAAGAGTGCATCCGCCCACGAATGACAACCATTGCCCCAGCCGGCCACGACACGGGTCATTTGTGGATAGTATGGATTCCTTGCTCTCTCGGTTTCCCAATGTCTAACCCACGTCTTCCTTCGCCCGTGCCCGGACCTCGGCCGCGAACAGCTCCGCCGCGGGTGTGCGCGGGGCACCCTTGCGCCAGAGGAGCGCCGCGAGCTCCGAGCGGGGGGCAGGGGACAGCCGCTTCACCACCAGCCGCTCCGCGTCCGCGAGCCGTGGCTCCGGGAGCACCGTGACGGCGAGGCCCGCGCGGACGATGGCCAGCACGGTGGCCACCGCGTTCGATTCGAGCGCGATGCGAGGCGCGAACCGCATCGCCGCGAAGTGCGCGTCCACGCGGGCGCGCACCCGCAGGCCGCGTGACAGGAGCGCGAACGGCTCCTCCGCGAGCAGCTTCACCCCCACGGACTCCGCGCCCGCCAGCGCATGCCCCCGTCCTACGACGAGCGCGAGCCGGCTGTCGAAGACAGGCTCCGCGTCCAGGTCCGCCAGCCGCGCGGGCGCATAGCCCAGGCCCACGTCCAGCTTTCCGTCCGCCAATTGCCGCTCCAGCTTCCGGACCACGGCCTCCTGCGCGCTCAGCGCCAGCCCGGGATGTCTGCGCAGCACCGCCGTCAGTGCCGGCACCACGAGGCCGCGCATGCTCGGGGGATAGCCCACGCGCAGCGCCCCCGTGGCGAGCCCCCGCAGCGCGCCCACCGCCGACAGGCCCGCGTTCACGTCCTCCAGCGCGCGGGAGGCATAGGTGCGGAACAGCTCCCCGGCCTGCGTGAGCCGCACCCCGGTGCGAGCCCTCTCGAAGAGCGGTGTGCCGACCTCCTCCTCCAGTTGGTGGATCTGGTGCGACAGCGTGGGCTGGGAGACGTGCAACCGCCGCGCGGCGCGCCCGAAGTGCAGCGCGTCCGCGACGGCGGAGAAGTAGCGGAGGTGTCGGAGCTCCATGGAGCCATCATAGACAGCATCTATCGACTCGATGAAAACAGACGAATGTACGAATCGACGCCCCTGGGTACATCTTCCTCGTCACCGAAGGAGAGGCACCCCATGAAGGCATCGGATCTGTTCGTGAAGGCGCTCGAAGCGGAGGGCGTGCGCAGTGTCTACGGACTGCCCGGCGAGGAGAACCTGGACCTGCTCGAGTCCATGCGCACCGCCGGCATGCGCCTGGTCGTCACCCGGCACGAGCAGGCGGCCGGGTTCATGGCCGCCACGCAGGGACGGCTCACCGGACGCGCGGGCGTGTGTCTGGCGACGCTGGGGCCGGGGGCCACCAACCTCGTTACCGCCGCTGCGTACGCGCAGCTTGGCGCCATGCCCATGGTGATGCTCACCGGCCAGAAGCCCATCAAGGTGAGCAAGCAGGGCCACTTCCAGATTGTCGACGTCGTCGGGATGATGCGACCGCTCACCAAGTCGACCCGCACGCTCGTGTCCGCGGAGCACGTGCCCTCGGCGGTCCGTGAAGCCTTCCGCCGCGCGGAGGAGGAGCGCCCCGGCGCCACCCACCTGGAGCTGCCCGAGGACGTGGCGCGCGAGCCCACCGAGGCCCTGCCCCTGTCGCCCGGTGTCGCGCGCAGGCCGGTGGCGGACGAGGCGTCCATCGCCCAGGCGGTGGAGGCGCTCGCGTCGGCCCGCCGTCCGCTGCTGATGATTGGCGCGGGGGCCAACCGCAAGCTGACGTCGGAGATGCTCCGCGCCTTCGTGGACCGCGTGGGGCTGCCCTTCTTCAGCACGCAGATGGGCAAGGGCGTGGTGGATGAAACGCATCCGCTGTGGATGGGCACCGCCGCGCTGTCCGACGGCGACTTCGTCCACCGCGCCATCGAGGCCTCGGACTGCATCCTCAACGTGGGCCATGACGTCATCGAGAAGCCCCCGTTCGTCATGCGCGACGGCCGCCGCACGGTCATCCACCTGAACTTCTCCTCGGCGGAGGTCGACCCCGTGTACTTCCCCCAGGTGCAGGTGACGGGAGACCTGGCGAACGCCGTGTGGCGCATCGCGGAGGGCGTGGGACCGCGCTCGCACTGGGACTTCACGCCCTTCGAGAAGTCGCGCGCGGGGCTCGACGCGCAGTTCGTCAGTGGCGCCGCGGATGACCGCTTCCCCATCTACCCCGCGCGGCTGGTCGCGGAGGTGCGCCGCGCCATGCCGGACGACGGCGTCGTGTGCCTGGACAACGGCATGTACAAGCTGTGGTTCGCCCGCTACTACCGCTGCCGCCGGCCCAACACGCTGCTGCTGGACAACGCGCTCGCGACGATGGGCGCGGGCCTGCCGTCCGCCATCGCCGCGAAGCTCGTGCACCCCCGTCGCAAGGTGGTGGCCGTCTGTGGTGACGGCGGGTTCATGATGAACTCGCAGGAGCTGGAGACGGCGGTGCGCCTGAAGCTGGACCTGACGGTCATCGTCGTGCGCGACGACGGCTACGGGATGATCCGCTGGAAGCAGGAGGAGATGGGCCTGCCCGACTTCGGGATGACGTTGGGCAACCCGGACTTCGTCCGCTACGCGGAGGCCTACGGCGCACGAGGCCACCGCCCGGCGAGCGCCACCGAGTTCGGCGCCACGCTCACGCGCTGCCTGGAGTCGGGCGGCGTGCACGTCATCGACCTGCCCATTGATTACACGGACACCGCGCGGGCGCTCGGTGCCGGTCCCCTGGTGGAGTCGTGAGCCATGGGCACACACGCGAAGGAGAGGAACATCATGCTGGCTGAGCGCTACCCGTACTACCTGGCCAACCGGCCGAGGCAGCCCAACGCGGAGCTGTCCGTCACCGACAAGTACACTGGGGAGGTCGTCACGCGCGTGGCCGTGGCGGACGCGGCCGCCGTGGAGGAGGCCATCGCCGCGTCGGTGCGAGCGACGGGGCCCATGCGCAAGCTGGCGCCGTATGCCCGGCAGCAGGTGCTGGAGCACTGTGTACGCCGCTTCCAGGAGCGAGCGGAGGAGTTCGCGCTCGCCCTCTGCATCGAGGCCGGCAAGCCGCTGCGCGACGCGCGGGCGGAGGTCACCCGGCTCATCGAGACCTTCAAGGCAGCGTCGGAGGAGGCGGTGCGCGGCGGCGGCGAGGTCCTCAACCTGGAGGTGTCTCAGCGCACGGCGGGCTACCGGGGCTTCACGCAGCGTGTGCCGGTGGGGCCGTGCTCCTTCATCACGCCATTCAACTTCCCGCTCAACCTGGTGGCGCACAAGGTGGCGCCCGCCATCGCCGCGGGCTGCCCCTTCGTCCTCAAGCCGTCGGACCGCACGCCGGTGAGCGCGCTGCTCATGGCGGAGGTGCTCGCGGAGACAGCGCTGCCCGAAGGCGCCTTCTCCGTGTTGCCCACGCGTCTGGAGGAGGTGGGGCCGTTCATCGAGGACGACCGGTTGAAGCTGTTGTCGTTCACCGGCTCGGAGAAGGTGGGTTGGGAGTTGAAGGCCCGCGCCGGGCGCAAGAAGGTGGTGCTGGAGCTGGGTGGCAACGCGGCCTGCGTGGTGGACGCGGACCAGGCCGGGCGCCTGGACTTCGTCGCGGACCGCATCACCCAAGGCGCCTTCTTCCAGGCGGGGCAGAGCTGCATCTCGGTGCAGCGCGTGCTCGCGCACGAGTCGCTGTACGACGCCCTCCGGGAAAAGCTCGTCGAGAGGGCGAAGGCCCTGCGTGCGGGCAATCCCCGGGATGAGTCCACCACGCTGGGGCCGCTGATTGACGAGCCCGCGGCGCGGCGGCTGGAGGGATGGATTCAACAGGCCGTGGAGCGGGGGGCCCGGGTGTTGGCGGGAGGAGGGCGGCGCGGCGCGCTGCTCGAAGCCACCGTGCTGGAGGGCGTGCCGGAAGACGCGGCGCTGTGCGCGGAGGAGGCCTTCGGGCCAGTGGTGCTGCTCCAGCCGTTCCGCGACTTCGACGAGGCCCTGCGCCGGGTGAATGACAGCCGTTACGGCCTCCAGGCAGGCATCTTCACGCAGGACCTGTCCCGGGCGATGCGGGCCTGGGACGAGCTGGAGGTGGGCGGTGTCGTCGTTGGTGACGTGCCGAGCTTCCGGGTGGACACCATGCCCTACGGTGGCGTGAAGGGCTCCGGACTGGGCCGCGAAGGCGTGAAGTACGCCATCGAGGACATGACGGAAGTGCGGCTGCTGGTGCTCCGCCAGTAGAGTCCCACCCGCTCCGGGCATGGCCCCGTGAAAGGAATCCGCAGTGATGCTCTTGAAGGCTTTCGTCCTCCTGTCGCTGGCTTCGGCGCCTCCCGCGAAGCCGGCG
The DNA here is from genome assembly GCF_003611605.1 of Corallococcus sp. AB011P. Lineage (NCBI taxonomy): Bacteria > Pseudomonadati > Myxococcota > Myxococcia > Myxococcales > Myxococcaceae > Corallococcus > Corallococcus sp. AB011P. The sequence goes on from NZ_RAVX01000005.1 coordinate 169,417, forward strand.
GCGAGCGCTGGCTGTGCCACCACCAACATCGAGACCGCGCTCCAGCACCTGACGGCACACCTCAAGACGGCCGTGCCGGAAGCGTCGAAGGACGACTCGGTGGACAACTCCGCGATGTACTTCGCCGAAGAGGCCGTCGGGCAGACCTGGACGGTCCGCGACGTGCCCAACGGCTACGTGTCCACGGGGAATGATGCCGGCACGCGCTACGAGGCCGCCCTCTTCAAGAACCCGGAGGGCTACCACCTGGCGATCGTGGGCACCGGGGACTCGGTGATCAACACCGCGGTCTACCGGTGCGACAAGTCGGGCCTGACGCTGGAGAGGGAGGGCCTGGAGGTCCCCCTCGAGAAGGCCATCGAGCTCTATGCCAACGCGGGGCTCATCGCTCCCAAAGGCAAACCCGGACTGACCCGGAAGGACCTCAAGGATTGGGGAGGCTCCATCCTGGCCTACCACCTGCCCCGGAAGGGCCGGGTCATCCGCATCACGTCGTATGTGGATGAGCCCGCCTCCGCCTACGGCAAGGACCTGGGCACCCTCGAGTACGTCCAATCGAAGTTCCAGGTCGTCCCGCTCAAGACGAAGGCACGGTGAGTGGCTCTCCGAAGCCGACTGAACCTGGAAGAAGCGCGCCGTCGAGCACCTGGGGCCGCTCGTGAACTCGCAGAGAGAGGAGCTGTACCCCAGCGTGACGCGCGACGGGACGGTCTACTTCGCGAGCGGCACGTTCGAGACGGACTTCGAGATGTACCGCGTCCGTCGCCAGGGCAATCACTACACCGCGCCGGAGAACCTGGGCCCCGCGGTCAACTCCCCTGACTCGTGGGAATACAACCCGTGGGTGTCCCCGGATGGACGGGTGCTCGTCTTCGCCTCGCTCAACCGCCCCGGCGGCTACGGGCTGGGAGACCTGTACGTGAGATTCAACGTCGCGGGCACCTGGACGCCCGCCGCCAACCTGGGGCCCTCCGTGAACACGGAGAAGGACGAGTTCCACCCCACGCTGAGTCGTGACCTGAGCCAGCTCTACTTCGTGCGGCAGACGTGGGACCCGTTCGTGCCCTCGGACTTCTACCACCTGGACACGCGCTGCCTCTGGCGCTGACAGCGCGCGTCCCGCGCGTCGGCGCGTGGGACGTCAGCGCCAGCTGTTCGGCGCTGTCCACCATTCCGTCTGGGGGGTGAATCCGTTTTGCCCTTGTAAGACGTCAAAACAGGGCGCGGAGGATGCCCACGCAGTCGCCCGCGCAATTGCTCACGACCCCGCGAGGCGATCATCGAGAGCTTGATCGGCTGCCACTCAGGAATCGGCGGGAGCGCAGTCGCGGCGTTGCTCGCGATGAGCGCATGGTCGAACCGTATCTCCCTACATGAGAGGGCCGTTGTCCGGCCGCGAGGCGCGGTGCTCTGGCGCCTCCTCCACGAGGACGCCGCAGGACAGCAGCAGGCCCAGGCAGAGGAGGGGCCATGGCCTCCGCAGCCGCGTGGGGCCTCGCGACGCCATCCGGTGGCCGCTTTGCTCGTGCATGCCGGAGGGGATCGCACGCGGGATGCTGCCTTCCGGAGCCCCTGTCTCGCCCGCCCGCCTCTGGACGGTACTTCGCGCATGCGTGTTCCCATGGGCTGCGGGCTTCGTCCGGAGGTGACGCGCAGGGGCCCGCTTGCTGGGCAACTGCGAGGTAATGGACGGGAGCGCCAGTCGTCGCCACCTCCGTCTCCCAGTCCCACCTGCCGGGGTTGCTCCAGTACCAGGAATGCTCCAGCTTGAAAAACGGAGCCTCCACCCACGAGGGAATCCTGGGGGCAGGTAGCGGCCTCTCCGAGCCGTGCCCATCCGCCTGTCCCGCGGAGGCGCTCGTCGCGACTCCACCGGGTGAGCGGTACAGGGCGTCGGGCCCTCGATGAGGCACGACAAAGGATGTCGCGCGGCGCGAACCCCCGGGATGGGGACCATGGCGTCCGTGGAGGGGACATGGAGTCTCATCGCGAGGCAGCAAATCGGGTCGTCAAGACACTGGAGTTGGGCAGGGGCTTCGAGAAGTTCAAAGCCATCCATGCCGTGGAAGCGGCTCCTCCCGAAATGCGGGAGGAGCTTCGCCGGGACCTGCAATTACACCTCCGGAGCGAATTCAAGCCAGAGCCCCATGAGTCGCAGGAGAGGAGCGAGGCCCGGGGCTGGTTGCTCGCTGGGCTGGGCCGTGTAGTGGATCAGGACGATGAGTCAGCGGACGAGGTTCGCAGGCATCTGGATCCTTCCTTCGAATGCAACGAATGGGTCCGCTACTGGGCCCTTGAAGGGGTCTGGGTCTATAGCGTCAATGGGGGCAAGCCTGAGTTGGCGGAGTCAATGGCGAAGCAGGTTCGGAGTAATTCGCTGCCCGAGCAGGGGAACAGGCAGCACCCGCCCCTGGCCTACAGTCTTGCCACGGTCATGATGGAAGAACTGTCTCAGCGGAAGGTGCAACAGGCGCCAATGGCGGGTCCAACGGAGGACTCGCCGTACCTTGAGGAAATCAGTCAGCGTCTGGACGTGCGGTCGGGGGATGCGTCAGTGCAGCGGGTCGAGGCGATGGTTGGCGCGCTGCGCGTCATCCCGGTGAATGAGGACGTCGTCATCAAGAAACTGTGTCACCTCGTTCGCAACGACAACAAAGCGCCCGCTGCTACCTATGACGCCATCTGCGCCCTGGGCCAGGTGAACCCGGAAGGGTTTTGCGCCAAGGAAGCCATCGGAACCCTCCAGGATGCGGTCGAGCGGTACCGCCCCTGGGCGAAGCTTGATGCCAGGCGCCGTGAGGCCATCCACAGTCTGGGCAAGCTCGGGGCACTAAGCGCAGTGGAGACACTGCTTCCCGATCTAACGGACAAGGACCCCGCCATTGTTCAGGAGGCGGCCGTCGCGTTAAGGAACATCCTGGGCGTGCAGACCACCGTGTCGCGCATCCTGGAGGAGATGCTGAAGGCGAAGGCGCGCAACGCACTCCTTGAACCCCTGGCGCACCAGTATGCGAACGCGCTCCGGGCCATGGGGGAGCCCGAGGAGAACATCGAACAACAGGTGGTGCAGCGGCTCGAATCAGCCATGGCTGCGGACGTGGAGACCCAGGAGGTCTCACGGCTGTTGTTGATGGAGCTGGGGGGCTCCGAGGCCTATCAGACGCTCCGGGCGCTCGTGGGCGCCATGCAGGATTATCAGAATGTGCTTAGCAAGTCGGAGCAGGCGGTAAGCGCGCAGTTCGAGAAGTCGCTCAAGGAGGCGCGCATCGGCTTCTGGGCGACGCTGGGCATGGATCTCATTGTGTTCTTGTTCGGCGTCGTCCTCCTGGGGGGGACCGCGCTCCTGGCGATGCTCGGTGGACTCGATAAGGTGGGCGCCTGGGCAGGTGTTGCTTCGGGAGGCGTCGGGCTCCTCGGCATCCTCTACGGACTTTTCGTGACGAAGCCTCGAGAGCTGGTCAATCAGTCCGTGGACCACATGCTGCGGCTCAAGCTCATCTTCCTCGGCTACATGCACCAGCTCAGTCAGATCGTACAGCTCTTCACGCGGCGCGTGCTTCAGGACGAAACGATGAGCTCCCAGGACTTACAGCGCTTCTCGGAACTCGTGCGAGAGGCGAGGGCAGACGCCATCCAGAGCATCCGCGACCCCGCTGCGTGGGGCGAACAGCCAGCGGATGAACGGTCGGCACGTCACCCGGACCACTCGCATGCATTGCCAGATGGCCACCCTCAGCGGGGGAAAGGCTGATTGTTTGGGGAAATGCCATGACGATGAACGCGAAGACCGCCAAGGGGCATGCTCAACGCTCCGGCGCGAAGCATCTCAAACCGGAGTTCGCTCCTCGCCCTGAAGCCCAGGCCTACTCCTGGGGCGAATTGCTGGAGCCCATGAAGAAGGCAACGTGGGAACTCATCCGCTGGTTGGACTCTGCCTGTCATGCCACCGCAAGCACTGAGCAAGAGGGGCGGATCTCCACGAGCGTACTGCTTTCTGGAGACCGGGGCGCTGGGAAGACAACCGTCCTGTTGAGCGCTGCGGCCGCATGTCAGGGGCAGGGAGATTTCCTCAAGAGGGCCTCCTCTCGGGATGAAGCGCCGATCGCGGGCCGCGATGAAATCAAGCTCAAACTCGATGAAATCAGGCGGAAGACCTTGTGGCTGGAGACCCTGGATCTGGAGCCGCTCCCCAGGGAAACAAACCTGCTCGCCACGGTGTTGGTGCGCATCCGCTCCGCCGTGGAAGAGCGCTTGGGGCCCCGTGACCAGGGGCACGAGAGGCCTTTGTTGTCGTTGCTCGACGAGGACGGGCAGAATCCCTGGAACGAACTGGATCAGCTCATTCAGGACGCAGCCTTCATCTGGGAGGACCTGGCGAAACCGGATCGCCGCATGCAGGGACAGCAACAAATCAAGTCGGCCGAGATCTACACCACCTTCCGTACCCGCTTTACCCGGGTGATGGATGCCATCATCAAGGCGGTCTCCCAACGGGAGTTCGGCCGCTCCGACCACTCAGATGTATTCCTGGTGCTGCCCGTCGACAACGTGGACCGGAGCGTGGACCACGTCTCCTGGATGCTGATCGTGACCCAACTCGTCTCCAGCCGGTGGCTGTGGTTCGTGCTGGCGGCGAGCCGGTCGGACCTGCAGGCTCTGCTGGAGAGGGGCTATCAGAAGGAACTGGCCGGAGGGAACCGGGGCGAGGAGCAAGCCTCGCAGGGGCTGTACGATGCCCAGACCATTGCCCGACGGCAGGCAGCGTCGACGCTGCGGCGGGAGCTACCACCGCTGCAGCGCATCACATCGAGCCTGTCCTCCCCATGCACGCATGGGATTTCTCACCGCACACGGCCGTGGCCGGTTCGAAAAATGAGTCGCTGGGAAAGCTTCTGGAACGAATCCCGCTCCCAATTGAAAGGGAGGCGCCGAAAGACGCCGGATCGTCGAAAGACGACGGAGGCATGACCTGCCTCGCGGACCTCTTCAACCTCAAGCCGCGCATGTCCGCCCCGGTCCGGGCCGCATTGGCAGCCAAGGCGAAGCCGGACGGGGCAGCCCATCAAGCGAAACAGACGCCCACCGGCCCGGTGTTCACCCAGGCCGCAGAGCAGGCGCTCACCTTGCCCGCCCGCTCCCTCCTGGACCTCTGGCAATCCGCGCGGTGGGCCGCCAGTCAGGAATCAGACGGCCACGTCGGCGAGTCCGCCATTCACCTTGTCCGCGATGTGCTCCGCAATGTCACCAACGAGAGCGACCTGCCGTTCTGGGCCAGTGAAGTCATCCAATACAGTCTCATCCGCAAGAACATGCAGGACGAAACCATCCTCCGTCTGGATGATTGCCGTATCGAATTCGTCAGCATGGGAGGCACGGGGCTGCGTCTGGATTTGCCTCCCGCGCGTGCGGACGGGGCGGAAACATTCCGGAAGACTTCTATCCAGGTCCGGGCGTTCTACGAACTGCACCTTCGGCTCGTTCCGCAGTCCGGGAACGCCGCCGTTCCAGTGACCCTTCCCCCCACGGTCGCGGGCTGGTTCATGGTGCTGTACGACCTGCTGATGCTCAGCCCCGAGCCCCGCCTGGTCCTCAGCAGCGCGGATAAGCCGCTGACGACCAACTGTAGCTTGGTGCTGACATCACACCAGTCCGTGGAGGCGACGGCTCCACCATTGGAGGACGGGAAGACAGATACCCCTGTCAGCGAACTGCTCATGCCCGTCACATTCCAGTTAAAGTGGAGCATTCCTGAATGGGATTCCATATGCGACGTCGCCATCTTCGCGGCGCAGTGGGAGGCCCTCCGGTTCCGGCTGGAGAGAGCGTTCCTTCGCCAGCATCCGCGGCCGGCAGAAAGCAGTCAGGACTTCATGGCCGCCTGCGCGGAGGTGCTCCGGCTTGCCTGGGTCGACAATGTCTGCTCGGTGACGAGTACTTCGTATGGCCGGTGGGACTGTTCCAGCTACGCCCTGGACTACCTTGAGAGGATGGACGGGAAGGAGGATCCCAACGCGGTCCAGAATTTCTGCAGCAAGGCTCTCAAAAAACTCATTGAAAACATGGGGGACCTGTTCCGCTCCTTCGAGGAGCCAAGCTGGGCCAAGCAGAACAGTCCCCCGCTATCGGAGTTGTCGGACGATAAGCGCAGGTTGTGTCTCAGCAGATTCGATGCAACGCGACACTGGATGGAAGAGTTCCTCCCGCTCTTCCTCGGGCCTGACTTCGTGCCTCCGGGGCCCTTCTCCTCCCCTCTCAGTGACGAGAAACCTCCGACCACTCTGAGCGCGCTGCGGGAACTCTGGCGCGGCTCGGAGCCGTTGACCAACGCGCGTCGTCGGGAGTGCCTTCTGGACGCCTTGAAGGCCTCAAAGGCCTGGTCCGAGGTTGCGGCCATGAATGACAAGAAGGATTCGGACTGCTTCGCGTGGGCCGCCCGTTTCATCGGAGCGTGGACCCAGAATCTGCCCTGGCAACCGTGGCAACAGGGGCTCCGGGGCCCGGAATCATGACAGGGCTCCACGGTCGCTCCACCGGCTCACTTGCCCCGAAGCGCGTTCCCGAAGCCTTCATCCGGGCGGAGGTTGCCTGCTTTCCACTGACGGGGCGGTGTGCCTTGCAACACGCCCTCCTGGAACTGGATCCCCGCGTCGGCCATGGGGGAGGGGGGGCGACGCAAGCCCTGTGGCGTGAGTGCGAGCGGCTCCTGGTGCAAGAGGCGCAGGGCTGGTCCCTGGATCGCATCATCGCGGTACGGGACTTCTTCTGGTTTGGAAACAATCCGGGGACGGATCCGTCCGCCCGGGGGCCGCGTCCGCTCAAGATGCGGGAATACCTGCGGCACCTGGCGCACTCGCACCTGGAGGCCCGGTCCGGCAGCACCGAGGTCGTCCGAGCCAACGACTCCTCCGCCGTTGACGCCATCACCCACTACCGGTGGCTCACCTTCGCCATCCCCGAGGATCTGCTGCTCGCGGCCGTCGACGTGGACCCACCTCCAACACGGGTCGACATCGAGCCCCCACTCCTGGTGCAGCGCTTGATGGACGTGGGGGTGGCGGAGATCCACCAGCATGTGAGCGGGGGCATGGATTTCCCCATCATGTGGGCCTCGGTGCTGGCGGCCCTGGCCGACCCCTGCCTCCCCGCCCATGCGCTGGACAGTCCCTCACTCCCATTCCGGAGTGGGGTGCGGGAGCTGCGCTGGATGCTGGCGTGCGCCATCGCGCGCTGCGTGCTGTGCGAGTTCCTCGCGCTGGGGCACCGTCCGGGAGGCGAAGTCGCGCCGCTGCATCGCTTCCTGCACCGCTATGACGGAGCGCCCGCGTGGACTCCGTCCCGACGGCGGGTGCTCGCTCGGGCCCTCACCGCGCTCGGGTGGGCGCGTGAAGCAGACTTGCCGTCCTACAAGGATCTGCGCGAACTGTACGGTGACCTCCACCCGGAAGGCCTCCGCATCGCCAGCAGCCCCCCGGACTCCATGGCCGAGGTGTGGCGCACGTGCGACCCGATTGCCTGCCGACTGTCCCTGTCCGGTCCCAATGCAGGGGAGCGTTGGCTGGTCCATCAGGGGCTAAGCTACCTGGAGCTGCTCGAACGGAGCGCGGCCGGGGACGACCTCTTCCGGCGGCTGTTCTGGCAGGTCCTCCGGGTCCGCTGTATCTACTACCGCACCATCGTGCAGCGGCCGATGACCGCCGGACTCCAGTGGTTCATCCGGTTCTTCGGCCGGCTCGGGCTTCTGCGCAATCCGCTCCGCCGTGTCCGCCCGGAGGTGTCCTACCGGGTCGCGGGCGGCAACCAGGCGATTGCCGCGTTGGAGGTCCGGACCAGCTCCGGCGACACCCCCGTCGAGGTGGCCGAGGAACTCCAGTCGCTCATTCGCTCCTGGCGGCATGTCCTGGATGAGGCGGGCCGGCACGTCACCGGGTTGGGCGAGCCCGAGTTCGGTGTGGTCGTCCATCTCATCAAGAATCGTGATCCTGAGCGGTACTGGTCCCACGGCAGCCCTCCGGCGTTCGGTTGGAGGACCTACGCCCAGCCCCGGGGAGCCGAGCCGCCCCCGGGCCGGTACCTGCACTACTTCGCCGGGCAGGCCGCCAGTGCCCGTGCGCTCGCGCAGTTGCTACGGGCAGTGCCGCGCTCCCTGTGGCTGGTGCGCGGGCTGGACGTGGCCAACGACGAGCTGAGCGTCCCCACCTGGGCGCTGGTGCCGCTGTACCGCTTCGTGCAGCGGGAGGCCGCGCTGGCGGCGCAGACGCCGGCCTCCGGGGGCGCACCTCCCCTGCGGCTGACGGCGCATGTCGGTGAGGACTTCCGGCACCTCCAGGAGGGGCTGCGGCGCATCTTCGAGTGCATCCAGTACCTGCTGGACCGCACGGGCGGACGGCTGGGGCATGCGACGGCGTTGGGAGTGGAGCCTCGCGCCTGGGCGGAGTCCGTGGGCTCGGTGCTGATGCCAGCCGAGGAGCGGCTCTGGGACCTCGTGTTCGAGTGGCGCCTCTACACCGGCTTTCGCATTCCACCCGAGCTGCGAGCGGTGGCGCCCGCAGGCAGACCGGAGCGCGTGGAGAACGAGCTGCGCGCGTTGGTGGAAGAGATCTTCCGCCCGAAAGGCTTCACCCAGAGGGACTTCACGCCCCACCACCTGGCCGAGGCACACCACGTACTTCACCAGCTCCTCACACCGCCGCTCTCCTGGAGATCACCCGATGGGAGCTTCGACGCGTTCAACCGGGCGCTCGAGACGCTGGACCTCGGAAAGATCCGTGCCCCGGAGCAGGTGCTGAAGCTGCTGAAGGACCACCGGGAACGAATGGATGTCTTCCAGCGTGGACAGCGGCTGGTGGACATCACCCTGGACGAGTCCGAGGTGGCCGCGCTGTACGCCACGCAGGATGCCCTGCGGCGCGAGGTGGGACAACGCGGCATCGTGGTGGAGGTGAACCCTTCCAGCAACCTGCTCATTGGCGACCTGCTGGATCTGCGCAACCACCCCATCCTGCGCCTCTTTCCCCCGGAGCACCGGGCCGACGGTCCACCGCCCGTCCACATCGCGGTGGGCTCGGACGATCCCATCACCTTCAGCACGCACCTTGTGCGCGAGTACTCGCTGTTGCACGAGGCCGCGCTCACCGCGGGCTACCCGGACCGGGTGGTGCATGAATGGCTGGCCGCCATCCGCCAGACGAGCCTGGACGCTCGCTTCACCGTCGCGTGGCGCCCAGGCGCGTACGACATGGCTTGCGCGCTCGAGGAGGCCTTTGATGACTTCCTCCAGCAGCCCAGGGCCAAACGCCGCCGGACGGGGCACCACGCGACTGTCGGAGCAGGACGCGGTGGTTGGCATTCTCCATGACGTGATCCTTTGAAGACGCGGCCCCGGTGCGGACCGGGAGGCAGCCTCTTCTCGCCCGGGAAAATCCCCCTGGAGGAGCGCTCCGAGTACCGGCTCGCGCCCTCCACGCATGGACCGCGTCCGGCGCCAGGGCCATCACTCCACGGCCCCGGAGCACCCGCGCCCCGCGCTGGACACTCCTGCCTCTGGCGCTGACCGCGCGCTGGACCCGGGAGCGAAGGCTGCGGCAGGCATTGCCATGCGTGGAGCCGGATTCGTAGCGCATTCTGGGAAATCTGGAATGTCCTGAATGCCGATGAATCTCGGACGTCAGGGTGGGCCGGGCGTGCGGAGGCCGTCGCCGTCGTTGGTCAGGATTGCAACGGGGGCTTCGTTCGCAAGGGTTCCGCATTCCCCGGCAACACCCCGGGGAGTGCGGAATTGTTCGTCAGGCATCCCCGCCGCCGTGCCAATGCGCGATGTCGTGCGGCGTTTGCTCATGCGAATCACGACGTCGCCGTCAATCCAATAACTCCGGATGGCCCTGACTGTGGGGCTCCGAAGGAGGAGTTCGCATGAAAGTCTTCATTCGACACCCCAAGGGCTGGGGTGTGCTCGCGCTGGCCCTGGCCGTGCTCGCCTCGGTGCCGCTGCTCGCCGCGGCCCCTTCATCCTCCACGCCGCCAGCCGGGGCGTCAGCCCATGAGCCTCCTTCGGGCCAACGCAACGCTGTCTGGCTGGTGCTCCGGAGCAAGGCGGACCTGAGCGCGGCTTACGGCATCAAGGACTGGGCCGCCCGTGGACGCTTCGTCACCCAACAATTGCAGACCGTGGCCCAGAGCAGCCAGACGAACCTGCGCAACGAGCTGACCCGCCGCGGGTTGAAGTATCAGTCCGCCTGGATCATCAATGCCATCCGGGTGGACGCGGACGCCACCACCACCAAGGAGCTGTCCAATCATCCCGACGTCGAGCGGGTGGTGCGGGACGTGCGGTTCCAGATTCCCAAGCCCATCACCAGCCCCACGGTCCACCCCACCGTGATCGAGTGGAACATCGCCCGGGTCCGGGCTCCGGAGGTCTGGGCGTCCCTGGGGACCCGCGGCGAGGGCATCACCGTGGGCAGCATCGATACCGGCACCCAGTTCGACCACCCCGCGCTGGCCCGCCAGTACCGGGGACTTCAGCCGGACGGCAGCGTGGACCACAACTACAACTGGTTCGACCCGTCCCTGGTGTGCGGCAACCCGTCGCTGGTGCCTTGTGACAACGTGGGGCACGGCACGCACACCATGGGCACCATGGTGGGTGACGACGGCAACCCGGGGGAGAACCAGATTGGCGTGGCGCCGGGCGTCCGGTGGATGACCGCGAAGGGGTGTGAGGATCTGAGCTGCTCGTGGGGCGCCTTGCTGGCCGCCGGTCAGTGGATGCTGGCCCCCACGGACCTGGCGGGCAACAACCCGCGCCCGGAGCTGCGGCCCCAGGTCATCAACAACTCCTGGGGCGATGGGCCCACGGACCCGGTCTTCCAGCCCATCGTGCAGGCCTGGATCGCCGCCGGCATCTTCCCTGTCTTCGCCAATGGCAATGACGGCGAGTTGGGTTGCGGCACCTCCGGCATCCCGGGCGCCTATCCAGAGTCCTACAGCGTGGGCGCGTTCGACATCAATGACGCCATCGCGCCGTTCTCCGGCCGTGGGCCCTCGGCGTTTGGTGTCACCAAGCCAGACGTCGCGGCGCCGGGCGTGAACGTGCGCAGCAGCGTGCCAGGGGGAGGGTATGAGTCCTGGAGCGGCACCTCCATGGCCGCGCCCCACGCCGCGGCCACGGTCGCCCTGATGTGGTCGGCGGCTCCCTCGCTGATGGGGGACGTGGCCGCCACGCGCTCGCTGCTCGACGCGGCGGCGGTGGACCGGGAAGACCTCAGCTGCGGGGGGACGCCCGGCGACAACAACGTCTGGGGCGAAGGAATCCTGGATGCCTTCCGCGCCGTCGAGCTCTCTCCGCGTGGACCGACGGGGCTGCTCACGGGCGTCGTCACGGACGCGGCCACGGGCGCCGCGCTCCCTGGGGTCCGCATCGCCGTGACGGGGCCGAGCGAGAGGGCGACGATCACGGACGACGTGGGCAGCTACTCCTTCGTGCTCCCCGTGGGCACCTACACGGTGTCCGCCAACCTGTTCGGCTACGGGATGGTCACCGTGACCGGGGTCGTGGTGAGTGAGGGCGGCACCGTCACCCAGGACTTCTCCCTGGCCCAGGTGCCCTCGCACGTCGTCTCGGGCCGCGTCACGGACCCGGCGGGGACCCCGGTGCCTGGCGCCACGGTCACCGTGCTGGCAACGCCGCTGCTGCCCGTCACCACCGGCACGGACGGCCGCTACCGGTTCGACCAGGTGCCGGAGGGCACGTATGACATCCGCGTGGAGGCGGGAGGGTGCTTCGAGCCGCTGACGCGCACGCTGACCGTGGACGGCGATGAGACCCTGGACTTCATGCTGAGCGGCCGGTCGGACGCGTTCGGCTACTTCTGCCGTATCCAGGGCCCCAGCTACGTCGATGCCACCACGGTCGTCCCGCTGTCGGGGGACGACGCCTCCATCGAACTGCCGCTTCCGTTCCCGTTCATCTTCTATGGAGAGACGTACGAGCGCGTCTTCGTCTCGACCAATGGCGTGCTGAACTTCCTCGGGCACAACGCGTTCTACGTCAACACCCCGCTGCCGGACGTCGCGCTTCCCAACGCGGCCATCTACCCGTTCTGGGATGACCTCTACGTGGACTCGGAGGCCAGTGTCCGGACCCTCACGCGGGGGGTGGCGCCCGCCCGGCAGTTCGTCATCGAGTGGCGCAACGTCGCCTTCCTCTTGGACCAGACCTCGCGCGTGAGCTTCGAGGTCGTGCTCTCCGAGAACGGGGAGGTGCTCATGCAGTACCGGGACATTGGCGACAGCTCGCTGGAGCGGGGCGATTCGGCCACGGTGGGCATCGAGAATGCGTCCGGCACCGTCGCGCTCATGACGTCGTTCGACACGCCCGCCGTGAGCGCGGAGCGGGCCATCCTCTTCGACCTGCCGCCCAGCGGCATCGTCCAGGGCGTGGTGACGAATGCGAATGACGGGCTGCCCGTCGCTGACGCCACCGTGCGCGCCCTGGTGGGGGGCAGCGTCTTCCGGAGCACCACGACGAACGCGCAGGGCCGCTACCGCATGCAGCTGCCGCTCGGGACGTATGGGCTCGCGGTGTCCGCGCTCAATTACGAGACGGAGTCGGGCGGCGTCCGGCTGTCGGTGGATGACGAGGTCGTGAACCGCGACTGGACGTTGCGCACCGCCCGCGCCGTCGTCTCGCCCCCGGTGCTGGAGCTCATCGTGCCCCAGGGGCAGCGGCGGGTCCGCACGCTGACGCTGAGCAACACCGGCTCGGCTCCGCTGCGGTGGGAGCTGGCCGAGGCGGGGGGCCAGCAGATGCAGCCCACGCCACTGCACGCGAGGGTCCGCGATGCGAAGGCTGAACCGAACGGCTTCACCGCTCGGCGGATGATGGGCCTTTCGGCCACGCCCGGCTGGGCCGCGAGCCTGACCGGGGATGTGCTGGAGAGCTGGCCCGCAACGGGGCTCGATGTGCCCTGGGGTGTGGGCTACACGCAGAACGTCTGGATTTCGGATCCGCCCCAGCGCTTCAACCACGAGTTCACCGTGGAGGGCGCGGCCACGGGGCTGATCTGGGCGGCGCCCTGGTCGGGCGAGTGGCCCGCGGACATGGCCTATGACGCCGCCCGGGGGCTGATGTGCCAGCTGGCCGTGGGCGGGGACAATGGCATCCACTGCTGGAACCCGCTCACGGGTGAGGAAGTGGATTCCATCACGGGCCCGTTCGCGTGGACGGGCATCTCCCAGCGGGGTCTGGCCTACCGCCCGGATGATGACACCTTCTACGTGGGCGGCTGGAACGAGGGCATCATCTACCACGTCCAGGGCCTCTCCCATCCGGACCGGGGCGCGGTCATCGGTCAGTGCAGCCCCCCGGACAGCGCCATCTCCGGTCTTGCGTGGAACGGCTCGTTCGGCGTGCTCTGGGCAGCGACCAACAGCCCCACGGACACGATCTACGAGCTCAACCCCGCCACCTGCACCGTGCTGAACACGCTGGCGCACCCGAGCCCGGGCTTCAACGGCGGCGGTCTGGAGATGGACGCGCAGGGCAACCTGTGGATGGTGGCCCAGGGCACCCAGCAGGTGTACCTGATTGAGAGCGGCGTGCCGGCGTTCACGGACGTCCCCTGGCTTTCGGAGCGGCCCCGTCGGGGCACCCTGGCCCCCGGGCAGACCCAGGAGATCGCGGTCACGGTCGACACGACCGGGCTGGCGCCGGGCGTCTACCAGGCCACGGTGTACGTCCGGACCAACAGCGGGCGGCAGCCGCTGCTGCAGACCCGCATCAGCCTCATCGTCCCGGCCTACCAGCAGGCGGTGAACTCGGGCGGCGCCACGTTTGTCGACCACCTCGCGGACAGGTGGGCCGCGGACCAGCGCTACCGCCAGGGCGGTTGGGGGTTCCTGGAGCCTTCGGAGCGGGTCGCGACCACCCGCCCCATCGCCGGAACGGTGGACGACCCTCTCTACCAGCGGGGACGGCGGGGCTTCGTCGAGTATCGCTTCGACAACCTGCCCCCGGGCGTCTACCAACTGGAGCTGCGCTTCGCGGAGATCCAGGACCAGCAGCGCCTGCAGCGTGTCTACGACGTGGTGGCGGAGACCCAGCTGGTGCTACCCGCGCATGACATCGCCAACGAGGTGGGGCAGCTGACGGCGGATGATCACAGCTTCTTCCTCACCGTCACCGACGGCCAGCTCAACCTGCGGCTGGTCCCGCGTGAGGGCTTCGGAGTGCCGCTCATCAATGCCATCCGGGTGACGCAGCGCCCGGATCGCTAAGCACCTGATGGCTGGACCCGGGAGCCCGCCACCGACGGCGGACTCCCGGGCGCGCGGTCTGTGACCGGAATTGACACGCATGGAGCCGGATTCGTAGCGAATCCGGCTACACGTGAAGGTCCTGAGTCCTATCGCAGCTCAGACATCAGGGCGTGCGTGCCACCTTCTGGAGGGTGAAGCTTTGCAGCCCCACTCCCTGGAGGGACACTTCCCGGAGCGTGTGTGAGTTGGACTGGACGCCTTCGGGCCGGAAGGTGACCAGGTCCACCGCGACCGACAACGTGTGGTCGGGGAAGCGGACGGGCCGGGGGAACGGAAAGTCCAGGCCGGGCGTGCAGCCCTCACCGTTGGGGCCGGCGATGACGCCGTGGCCGCTGCCCCACTTCCCGGGGAAGGCCACCAGCCGGGAGAACTTCGCGTCATCCCCCGGGCCCGCCGGCCCACCGAAGCTCTCCGGGACGGGGGCCACGCCGAAGCGCTCGAAGGCCAGCTTCCCGTCGACGTAGCCGCGCACGGTGTAGGTGGAGGCCCCGTGGACAGACGGGTCCACGTAGATGGCGCCCTGGTCCTCCGCCTTCGAGCGGGCCACCACCACCCGCTCCAGCAGCTCCGACGTGCCGTCCGGCTGCGCCCCGATGTAGGTCAGCAACATCCGGCTGCTCCCATCCGGCTCCAGCGGGCTCAGCCAGGCATCCCAGCCGGTGGCGCCCTCCAGGTGGAGGCTCACTCCCGATGGCTTGCCGTCCGTGCTCTCCACGAGCAGCCCCTCGTTCGTGGCGGACAGCTTCGAGGCGTCCATCGGACAGCTCTCCACGCCGTCGAACCACGTGCAGCCCTTGCCCGTCGCATCCCTGGCGATGCCCGGCGTCGCGGCGAACAGCAGCCCGACGCCCAATCCGAGTCCGAGTGCGTTACGAATGAGTGAGCCGCGATTCTTCCAGCGCATGTCCATGGCGTTGCTCCGTGGGGAGGGGTTGGGGGGCCTGCGCCGGAAAGTGATTGCAGGGGCCGTGCCCGGCGACTTCATGACTTCCCGTGTCGTGGCGCGGCGGGCATTCTCCCCGCTCCGCAGCTCCCCCCACGAAAGAGACAGGCATGCTCACGGAGCAGGTCCGCAAGGCACGGCAGAAGCTGGTGTTGGCCCACTTCCACGACGAGGTGAAGCAGGACTGGGACGCCGTCCTGTCGACCTTCCCCCATCCGCATTACGAGCTCATCCCCACCCTGACGGTGCACGACGGGAACAGCGCGGTGCGCGACTACTACCGCGACACCCGCGTGGCCTTCCCGGACCAGCACCACGAAATCATCTCGCTGCGGCACAGCGATGACGCCGTCATCGTGGAGTTCTGGCTCATGGGCACCCACCTGGGGCCGCTTGGGCAGATTCCCGCCACGGGCAACAAGTTCCGGGTGCGCATGTCGGCGTACTTCATCTTCGACGCGGCGGAGACGCTGGTGTGCGAGCGCGTCTACTTCGACACGCTCAGCATCCTCAAACAGCTCGTTGGTGGGCTGGACATGAAGAACCCGAAGAACTGGCTGCTCGCCGCGCGGTGCCTCAAGGGCCTGCTGGCGATGTCCGGCGACAAGCCCGTGCCCATCCTCACCCAGACGACTCCGCCCGTCTTCAACGACTGACGCGGGCACGGCCGGAGCGCGGAGGTCCGCGCCCCGGTGCCCGTGAGGGAGGCCGGGCTTCTTGCCTGGGGGCCTACAGCCCCGTGCTCTTGAGCAGCACGTACGCGTTCTCGCTGGGGAAGTACCCGGGCGAGAAGATGTTCGCGTCCGTGACGAAGGCCCGGTCGCCCAGGATGGCCAGCTTTGGCCCGGTGGTGGAGCGGATGAACAGCGGCACCGCCAGCTGCGTCTCCGGCCAGCGCACCATGCCGTCCGTGCCGAAGGACGTGTCCAGGTCGCCATTGGGCAGCAGGCGGAAGAGCACGGGCTTCGCGTACACGTCCGCGAAGACGAGGATCTTCCCATCCGCCTGGATGCGCAGGCCGCTGACGTCCACCACGTCGAGCACGCCCGCGGGCGCGGTGAGCTCCCGCACGCCCGCGGGGCCGAAGGTGACGTCCGGCTTGCCGTCCGCCGTGTACGCCACGAGCTTGAGCACGCCGTGCGCTTCACCGCCGACCTTCACGTCCTGCCGTTCGCCCGCGAGCAGCAGACCGCCGTTGGGCCGCGCCACCAGGGCGTGGGACTGGCCGTCCTCGCTCTTCGCGATGCCGGAGGTCCCGAAGGTCATGTCCTGGCTGCCGCTGGAGGTGATGCGCACGGCCGCGAAGTGATCACCCCCGGCCAGGACGACGCTGGAGCCCTGGAGCACCATGCCCTGCACGGCTTCGGCATCCGTGTACGCGCCGCCAATCCAGCTGCCGGACGGGCTGCCCGCGGACTTGAAGGTCGTGTCGAGCGAGCCGTCCGCGTTGTAGCGGATCAGCGCGAAGTCCTCGTCCAGCCCGTCCGACTTGGTCAGGAAGCCGCCCACGTAGAAGCGGCCGTCCGCCAGGGGCAGGATGCTGCGGACAGTGCCCACGAAGTTGACCGAGTTCTCCTCGCCGAAGTGCAGGCGCGAGCGACCGTTCTTGTTGAAGCCCGTGTCCAGCTGGCCGTTGGGCTGGAGCTTCACCACCGCGAAGTCGCGCGAAGCCGTCTTGGTGCCGCCTCGGGCGAAGCCCGCGACCAGGATGCTGCCATCCGCGAGCACCGCCACCGTGTCCGCGCGGTCGTCCTGCTCCCGCTGGCCGGAGATGGGGCCCTTGGCGGGACCGTCGAAGTCGAGCACCACGGAGCCCTGCGTGCCGAACGACGTGTCCACCTCACCCGACGCGGTGTAGCGCCGCACGAGCAGGTCCACGCCCGTGGTGGCCAGGTTCGCCTCTGTGGAGCCCACCACGATGAGGCCGCCGTTGGACACCGCCAGCGCCCGGCCCTCCTCCGCGGGCAGCTTCGTTCCGGCATCCGGTGGCGTCCCCGCGTCCGGCTGCGTCCCTCCGTCCGGGGACGGGTTGTCGTCAGGGGCGCCGTCGTCGCCTCCGCAGGCCCCACCCAGGAGCAGGGCGCTCGCGGCCAGTGCCGCCCACGCGGCCTTCCGCACGCTGTGATTCATTCGAGATGTCCCTTCCGGTCTGTCCAGTGCCGCCGTTGCACCGGGGTTACGCCGTCAGGGACATTTATTCTCGGTGCCGGGGTGGGAGCCGACTCCACCCCGGATGTATTTCATGCGTAGTCCGACCTCAGCTGTTGTTTCAGCGTGTCATCCAGATTGAGCTGCGCGGACAGGAGTTCCCAGTAGTCCGGTCCGCCCACGGTGGGCGCGTCGAGCGTGATGCGTCCTGCCACCCGGTCCAGGTCGGTGACGAACCCGGAGGCCTGGGGGCCGGTGGCGAAGACGTCCTGCGGCTCATTGTCGAGCACGAGCTCGAAGGGCCTGGGGGCGCCGGGGCGCAGCTGTACGCGCTCCTCGCGATCCATCCGGTGGCGGAAGTCCGGCAGGTCCGCCATGGCCTCTTCGAGGAGGGTGCGCGCCGCTTCGAAGCCCACGTCGTTGAGGGGCGAGTCCTCCGTCCACAGGGAGAAGGCCTTCTCGACGCCGTCGACGGTCCAGGGCTCGGAGGGATGGCCCGGGTCGAAGGCGAGCGAGTCCATCAGCGCGCGGTCTCCGTAGCGGGCCACGCCATCCACGATGACGAGGCGCACCTGCTTCTCCGTGGCGGAGATCAACGCATCGTAGGGGTCGCCATCGGTGCCCGCGATGACCAGCAGGTCGGCGAGCGCGTCGGCTCGGAGCGTGCCCAACTGGGTCTGCCAGCCCGTGACCCGGGCTGCGTCCGCCGTCACCGAGCGCACCAGGGTCTTGGAGGACAGGGACACGCCCTGGCGCGCTGCTTCGTGGCGGGCGACCTTCAGCTCCTGGAGGAGGTTCTTGCTGCCGGTAGGGGACCAATCACAGCCCAGTGAGAACGTCACGCCCGCGCCGAGCAGGTCGGCGATGTGCAATGTCTGCCCATACAGCAGCAGGTTGCTGAAGGGGGACCACACGACCTTGGCGCCCATGGCGGCCATCCTGTCCAGGTCCGGGCGCTGCAATCCCAGACTGTGGATGCCAATCAGGGAAGGCTGGACGAGGTCATGGTCGGCCAGGTCGACGTAGCGGCGGTGGGCGTAGTCATCCACGCCTTCGCCCAGGTGGTAGAAGTACGCGGCGCGGGACTTCAGGGCTTCGCGGAAGGCTTCGATGTCCTCCGCGTCGTCATGCAGGTCCATCACGCGGGTGCTTCCCGCGGGCAGGTGGTCGTCGCGAGGTTCCTCGACGTTGCGCATGGCGCCCCGGAAGAGGGCCTCTCCGCCGGACACGCGGGTCCGGATGCCCTGGCCGGTGGTCGTGCCCGCAAGCAGCGCCTTGGCTTCGATGTAGCGGACGACGGCGCGGGCCGAAGGGGCGTGGCCGGCGAGCACGCGGATGGGCAGGGAGATGCGCGAGGCGTATTCCGCGTGGCGCGGCCACTGGGTGCGATTGAGGTAGCGCTTCGGCACCCGCCACAGCGTCAGCACGTCGTAGACGAAGTGGTTGTGCAGGTCGATGAGCCCTGGATAGAGCGTTCCCTGCGTGTCGATAACGGGCGCGCCCCGGAAGGCCTCGGGGAGGGGGCCGCCCGACGGCTCGACCGCGACGATGTGGTTGCCTCGGATGAGGACGCGCCCCCGTTCAATCACTTCATCCCGGGAGTTGAGCGTCACCACCCGGCCTTCCAGGATGTAGTGAGGGACGGCGTCGGTGGGCTCGGATGCTCCGGTGTTCATGGCTCGCCTCCCGTGGCGACAGGCTTGCCTTTGAAGATAGGGACGGGGCGGGGCAGGTGGGGGAGGGAGGGGCCAAGGGTGTCGCCCCGCGCCCGCTCCGGTGTGGCTCTTCCTCGGGTCGGAGTCCCCGCTGAGCCCTCGCGGGGAGGGGGCTGGAATCAGGTGCCTTCGTGGCCGCCGAGCGACGTGTCCCAGAAGTGCGCCTCGATTTTGTGGCCGTCCGGATCCCTCACGAAGCAGCCGTAGTAGGGCGGGCCATACAGGGGACGCGGGCCAGGGGCGCCGTCATCGATGGCTCCCGCCTTGAGGGCCGCCTGATGGAAGGCATCCACTGCCTGCTTCGACGTGGCGATGAAGCAGAAGTGCGTGCCATTGCCCACGGTCGCGGGCTTCCCGTCGATAGGGGCCTGGACCCAGAACTCCGGGAACTGGCGGCCGTAGGCTACCGCGTTCGGGAAGTCCAACACCCGCCGGCAGCCCAGCGGAGTGAGGACCGCGTCGTAGAAGGCCACGGCGCGCGCGAAGTCGTTCGTGCCAATGGAGACGTGGGACAGGATGCTCGGGTTCTCGTCACTCATGGCGGCAGGGATAGCACGCGCCACTGGAGCCGAACGTGACGCTCGCGCTCCAATCGCTGGAGCGCCGCGCGGTGTGCGTGGCCACGCGGCGCCTCCTGCGTCTCAAGGGCTGACCGGGGCTCCCCCGGCCTTCCAGAATCAGAGGGCCGGGGGAACGGGTGTCGGGACCGCGCTCAGTCGTCCTGGAGGCTGTTCATCGAGGGGCAGTAGGTCGCGTACCCGTGGCCCGAGACGGTGGCGCCGTTCTCGTAGGTGGCGTTCACGTCGAAAGCCACGAAGTGCTTCGCGGGAGGAGGCGTCCCGGCCTTGATGCAGCTGGGGCAGAGCGAGGCCGCCACGGGCGTGAAGGTGCGGCTCGTTTCGCTAGCGGCCCACTCCTGCATGAGCGCGCCATCGAAGTCGAACAAGTACGATATCGGTCCACCCGCCGTGGAGCCCGTCTGCGGGGTTGTGTCCACCGGTGCCGTCACCCATTCGAGAGTGGCGATCTGCGGCGGGAGTGGCGCTGTCAGAGACGGGCACTCATCCGTCTCGCCGTTGCTGAGCTCGAACACCAGCCGCCACGGGTCCGCGGCGGTCGTCGGCTCCACGTAGCCGAAGTAGGCGTGGTTCAGGGCCACCTGGTTCTCGTCCATCTGGGCCGTGACGGTGGTGTCCTGGCACGTGCCCTCGCAGGTGCCGAAGGGGTCGGTGCCTGCATCCGTGCTGGTGCCCGCGTCGGGCTCGGTGCCCGCGTCGGGAGTGGTGCCCGCGTCGGGAGTGGTGCCTGCGTCCGGTTCGGTGCCTGCGTCCGGTTCGTCGTTCTGGAGGCGGTCGAGCGAGGGGCAGTAGGTGGCGTACCCGTGGCCGGAGATGGCGCCGTTCTCGTAGGTGCCGTCCACATCGAAGGCCACGAAGTGCTTCGCGGGAGGCGTCCCGGCCTTGATGCAGCTGGGGCAGAGCGAGGCCGCCACGGGCGTGAAGATGAGGTTCGTGCTTTGAGCGGAAGGAGGCCAGGAGAGGAGCGCGCCATCGAAGTCGAGCAGCGTCGCGGTCGGTCCACCCTCCCCCGAGGAGCCCGTCTGCGGAGTCGTGTCCACCGGCACCTTCACCGAGTAGACGTTGACGAGCTGCGGAGGGGTGGGCGCAGTATCGGACGGGCACTCATCCGTCGATCTGTTGTTGATCTCGATCCACAGCGTCCACGGGTCCCCGGCATTCGTCGGCTCCGTGTAGCCGAAGTAGGCGCGGGGCAGGACGCGCTGGTTCCCGTCGATCTGAACCGTGACGGCGGTGTCCTGGCACGTGCCCTCGCAGGTGATGAAGGGGTCGGTGCCTGCATCCGTGGTGGTGCCCGCGTCGGAAGTGGTGCCTGCGTCCGGCTCAGTGCCTGCGTCAGGGGTGGTGCCCGCGTCCGGCTCAGTGCCCGCGTCGGGCTCCGTGCCTGCGTCCGGCTCGGTGCCTGCGTCGGGCTCCGTGCCTGCGTCCGGCTCGGTGCCTGCGTCGGGAGTGGTGCCCGCGTCCACTTCAGAGCCCGCATCGGCCTCGGTGCCCGCATCCACTTCGGTGCCCGCGTCCACTTCAGTGCCCGCATCCACTTCGGTGCCAGCGTCAGACTCGGTGCCCGCGTCCACTTCGGCGCCCGCGTCGAACTCGGTACCTGAGTCGGGCGGAGGGCCTGCGTCGGGTCTGGTGCCCGCATCCGACGGGGTATCGCCGTCATCAGAGCCACAAGCAGAAAGGGTAGGTACGACCGCGAGGGAGAAAATCAACAGGGAGAGAATCGGATGTCGCAGGGTCATGCCGCGGATTGTCACGGGTTCCGTGACGAGAAGCGAGCCGGCTTGTCCCTCCGCGTCATCGCCTCTTGGCGACAAGCCCGGATTGACCCCAACCCGCGATCATCGGTCTGGTGTGGGGGCCTGGGAGGAGCGGGAGGCCCTGCCGTGCGAGGACCCGAGTGCGCGCGGACGCAGGCATCCGGCTGAAACCGTTTTCGCTCCTCATGGGCCCCCACTATCCTGTGTGGCCGAGAAGCCCGGCATCGTGGCTGTCCGTGAGTTCCCGGCCAGTCGCGCGCTGTCTACCCAGGAGATGATATGTCGAGCGAGTACCCCCAGGAGCAGTTGCTGGCCTTCGTCCAGGCCATGGCCAACGTGGCGGCGAGCGACGGCCGTATCACCGAGGAGGAGCGCCAGCAGCTCGATGAGGTGGTGCTGAACATCGGCCTGTCGCCCCGCGACCCGCAGGTCGCCGCGCTCATCGAGGCGGAGTTCCAGAAGCCTGGCCGGCTCTCCGACATCGTCGGCAAGATTGAAATCCGCGAACTGCGCGCCTCCCTGCTGCGCATGCTCGTCGAAGTGGCCTGTGCCGACGGAGAGCTCGCCACCGAGGAGCGCGCGTCGGTGAAGGAGGCCGCCACAACCTTCGGTTACGACGCCGCGGTCGCCGACGAGCTCATCACCTGGACGCTCGACTCCATCAAGCTCGATCAGCGCGAGCGCGACATCATGTCGAAGCTGCTCTGACGAGCCGCCCGCATTTCCTGTTCCTGGCTCCGCCGGGAACAGGGAAGGCGGGGTGGGCAGAGGGGCCGCGGCGTCACTCCAGGAGCGCGGCTGGAGGTGATTCGTCGCGCCAACCCGAGTCGGAATATGCGCTCACGGAGTGGCTGCCGAAGAACCAGAGGCGCTCGGAGGTCGCGGCCATCCACGAGGTCCTCGACATGCCCGGGACGCTCAACGGCTCCAGCGATGGGGGGCTCCCGTAGACATCTCGAACACCGCACCCGACTCGGCGGACACGAAGCACCGCCCCCGCCACATCTCAACGCAACTGAAGGTCTCATCCGTGTACGGGGGCGACACCGCGCTCCACTCCCCGCGCTAGCCTTCTACGACGAAGCGCGCGTCGCCGGGTGAGCGGAGCGCCAAGAGGGGCAGCTCGCTGCTCGCCTGCCGGACTCCCTCATCCACGCGCTCCCAGGTTGAGCTGCCGAGGGTGCGGCCAAAGACCATCCGGCGCATGCCCGCGACAAAGAGTCGAGCGCCCACGACCCGGAGGCTGGAGACAGTGCGCAGCACACTCGGGCTGTAGTCTTCCGGATGAATCCGCTCCTCGCTCGAGCCCGCGACGTCGTTGCGAACCTTCAGCATGCCGTCGTAGGTGAACGAGGTGGGAGGGGTGCGAGCGATTCTGGAGCACCTGGGCCGGCGTGTACCCCATGGGGCTCGAGCGGCTTCTCCACACGCTTGGCTCACTGATGGCCTTTCCTTGGGTGTATTGGGTTTGAAGTCTGTCCGAGACCGCGTGAATAGGCTGCTGCTCATTGGGGCGTTAAACACCTGAAGGTTTCGAGAGGCCTTCGCCTCATGCGCCAGTTGGCTTTGGTGTCTGCCCATTCCCCTGAAGCAAGCCATCCGCGGCTCCGGAGAGGCTGAAACGGGGGATTCTCAAGTGACCTCGGATGGGGTGAGAGGGACCCTTGACGCGAGCGGGCGCAGACTTTGTCTGCATCGATTTTGCTCATCACTGACTCTCCTATTACAGATGTCTCAGGGAGCGCCTTCCATTGCGCCCCACGACGAGTCCCTGGGATTCGTCAAATCCCATCTGGAGGTCATTGATGCCGCAAATACCGAGGAGGGTCTCCCTCCGTCCGCTGAATCTGTTTGTCGCTGCATTGGCGCTCGCCCTGACCGTGGCCTGCGGAGGGGAGACGGGCGTGGGCGAGGCGAGCCTCGGAGTGTCTGCCCAGGCTTTGACGGAGAATGACATCAGCCGTGTCACCGTGACGGTGAGTGGCGCCGGTATCGCGCCGGACATCTCTCGCAACCTGTTCAAGACCTCCGGGCAGTGGAGCGGAACCCTGGGAGGGATTCCCGTGGGCTCCGGCCGCACCTTCCTGGCCCGGGCCTATGACGGCTCCAACACCCTGCTGTACGAGGGGCAGGTCACCGGGGTCACCATCTCCCAGGACTCGACGGCGGCGGTCTTCATCCTGCTGCAGCAGAAGACGGCCCCCACGCCCTTCCGCAACAGCGCCCCGCGCATCAGCTCGCTGGTGGCGTCCTCCACCCAGCTGGAGCCGGGCCAGTCCGCCGCGCTCTCGGTGACGGCGACGGACGCTGACGGTGACACGCTGAGCTACGCCTGGACGGCCACGGCGGGCACCCTGGCCAACGCCACGAAGGCAGGTGCCACCTGGACCGCGCCCACCACCGAGGGGCCCTACACCCTCAACGTCAGCGTGACGGACGGCAAGGGCGGCCAGGCCGGCTTCTCCCTGGTCATCAACGTGTTGGCCGCCAAGGGCAAGGCCACGGTGACGACGTCCTTCAACACCTGGCCCGTGGTGAGCCAGGTGTCCGGCACCAAGGGCCAGGTGCTGCCCGGTGAGAGCACGACGCTCGAAGTGACGGCGGCAGACCCGGATGGCGACATCCTGACGTTCACCTGGAGTGACGACTGCGGTGGCAGCTTCAACAACGCCACCGTCAAGAAACCCACCTGGAAGGCTCCGGCCACCCAGCCGGCCAGTGGTACCTGCACCGTGTCCGTGGCGCCCAATGACGGCCGCGGCGGAAGCACCCAGGGCTCGCTCCGCATCACCATCGGCCTGCCCGACGTCCCCAACGCCGCCCCCGTCATCAGCCAGACCTTCCAGTCGGCCGACACCGTGGCGGCGGGCGGGACGTTGGACGTGCTCGTGGTGGCGCACGACCCGGAGGGCACCGCCCTGTCCTTCACCTGGAGCGCCAGCGGCGGCACGTTGGGCACCCCGACCACCTCCGCTTCCCAGAGCGAAGTGCTCTGGACCGCGCCCGACAGCGGTGGCCCTTTCACCCTCACCGCGGTGGTCCAGGACGCGGGCGGGGCACAGGCGACGCAGACCTTCACCGTCAGCCTGCCCTAGCCCGAGCGCAGCGCCGCCCTCCTCATTTCCCGTGAACCTCTTGCTCCTTTTGGGAACCCCTTGAATCGACCACACCCATTCCAACCTCTGGCGCTCCTCCCGTTGCTCCTCATGACGCTTGCGGCCTGCGGGCCTGCTGCTCTCCAGGAGGGCTCGGCCGACATCGCCGTCTCAGCCCAGGCCCTCTCGACTTCAGACGTGGCCAGGGTCACCCTCACGGTGAGCGCCGCTGACCTCTCCGCTGACGTTGTCGCCAACCTGCAGAATACCGGTGGCCAGTGGAGGGCCGTCCTGGGGGCGATTCCGGTCGGCGCCAACCGCACCTTCCGCGCCCAGGCCTTCGATTCCTCCGACACCCAGGTCTACGAGGGGCAGGCCACCGGCGTCACCATCACCTCGGGCACCACGGCCGCCGTGATCATCGTGCTGCAGCAGACGACGGCTCCAACGCCCTTCGTCAACAGCGCTCCCAAGATCACCGGGCTCACGGCCTCCAGCAGCCGCGTGGACGTGAACGAGTCCGTCACGCTCGCCGTCACCGACACGGATGCCGATGACGATGCACGCAGCTACGCCTGGACGGCGACCGGTGGCACCTTCGTCGACGAGACCACCGCCAGCCCGACGTGGACCGCACCGGCCACGGAGGGAACCTATACGCTGAATGTGAGCGTGACGGATGGGAAGGGCGGCCAGGCGGGCATCTCCCTGAAGATCGCCGTGGTGCGTGCCAGGGGCGCGGCGACTGTCGCCGTCGCGTTCAACACCTGGCCCGTGGCGACCCAGGTGACGGGTACTCCGTCCAGCCAGGTGGCTCCCGGTGGCATCGTGAGCCTGGATGTGGCGGCGGTGGATGCCGACAACGATGCGCTGACCTATCGCTGGGCCGATGATTGCGGCGGCAGCTTCAGCGCAACCACGGAGCAGCGTCCGACCTGGACGGCGCCGGCCTCGGCCCCCCCGAGCGCGGTGTGCAAGGTGACGGTGAGCTTGAACGATGGACGCGGCGGGAGCACGACGGGCCAGTTGGGCATCAACGTGGGGCTGCCCCAGATTCCCACCCGGCCTCCCGTCATTGATCAGCTCTTCCAGTCAACCGACACCGTTGCCGTGAACGGGACGGTGACGCTGGTCGTGAGC
Organism: Corallococcus sp. AB011P; assembly: GCF_003611605.1. Taxonomy (NCBI): domain Bacteria; kingdom Pseudomonadati; phylum Myxococcota; class Myxococcia; order Myxococcales; family Myxococcaceae; genus Corallococcus; species Corallococcus sp. AB011P. The sequence continues at coordinate 195,112 of NZ_RAVX01000005.1, forward strand.
GCCTACGACCCCGAGGGGGCGGCGCTGACCTTCACGTGGAGCGCCACCTCCGGGAAGCTGGGAACCCCCGTCACCAGCGCCTCCCAGAGCGAGGTCCTCTGGACGGCTCCGGCGCTGGGAGCTTCGTCGCTCATCACCCTGGTGATTCAGGATGCGAGCGGACAGAAGACGACCCAGACCTTCGCAATCAGCCTGACCGGCGGAGTCATGCAGACCTGCGTGAAGGCTGTCACCTCGTACCTGAGCAAGGTGAGTCCGTATGGCTCGCCCCTCACCGTGAACTACAGCATGGTGGGCGGCGGTGGCGGTGGCAGCGGTTACGACTGGGCAGGCACCAACGGCACCAGGGTCAATGGGAGCTTCACGCTGGCGGCTGGCGCGAGCCTGGAGGTCTTCGTCGGCGGTGGCGGCGGCTGGGGCTACTATTACGCTGGGGGCTATGGCGCCGGCGGCGCGGGCTATTACGGCGGCGGAGGCAGTGGGGCCCCTCCCAGTGGGGTTGGCGGCGGCGGAGGGGGTGGCAGCAGCGCGATCCTCCACGCGGGCCAGCTCGTCGCGGCCGCGGCCGGTGGTAATGGTTCAACTTGGGGCGGCGGCGGCGGGAGCACCGTGGGCGGTGCCGCGGGGGGGGACAGTGCCCGCCTCGCCAGGCCCACGGCCGGGACACTCGGCGCTGGTGGCAACACCTCCCAATCGAGTGGTGGGAGTGGCCTCTACGGCGGCGCTGGATACACCACGATCTCAGGCGGTGGGGGTGGCTATGGAGGCGGTGGGGGCGTCAGTGGTGGAGCGGGCGGTAGCGCGGGCGGCAGCGCGGTCAACGGCGGCGGTCTCGGTGCCAACACCTGGTCGGCTGCCACGACTCTTCCGGCCGTGGCGGGTGCTGGCTCCTCGGGATCGGGCAACGCCGGTCTGGTCATCCTGACCTACAGCGCTCTCACCTGCATGGAGTGAGCTCCCTGGCGTCTGGGTTTCCACCGTGCGCTACCACGAGCGCACGGTGGTCCCGGGCGTGCCCCGGTTCCGTAGCTCAGGTTGAACGAGCCGCTGAAGAAGCTGCTCACTCTGGGGAACACCTCTTAAGCTTGTCCCAGGCACGGCGAAATGCCGTGCACGAAGCAGGGGCGCCAGGCCCATCCAAGGAGAAGCCCATGACGTCAGCGAAGCATCAGCCCATCGTCGCGCCAGGACTGCCCAAGCCCGCGGGCCCGTACTCTCCCGGCATGCAGCTGGACCGGCTGCTCTTCATCTCCGGACAGGCGGCCAGGGACCCCGCGACCGGCGTGCAGGCCGAGGGAATCGAAGCACAGACAGAGCAGGTGCTGCGCAACCTGGAGCGCATCCTCGTGGCCGGTGGCTCCAGCCTCCAGCACGTCCTGCGCTGCGGCGTCTTCCTGGTGGACATGCAGGAGTTCGCGCGAATGAACGCCGTCTACGAGCGCGTCTTCGCCGGTCACCGGCCCGCGCGGACCACCGTGCAGGTGTCCGCGCTTCCGGACACCGGCCTGCGCGTGGAGATTGATTGCATCGCCTACGTGCCTTGATTCACCAGACACGAGGCGACCCGCGCCTTCACGGTCCGCGCGCGTAGCGCAGGCCCTGTCCGTAATAGGCGATGTGGGCCCTTCCGGAGGCATCCAGCGTCAGCGCGGAGTTCGAGCCACCGACCCCACTCGCGTCCACGGTGGTGAACTCCCAGGCGGTGCCGCTCCAGCGCGCGTACTTCAGGTTCTTGCGGGTGAGGTCCTCGTAGCTGATGTGCGGGCGGCCCTGCGCATCGAGTGCCAGCGCCGGGGTGCCGCCCACGTCATCGGCGGTGTCCACCTGTTCGAGGCTCCACGCGCTGCCCGTCCACAGCGCGTACTTGAGGTCCTTGTTCGTCGCATCGCGGTAGGCGATGTGCGGGTATCCCTGCGCGTCGAGCGCCAGGGAAGCGTCGCGACCCACGTCCGCGCTCGCGTCCACCGTCTCCAGCGTCCAGCCCGTGGCGCCCTTCACCGCGTGGATGAGGGCCTTCTTGTTCATGTCGTAGTAGGCGAGGTGCGGCAGGCCGTCGCGGTCCACCGCCACCGAAGGCGCGCCGCCGTAGGAGCCCGGCGCGTCCACGCGGTCCCGCCTCCACTCCCCGGCGCCGTCGCGCGCGTAGCAGAGCAGCTCCGCGGTGTGGAAGTAGTTGACCAGGTCGATGGTGCACACCAGCGGCTCGTCCGTGGGGCCCAGGCCCATCGCCAGCTGGCTCGCGTTCACCTCCGGGTAGGTGGGCGCGGTCACCTCGTCCCGCCAGCGCCCCGCGTCCCAGGACAGGAGGATGGGCACCTCGTCGCTGGAGGAATAGATATACACACGCATCGTGGCGGCGGCGCGCAGCTGCCCCGTGCTCGTGCGCGCCAGGGCCACGTTGCTGGAGAGGACGCCACCCTGGATGGGCGCGGCGCTCCATCCCTGGGAGTGCCGTCGCGCGAGGAAGACTTCGTAGGTGGAGCCACTGCCCCCACCCACGTCGTACCAGATATAGGCCACCGCCGGCTCGCCGTTCGCCTCGATGACGATGCCCGGCCGCCCGCCGCCCGCCGTGCCCAGCGTCTCCACCTGCCAGCCCGCGCCGCCCGGGGAGCCGCAGCGGTACGGGATGCCCGCTCCGCCGCAGGAGGTGGACTGGGAGCACTGACCGCACGACACCTGCCGCGTCGTGCCACAGGCGTCCTGCACGCTGAGGGTGCCGCAGCCGGCCTCCTGCTTCGCGCAGAGGGCATCGTCGGACTCGGGCACGCAGCCGTGGGCCGGGCAGAAGCCGGCGGGCTGGACCACCTCGGTGGAGGCGAGGGCGGCGCCGGTGGGGCTCACGCCGCTCGTCACGAGGACGCGCCCGTCCGCCAGCTGGGTGGCCACGTGAGAACTGCGCGCGGTGGACAGCGGCGCGGTGAGCGTCCACGTCTCCGTCTCCACGTCATACAGCTCCACCCAGGGGATGACCTTGCCGTCCGCGCCCACGCCGCCCGCCACCAGCACGCGGCCATCCGCGAGCACGGTCGCGGTGTGTCCGCTGCGCGCGACGTTGAGGAAGCCCGTGTCGCGCCAGAGGCCCGTGGCCGGGTCGTACAGCTCCACGCTGGTGGTGCGCACCGCCGTGCCCGTGAAGAAGCCGCGCACGGAGGTGCCACCGATGAGGAGGACGCGGCCGTCCCGCAGCCGCGCGAGTGCCGCCGCCGCGTGGGGACGGCGCGGCGCTCCGGTGTAGCTCCAGGTGTTGGTGACCGGGTCGTACAGCTCCGCGCTGCGAGCGGCCTGTCCATGGACGTCATCGGCGATGCCCGAAGTCACCATCACCCGCCCGTCCGCGAGCTGGACCCCCGCGGCCCGGTAGCGGCCCTCGCGCGAGGTGCTGTAGTTCCACTTCGCGGCGACGTCGTCGTAGGTGTAGCTCAGCAGGACGTGGTTGCCGCCCTCGGTGATGCCACTGGCCACCAGGGCCTGCCCGTTGGCCAGCGGGAGGACGAGCGGCTGCAGGCGCGTCGTGATGCCGCTGCCGGGCGTCCAGGTGGCCGTGGCGGGGTCGAAGCGCGCGTAGGCATTGCCCGCGTAGCCGGTGACGAGCACCTTCCCCGTGCCGAGCTGCGCCGCGCCCGGGAAGGAGTAGAAGCTGTTGCTCGCGCCCCCGGGCGTCGTCCCGCCGTCGGGGATGGAGCCCTGGGACGTCCAGGTGTCCGTGCCCGGGTCGAAGGACTCCGCCGTGCGCGTGCTCCCACTGCCCGTCAGCCCACCCACGAGGAAGAGGCGCCCATCCGAGAGCAGGGCTGACGCCGGATGCGCGCGGGCGACCTGGAGCGAAGCGCCCGCGCTCCAGCTGCCGCAGCCCAGCTCGGGGCCGCAGACGCCCACCAGTCCACCGCCGCCGCAGCTCTGGGGGTCGTCGCACGTTCCGCACGAGCCGCCGCAACCATCGTCGCCGCACTCCCGGCCGTCGCACTGGGGAGGGCAGGGCTGGCAGGCGCCGCTGGCGCAGCCGTACTGGCACGGCTCATAGAAGGCGGAGTACAGGCAGCCGCCGTCGCTACCGCAATAGCCGGGCAGGAACCAGGTCACGAGGGTCTTCGCGTCGTAGCAACTGGGGGGCGGCGGGGACTCGCAGCGGACGCACCCCGCGTCACTCCCCCCATCCCTGCCTCCGTCGGTGCCCGCGTCCTGCGCGCCGCCATCGCTGCCCGCGTCCTGTGAGCCGCCATCGCTGCCCGCATCCTGTGAGCCGGCGTCAACGCCCGCGTCCGGGATGCCTCCATCGGCGCCGGCATCCGGCAGGCCGCCGTCGGTGCCCGCGTCGTTGCCTCCATCCGGCGGGGGAACGGACGTCCCCGAGTCCGAGCCGGGAGGAACGTCCTCAGGGAGGTCGCTTCCGGAGCATGCGGCAAGGACAAGACAGACAGACAACAACCACCAGCGGAACATGAGCCGGAAACCTTTCGACAAGGCACTGCGGACGGGGCCTCGTTTGTAGCCGAGACCCCGTCCTCTCATCAAACTCCCCGGCCGCGCTCAAGCGCTCCGCGACGCGATGAGCGCGAGGTTGCGCGGGGACAGTCGCGGATCGAAGAGCTGGAGGAGCTCGACCTGGAAGCCCAGCTCCTCCAGGAGGATGGCGCGATCGCGCAGGAGCACGACCTCCAACGCCCGCGCGAAGCGGTCCCTCAGCAGATGGCAGAGCAGGAGCTCCCGCGTCTCGGCGCGAACGGACACCTCGAAGGCCTCCAGCTCGGCGTCCGTCATGCCGGGCTCCAGGCCCAGGCGCTCCAGGCGGTCGCGCGCGTAGACGGCGAAGGGACCGTCATAGAGCGCCCGGGGCGCGTCTCCTGCCCGCACGAAGCCGCGCTCGGGAAAGCGCTGTCTCGACAGAAGGTCGAACGCGAAGCGCCACGCGTACACCTGCTTCATCCGCGCGAACTCCACCTCGGTCTTGTGATGCCGTCCCCGCGTCGTCAGCGCCAGGGCATGCGGGGTGAAGGGCAGGGGATGCGCGCCTCCGAAGCGGGAGACGGGGAAGTCTCGCGGGGCCTCCAGCTTGTCGTAGCAGCAGCCGATGTTCAGGACGAAGCCAGCCCCCTGGCTCTTGCGAATCTGCGTGAGGGCGAGCGGCCCGCAGGTGTGCAGACCGATAGAGGCCCGGTCCCGGCCGGAGAAGAGCGGATCGATTCGCGGTTGGTCCCCGTTCTCGACGGAGGCCTGGATGAAACTCAGGGTGTCCCCGCTTGGGGATGGGGTCCTCGCCAGCCACCGCCGGCCCTTGTCCTGCAACGCGGCGTCCCGGTCGATGCTGTGGAAGGTCCACCCGAACGTCCGCGCACAGAGGCGGGCGAGGTGTCCCATGCCGCCGCCGATATCGACCGCCTGGTGGATGAAGCGCGTTCTGGGCGCGAGCAGGGCGAGCACCCGCTCGAGCTCATGGGTCTTCTTGGCGCTGAGTCCCTGCGTCTGCGCGACCGTCAGTGGGTGAATGCCCTCGTGCCAGGGCAGCGCCGTCAGTTCCTGGAGCGAGCCCAGGAGCGCGGACAGGGACGCGGGCGGTGCGCCCACGAGCACCCCCTGGTCCAGCTGGCGCTCGCCTGTTTCATCGAGCGACCGGGCATAGGTCAGCCAGTCCTCGGGAAAGGCTGCGCCGGACCCGGGCCAGCCCTGGAGGATGGAGCGGGACCAGAGAGGCGCCCAGGGGCGGAGCTGGTGCGTGAGCGCCTCGAGTCGCGCCTGGAAGTCCATGGCGGCGCATCCTATGCGCCGCCGCTCCGCTGGTTGGTGATTCAGTGCTCATCCAAGCTGAGGTGGGTGACTCGGCCATCACGGCACGGCCTCCGTCAGGTCCGCCGAGCCATCAGCGCCACCAGCGCGATGTGCGGACGCGGCTCCATCCCTCAACCGCCACGGAGGAGTGGACGCAGCTTCTGGAGGACGGTGTCCAGAACGTCCTCTGAGTCCACCAGGAACAGCTGCGCCTCCGCTGGATCCTCGGGCTCGAACCTGAACCTGCAGCCCTCGACTGCTGGCATCCCAATCGAGTGATAGAAGCGCATCACGGACCGCACGCTTGGGGCTGTAAATACAAGCAGGCGGTTGCGCTTGCAGTATTCAAATATGTGCAAGACCAGCAATGGGAACGCGTCGCTGCCCCTGATTTCGGGTCGCAGGGCGGCCCGGCTCGCTTCGAACAGATTGGGAATGTCAAGGAAGCCCAGGTCCCGATCCGGTTGGTAGCCATGGACCTCGAATCGACCCTGAAACCTTCCGCAGATGCGGCCTCCCCCCACCAATACGTCCTGCCTGAAGACTCCGAAGCAGGTGGCGAAGTCATCCCGGTCATCCAGCAACTTGCGGTCGGAGATCCGGATTCCGGAGGGATTGGCTGGATTGAAGTTCCAACCGGCTTCTTCGATGTAGACCTCGAAAAGCAGCCTCCGGTAGGCGTCGAACTCTTCTCCGCGGGTAAGGGTGCGTACTTCAAAGGAGTCTTTCCTGTCTGCCTGCACGGCGGACTACTCCTGGACGGCCGCGGACGCGGGCCCCCGCAGCGATACGCGTTGCTCCAGGGCCCCCAGCGCGGCCTGCATGGCGTCCTTGTACGCCGGGTACCTGGAGGCTTCGTAGCGTCCCTTCGCCCGTTGGATGCGGAAGTCTCGCGTGAGCACGCCATCGGCCAGTCGGGACGCCAGCTTCCACTCCGCGTAGTCCGTGGTGCCGGAGCGCTCCGACAGGTCCTGCTCCGGGATGTCCTGACCCGAGGGCACCTCGAAATGGGTCACACTCTCGATGACGAGGGGCGTCCTCGTTTCCAGCGGAGAGTCGCGTCGCTCCGTCTCCCGGAGGCTGAGGAAGTTGTGCTCCCAGGGCGAGGGCAGCTGCCCCACGATGCCGCCGCCCGCGGACGCGAACCGGCCGCGCACGACGTATTCGATTTTCAAGGTCAGCGGGCGCTCGGGCTCCTCCAGGTCGGGGGCCTCCAGGGTGGTGACACTCACGCCTGCCCGGGAGCCTCCCATCATGGTGGCCATCAGCTCCGCGCGCTCGGAGGGCTCTTCGCTGGAGAGGTAGTAGCGCAGGGCGGAGGCATGGCTTCCCGTCAGCGTCACCTGCTCCTTCACGTTCAGCGTCGTGCCCTGGAGGCGGACGTGCCGTTCGGCGCGCACGTGGCTCTGGGAGGACTCGGGGATGCGCACCAGCCGGGATTTCGTGGCATCCAACACCAACGCCTCCCGGCCGCCCAATGCCACCTCCCCGCTGCTCATGGGCGCGGCGGATTTGTTCGTCACATCCACGAAGGTGCCCCCGCCCACCGTCGGCAGGTAGACGACCATGTGGTCGAACTGATCCATCGAGGGCGTGTCCGAGACGATGGGACCCTGTGTCCGCACGAGCGCCAGTTGCGAGGGAATCCCTGCGGCACCCAGCAGCTGGTGCAGCAGGAGGGAGTGGTCCTTGCAGTCGCCGGTGCGGTTCTTGAGGATTTCGTCCACCGCATGCGGAATGCGGGCCCGTGCGCCAAAGAGGATGCCTCGGTAGGTCAGGCTCTTCTGGACCCACCGGGCCAGCGCGGCGGCACGCGTCGCCTGCTCCTTGGCCGTGCCCGCCTCCTTGGCGGCCAGTGACTTCACGGTGGGCGCGGGCGCGAGCTGCGCGGCAATGGACTTCAGGTAGTCGCTTCCCTCGGCCTCCCACGTCGTGCCGACGGGAGCCAGCCACGCCATGGGCAGGTACTCCTGGTAGTCGGGCTGCATGCCCTCCTCGCGGTAGATGGCGGGCTGATCGACGATGAAGGTCAAGGCATCGGGCGCTTGGAGGGGCTTGATGCCAGGGGAGGCTCGCCACTGCATCGCGTCCACGTCGCCGCGGACGTAGAGCACGGAGCGTGTCGCGGGGATGCTCGCGAAGAAGTCATGTTCGAAGAAGCGCATGGACTTCGGCGGCGTGATGTCGCGCCGGGTGACCACCACCTCCACGGTGTGCCCGGGCTTCAGCCCTGGCACGGGCACCACCAGGGTGCGGCGCTGCGTGCCCTGCTGCGCGGAGGCCCGGTCGGAGACGTAGCAGTCCTCCACCTTGCCCCTGGCCACCACGCGGCCCTGCTCATCCCGGACCTCCACCCGGTTGACGAAGATCTCCTCGGACAGCGGGTTGAGCTCGAACTCGAAGGTGTTGTAGCGCTCCACGCCCGCCGCGTTGTGCACCGTGACCCGGCGCAGGTCGGTGGTGCGCAATTCCTTTCCCTTCACGAAGGAGATGGCGGTGGCCAGCAGGGGGTACTGGCCATTGTGGCCCTTCGCCTCCGCGGGCTTGTCCTTCCGGGCAAGCAGGTCAGGCGGCAGCGCGACCTCCTCGATGGGCGTCTTGAGCACCGAGTTCGTCCCCTGGCCCAGCATGCCGGACACATGCTCGAGGAACTGGCGCGTGTCCGCGGAGGCGGGCTCCAGTTCGAGCGCCTTCTCCAGGGAGGACTTGGCGTCCGCATAGCGCTTGAGCGCGTACTCCACTCGGGCCCGGGCCTGGTAGCCCGAGGGGGACTGCGCTGATTTGCTCACCATCTCCTCGGCGACTTCGAGGGCGAGCTTCGGCTTCTTGGCCTCCAGCCACGTGTTCGCCAGCGCTTCGGACAACTCCAGGGCGTAGCCCTCGCGCTTCTGCCGCTGACGCAGGAGGGCGGCGGCCTGTTCGGGGGCGCCCTTGCGCCGCAGGAGGCCCGCATGCATGAGCGTGGCGTCCGTCGAGTCGGCGCGCTTCCGGTACCGCTGGATGACCTGGAGCGCCTGCGCGACGCGGCCCTTCTCCTCGAGCAGCGTGAGGTACCGGTTCAGGTGGCTCTCGTTGGTGAGGCGGGAGGGGAAGATGGATGCGTAGGCCTGGAATCCTTCGGCCTCACGGCCGCTGCGCACGAGCAGGTAGGCCCGCCAGGACTCCAGCCTTGGCTCCCCCCGGAACCGCTTCGCGTGGGCATTGATGAGCGCGAGCCCCTCCGCATACTGCTCGGCGCTGGCGTACCCGGCCGCGGCGTTGATGAGCAGCATGGGCACGCCGGGCTCCAGTTCGAAGGCGCGCTTGAACCAGGCAGCGGCCGCGGCGAAATCCTCCCGGTCGCTGTAGTACCGCGCGATCTGGTCGAAGACCCTCGCGTGGGTGGTCGCGGCGGCCTTGCCCACCGCCGCGGAGCGGGGCGCCGTCGAGGGGGCGCTGAGCTTGACGGCATCCAGCGCCGAGCGGACCCGGGTGCCGAGCGTGGGCTGGTTCTTGGTCCACCATCCGGCGAGCAGGTACGCCATGTCCCCGTCGCGGAACACGCGCAGCTCGTACTCGTCGACCCCTCCCTCTTCACTCTTGGATTCGTAGGAGAAGGCCTGTCCAGAGAGCTTGCCCGTGGTGACCTCGCGGGCATTGCGGACCGCGCCTTCGCGCGAGTCGATCTCAAGGACGCTCAACAGGCCGTGGGCCAGGGCGTCCGGAGAGGGCTCTTCTCCGAAGAGCCAGAGGGGCACGACCACCATGCTGGCGTTGTCACCGGTCGCGCCGAAGTCCGCTTCGGGGAACTCCGTCGCGAGGTTGGTGGGCCGTGTCCACAGTCGCCCGTCCAGTTCGACGGAGTATCCATACTCCGTGGACTGTGCCGTCAGGGGACGCGCGGCCGCGGTGGAGGGGGCGGCCCTGCTCTGGGGATTGACCAGGGAGAAGCGCGAGAACAGGCGGTCCGCCTCCGCGAAGAGCGCCTCCTCCCCCTTGGGGCTTCCCCACGCCACGAGCTGATAGGCGTGCTCTCCGTGCGCGTAGACCCAGTGCACGTAGGTCAGCGGCATGTTCGCGTGCTGGGCGCGGGAGCGCAGTCGGATGCCCTTCATCCCACCGACGGCAAGGGGCTCGCGTGACAGCTTTTCGACCGTGCCCGCGGCGCTCTCCAGATTGGCGCTCACGATGTCCGCGAGCAGCTCGGTGCCTTCCTCTTCGTCGGCGAGCTCTCCGTCCGCGAACTTCTCCGGGACGATCATGAAGTACATCTGGGCGTCGCCCCCCCGCGCCATGGCGAACTTCGCGAGCTTGTTGACCCGAGGGGCGTTCAGCGTCGTCCACGGCTTGCCTGGATGCTGGAAGGCGAAGTTCATCTCCTCGTCGCGGATGCCCTCCTCGGGCTTCTCCACCCGGAGATTCGCCGGGATTTCATTCCGGCGTGACATGACCCTGGCGAAGCCAATGCCCATGCCGGTCAGCATGAGGGCCGAGATCGCGATGGCCCACCACGCGTGCGAGCGGCCCTTCAGGAGCCGTTCCTTGTCGGAGCGCAGCTCGATGAGGCCGGTGACGGCGAGGAACAGTCCCAGCAGCATGAGGACGAACGTGAACAGCCCCACCAGGATGGCCGCCGGGGGCGAGTCGAGCACCTTGAACTGCTGGACGAGGAGGATCACCAGCGCGGCGACATCCACCAGCATCAGCGAATAGACCGCCTTGCGGTTCGTGGCGGCATCCTGGAGTGCCTGCCAGCCTTTGAAGAGGCCGAAGAAAAGGAGAGCGATCCAGATGAGCGAGCCGGTGGACAGGTCAGAGGCCGTCGCCGCGGCGAAGAGCAGGGTGGTCATGTGAGGATGGACCGCAGCCTAGCAGGTGCGGCGTTCGACATCCCATCCCCCCTGGGGCTCACAGAGGGTGACGCGCGGATGTCAAAGCGCGTAATTCATTGTCTTTCGGAAAGACTCAACGCCGGGAAGAGGTCTGGCATTACCCATCCAGCCTGCCGACGCTGGCCGGTGACTCCTTCTTCGTCGCGTCGATCCTCAGGGTGAAGGAGCTGGACTTCGACCCATCGCTCAGACGGCGCCCACGGTGGACATGGCCTCGATGGCACGCTCACGTATGCGCAGTTCGGCACCAGGCTCTTCTACGTGTCCCAGTCGCATTCAGGGACGGTGCTGTTCTACGAACAGGCGCCTCCGAGTAGGCGCAGGGAAGTGCGAGGCCTGCCCCGTTCCGCGTGCAGGCCTCGCGCCCCATTAGAGTTCCATCAATACCAGGTGGTGGAGGCCAGGAACGTCGAGCCGTCGGAGCTGCGAACCCGGCCCCACTGGGTCACCACGGTAGGGCAAGACGGAGGACAGACACCGCTCACGGCGTAATAGCGGTAGACGATGTCGGACTTGCCATCCCCCGTCACATCCGCGACCCAGGTCGACAGATTCCCGCCCAGGGATGAGGCCCAATACCCGCTCCCGAGAAACGCCGTGCCGCTCGACGCCCGGACCTGCACGCCATCCGTGTTCTCGACGATGACGTCGGCCTTTCCATCCCCCGTGACGTCCCTGAACCAGACGCCCTTGGTGCCGTTGAAGCCGACGGAGAGCCACGTCGAAGCCGTCCCGAAGGAGCTTCCCGTCGACGGACGGACGATGATGCTGTTCGTGTTATGGGCGATGGCGTCCGCGATGCCATCCCCTGTCACATCCTCGTAGTACATGTTCCGCTCTGCGACGAAGGAGGTGCTCGTCCAGGCCGTACGGGTATTGAAGCCCGTGCCGCTGGAGGTCGCGACAGAGATTCCACTGCCGCCATCGATGTTGGGGTTCAGGATGAAGTCTGCCTTTCCATCACCCGACACGTCCTTGAAGTCGAAGCGCGTCCAGCCACTCCAGCCGACCTCCGAGTACCACTCCTCCTCAGGGAGGAAGGAGGAGCCATTCGAGCGCCTGATAATGACGCGAATGGCTCCACCATCCAGGTACTCTCGAACGGAAATCGCGTCAGCGCGGCCATCCCCCGTCACATCCGCAAACCAGATTCCGTAGCCCGTAGGGAAGGCCGTGGAGCTCCACGTCGAGGACGACGAGAAGGTGGACCCATTGGAAAGTGCCACCCGGAGGGTGCCGGCCGACTCATACCAGATGAAATCGTCGCGCCCGTCCGCGTTCACGTCCGCCATTGTGTCGTTGCCCGGCCAGATGCCGTCTCGGGCTTCACTGGGGATGAAAGGGGCCAAGAACAGCGCGACAGCCATTGCCTTGTTGAACAAGTTCAATGCTCCTGTGGTGGTTGGGGATTCGCGCCGGCCTTTGAGCAGGCAGGGCCCTGGCCGACGCGTGTCTAGCTACTATTGCGTTCGCAACCACTCAAGACTGGCATTCGCAGGGTTCACAACAACTTCAAATCCTGAAGTGTTGGCTCTTCATTGGATTTTGGCCTTGCGCCGAGCCGGACCTTCGTGGTGGACGTGCTCGTTTTCCGATGTGGGGGGCCTGGCCCTCCTGGCCCCGCTCCTCGTCGGGCTGTGGGCCCCCGTGCGCGCGCAAACCTGACACAGGGTGGTCCAGAGCCGGGGCGATGTTCACGTCCAATCCCGACGGGCCCAACCGTCGGGCACCTGGAGGCCCAACGTGAAACATCCCGTGGAGGTGGTGCAGGCGTACTTCGATGCGTGGAGCGCGAAGGATGAGTCGATGCCGCGGGACACGCTCGCGCCCGACGTGAGCTTCGTCGGCGCGCTCGGCAAGGCGGAGGGCGCGGAGGCCTGCGTGAAGGGGCTCGTGCCCGGCACGCTGGAGCGTGCCTTCGGCGGGGGGAATGGGGCTGGGCGGCGTGATGGCGGGGACTTCCTTGACGTGTGATCCCTGGGGCGCTCAAGCGCTCCGCGGTGCGCCCGGGGCGGTGGAAATGACAGACGCTTCCCCGTGGACAGGGGACGTGACGGGCCTGCCCGCGCGTGGCTAAATGGAAGACGAGAAGCCGGTTCCTGTGCAGGAGGGGTCATGCCCAAGAAGGATTTGCAAAGGAAGTCCTCGTCCAGGCCCAAGAAGCGTCAGCGTATGGGGGTAAAGGACTCCGAAGAGGATGAGAACTCTGAAGAGGATGATGGCTCCGGGGAGGAGGATGATGACGACCGCCAGTTCGTGGGCATCTTCCGTGATCTGCCGGGCTACATCATTCAGGCCATCTATTCCTATCTGACCCTGCGCGATGTGTCCCGGCTGGGTGGAACGAGCCGGCGTCTGTTCCACGAGACGCGGCAGATCATGATCCACCGGCTCTACTGGAGCCGGCCACCCGCGCGAGCGCCCGTAGAGGAAGGGGTCATGGTCTCCAGGGACAGCCACATCCTCTTTGGGGGCTGGCGGTACCTGAAGAACATCGCCCTGCAGCGCTTCATGGACGCGGCGCTCGCGAGCGAGAACGTGAGTGGCCGATACGCGTTCGACTCCCCCCAGCAGGGCGGGACGAACAATCCCTTCACGACGACCAACGTCAACACGACGGTGGGGGTGGTGAAGATCAACGGGGTCTTCCTGGGACGCTTCCTGACGCGCGACTTCCACAACATGGAGGGGATCGAAAAGGAATACATCCACTCCTACAAGCAGACGCCCAAGCCTGCCTCCAAGGGGACAAAGGCAAAAGCCGTCGAGCACAACCACATGGAGGACCACTTCCTGGAGGCCATCCAGCCCCTGCTCGAGCAGGACGTCCTCAGTCCCATCCTCGAGCAGTTGCTCGCACGCTCCACGGATGGACGCACCCTCGTTGTGACCCTCAAGGGAACCAAGACGCCCTGCTCGAAGTGCGCAGCGAACCTGGCTGCGTTCGCCATGGCGTACAAGGACGACAAGGGCCCCTTCCGGATCCTGATGAGGTGCAAGGCCTTCGGGCTCTATGAGGGCGAGAAGTTCCAGGAACAGTTCAATGGGCTCAAGCTCATGGAGGCGGCTGGCGTGCCCATCATCCCCTGGGGCATCAGCGAGCGCATGAAAAAGACGTTCACCCGACAGGGTTTCGTCCATGAACTCGCCAACATGAACCCGGAGCAGAACGACGAGTTCATGGAGCATGTCGGCGCCCAGCAGGATCAGAAGATCCTCAAGTACTTCAACCTGGACAAGAACGACCCTCACGACGCCAAGTACGGGGAGCTGCGCAAGCTGCTGTTCAGCGGCTGGGAGCGCTATCACTCGTACTCCGGCCTCATCCGTCCGCGGGAGGACTGACGCGACCGCCCCAGGCCTGAGCCCGGGGCGGGGCTGCGTGGGCATTACCAGCCGTTGTTGAAGACAGAGCGCCGGAAGCTGTTGTCCGGGGCGCGGTAGACGACGTCGATGCGTCCGGCGCCCCATCTCTTGGCTTCCGGCGCGGAGGTCAGCTCCCCGCCCAGCCACTTCCAGTCGGTCCAGGTGGCGCCGTTCCACGACTTCATCCAGAGGGCGTTGTCCCGGCCCCGGCCGAACACGTCCAGTTGGTACATGCCGCGCGAGGCCACGGCCGGGCTGGCGGTGAAGCCGCCGCCCAGCGACTCCCAGGTCGTCCACGCGGTTCCCACGCGGGCCCAGTGCATCATGCTGCCGTCCGCGCCAAGCACGAACACGTCGACGCGGTCCGGGCCCCAGCTCACCGCCGCCGGGTCGGAGGTGATGATGCCCGCGTGCGGTGTCCAGCCGATCCACCCCGTGCCATCCCACTCCCGGTGGTACAGCTGGTTGTCCAGGCCCCGGCCGAACACGTCCAGCCGGTTCACGCCCCGGGACGCCACTGCGGGGGCGGAGGTGAAGCCGCCGCCCAGCGAATCCCAGGGAACGCCGTAGACAGACTGCACGCCCGACACGTCGTAGCGGCTCAAGACGCCGCCGTTGTTCCACGTCGGATTGCAGCCGTTCATCACCGGGTTCGCGTCCCAAGGCGTGACCAACCAGTCCCCGGAAGCTCCCTGCGCGGACTGGGTACAGGTGGACGGGCGGTCCGGCCGGTTCTGCTCGTGGGCGAAGCCCAGGGCATGGCCGGACTCATGCACCGCGATGGTTTCAATGCAGTACTGGGGGTTGGTGGCGCACCCCGGGCTCCAGTTGGCGAAGGTGAGGTTCAGCACCATGCCCTTCGCCATGCCGTTCAGGTCGGAGCCCAGCGCCTTCACGTGCGGAGGGTCGGCGGTGTCCGCGACGCTGATGCGGATGCCGCTGGAGTTGGGCGAGCACGCGCTCCAGCCCGTGAAGCGCACCCCCGAATCGAATTCCCACGTGTACTTCACCGCATTGCGCACCCACTGCCGCTGGGCGCCCTGGTTCAGGAGGGGATAATCCCATCAGACGGGGATGGTCATGGGGCGCCACAACTTCGCGGAGGACGCGTAGAGGTCCGACTCGCTGTGGTGCAGTTCCACCGGCTGAGCTGACTCGGGGGACGTGGACGATTCCCCGTCGCTGCCACAACCGGCCAGTGAAGCCATTCCAATGCCGAGCGCGGCGACCAGCGTCGCCCCATGGCGGTGCGTGTCTCCGGTGAACAAGGTGTTCCTTCGCGTCCGCCCTCCCGGCGCGGGGCCGCCATGGCCCACGCGTTCCCTGAAGCGCGGCGAGCGATACTTCTGCCAGGAGGGGCTGACACACTCCCGGTAAAACCCTATCGATTGGACGGAGGGGCGCTGCGAGGCATTGAGGAGAGGTGGGCCCTCCTGGATTCGAACCAGGGACCAATCGGTTATGAGCCGACAGCTCTAACCGCTGAGCTAAGGGCCCTCATGTCTCTGCCGCCAGACGCGCGCTGACTATAAGCCCTTGCCGTCCTTCTTCACCACCACACGGAACACCTGCCCCCGTTCGTCCACGGTGACGCCCTCCGCGCGCAGGCGCTTCGCCTGCTCGTGCGCCACCGGGGGCGCCAGCGTCCCGTCCGAACGGATGACCCGCCACCAGGGCACCTGCGTGGCCTGCCCCGGCAGGTGCTTCAGCTCCCGCCCCACGCCCCGCGCCGCCCCCGGCCTGCCCGCGTAGATGGCCACCTGCGCGTAGGAGCGCACCTCGCCGCGGGGGATGGAGCGCACCTGCTTCATCACGCTGTCGGAGAAGGGCAGGGGCTTTGCGGCGGGCTTCTTCGCGGCCATGGCGCACCTCACACAGGGACGGAAACGACGAAGGCCCCCGTCCCACTCGAGGGAACGGAGGCCTTCTGGCCCAGCGGTCAGTCTACTCCGGCGGCTCAGCTCTCCACGAAGGAGCGCAGGCGCTTGGAGCGGCTGGGGTGGCGCAGCTTGCGCAGCGCCTTGGCTTCAATCTGGCGGATGCGCTCGCGCGTCACCTCGAAGTCCTGGCCCACCTCTTCCAGCGTGTGGTCGCTCTTCTCGCCAATGCCGAAGCGCATGCGCAGGACCTTCTCCTCGCGCGGCGTGAGCGTGGCCAGCACCTTCCGGGTCTGCTCGGCCAGGTTCATGTTGATGACCGCGTCCGCGGGCGACACCAGGCTCTTGTCCTCGATGAAGTCGCCCAGGTGGCTGTCCTCTTCCTCGCCAATGGGCGTCTCCAGGGAGATGGGCTCCTTGGCGATCTTCAGGACCTTGCGCACCTTGTCGAGCGGCAGCTCCATCTTCTCCGCGATCTCCTCCGGCGTCGGCTCGCGGCCAATCTCCTGCACGAGGTAGCGGCTCGTGCGGATGAGCTTGTTGATGGTCTCGATCATGTGCACCGGGATGCGGATGGTGCGGGCCTGGTCCGCGATGGCGCGGGTGATGGCCTGACGGATCCACCAGGTGGCGTACGTCGAGAACTTGTAGCCGCGCTTGTACTCGAACTTGTCCACCGCCTTCATCAGGCCGATGTTGCCCTCCTGGATGAGGTCCAGGAACTGCAGGCCGCGGTTCGTGTACTTCTTCGCGATGGAGACCACGAGGCGCAGGTTCGCCTCCACCAGCTCGCTCTTGGCGCGCTCGGCGCGCTTCTCGCCCAGGCGGATGGCGTCGTAGTTGCGGCGGAGCGCGTCCACGGGGAGGTTGGCTTCCTCCTCCACGCGCTTGATCTTCCGCACCGCCGTGCGCACGTCGCGGTCCAGGACCTCCAGCTGCTCAGGCGTGAAGTTGAGCTGCTTCTGGAGCTTCTTGGCGATGTTCGGGTTCTCGCGCGACTCCTTGAGCTGCGGGCGCAGGTCCTTCATCACCACGCCGTAGCGGCGCTCCAGGTCCCCGAGCTCCTCCTCCGCCTTCTCCACGCGCTCGATGAGGCCCTTGAGGTTCACGACGATGCGGTCCACCTGCTTCTTGTTCAGCCGCATCTCCTCCAGGACCTCCATCATCTTGGTCCGAAGGTCCTTCACCTCCTGCTTCAGCTCCTTCTTGCGCACCTCCGTGAGCTTCTTCTTCCCGGAGAGCTCCTCCTCCAGGACCTCGCAGTCCTTGGCGAACTTGCGGAAGCGCTCGATCTGCTTGGAGATCTGCTCGATCTTGTTGAGCTCGCTCTGCGCCAGCTGCGCGGGGGCCTCGCCCTCGGCTGCTTCCTCGGCGGGCTCTTCCGCGTTCTCCGACTGGGCCTCTTCGGGCGCGTCCTTGATGACGTCGCGCACGCGCAGCTTGCCCGTCTTCAGGCGGTTGCTGATGTCCAGGATGTCCGCCACGGCGACGCGGCAGGCGAGCAGCGCGCGCAGGACTTCCTTCTCACCCTCTTCGATGCGCTTGGCGATCTCCACCTCGCCCTCGCGGGTGAGGAGGCTGACGCTGCCCATCTTGCGCAGGTAGAGGCGGACGGGATCGTTGGACTTGCCGCCCGGCTCGTCGTCCTCGTCCTTCTCGTCCTCGTCCTGGTCTTCCTTCTCTTCCTCGACGGCGACGGTGGGCTTGATCTCGTTGGACTGCGCGGCCTTCTGCGCGTCCACGATCTCAATGTCGTTGTCGCCGAACATGCTCATCACGTCGTCGATCTGATCGGACGACACGATGTCGGCGGGGAGGGCGTCGTTCACCTCGTCATAGGTGAGGAAGCCCTTCTCGCGGCCCGCGGCCAGCAGGTCCTTGACTTCCTTGCGCTCGGCGACGGGATCCTCCTCCACGTCGTCTTCCACGGCGTCCGGGTCCACCTGGACGGCGGCGGCGGCTTCCTCCGCGGCCTCCTCGGGGTCCACGTCGTCGGCCATGGCGGCGACGCCCTTCTTCTTCTTGATCTTCTCGGGCGCCTCGGCGGGGGCGTCCTTCGCCAGCAGCTCCTTCTCTTCGGGCTCCGCTGCCTTCGTGACCTTCGCCGCAGGGCTGTCCGGGGCCTTCTTCTTGCGGATCACCGGGTCCACCTTCTTCTTGGTGGGCTTCACGGATGCCTTGGGGGGCTTCTGCGTCGGCATTCGGGTACTTCTCCTTAAGAAAATCAGGTGCTTTGGCCTGGGCGAGCCGGCCGATCTACCGCAAAGTCGAGCTTTCTTACAAACGCGAACTCAAACCGGTTGCATTGGTCCCTTTGTTCCCGTTGCCGAGGAAGCAGGGGTCAGCTCATCCAGGACGCGCTTGCGGAGCGCCAGCAGCTCCTTGCGCTCTGACAGGAGCAACCGCGTCTCCTCTGTCAAATCAAAAGCCCCCTGCGTCTGTTCCGTCGCTCGCTTTATATAAACGAGCCGCTCGTCAATGCGCTTCTTCATGATGTCGCGGCACGCGAGGATGAACTCCGTTTCGAGCTCCATTCCCGCGGGAGAGAGCCGGCGGCCGGCCTCCAGGAGCGTCCGCTTGACGACCTCCGACGCCTCGAAGAGCGCCTCCTCCAGCCCCTGCCCGGACGTCGTCTGGGCCAACACCATCCGCAGTCCCATGTGGGACAGCTCATCACACACGCGGAAGGTGTCCCGGGCGAGCAGCCGGGAATCCCGAAGGATTGCGGCCACATAGAGCGCTTCCGACTCCGGCGGAGGGCGCTCCGCCTGGGGCTTGGGCACCGGGCGGGGCACGGCCTGGACGGGGACGGCGTTGGGGTACGAGGTGGTGGCGGCGGGCTTGGGGGTGGGGGGCGGCTTGTACTGGATGGACGACTCGATCTGCGCCGGCATCCAGCCGAAGTGCCCCGCCAGCGCGCTGATGAGCGCCGAGCGCGTGAGGCCCGGAGGCACCTGGGAGGTGACGGGCCTGAGCCGCTCCAGGGCGGACATCTTCTCCTCGAAGCTCGCCTGCTTGCCCATGGGGAGCAGGGTGGCGAAGAGGTAGGCGGTGAGGGGCTGGGCGCCCTCCAGGAGACGCTCCACGCCGTCGGTGCCCTCGCGGCGGGCGAAGACGTCCGGGTCATCCCCCTGCGGCAGGAGCGCCACCCGGGTGGGAGCGCCAGCGGCGAGCAGGGGACCGGCCAGTCGCTCCACGGCGGCGAGGCCCGCGGAGTCCCCGTCCAGGAGCAGCACCAGGTCGCGGGCCTCCGCGCGCTTGAGCACCTGGAGGTGTCCGGCGGTGAGGTTGGTGGAGCACAGGGCCACCGCGTTGCGCACGCCCACCTGGTGCAGGCCGATGCAGTCGAAGTACCCCTCCACGAGCACGGCCGTCTTGCGCTTGTGGATGTCGTCGCGCGCCTGGTCCATGCCGAAGAGCGTCTCGCTCTTGTTGTAGAGCCGGGACTCGCGCGAGTTGAGGTACTTGGGGCCGTCCTCCGCCGCGACCAGCCGGCCACCGAAGGCGATGGGCCGCCCCTCCGGCGCGCGGATGGGCACCATCAGGCGGCTGCGGAAGAAGTCGATGCAGCCATCTCCGCTGTTTCGCTTGGTGATGAGCCCCGCCTTCAGGCCCCACTCCATCATCCCGTTCTTCTGGAAGCGGTCCGCCAGGAGGCTCCACTGCGCGGGCGCCCACCCCAGGCCGAAGCCCTGGGCCACTTCCTCCGACACGCCACGGCTGGCCAGGTAGGCGCGCGCGGCGCGGCCTTCGTCCTCGTGCCAGAGCTGGGCGCGGAAGTGCTCCGCGGCGAAGTCCGTGGCCTCCTTGACCTGCTGACGCTCCTTGAGGCCGGGGTCCTGCGCGGCCTCCAGGTCGATGCCCACTTCCTGGGCCAGGTCTCGCACGGCGTCCTGGAACGTCTTGCCCAGGTATCGCTGGATGAAGGACACCGCGTCGCCGCTCGCCCGGCAGCCGTGGCAGAAATAGAAGCGCTTCTCCGGTACGACGTAAAACGAAGGTGTCTTCTCCTGGTGGAAGGGGCAGCGGCCCTTGAACTCACGGCCGGCTTTCTTGAGCTCCACGTGACGGGACACCAGCGACACGATGTCCACTCGGTCGAGGACCTCCTGGATCTTGTGCTCCGGAATCACGACGCCCCTCCATCCATCCGCATGAGCGCGGCCTTCCGCCCGCCATCCTGACGGCCCCCTCTGACGCACCCGGGGCCGCGTCCCGCCGGGACTTCCACCCAGGCGGGTAGGGCAGGCCGACGCGGCCAGGGCGCGGAAACGGACGAGGGTTGGGACACGGCGCGCACTCCTGAAGGCTGCCCGCTCGCCTCCCGGGGTGGGGGACGGGCGGAAGAGGCCTTGAGGATCAGCGCTTAATGGCCAGCGGGCGAGGGATCAAAAAATCCGCTTCGAGCCCGGGGTGGGGAGGGCACCTGGGAGACGTTCCCGGCGCCCCTTCCCCTGGAATCACAGGTGCTTCAGGACAGCTTCGCCAGCTGGGCCTTCACTTCTTCGGAGATGGCCTTGCCTTCGGCCTTGCCCTGGAGCTTGGGGTTCACGTTCTTCATGACCGCGCCCATGTCCTTGGGGCCCTTGGCGCCAACCTCGGCGATGGAGGCCTGGACGGCGGCGGTGAGCTCTTCCGGGGTGAGCTGCTTGGGCAGGTAGCGCTGCAGGACGGAGATCTCCTGCTCTTCCTTGTCCGCCAGCTCCGGGCGGCCACCGGCCTTGAACTGCTCGATGGAGTCGCGGCGCTGCTTGATGAGGCCGGCGATGACCTGCAGGATGCCCGCGTCGTCCAGCTCGCTAGCGCCCGGCTCGACCTCCTTGTACTTCACGGCGCTCTTGAGCATGCGCACCACGCTCAGGGTCAGCTCGTCCTTGGCCCGCATCGCGTCCTTCAGGTCCGCGGTCAGGCGCTCTTTCAGGGTGGTCATGTCGGGATTCCTCACGGGCGGGGAAAAAGGGTCGCCGCGCCAGCGGATGGGACGGCGGGAGCCAGGGCACCTGACTGCTTCAAGGAGCCCCGGCTCCTCACTGCGGGCCTGCTAGTACGACTTGCGGGCCTTCTTCACAGCGCGCTTCTTGGCGGCGAGGGCCTTCTTCTTCCGCTTCACGGAAGGCTTCTCGTAGTGCTCGCGCTTGCGGATCTCGGAAAGGATTCCGGCCTTCTCGGTGGCCTTCTTGAAGCGCTTGAGAGCGCTTTCGATGGACTCACCTTCCTTCACTCGAATACCGGGCATGCAGTCACCTCCTTCCGCCTAGCTGGATGCAATCTGTAAATCTTCAGAAAGTCGGGGGGTATGGCGCAGCGGGCCGGAAAAGGCAAGGAGACCCGCACGGAAAGGATGGGCCGCGTGCGCTAGACTGTCCGGCGCGTGTCCCGCCTCCTCCTCCTGGTCCTCCTGCTGGCGGCCAGCCCCTCCCGGGCTGGCACGGCCGCTTCCGAGTGCTGGGCCTCCTGCCGCCGCCACGTCGCGGATCCATCCCTGCGCGCGCGGACCTGTGGCGTCTGCGTCACCGGGGGGCGGGTGGACAGCTGGGTGGCGCCCCTGGGGACGGGAGGGGTGGAGGCGCAGAAGGCGCTGGCCTCGGCGCTCAAGGATTCCAGCTGGCGGGTGCGCTGGGCCGCGGTGCGGGCGGAGGCCCGGAGCCGGGGACTGACGGAGCGGCGGGCCCTGGCGGACTGGATCATGGACACCCCGCCGGACGAGGACCTGGGGGCCTGCCTCACCGCCGCCCGGGCCGCCGCTGATTCCGGCCGGTCCACGGCGGACTTCCTGCGGGAGGCCGGTGCCCGGGGGCCTTCCGCCGCCGCCCGGGTGTGGGCGAAGCGGGACGCCGTCCGGCAGTCGCTGGCGCTGGAGATGTACTCGCAGGAGCCGTCCGTGCGGCTGCCGGCGCTCTTGCACCTGGCCACCTTCCAGGGCCGGTCGGCGACGCGCGTGGTGCTGGACGCGGTGGCGTCCAGGCCCGTCGCCGGTGATGCGGTGATGGCGGAGCTGCTCTCCGCTGTCGCCGAGCGGCAGCACGCGTCCGTGGGCCGGCTGCTCCTCACCGAGGCGAAGCCCCCGGACGAGGCGGTCATCAACCGGCTCTTCGCCGTGTACTCGCGCGAACTGGACGCGCTGCGGCCGGACCTTGCGTCCGCGGAAGCGCAGCGCCGGCGCACGGCGGTGGCCACCCTGCGCCGCTACGGCCCGCTGGCGAAGCGGGAGCTGGAGGGGGCGCTGGGAGACGATGATGGCCGGGTCCGGGAGCTGGCGGCGCGGGGCCTGGCGGAGTCCTCCGGGAAGCCCCTGCGGGACGTGGCGCTCCAGGGAGTGAAGGACGCGGAGTCCGCGGAGGCCGCCCGGCCGTGGCTGGGCGCGATGGCCCGCGAGAAGGGGTGCTTCGCCTTCCTGCGGGACGTGGCGGAGGGGCGCAACGCCCGGACTCCAGAGGTGCAGGGGGAGGCGGTGGCGCTCATGGGGGACTGCACGGAGGGCCCGCCCCCCACGCGGCGGCTGGCGCCCTTCCTCTCGTCGAACGTGACTCCGGTGCGCGCGGGCGCGGTGCGCGCGCTGGGGGCGCTGCCCCGGAATGGCGACGCGATGGCGCTGGCGGCGAAGGCGCTGGAGGACGGCGCGCCGGAGGTGGTGGTGGCCGCGCTGGACGTGCTGTCCGCCTACCGGCAGCCGTCTCGCGGGGACGAGGCGGCGGGCCTGCTGGAGTCGGATCACCCGGTGGTGCGCGCGGCGGCGGCGCGGGCGCTGGAGTTCGTGGGCCGCACCGCGCACGTGCGCGTCCTGGCGGACCGCCTGCGCGGGGATCCGGTGGCGGACGTGCGCATCGCGGCCGCGAGGACGCTGAGCGCTCTGGGCGGGCCGCACGCGGTGGCGGCGCTGAGCGAGGCGGCGGCGCACGACGCGGACACGCACGTGAAGCACGTGTCGGCGGAAGGGCTGCGGCGGCTGGGTTTTGGACGCTGAGCGCTGACGTCGCGAGCGGCCCGGGGCCGCTCAGGCTGCGCGCACCGACGGCTTGGGAATCCGGGAGGCGGAAGGCCCCTGGCTCAGGGCCTTCCTCCTGACACTCACGGGCCGCTGACGGCCTTGGCGTCCACGCGGTTCCGGCCCGCGTGCTTGGCCCGGTAGAGGTACTTGTCCGCGGCGGAGATGAGGTCCTCCGGCTGGGAGAAGTCCGAGTCCAGCAGCGTCGCCACGCCCAGGCTGATGGTCACCTTGATGGGCGTGCCGCTGAAGATGAAGTCCGCGCGGTCCACCGCCACACGGCAGCGCTCCGCGCACGCCAGGGCCGCGTCCTCCGCGGACTCGCGCAGCATCAGCGCGAACTCCTCGCCGCCGTAGCGCGCGAGCAGGTCCTCGGTGCGCACCGTGTCCGCCACCCGCTGCGCGATGCGCGTCAGCACGAAGTCTCCGGCCGGGTGGCCGTACACGTCGTTGATGCGCTTGAAGTGGTCCACGTCGAAGAGCACCAGCGACAGCGGCACGCGGTGGCGCAGGCAGTACGCGAACTCCTTGCGCACCGTCTCCATGAAGTACTTCTTGTTGTAGACGCGGGTGAGGCCGTCGCGCGTGGCGGACTCGTAGATGCTGCGCTGGTACTGCTCCTCCAGCGCGTCCTGGATGCTGAACTTCAGCACCGTGTTGGAGCCGATCTGGATCTTGTCGCCGTCGTACAGCGGCGCCGCGCTCACCTTCAGGCCGTTCAGGTACGTGCCGTTGGTGCTGCCCAGGTCCACGAGCTGGAAGCGGCCGTCGCCAATGGCGACCACCTTCGCGTGCTTGCGGGAGATGCCGTCGTCCTCGACCTGGAACTGGGCCTCCGAGCTGCGGCCCAGCACCACCTCCGAGCGGTCCAGCTTGAACATCCGCCCGATGCCGGCGGCGGACTTGGCGCTGATGACGATCAGATACGCGCTCTGCTGCTGGGCGCTGCCCAGCAGGTCCGAAATCGAATGGACGGAAGTTTTCTCCTCGGACATCGCGCCTCCCATCTTAGGGGCCGCCTTTTCACGGCGGCAAGCACACCCACGCTCCTTTCATGCACCCGGTGTCAGGCGACCCGCCCCACCCGCGCGGGCCGGCGCCTGGGTTTCTCCGGTGGCGGAACTGTCGGCCGCCCGACGGACAGCTCGCCGGCCACGGGCGTCCGGAGGAAGCGGGAGAGGGCCTCGCCCCCCCGGGGATGCTCCGCCAGCCCCTGCATCAGCTTCACCAGCGCCGCGGACGGGGTCATGTCCGCGCCCCCCACCGCCCCTTCCGCCAGTGCCTTGGCCCCGGACTCGTAGAGCGTGAGGTCCACCCCGTTGCGGTACGACTGGCTCACCACCAGCACCGGGACGCCCCGCTCGCGCGCCTGGATGAAGAGCGGCAGGAGCGAGCGGCCCAGCTCCGGCGCGATGGGCACGTTGCCCGCCCCGTACGCCTCCACCACCAGCCCCTTCACGTGCGGAAGGAGTTGCAGGGGCAGGGCCGGGTCCAGCCCCGGGTACACCTTCAGGAGGAAGACGCGCGGATCCAGCTTCTCGTGGAGCCGGAAGGGACCCCGGGACGGGAGGCCCTTCTCGAAGGTGGCGTCCACGCCCAGCGTGCCCAGCACCGGGAAGTTGGGACTCTCAAAGGCGTCGTACTCCGCCACCTTCACCTTGCGCGTGCGGTTGCCCCGGTACAGGTGCGAGTCGAAGCAGATGGTCACCTCGCGCGGACCCTGGAGCGCGGAGAGCACCGCGTCGATGAGGTTCAGCCGCGCGTCCGAGCGGATTTCTCCCAGGGGCCGCTGCGAGCCCGTCAGCACCACCGGGCAGGGCGGGTTTCGCAACATGAACGACAGTGCACTGGCCGTGAAGGCGAGCGTGTCCGTTCCATGGGTCACCACCGCCCCGTCGAAGTCCGGCAGTCGACGGTGGAGGTGGGCGGCCATCCGGCTCCAGAGCTCCGGCTGCATCTCCGAACTGTCCAGGTTGGAGAACAGCTCCAGTTCGATGTCGGCCAGCTGGAACAGCTCCGGGGCTCGCTTGCGGAGCGTCTGGAAGAAGGCCGCGGGACGCAGGGCGGAAGGCCGGCCACCGGCCATTCCGAGCGTGCCTCCCGTGTGCAACATCAGGACTCTGGGCATGGGCGAAGGGCCGTCTGCCAAAGGCCGCCTTGCTTTACAAGCCCGGCGCGCGTGGCTAAACCCCGGGGCCGTGCTCCTCCCTCGATGGAAGCGTGTTGCTCCCGTGCTGGCCGCGGCGACCCTGATGGTCGTCGGCTGCGCCAAGAGCGCGGAAGTTCCGGCCACCCCCAAGGCCCCGGCGGCCGCCGCTCCGGCCCCGGCCCCGGCCGCCGCTCCGGCCCCGAGCCCCGCCGCGGAGGCGCCGCCGGTGGATCCGGCGCAGGCGCTGACGGGCATTCCGGGCATGGACTTCTCCGCGCTGCCGCCCGCGGCCAGGCGCGAGCTGGCCACGGTGTTCAGCGACGAGTTCTGCTACTGCGGCTGCCCCCACTCGTTGGGCGCGTGCCTCAAGCAGCACACGTCCTGCAAGCACGCGAAGCGGATGGCGCGGCTGTCCGCCCGGATGGTGGCGGAGGGCGGGCCCGCGAGCGAGGTCATCGTCACGCTGTCCAAGTACTACGCGTCCTTCCGCGAGCCGCGCGTGCAGCTCAAGGTGGATCCGCGCATGTGCCAGGGCGACGCCAACGCGCCCGTGACGGTGGCGGAGTTCTCCGACTTCGAGTGCCCCTTCTGCGGCAAGGCCCGGCCCATCCTGGAGGGCTTCGCGAAGAAGCACCCCAGCGAGGTGCGCTTCTGCTACCTGCCGTTCCCGCTCTCCATGCACGCCAACGCCGTCCCCGCCGCGCAGGCGGTGCTGTGGGCGCGCGACCAGGGCAAGTTCTGGCAGATGCACGACGCGCTCTTCGGCCAGCAGGACAACCTCAAGCCGGAGGCGCTGCCCGCGCTGGCGAAGTCGGTGGGCCTGGACGGGGACAAGCTGGCGGCCGTGTTGAAGACGGATCAATACAAGGACGAAATCGAAGGCTTCCACGCGCAGGGGCGCAGGGCGGCCATCAACAGCACCCCGTCCGTGTTCTTCAATGGACGTGCCTACGAGCTGGGCTTCCAGGAGGCGCAGCTCGAGCACAGCATGGAGGACGAGGTGGAGTGGCGCGCGAACAACAACGCGTGGGCCGCTGACTGACCCTTCGATGAGCCAACGCTTCCGCATCGATGGCGCCGCGCAGCTGGTCCCCGAGGACCGCACCGGCATCCCCGCACTCGCGGGACGCTCGGGGACGTACGCGCTGATGCCCACCGCGCCCGACCTGCTGGTGTTCTCCCGCACTCCGCCGGAAGGGGGCTCCATCCCCACGCCGCGCGTGGTGCTTTCAGGGGACGCGGGAGGCTTCCCCCTGTCGGACCTCATCGCGTTCCTCAGCCAGTCGCGCTGGAGCGGCGTCATCCGCGTGCACACGCCGGGCGGCGAGCGGTCGCTCACGCTGCGCGAGGGCGAGGTGCGCGGCGCCACCTCCGAGGAGCCCGCGGACCGGTTGGGCGAGGTGCTGGTGCGGCTGGGCTACGCGGACCGCGCGCAGGTGGAGGCGGCGCTGCGCGAGCAGTCGGCGTCCAAGCTGGGCCGGGCGCTGGTGGAGAAGGGCGTGCTCCAGGCGCACGACCTCTTCAAGTGCGTCACGCACCAGGTGAGTGAGATCTTCCACGCCATCGTGCTGTGCCGCGAGGGGTCGTTCTTCCTCATCGACCAGCCGCTGGACGAGAAGACGGGCCACTCGCTCCAGCTGTCCACGCAGAGCCTGCTGATGGACAGCATCCGGAAGATCGACGAGATGGCGCACTTCCGGAAGCGCATCCCCCACGGCCGCATGTACGTGGCGCGCAAGCGTCCGTCCGACGGCAAGCTGGAGGAGGACGAGGACCGCGTGCTGACCATGCTGGACGGGCGGCGCACGGTGCTGGAGTTGGGGCACGCGGCGCGGCTGTCCGAGTTCGACGTCACCAAGGTCGTCTTCCGCCTGCTGGAGGGCGGCTTCGCGGGGCTGACGGACAAGCCGGCGGGGGCTCCCGCCTCGGCCGTGGCGCCGGAGAAGACGGCCGCGCCGCGCGTGCGTCCGCCGGTGCGCGCGGCGGCTCCGGTGGATGCCCGGCCGGTGGCGCGCGTCTTCAACTTCATCTTCCGGGAGATCCGCGACGAGGTGGCCCGCTCCGGCATGGACCGCGAGTTCATCGCGGCGGCCAACGCGGCGCTGTCCAACCAGGCGCTGTCGTCGTCGCCGGTGCTGGAGGGGCTGGCGTTCGCGGCGGACGGGAGCCTGCCGGAGGGCCGGTTGATGGAGGCCTTCGACAAGCACCGCGCCCACCTGGGCAGCGAGCCGCTGGCCTCGTTCCGTCAGGCACTGAGCGACGTGATGTTCTTCCTGCTGTTCCAGGCGGGGGAACTCTTGGAGTCGCGCGCGGACGAGGACCTGGCCCGCCGGGTGAAAGAACTCCTGGCCACGCTCGAGGCGCCGTGACGGACACCGGCTTTCCGCGACTGACGGCGGGCGTGCCCGGGTGCGGCGGCGCGTTCAAGCTCACCCCCGAGGACTTCGAGGTGGAGGAGCTGCCCGCGTACCTGCCGTCCGGCGAGGGCACGCACCTGTACCTCTGGGTGGAGAAGCGCGGCCGGGACACGCGCGAGGTGGTGCGCGCGCTGGCGACCGCGCTGGGCGTGCGCGAGGATGACATCGGCGCTGCCGGCATGAAGGACCGGCAGGCGGTGACTCGGCAGTGGCTGTCCGTGCCCGCGAACGCGGAGGCGCGCGTGCCGGAGTTCGCGCTGGACGGTGTGCGCGTGCTGGAGGCGAAGCGGCACGGCAACAAGCTGCGCACCGGGCACCTGAAGGGAAACCGCTTCCGGCTGCGGCTGCGCGGCGTGCAGGACCTGGGCGCGGCGCGGGAGTCCTTCTCCCGGCTGGCCGCGCAGGGCGTGCCCAACTACTTCGGGGAGCAGCGCTTCGGGAGGGCCGGGGACAACGCGGACCTGGGCCGGATGCTGCTGCTGGGGCAGCGGCTGCCGAAGCGGCCGGACCGCTTCCAGCGCAAGCTGTACCTGTCCGCCTTCCAGTCGCGCCTCTTCAACCAGGCGCTGGCCGCGCGGCTCACCGCGGGCACCTTCGCCACGGCGCTCCTGGGCGACGTGCTGCGCAAGGAGGAGACGGGCGGCCTCTTCGTGTGCGAGGCGCCGGACGTCGACGGCCCGCGCGTCGCCGCGTTCGAGGTGAGCCCGGCGGGCCCGATGTTCGGCCCGAAGATGACCGCCTCGAAGGGCGAGGTGGCGGAGTTCGAGGCGCGGCTGCTCGCGGACGCGGGCATCACGCTGAGCGACTTCCAGCGCGGTGGCGACGAGACGGAAGGCACACGCCGTCCGTACCGCGTGCGCTTGGGCGCGGCGGAGCTCACGGCGGATGGCGAGGACGCGCTGCTCACGTTCGAGCTGCCGCGCGGCGCCTACGCCACCGAAGTGCTGCACGAGCTGCTCAAGGACGGCTGAGGCCCCGGCACGTGCGGGAGCGGCGTTTCGCCACCGCCGTGCCGCACTCGCTCAAGGACGGCTGAGGCCCCGGCACGTGCGGGAGCGGCGTTTCGCCACCGCCGTGCCGCACTCGCTCAAGGACGGCTGAGGCCCCGGCACGTGCGGGAGCGGCGCTTCGCCACCGCCGTGCCGCACTCGCTACCCAAGGCCAGCCGCGGCCCCCAGCATGCGCGAGCGCGGCGCTGGGCGGCTGCCTCGTGCTGACGAGCGCGCTAGCGATGTGTCGGCGCGGAGGGGCGCGAGGGCCGCTCTTGCGCCCTGGCGCTGCTTCGTGAGGCGGCCCGCGGCGGGACGCGGGGCCGCTGTACCTGGCTCGGCTTCGTGCCCGGAAACGACTACGCCTCCCAGGGCGTGAGGCCCGCGGAGGCGCGAAGGGAACCGCTTGTCCCGCTCCGTCCTGGACGGAGCGGGGTGGGGCGTCACGTCACTGCCGGATGACGTTGAACTCCGTGCGGCGGTTGAGCGCGCGGCCCGCCTTCGTGTTGTTGGGCGCCACGGGCTTCGTCTCACCGAAGCCCACGGCCTCCATGCGGCCCGGGTCGATGCCGCGCTTGAGCAGCTGCGCCATCACCGCGTCGGCGCGCTTCTGGGACAGCTTCAGGTTCGCCGTGTCGTTGCCCATCGAGTCGGTGTGGCCCTCGATGCGCATCTTGCGGATCCACGGCGCGTCCTTCAGCGCCTGCGCCACCTCATCCAGGATGGTGGTGCTCTGCTTGCCGATGATCTTCGCGGAGCCGGTGCCGAAGAGGATCTGCTTCTTGATCTCAATCCGGTCCTTCTTGACGATGACCATCTTGTACTGCTTGGCGCACCCGCGCTCCTCCTTCACGCCCGGGTCGTCAGGGCACGCGTCCAGGCGGTCCACCACGCCGTCGCCGTCGCGGTCCGGATCCGGGCAGCCGCTGTTCTCCTGCGGGCCGGACTCGTTCGGGCACTTGTCCTGCGCGTCCGGCACGCCGTCGCTGTCGTTGTCCAGGTCCGGGCAGCCGTCGTCGTCCTGGTAGCCGTCCTTGTCCTCCGGCTCGTCCGGGCACTTGTCCTTGTCGTCGTTGATGCCGTCCCCGTCCTTGTCCACGATGGGGCAGCCCAGGTTCTGCAGCGGACCCGGCTCGTTGGGGCACTTGTCCGTGCCGTCCACGATGCCGTCCAGGTCGTTGTCCAGGTCCGGGCAGCCGTCCTCGTCCTCGAAGCCGTCCTTGTCCTCGGGCTGGTCCGGGCACTTGTCCGCGTTGTCCAGCACGCCGTCGCCGTCGCGGTCCTTGGGGGCCTCCGGCGGGCAGCCGTTGTTCTCCGCCACGCCGGGGATGAGCGGGCACTTGTCCTGCGTGTCCAGCACGCCGTCGTTGTCGTTGTCCGGGTCCGGGCAGCCGTCCTGGTCCTGGAAGCCGTCCACGTCCTCGGCCTGCTCGGGGCAGGGGTCGTCCTTGTCCAGCACGCCGTCGCCGTCGCTGTCCGTCTCCTCGATGCTCACCACCACCTGCTGCTGGGGCTGGGTGGGCTGCTGAGGCTGTTCCGGCTGCGCCTGCGGCGTCTCAGGACGGTCGCGCACCAGCACCTGGCGCGGGCCGCAGTTCTTGGACAGCTCCAGGGCGCGCTTCACCGCGGTGTCGGCGTCGCGCACGTGCTGGGCGGCGCGCGAGCTGTTGCCCTGGCTGAGCTCTCCGCGGGCGAAGTCGAGGTTGGCCTCCGCGGCGGCCAGCTCCGCGGGCGCGCAGCGCAGGGCACCGCCACGGCGGGCGCGCTCCACGTCGGCGGTGAGCACCTCCGTGTCAGCGCGGATCTTGTTGCCGCTGACGCAGGCGAGGGAGGTGAGCAGCAGGGTGAAAAGCGCGGACTGGGACAGACGCTTCATCGGAGAACGCTCGGGCGTCACGGGTTCTGGGGGCGGCCCTGGGAGTCGCCGCTGTTGGCCGCGGACATGGCCTTCTCACGCGCCTCGTTGGCGAAGCGCGAGGCCTTCACGGCGAAGTCCACACCGGCCTGGTAGTCCGAATAGCCGACCTCCTCCCGCGCCTTCTGCAGGTAGAGGTTGGCGGCCGTCCACTCGTAGGGGGCATCCTTCTCCGCCCCGGCGGTGCGCGCGGCCTGGATCTGCACCTCGGCGTCGAGGATGTTGGACGTGGACTTCACGGGGCCACATGCGGTCAGCACGCCCGCGAACGCCAACAGGAGCGACTGCTTCGTCATCACGGGGGCCTCGGTCGACAGAGCGGAGACAGACTGGTCGCCGGTCGTATCAATCGCCTCCGGGGGGGTCAAGAATCGGGCGGTTGGCGTGAAGCAGGGGGCCGGGCGGGAGGGGTGGACTTTGACGGCGGGTGCCGTGCTTGCCATCGTTCCGCCCCTGTGCGTCCACTGTCCGTCCGTGCCCTGCTCGTCGTGCTGCTGTTGCCCCTGACCGGCCTCGCTGGCCCTGGGGCCGCGTCCAAGAAGGCCCAGAGCCGCGCGGAGGCGGACACCGTGCTCGCCCAGGTGGCCAACGGCGCCGCCGTGCCCCCCGCCACGTCGCGCCTGCGCTTCCTGCGCGAGGAGGCCTACGCTGCCGAGGAGATTGGCCCACTGCTGCGCACCACCTACGAGGAGCGCACCCGCCGCAACCTCGTGGCGCTGCTGGCGTCGCTGGGCGCGCGCACGGGTGAGGCCACGCTGGTGAAGCTGGCGTCGGACGGCGACAGCACCGTGCGCATGTACGCGGCGCAGGGGCTGGCCCGGCTGGGCAGCCGCAACACCGCCGCCGTGCTGCCGCTGCTCCAGGACAAGAGCAGCGGCGTGCGCCGCGAGGCCGCGCGGGCCCTGGGGGCGTCCAAGAACCCGAAGATGGGCAAGCCGCTGATGGCCGCCGCGAAGGACGAGCCGGAGCTGGAGGTCCGCGCGGCGCTGCTGGAGGCCGCGGGCGCGACCGGTGACGCGAAGCAGAAGGCCGCGCTCAAGGCGTACCTGGACAGCGACTCGGAGAGCACGCGCTTCGCCGCGGCCCGGGGCCTGTGCCGGCTGGGCGCCCCGGAGGGCTTCGCCTTCGCGCAGAAGCTTTTGGGCAACACGGACAAGTTCGTGCGCCGCCAGGGGCTGGTGCTCTTCGAGGGCGTGCCGGCGAAGAAGGCCAGCCCCGTGCTGTCGCCGCTCCTGAAGGACGCGGACCGCACCCTGGCCGCCACCGCCGCCCGCCTGCTGCACCAGGGCGGCGATGCCGCGTCGCTGGACTGGCTGGTGCTCGCGTCGTGGAACGCCAAGGGCGAGGAGAAGCTTGTCTACGAGAAGGAGCTGGAGACGCTCCAGCTCGCGGACGACCGGCGCAAGGCCATCCTGCGCAAGGCCGGGGTGGCGCCGTGAGCGCGTGGGGTGTCTGCGCGCTCGCGCTCTTGTCCCAGGCTCCCGCGAAGAACCCGGCCCCGCCGGCCGTGCCCCCGGCGCGCGCGGTGCCCGCGTCGCTCACCGCGCCCACGAATCCGGCCGCCCCGGTGGCTCCGCCCGTGCGGGAGAACGGCTGGAGCGCGCTCACGCCCGAGCAGCGCGCGGCCCTCATCGCCGACAAGGCCGGGTCCCCGCTGGCGGAGCGCCTCCTGGGCATGAGCGAGAAGTTCCTCAACACGCCCTATGTCCTGTCGCCGCTGGGCGAAGGGCAGGGCGTGGACCCCGACCCCACCTTCCGCCTGGACGCGGTGGACTGCCTCACCTTCGTGGAGGAGACGCTGGCCCTGGGCCTGGCGAAGGGCGAGCCGGAGGTGCCGGCGCTGCTGGAGCGGATCCGCTACGCGAGCACGCCCACCTACGAGGACCGCAACCACCTGATGGAAGCGCAGTGGCTGCCCAACAACATCAAGAAGGGCCTGCTGGTGGACGTGACGCGCAAGTACGCGAAGGCGGACACCGTCTCCGTCACCAAGACGCTCACCGCGCACACCTGGCAGTCGAAGTCGTCCATGGCGCTGCAATTGCCCCGCGAGCGCCAGCCCGTGGGCACCTTCACCCTGGACATGATTCCGTTGGACAAGGTGCTCGAGCACGCGCGCGGCGTGGACTCCGGCACCATCCTCGTCGTGATGCGCGAGGACCTGCCGCTGAAGGCCACGCGCATCACCCACCTGGGCTTCGTGGTGCAGAAGAAGAAGCGCACGTACCTGCGCCACGCGTCCAGGGGCGGCTACAACCGCGTGGTGGACGAGGACCTGGAGACGTTCCTCGCCCGCAACGCGCGCTACGACAAGTGGCGGGTGACGGGCGTGAGCCTCTTCGAGGCCCGGCGTCCGCCCGCCACGCTCGCGTCCCAGCCCGCGCCCACCCAAGGCAGCGCGGACGTGGGCACGCCCTGAGCGCAGCAGGCCGCTAGTTCGCCGGGGGCGCGCTGTTGTCGGCCGACGCCTGGCGCGCCCGCTCGTCCTCGAGCTCCTCTTCCTCCGCCGCGCGGCCGGCCTCGTCCGCGTAGGTGCGTGCCTCGATCTTCTCCTCTTCCAGGAGCAGGGCGGCGCGGGCCTGCTCGGTGTCCGGCACCAGCAGCTCCCACCAGGGCAGCAGGTTGCCCGTGGTCAGCTCGTCCACCACGCCCGAGCGGCCGGGGCGCACGATGAGCGGGATGCGGTGCTCCTCCAGCACGTCCACGAAGACCTGGGCTGTCACGGGATCGTCCGCGACGCCCGCCCTCACGAAGCGGCGTTGATCCAGCTCATGGGGCAGGGGCAGCCCCCGCTCGTGCATCTCCTCGGCGGACACGAGCGGTGGGTGGTTGGGGCAATCCGTGCAGTCCACGACACTGTCTTGATACTCCGAGCCACACCGTGCGCAGTACCTCATGGGGCCCTCCTGGGCGATGGCTGGAATGTTAGGAACGGCTCGCGCGGATGGCAGGCTGTGCGCCGCGCGAATTTCCGTCAGTGCCGCGCCGCGTCTCCCAGCTCGCCCACCATGCGGCTCAGGCGCTCCACGTCGATGGGCTTGCGCAACACGGCATCGCAGTAGTCCGCGCCCTCCACCTGCGCGTAGCCGGAGACCAGGACGACGCGGGCCCTGGGCTCGCGCTCCTTCACCTGCTGCGCCAGCTCCGTGCCGTTCATTCCGGGCAGGGATTCATCCGTCACGACGACGTCGGGGTGCGTGGCCTCGAACGCCTTCAGGCCCGCCACCCCGTCCGACGCGGTGGTGACCTCGAAGTCGTCCTCCAGGAGCTCCGCCAGGAGCTCGCGGCTGTCCCCGTCGTCCTCTACCAGCAGGACCTTGATTCGCTCGCCATCCATGCGACTAGAGCAACCCGGTGCCGCGCGGGATTCGTCCAACGCGTCCCGGGCGCGGTGACGTCCGGCTGGCTGCTTCGGGGGAGGGCAGGCGGGAAGGCTTGCGACAGCCCCTCACGGGCGGGCGGGGGACTGCCCATGTTTGTGCCCGGAGGTGAATCCATGAAGGTGCAGCTGCGGGGAGTGCATCTGGGGCTGACGGACAACCTGAAGCAGTACGTGGACACGCATCTGGTGGCGCATATCGAACGGTTCGCCGAGGACGAGGCGTCGGAGATCGAAATCGCGCTCGTGGACATCAACGGGCCCAAGGGAGGCGTGGACAAGGAGTGCCGGGTGACGGTGCGCATGCCCGGCCTGGAAGCCGTGCACGTGACGGAGACGTCGGAGACGCTGTTCCAGGCCATCGACGCAACGCGTGACCGGCTGGAGAGGGCCGTCAAGCGCGCGGTGGAGCGCCGTCGCCAGGGCATGGGGAACAGCGGCATGCCGTTCGACCTCAACGCGGACGCGACGAACTACTAGGCGACCGGCCGTAGCGGGCGTGACAGACCGAAGGGCCCGGGAATTCCGGATGCCAGCCAGGCATCCGGCCCCCGGGTTCCTTCGGGCCAGTTCCTTGCTGGGGTCGAACGGTGGACGCTATAAGCGGACCCCTCACCCCTGGGCTAAAGGACGGCGATGGTCCGCCTCAAGTTCCTGCTGTTCGCACTCCTGGTCCTCGGACTGGGCCTGGCTCACCTCCCGACGCTGTCGGCGCCTCAGGGTGCTCGCGCGGTGGAAGGTGCGTCACTCCAGGCCGCGTCGGGCACCGGCGAGGTCGCGCGTCGCGTGGATGCACGCCGCGCGGAAGTGCAATCCCTGGCGCTGAAGCTCGCCGGCAGCCCCCAGGTGGCCGCCGCCGTGCGCGCGCTGACGCCCGCGCCCGCGCCGAAGTCTCCGCGCGACCGCTACGGCGCGAAGGACTCGGAGGAGCCGGCCGGGCTGCTGCCGCTCACCGCGGAGCGCTTCGGCGCGCTGCGCACCGCCGCGGAAGCCGGTCTGCCCCAGGAGCTCCAGGGCGCGGTGGTGGCGGTGGTGGCCGGCGACGCGGTCTTCCACGCGCGCGCGGGCGCCGAGCCTTCCTCGGACACCGCGGCGCTGGATGTCGCGGCGCTCGCCAAGGCGGGCACGTCCGTGGTGGACGCCTTCGGGGCGCCGCACGTGTTCGCGTCCGTGCCGCTCGCGTGGGGCGGTGAGGGGACTCCTGCTCCGGCGGTGACGCTGGTGGTGGGCGCGCCCCTGGCCGCGGATGCCGCGCTGCAGGGCGCGCTGGATGCGTCCGGCGCGGCCGCGGTGGGGCTCGTGCAGGGCGACAAGGTGGTGGGCGGCGTGGGCGCGGAGAAGGCGCGGCTGGAGGGCGCGCTGCCCCGGCTGACGGCGGGTGCGAAGGACACGGTGCTGGAGTCGGGTTCGCTCCAGGCGCTGGGCCCGGTGCAGCTGCCCGTCTTCACCCGTGGCGACGCGATGGGCGGCCAGGCGCCGCTGTTCGTGGGCTCGCGCCAGGCGCTGGCGGGCACGCCGTATGAAGTCCTGGTCCTCGCGGGCACGGCGGCGACGCTGGCTCCGCTGGCCGCGTACCAGCACACCGCGCTGCTCGCGCTCGCGGGCCTGTTCGTGCTGAGCCTGGTGTGGACGGCGCTGATGGGCGGGGGCAAGAAGGCCTCCGAAGAGGAGACCGTGTCGGGCGGTTCGGACACGCTGGGCTGGGGTGCGGCGATGGCCGCGCAGCAGTCCGCGCCCGCCGCGCAGCCCGTGGCCAACACGTCGCCGCCGGCTCCTGCCGCCGTGGCGCCCGTGGCCGGTGATTTGTTCGGGTCGAGCGCTCCCGCGGAGCCCCTGTCCAACCCGTTCGGGTCGGCCGCGCACGCGGAGCCCTTGTCCAACCCGTTCGCCTCGGCCGCTGCTCCCGCGGATCCGTTCTCGGGCGCGGACGCGTTCCCCTTCCCGGGCACCCCGGCTCCGGCCGCGGATCCATTCGCGATGCCTCCTCCCCAGGCCGCCGCGGCGTTGGCGGATCCGTTCGCGATGCCTCCTCCCCATGCAGCCGCGCCGTCGCCGTTCGGGGCGCCGCCTCCGGCCGCCGCGCCGCTGGCGGATCCGTTCGCCGGGGTGGAGTCGTTCCCGTTCCCGTCTCCGCCCGCGGCCTATCCGCCTCCGGCCGCGGAGCCGTTCGCGCCGCCTCCGGCGTACGCACAGGGGGGCGCGATGCCCTTCGAGCACCCGGCCGAGCCCATTGCCCCGGCGGCGCCGCGTCACGCCGCGTTCGCCTTCGAGGATCAGCCCACGGCGGCGTACTCGCTCCAGCAGGCGGCCAATCCGTTCGCGCTGGCGGCGGCGCAGTCCTCCGATCCGGAGTCCCCGGAGACGACGCGCGTGGCGGCGATTCCGCGCGAGCTGCTCCAGGCCAGCACCCGGCCCACGTCGGAGGCCATCCCGATGCCGGCTCCGCGCTCCAACGCGGTGCCGCTGCCCATGCCGGGCAGCAACGGCGCGGCGGCGGCGGCGCTGTCGGAGGAGCAGCACTTCCAGGACGTCTTCCGCGAGTTCGTCACCACGCGTGAGCGCTGCGGTGAGCAGGCGGACGGCCTGACGTACGACAAGTTCGTGCAGAAGCTGCGCAAGAACAAGGAGCAGCTCGTCACGAAGTACGCGTGCAAGACGGTGCGCTTCCAGGTCTACGTGAAGGAGGGCAAGGCCGCCCTCAAGGCGACGCCCGTCAAGGACTGACGGCCGCGCGCCACCGTTTGGTGCCCGAAGGCCCGGGACCTCTTCCACGAGGTGCCGGGCCTTCTTGCTTGGGGCATTCGTCCGTCAGCTCGCGCGGGGGAGCACGACGCTGAAGCGGGCGCCCTGGCCCGGCTCTCCGCCCACCTCCAGGCGGCCGCCGTGCTCTTGGAGGATGCGCGCGGCGATGGCGAGCCCCAGGCCGGTGCCTCCGTCCTTGGTGGTGAAGTAGGGCTCGAAGATGCGGGCGCGGTGCTCCAGGGGGATGCCGGGGCCTTCGTCCTCCACCTCGATGATGGCGTCCGCGTCGGTGCCCTTCACGCGCACGCGCAGCGCGCCGCCCTTGCCCGTCATGGCTTCTTCCGCGTTCTTCACCAGGTTGACGAGCACCTGGGTGAGCTGGTCGCGGTCCGCGCGGGCCACCACGCCCGTCTGGAGCGCGGGCACCAGCTGGATGCCTTCGGGGGGCGCGGCGTACAGCGACAGGACGCCCTGGGCCAGCTCGCCCAGGTCCACCGGGGCGAGCTGGGGCTTGGGCAGGCGCGCGAAGCGGCTGAACTCGTCCACGATGCGCCGCAGCCGCTCCACCTCCTCCAGCACCACGCCCGCGCTCTCCTTGAAGAGGGTGGGGAAGCTGGGGTGGCGCGCCTCGTGCGCGGCCAGCAGCGTCTCCAGCGACATGCGGATGGGGGTGAGGGGGTTCTTGATTTCGTGCGCCAGCCGCCGGGCGACCTCCTGCCACGCGGCGATGCGCTCGGTGGCCATCAGCCGCTCGGTGGTGTTCTTCAGCTCGGACGTCATGTGGTTGAACGTCCGGACCAGCTCGCCCACCTCGCCGGTGGCGCGGGCCGTCACCTGGACGTCCAGCGCGCCTTCCGCCACGCGGCGGGCGCCGGAGGTGAGGGCCTCCACGGGCCGCGTCATCCAGCGCGACACCAGGAGGCCCAGGAGCGCGGCGAAGCCCAGGCCCAGGCCGGCGAGGAGGAGGAACGCGCGCATGACGCCCTCTTCGGCTTCGCGCGCGGCGGCGCGGCTGAAGGTGAGGCGCACGGAGGCCACGTTGCCCAGGGGCAGCACCTGCTCCACGGTGGGCGGGGCGGCGCTGCCCGCGTGCGCGACCTGGGTGCCGCCGGACAGGAGCGTCACGTCGGATTGGGTGAGACGGGCCAGGTGCTGGGCCAGGCCGTCGTCCAGCACCACGCCGCCCACGGCCCACAGGCGCACGTCGCCGTAGTCCACGGGGCGCGCGGTGACGATCGCGGGGACCTGGCGCAGGCCCGCGTCGCCCCGCACGTCCACGCGCACGGGCACGGGCCTGGAGGACTTCTCCTTCGTCACGGCGAAGAGGGCGGGGTCCGGGTCGCCGCGCCGGGCGGGCAGGTGGCCGGAGGACAGCACGGTGCCGTTGCGGTCGAAGAGCGTGAGCACGGTGAGGCCGCGGCTCTTCATCAGGCCCTCGGCGGTGTTGGCCTGGATGACGCGCAGGGGGGCGGTGCGCGCGTCGCGCACGAGGTCCTCCATGGCGGGGCTCTCCACCAGCTCCTCGACGGCGCGGCGCGCGTTGGCGGCGGAGCGCTCCAGGGACTCCTGCGCGGAGGCGGTGGCGGCGGTCATGCGCGCGTCGAGTTCGCGCGACAGCGTGTCGCGCAGGCGCGTCAGCGTCAGGGGAACGACGACCGCCAGCGGCACCAGCGCGAGCAGGGCGAAGGCGAGCGCGAGCCGGGCCCTCAGGCGCATGCGGGCCGGTCCTTCCTGGGGGCTGCCGCGTGGGTGGGGCTCATGGCCGGCCTCCGCCTCCCGAAGTACACGCGACGGCAGGCCCTGGGCACTGCATGCGCAACCACGCAGGCAGGGCTCATGGCCGGCCTCCGCCGCCCGAAGTACACGCGACGGCAGGCCCTGGGCACTGCATGCGCAACCACGCAGGCAGGGCTCATGGCCGGCCTCCGCCGCCCGAAGCCTCGACGGGGGCGAGCCACGTGCCTTCGAGCACGGGCAGGCCCTGGGCATCCAGCACCAGCCCCGTCACCTCCGGCGTCGCGCGCAGGGCGAGTCCCTGGGCGTACAGCGGGATGAGGGGCACGGAGGGCGCGAGCGCCAGGGCCCGTTCGCGGCTTCGCGCATCCCGGGCTCCGGCGTCCATCAGGGCCCCGATGGGCGGCAGCTCCACGCCGAGCAGGTCGCGGCGGCCGCCGGCTTCCAGCACCACCGCCAGCGCGGGACCGGGAACGGGCGGGAGCAGGAACGCGCTGAGCATCAGCTCGAAGTCGCCCTTCGCCTGACGGCTTCGCAGCGCGGCGCGCGACTGGGGCTCCAGCGCGACGGTGTAGCCCTGGTCGTGCAGCTTCACCTGGATGCGCTCGGCCACGGCGCGTTGATCCGCCAGCGCGGCGTCATAGACGAGCGTCACCTTGCGGGTCGCGCTCGCCGGCGGTGCATTGGGCCGGGGCTTGGGCCCCTGGGGCATCAACGCGGGCGGCAGCAGGTTCGCCATGGGCACCGCCGGGCCCCTCACGAACAGCCGCGTGAGGTCCTCGCGGTCGATGGCGCTCTCCACTGCCTGGCGGAAGTCCACGGGCACCTTCCGGGGCGAGTACGCCAGATAGGTCGCGTACAGCGCGGCGCCCGTGAGGGTGTTGTCGTCGGACGGTGTGCCCAGCGCCACCTGCACCTGCCGCGCGGTCCACAGCCGCGCGAGGCCCCGCTCATCCGTGGCGGTGAGCGCCAGCCGATCCAGGTACGGACGGCCTTCGGGCCAGGTGGCCTGGGCCTCCAGCACGCCCCGGCCCGCGGCGCTGAACGGTCCCGACGTGGGCGACGGCGGCGTCGCGAGGGCAGGGTGGCACAGCGAGCGCTCCAGGTCGGGCCAGGGAAACGCCAGCGCCAGGTCCAGCGTGGCGCCCGTGGACGCCACCTGACGGCCATCGCCGCGCAGGGGATACAGGAGCGCGCGGTACGGAGACGGCGACTCCGTGGAGGACAGCCGCGTCCACGCACGGGCCATGGCGGTCGCGCTGGCCGCGGAGGGCATCGCCACGCGCAGGGCCTGCGGCACGGGACGCGACAGCTCGCGTGCCAGCGTCGGGTGCACCTGTCCGCTGGCATCCACGCGGCACACGGACCGCGTCAGCAGGCCCAGCAGCGCGGCCTCCATGGGCGTGTCCGCGAGCGCGGGCTCACCGATTTCAGGGGGCCCCGCGTG
The DNA here is from genome assembly GCF_003611605.1 of Corallococcus sp. AB011P. Lineage (NCBI taxonomy): Bacteria > Pseudomonadati > Myxococcota > Myxococcia > Myxococcales > Myxococcaceae > Corallococcus > Corallococcus sp. AB011P. The sequence continues at coordinate 234,749 of NZ_RAVX01000005.1, forward strand.
CGCCACCCGCAGCTCGCCGCCGTAGCGCGGACGGCTGGCAGCCAGTGCCGGAGTGGAGGTCAAAAGCACGAGGCCCGCGAGGGCGGAGCGGATCATCGCGGTGCCCTCCCGTTGATATCGCGGTGCCGCCGCTGCTTCGCCGTGCCCCTGCCGAGGAGAAGCGGAATGGCTCGTCTGCCTCACCAGGACTTCGTGGCGCTTGTGATCCTTCATCACGGTGCACCCTGGCGCAGGAGGAACAGCTCGCTCGTGCCGTCCGGCTTCCACGAACCCACGACGACTTCGCGGCGCTTGTCGCCATCCAGGTCCGCCGTCACCACGTACAGCGCCCGGCCCGGCGGGAGCGCTCCCTGCCACAGGGGCTCGTGCGCCATCGGCGCGTCGGAGCTCAACGACAGCACCCGGAGCGTGTCCGGCGACGGCTGGAGCTGCGGTGACGTGGTGAGCAACTCCGGCACCCCGTCCCCATCCAGGTCTCCCAGCGCGCTGCCCGCACCCAGCCCGGACACCTTCAGCGGCGCGGACGCGGGACGCGTGTAGAGCGACGCCGTGCTGTCCGCGTGCACGAACAACATGCGCGGCGCCGCGAAGCTCGCCGTGCCGAAGGGCGCGGGCACCGTGAGGCTCCGTCCGTCCGCCAGCCGGACCTCCGGCGCGAACACCGTCTGCCCCGGCACGAACGCCCCGCGCTCCGCCGTCCCCAGCGGCGCGGCGTCCAGTGTCCCCGACGGACGCAGCGTCCCCTTCGCCTTGTCCAGCACCAGCACCTCGCCGCGCGCATACCGCGTGCTCCAGGCCGCCAGTCGCGGCGGCCCCGTCAGCACCGCCAGCGCTCCGAAGGGCTCGCGCGTCGTCGCCGTGGCCGCCGCCCCTTCCAGCTCCCGCCGCGCGAGCACCCGACCGTCCGCGCCGAACACCACCACCTCGTGCTCGGTGAGCGCGGCCACTTCATCGCGGCCATCACCATCCAGGTCCCCCGCCGCCAGCGCGCCCAGCGGCGTCTCCAGCCTGGCGAACACCGCGCCCAGCAGCCGCACCGGCCTCCGCTGCTGTGGACCCGGTCCGGTCACTCCCGACGACGGCGTCCCCACCGCCGCCAGCGCCAGCACCGCGGCATCGGCCTCCACGCCCTCGGCCACGGCGGCGGCGGGCTTGGGCGGACGCGTGGGCGTGCGGCCGGACCAGAAGTTCACCCACGTGCCCAGCACGTCACCCCGCGCCACCAGCTCGCCGCCCTCCACGTCGAGCGTGAGCCGCGCCAGCGAGCGGGCTCCCTGTTCGCGGGCGGCGGCCTCGGCGCGCTCGGGCGGAGCGTCCAGCACCACCGGCCCCAGGTTCATCGCGGAGAGCCGGGCGGCGAGCAGCGTCCCGAACGCCCGGCGCAGCTCGGGAGAGCTTCCGGACAGGGAGAGGGCCACGGGCGCCTCCGCGGGGGCGCCGCGGATGGCGTCGGCCACGGCCAGGGCCAGCCGGGCGGAGGCGGGGGGCGCGCTTTCGTCCGACTCCGCGAAGGCGGGCAGGGCGAACGCGAGCGCGAGGACCAGCGGAAGGAGCGAGCGACTCACAGCCCCCTTTTGCCACCTTCCTCCAGGAAGTAGTTGTCCGGCGTCACCTGTCCGGGCGGCGGGGCCTCGGCGGTGGGCTGGGTGCCCTCCAGGTAGGGCTCCATCCGGCCCGGAACGGCGTTGCCCGCGAGCAGCCCGGTGACAGGGTCGATGCGCACCTGGGTGACACCCGGCGGCACGTCGAAGTCGCGCGCGGGCAGGCCCTCCTCCGCCACCCGCATGAAGTTGAGCCAGATGGGCAGCGCGGCCCGGCCGCCCGTCTCACTGCTGCCCAGGGGCGAGTTGTCATCGAAGCCCACCCACGCGCTGGCCACCCAGTCCATCGTGTAGCCGTTGAACCACGTGTCCTTGGACTCGTTGGTGGTGCCCGTCTTGCCCGCGGCGGGCCGGTTCAGCTCCCGCACCGCGCGCGCCGAGCCGTCCTCCACCACGCTGCGCATCAGCGACGTCGTGAGGTACGCCACCGCCGGAGGCAGCGTCTCCTCGAAGGCCGGCTGGTGCTCCTCCAGCACCGTGCCCTTCGCGTCGCGCACGCGCAGGAGCGTCAGCGGCTCCGCGTAGCGGCCGTTGGCCTGGAGCGTGGCGTACGCGTTGACGGCCTCCAGCATCGTCACCTCACCGGTGCCCAGGGCCAGCGTGAGGTTCTCCGGCAGCGCGGAGCGGACGCCCGCCCGGCGCGCGAAGTCGATGGCGGTCGCGGGGGTGATCGACTCGATGAGCCGCACGGACACCGTGTTCTTCGACTTGCTCAGCGCCGTGCGCAGCGTCATGGGGCCCTCGAAGCGCCCGTCGAAGTTCTTGGGCCGCCACGTCTTGCCCGTGTACGGGTCGCGGATGGACTCCGGCGCGTCATTCACCGTGGAGAGCGGGGTGAAGCGGCCACTGGCCAGCGCCGCGCCGTAGATGAAGGGCTTGAACGACGAACCCGGCTGCCGCTTCGCCTGCGTGGCGCGGTTGAACGACGAGCGCTCCGCGTCATAGCCGCCCACCATGGCCACCACGTTGCGGTTGGCCGGGTTGATGACCACGAGCCCGCCCTGCACCACGGGCACCTGATCCAACGAGGCCTCCACGAAGGCCGGCGCCGGAGGGGCCTTGAGCACGCGCACGAACACCAGCTCCCCGGGCGTGAACACGTCCGAGATGTCCTTGGGCGCCTTCTTGCCCTTCTGCCGCGCCCAGGTGGCGGACACGAAGGACACCTCCGCGGTGCGGCCCACCAGGTCCACGCGCGCCACGTTGCGCTTCGTGTCCACCTCCGTGACGTAGCCGGTGAGGCGCAGCCCCTCCTCCATCGGCTTGAGGAGGACCTGACCCGCGCGTGTACGCTCCGGCGACTGGGCCTCCTCTTCCTCCGAGTCCGGGTCCGCGGCCAGGGCGGCGGGGCGCTGCTCCTCGGCGCCTTCCACCTCCTGCGTGGTGGGCGTCTTCGCCGGAGCCGCGGCGGCGAGCGGCTGGGCGAGCGGCGCCAGGTCCGCGACGTAGCCCTGGTCCTTCTGCCGGCGGCCGGCCTCCTCGATGCGCTGGACGATGAGCTCGCGGTAGCGCTTCCACTGCGCCTCCTCCAGCTTGCCCTGCGCGCCCCGGTAGCCCTGGCGCCGGTCCACGGCCTCCAGGCCGTCACGCACGGCCTGCTCGGCGGTGGCCTGGAGCTTGGGCACCAGCGCGATGTCCACGCGCAGGCCGCCCTCCATCACCGTCTTCTCGCCGTAGCGTTCAATCAGCGTGCGGCGGATCTCCTCCGCGTAGTAGGCGCCCGCGCTGACCGTCTTGCGCGGCGCGAGCACGATGGGCTTCTCCTTCTCCGCGTCCACCACCGCGCGCGGCACGAAGCCCTGTCCGGCCATCTGCTCCAGCACGTAGCGCTGGCGCGCCTTGGCGCGGGTGATGTTCGCCACCGGGTTGATGCGGTGGGGAGACTGCACGGTGCCCGCGAGCACGGCGGCCTCGCCCACGGTCAGGTCCTTGGCGTGCTTGCCGAAGTAGTAGAGCGCCGCCTCCTCCAGCCCGTAGCGGCGCTGCCCGAAGTACACGCCGTTGATGTAGAGGCTGAGGATCTGATCCTTGGTGAGCGCCTGCTCCAGGCGCGGGGTGAGGATCCACTCGCGGATTTTGCGGCCCAGGCTGCGCTCCGGCGTGAGCAGCATGTTCTTCACGACCTGCTGCGTGAGCGTGGACGCGCCGGACTTGCGGCTGCCGGGGATGAGGTTCTTCACGCCCGCGCGCAGGATGCCGAAGGGGTCCAGGCCCTCGTGCTTGTAGAAGTCCGCGTCCTCGGCGGCGAGGAACGCGTTGCGCACGTGCGCGGGCAGGTCCTCCATGCGGACGAGCGTGCGGCGCTCCAGCGCGTACTCCGCGCAGAGCGAGCCGTCCGCGCACGTCACCTTCGTCACCTGCGGCGGCTGGTAGTTGCGCAGCGACTCCACGGACGGCAGGTCGCGGCTGAAGTAGACGTAGGTGCCCACGCACACGCCGATGACGAGCACCAGCCCTACGGCGCCCAGCACCAGGAGCCGCTTCGTCCAGCGCCACAGCGCGGCGCCGAAGCCACCCTTCTGGGGCGGCGGGGCTCCGGTCGGGGCCGGGGGGAGGGGCTCGGGAGAAGGAGGCATCGGTCGGGCCGGAGTCATGACGCTCGTGAAGGCGGGGTGAAGGGCTGAAGGTTAGACCGGGGGGCGGGCGGGGTGAACCCGCCCGGGCCATCCCCCCGGGAACGGCGCTGTTTCCTGGCCGCCCGCCCTACGGCGCGACGGGCGGGAGCGGCTCCGGCAGGGCAGGACCCGCCGGGTCGGCCCGGGCCACGCGGCCCACCCGCTCCGCGTTGACGCGGGCCTGCACGTAGCGGGGCGACAGCCGGGTGGCGGCGGCGTAGGCGGCGCGGGCCTCCTCCAGCCGGCCCAGGCGCTCGCAGGCCACGCCCAGGTTGTTCTGCACGTAGGCCACGTGCGGCAGGAGGCTGGCGGCCTGGGTGAGGACCTCCACGGCGCGCGCGTTGTCGTTGGCGCGCAGGTAGGCGAAGCCCAGGTTGTTGAGCGCGTGGCCGTGCTCGGGGTCCAGGTGCACCGCCTGCTGGAAGCGCAGGATGGCGGAGGTGAGCTCATGGGCGCCCAGGTGCGCGCGGCCGAGCACCTGGTACACCTCCGCGTCCTCCGGGTCGCGCAGGAGCGCCTCCTCGCCCACGCGGACGGCGTCCGGGAAGCGGCCCTCCGACACCAGCAGCCGCGCCTGCTGCACCAGCGCCCCCGCGTCATGGGGCTCCGCCTGCCCCAGCCGGGCGTACGCGTCGACGGCGAGCTGCGTGTCCCCGGCCAGCCGGGCCGTGCGCGCCAGCTGCGCCAGGGCGTCCGTGGCGCCCGGGTCGTCGTGCAGCGCGCGGCGCAGCTCCGTCACGGCGCCGGACACGTCCCCCAGCTCGCGCAGGCCCAGGGCGCGGGCCACGTGGTCCACCCGGCGGGCGTGCGTGTGCGGCAGCGCCAGGGCGTCACCGGGGACGGGGGCGTCGGTGGGTGCCTCCGCCGGGGCGGCCTCGTCCACGAGGCGCGGGGCGGCCATCAGCGAGGGCGCGTGGCCCGGGGCCTCCAGGGGCAGGGTGGGAGCGGCGGTGACAGGGGGCTGTCCCGCGCGGGCCTCCATGGCGTGGGAGAGCCAGGGCTTGAGCAGGCGGGGCAGGGGGACGTCCTCCCAGGCGGCGAGCCCCAGGGCGGCGAGCGCGGCGGGGATGAGGGCCTTGCGAAGCGCGGGCGGCACGGTGAAGCGCCGGGAGGAGGCGGAGCGACGGGACCGGGTGCGCGTCTTCGGGTTCATGGCAATCCCCTATTGCGACCGGTGTGCCAACGGATTTCCCCTCGGGAGGCCGGCGGGTGTGTCCCTGGGGCCACAGGCCCGAGGGGAAAAGCGTGGCAGGGGCGTGGGCCGCGTGCGACGGTCCGCGGCGCATGCGAATCGCGACCTGGAACGTGAACTCGGTAAGGGCTCGGCAGCAGCGGTTGGTCAACTGGCTGAAGAGCGCCCAGCCAGACGTGCTGTGCCTGCAGGAGCTCAAGTGCACCGACGCGGACTTCCCCTTCGACGCGGTGAAGGAGGCGGGCTACTTCGCCGCGGTGCACGGGCAGAAGACGTACAACGGCGTGGCCATCCTGGCGAAGACGGAGCCCACGGATGTCATCCGGGGCCTGTCGGACGGGGTGGATGACACGCACGCGCGCTTCATCTCCGCGACGGTGAATGGCATCCGCGTGGTGAGCGCGTACGCGCCCAACGGGCAGCAGGTGGACTCGCCCGCGTACGTCTACAAGCTGGAGTGGTACCGGCGGCTGCGCAACTACCTGGACACGCGCCACAAGCCGGACGACCTGGTGGTGATGGGCGGGGATTGGAACATCGCGCCGGACCCCATCGACGTGTACGACGTGGCGCAGTGGGAAGGGCAGACGCTCTTCACGTTGCGCGAGCGGGACGCGCTGCAGCAGGTGTGTGCCTTTGGGCTGACGGACGCGTTCCGCAAGCTGTACCCGGACGTGCAGAAGTTCTCCTGGTGGGACTACCGGATGCTGATGTTCCCCAAGAACAAGGGCGTGCGAATCGACCACCTGTTCCTCACGGCGCCGCTGGTGCCCCGGCTCACGGCATGTGACGTGGACCGCGAGGAGCGCAAGGGACAGCAGCCGTCGGACCACGCGCCGGTGTGGCTGGAGTTGAAGGACTGAGTAGAGTCGGAGGCATGTCCGTCCTCCGACTTGAATGCACGAAGTGCGACCAGACGTATGCGCCGGGCAAGGTGTGGAACCTGTGCACGGCGTGTCAGGCGCCGCTGTTCGTCCGCTACGACCTGGAGCGCGCGGCGAAGACGTTGCGCAAGGAAGCGCTGCCTGGACGTGAGCGCTCCATGTGGCGCTACCACGAGGTGCTCCCGGTGGATGACCCGGCGCAGCGCCTGACGCTGGGCGAGGGCTTTACGCCGCTGCTCCCCGCGCCCCGGCTGGGTTCATGGCTGGGATTGCAGCGGGTCTGGGTGAAGGACGAGAGCGGCAACCCGACGGGCTCCTTCAAGGCGCGAGGCCTGTCCGCCGCGGTGTCCATGGCGAAGGTGCTGGGCGCGAAGGCGGTGTGCCTGCCTTCCGCGGGGAACGCGGGCAGCGCGCTGGCGGCGTACGCGGCGCGGGGCGGGCTGGAGGCGCACGTCTTCGTGCCGAAGGACATCGCGTCGCTGTTCCTGATGGAGACGCGGGCGTACGGCGCGCACGTGGAAACAGTGGACGGCCTCATCTCCGACGCGGGCCGGGTGTGCGCGGGGCTGGCGAAGGAGCATGGCTGGTACGAGTGCGCCACGCTGAAGGAGCCCTACCGGGTCGAGGGCAAGAAGACGATGGGCTACGAGCTGGCGGAGCAGCTCGGGTGGACGCTGCCGGACGTCATCCTGTACCCGACGGGCGGGGGCACGGGGCTCATCGGGATGTGGAAGGCCTTCGACGAGATGGAGGCGATGGGGCTGATTGATTCGAAGCGGCCCCGGATGGTGGCGGTGCAGGCGGAAGGCTGCGCGCCCATCGTGAAGGCGCACGCGGAAGGAAAGCCGGACGCGCCCATGTGGCAGGGCGCGACGACGCATGCGCACGGCCTGCGGGTGCCCAAGGCATTGGGGGACTTCCTCATCCTGCGTGCGGTGAAGGACAGCCACGGCACGGCGGTGTCGGTGACGGAGGAGGAGACCGTCCAGGGCACGAAGGACGCAGCCGCGGCGGAAGGGCTGTTCATGGCGCCGGAAGGCGGCGCGTGCGTGGCGGCGCTCAAGAAGCTTCAGTCCGCCGGGGACGTGAAGCCGGAGGAGACAGTGGTCGTGTTCAACACGGGCACGGGCTTCAAGTACGTGGAGAACATGGCGCCGCTGTGGTGAGCGCCCGACGGATGAGGGTCTCCGCGCTCGTCGTCTCCCTGCTGCTGACAGGTTGCGCGTCCGCTCCCTTGCCCGCGCTGGAGGACTGGAGCGCGGCGGAGGACGACGCCTGCGAAGGTCACGACCGGTGCGTGGCACTGGTCTGTGCGGATGAACTCTGCGGGCTCTATCACTGCGAGGACACCGGTGTGTTGCTGGCGCGAGGAGGCATCCGGCCTCCCGTGTCGTCAGCCGCTCCCGGTTCAGGTCCCCGGCGCAATTGGGGCAGCGCTCAGTCGCTCCCGGGTGACCGAGAAGCCATCTTCGTCATCCGTTGGTACAACCATCCCGCGCCTCCTCCGCCACCGGATGGCAGGAGGCCTTCCGGCTCGGGATGGGTCAAGCATCATCTCTTTCCGCAGGCAGAGGACCTCGAGCTGTTCTTCCGACGACAGGGGAAAATCAACGTGCACGACTTCACGATGATCATTCCTCGCGCGGAGCACGTGCGGCTGCACGGCGTTGGAGGACGTGGTGGCCCCTGGAATCAGGCGTGGCGAGATTTCGCTCGCAACAACATCAATGCGACTCCGAAGGAGATCCAGGATCAATTGGCTCGGATGATCGTTGACTTCAACATCATGGGTCCCATTGTTCCCTACGATCAGCTGCGCTAGCCGCCGGGAGGGACCGTGAGGTTCTTTGAAGTGAACGCTGCGGAAGGTCCTCGCTTCACTGGCTTCATCAATGGAGCGCACCGGTGGGGATTGCCGGGAGGACTGTGTCCCGTGTGTCAGTCCAGTCCAGGGGGACTGGGGGAGGCCTACCCCTCCGTGGATCTTTCGGGCTGGGCCCACCGGCAGGAACTCGTGGAAGCAAGGCAGGAACCTCTCGAGGAGTATGAGCGACTGCGAGAGCTGCTCCGGCCCCAGGTGCCCTTCGAGGCGCCATTGCGTCCAGGGGCCGAATTCGGACCCCTTACAGGAAAAGCCTCGGGCAAATGGAGCGCACTCGACCTCCCGAGTCCCTGGACCCTGGTGATGCGGAGCGAGATCGTGGACGTGCTGCGTGATGCAGGCATCGCCCTTCGCGCGAGCAAGATGGACCTGCGCTTTCGGAGCAAGGTCGAGGTGGAGCTGCGGGAGGTCGAGATCCATTGCCGAGGGCGACTGCACGACAGCTGCTTCCCGGGCGGACGGGAACGGCCCTGCGAACGGTGCGGGCGGCAAGGAGGCAGTTATCCAGACGCCCCCATCCTCGACGGGAGCACCCTGACCGGCGACCTGGACCTGTTCCGGCTGACCGACTACACGACCATCATCATCGCCACGGAGCGCTTCGTGGACGCCGTGAACCGCTTCGGATTCGAAGGCGTCGTGTTCAAGGAACTCCCCGTCCTCTGACCTACGGTGCCACGTCCAGTCGCGTCCAATCCGCGGCGACCTGGAGCTCCAGCACGCCGTCCTCGAAACGGTGTGCCTGGGCTCCCGTCACCTTCCGCACGGACGTCAACCCATACACCCGAATCGTCTCCTCCGTCCGTGCCCTCGCGAGCGCCCCCGTCTGGCTCCGCTCCAACCGCAACACCCCCGCTGTCACTCCGCCGCGCAGCTCCGTGAGCCGTGACTCGCCGTATCCGTCTCCCGCGTCCTCGTAGAGCCGGCCGTATATCTCCGGCGCCGCGTGCACGTGCCACTCCAGGTGCTTCCAGTTCGCGTCCGTGGTGTGCATCGCGGGCCGTGTCAGCGTCACCGCGCCTCCCGCGCGCAGCCACACCGGCACCGTGTCCAGCGGCCCATCCGCGATGACGTGCCGTCCTCCCTCGCGCACCTCCCCCGTGCGCTCCAGCCCCGGCCACTCCAACCACGCACCCGCTGGCAGGTACGCCAGCCGCTTCGTCTGTCCGGGCCGCACCACCGGCGCCACCAGCAGGTCCCTTCCGAACAAGAACTGATCAAACGCGCCCGCCGCCTCCGCGTCCCCGGGCGCCTCCATCAACAGCGGCCTCAGCGGCGCAATCCCTGTCTCCGACGCTTCGTGCATCAGCGTGTACAGCGTGGGCAGCAGCCGGTACCGCCGCTCCAGCGCCGCTCGCGCCAGCGTCAGGTAGGGCTCTCCGAACCGCCACGGTTCCTGCGGCGACGTTCCCTTGCCCGCGTGGTTGCGCATCAGCGGGTAGAACGTGCCCGTCTGCATCCAGCGCACCAGCAGCTCGCCGTTCGCCCGGCCGATGAAGCCCGGGATGTCCACCCCCGTGTGCGCCACCGCCGCCAGGCCCAATCCCATCAACATGGGCAGCGATGTCTCCAACTGCGTCCAGTGGCTGGAGTTGTCCCCCGTCCACACCGCCGAGTACCGCTGGATGCCCGCGAACCCCGCCCGCGTCAGCAGGAACGGCCGGGCCTCCGGACGCAGCTCGCGCAAGCCTTCGAACGCGCCCTTCGCCATGCCCAGCGCGTAGACGTTGTGCACCTCCAGGTGCCGCTTCTCCCCGTGACGCGCGTCGTACGGCAGCGTCTTGCCCTCCACCTGGCCAATGCCTTCCGCGCGCTCGCTCGTCAGCGTGAGGATGCCCACGTCCGGCTGCACCCCGAAACACGACGGCTCGTTCATGTCGTTCCAGAACCCCGCCATGCCCAGCGTCACGAAGTCGCGATGCAGGCCTCCCCACCAGCGCTGCACCTCCGGCCGCGTCAGGTCCGGGAACACCGCAGGCTTGGGCCACACCTCGCCCACCAGCACACCGCCCCGGCCGTAGCGCACCAGGTAGTCGCGCGCCTTCGCGTCCTCGTACACGCCCCAGCCCGGCTCCAGCTTCAAGGCCGGGTCGATGATGGGCACCAGCCGCACGCCCTGCGCCGCCGCCTCGCGCACCAGTCCGGCAGGGTCCGGGTAGCGTGCGCTGTCCCAGGTCCAGACCTTGTACCCATCCATGTAATCGATATCGAGATACACGCAGTCCAGCGGCAGGTTCCGCTGCCGGTAGCCCTGGATGACGCCCCGGATGTCTTGCGCGTTCTCATAGCCCCAGCGGCTCTGCTGCGCGCCCAGGCTCCACAGCGGGGGCAGGGGAGGCCGCCCCGTCAACGCCGCGTACCTGCGCACCACGTCCGCCGGCCCCGGCCCCGCGAAGAGGTAGCAGTCCAGCTCCGGCCCCCATGACTCCCACGCCACCCGTGACGCATCCGCGAGCGCCACGTCCACCTCCGAGCGCCAGGACTCGTCCAGGAAGAACCCCCACGCCACGCCGTCGCGCAGGCCCACGAAGAACGGGATGGACTGGTAGAGCGGATCCGTGTCCGGGTGGTGCGGCACCACGTCCGTGTTCCAGAACGTGAAGTGCATGCCGCGCTTGTCCAGCGGCCCCACCTTCTCTCCGAACCCCAGATAGCGCTCCCCCTCTGGCGCCCGCAGCTTCAGCCGCGCGCGGTGCCGGCTCATCGGATACGCGGCCTGCACCTCACCGGACACGTCCACGCAGCGCGCCAGCTCCCGCCCCTGCGCGTCCTGGAAGCGCCACGTCCCCGACTCCGTGTCCACCTCCAGGGACATGCCCTCCGCCGTCACCCGCGCGCGCTCGCCGTCGCGCTCGACCTTCAAGGGGTGGCCTCCCTCGGTGATGACGGACCAGGACCGCTTGCCGGGCAGCTCGGGATGGAGGAAGCCGATCTCCGACGACACCGGCGCGTGCCTCAGCCGCAGCACCCCGGGCAGCGGACACGACACCTCCAGGACGGCGTGCCGGCCGGACAGGCGCAGCCGGTGGGGTTCGACGTGGGCGTCAGTGACGTGCATGCCTCGCAATCTAGGGAGCGCGCGAGGCCCGCACCCGCCTTTCCTTCCGGGCCCGTGCGATGCTGTCCACTGTCATGACGCCGCCCCCTGATCCGCTGCCCTTCCCGGACAGCCTCTGCCACCGCTGCGCCGCGCCGCCTCGCTACGTCCAGACGCGGACCACCACCTTCATCATGTGTCCGCTCCTGCCCCAGAAGTACGCGCCCCAGCCCGTGCGCGCGTGCTCGCTGTTCCGTCCCCGCGAGCCCGGCGCCACACCCGCGTAAGCCCCCTTCGGCTCCGAAGCCGAGCAGGCAGCGGGGCGGCAGAGGCTATTCCCCACGAGGCATCCGTACCTTTGTCACAAGCAAAGGAGCCTTGATGGCCAGCCGTCGCAAGACCCACGCCGCCCCCCGGCGCAAGCACGCCGCGCGCAAGAGCCACGCGTCCGCCAGCGCCAGCAGCCGCTATACGAACCCCGCGCTGCGCGAGCGCCTCAAGAAGCGCATCATGAAGAGCGACAAGGGCGGTCGCGCGGGCCAATGGAGCGCGCGCAAGGCCCAGCTCCTCGCCGCTGAATACAAGAAGGCCGGCGGCGGCTACCGGGGGGCTCGCGGCACCTCGCAGCGCCACCTGTCCTCCTGGACGAAGGAGAAGTGGGGCACCCAGGACGGCGGCACCCGCGCCCGCCATGGCCGCACCACCGCGCGCTACCTGCCCAAGGAGGCCTGGGCCCACCTGAGCCCGGCGCAGAAGAAGGCCACCGAGCGACGCAAGCGCACAGGCTCCCGGGCGGGCCGCCAGTTCGTCGCCAACACGCCCGCCGCACGCCGGGCGAGGAAGCAGGCCACGAAGCGCTAGCCCGCGGCCCCGGGTCCTTCGTTCATTCCGGAGGCGTGCGACAGGTCCCGCCAGGAAGGCTCGCGCTCGTGGCATAGAGTGCGGACCTCCTGGAGGCGGGAAGCTCACACGCCCGGAGGAGACGGGGAGGACTTCATGGACTGCGACTGGCTCATCATCGGCTCGGGGTTTGGCGGCAGCGTCAGCGCGTTGCGGCTCGTCGAGAAGGGCTATCGCGTGGTGATGCTGGAGAAGGGCCGGCGCCTCCAGGGCCAGGACTTCCCCAAGTCCAACTGGAACCTGAAGCGCTGGCTGTGGATGCCGCGGCTCGGGTGGCGCGGCCTCTTCAAGATGACCTTCTTCCGCCACGTCACCGTGCTGTCCGGCGTCGGCGTGGGCGGCGGCTCGCTCGTCTACGCCAACACGCTGCCCATCCCACGGGACGACTTCTTCGACGCCGCCTCCTGGGGCCACCTGGCGCCGTGGAAGGAGGAGCTCGCGCCGCACTACGCGACCGCGCGCCGCATGCTGGGCGCCACCGTCAACCCGCTCAACACGTTCCCCGATCAGGTCCTGCGGGAAGTGGGAGAGGACCTGGGCCGCCCCGACTTCCAGTCCACCACCGTGGCCGTCTACTTCGGCGAGCCCGGCGTCACCGTGAAGGACCCCTACTTCGGCGGCGAGGGCCCGGACCGCACCGGCTGCAACGCGTGCGGCGGCTGCATGCTGGGCTGCCGCAACAACGCCAAGAACACGCTCGACAAGAACTACCTCTACTTCGCGGAGAAGAAGGGCCTCACCCTCCACGCGGACACGGAGGTGACGTGGGTGCGCCCCCTCCCCGGCGGTGACGGCTACGAGGTGACGGCGAAGCAGGGCACCGGCTTCTTCAAGAAGACGCGCCGCTTCACCGCGAAGCACGTCATCTTCGCGGGCGGCGTGCTGGGCACCATGGACCTGTTGCTCAAGCTCAAGGACGCGCCGGACGGCCTGCCGAACCTCTCCGAGCGCGTGGGCGATGGCGTGCGCACCAACTCCGAGGCGCTCATCGGCGTCATCAGCGGCAAGAAGCAGAAGGACCGCGACCTGTCCCGGGGCATCGCCATCGGGTCCATCCTCCACACCGACGAGCACTCGCACCTGGAGCCCGTGCGCTACCCGGCCGGTTCCGGCTTCTTCCGCCTGCTCATGGCCCCCCACGTCCCCGGCGCCACCGCGTGGACGCGCGTGGCCCGGCTGGTGGGGCTGCTCGCGCGCCGGCCCCTGCGCTTCCTCCAGGCCTTTTTCGTCCCGGACTTCGCGCGCCGCACGATGATCCTCCTGTACATGCGCACTATGGAGGGCCACCTGCGCATGCGCCGCGGCCGCGCGCTCACCACAGGCTTCCGCTCCGGCCTCACCACCGGCCTGCAGGCGGGCCCCGCGCCCACCGCGAACATGCCGGAGGCCTTCGACCTGGCGAAGCGCGTGTCCGACAAGCTGGATGGCTACCCCATGACCATGGTCAGCGAAACGCTCATGGGCATCCCGACCACCGCGCACATCCTGGGCGGCGCGTGCATGGGGGACTCGCCAGCGACAGGCGCCATCGACGCACGCCACCGCTTGTATGGCTATGACGGGCTGTACGTGGTGGATGGCGCGGCCATCTCCGCCAACCCGGGCGTCAATCCCTCGCTCACCATCGCCGCGCTCGCCGAGCGCGCCATGACCTTCATCCCCGCCGCCCGGGAGCTGCCCCGGGGCGACACGGACGCCACGCTCGAAACACCTGCCCGCACCCACGCCGCGGTCTCCTGACACACGCCCGCAGGGCGTGTACGCGGATGCCCCCTGTGCCCCCTTGGGACCTGGGGGCGGGCACCATTGGTCAGACGTGAGCGCCGGACTCGTACTCCGGTCCTGCGCTCCGCGTGTTCGGTGGACGCGGGAATGGCCTGCTTGTCATTGTTGGCTGTGAATGCACGGGATGGCGCCACCCCGGCGCTGTCCCCGCACCGCCGGCATGGGTGCCGGCAGTGTTCAGGCACGGGCACTCCGGTTGCCCCCAGGCAGCATGGTTGGTCTGAAGAGTTCCGTGTAGTTCCTATTTTGCAGGATTAGTCGCTTTCGCCACCAGTCCGGTCGGGTGAAGAGATGACTTCGTTCATGTCAGCCTTTTCCATTCATGCTCCGGTGCATGTCTCTTCTGGCCTGGAGGGCCGGGCGGCGGCGCTTCTGGCGCTGCAGTTGCGTGAGTCGCGCAAGCGGGTGGATGGCCTGTTCACCTGGTTGATGTTGGGGCAGTGGGCGGCGGCGGTGCTGGTGGCGGTGTTCGTGTCTCCCTATGGGTGGGAGGGCAAGGTGCGCGCGCTGCACCTGCACGTGCAGACGGCGGTGCTGCTGGGCGCGGCGCTGAGCGTGTTCCCGGTGATGCTCACGCGGCTGCACGCGGGGGAGACGGCGACGCGCCACGTGGTGGCGATAAGCCAGATGCTCTGGTCCGCGCTGCTCATCCACCTGACGGGGGGCCGCATCGAAACGCACTTCCACATCTTCGGCTCGCTGGCGGTGCTGTCGTTCTACCGCGACCCGAAGGTGCTGCTCACCGCCAGCCTGGCCATCGTCGTGGACCACTGCATGCGGGGCGCGCTGTGGCCGGAGTCCGTCTATGGCCAGCTGCACCCGGAGTGGTGGCGCTTCCTGGAGCATGCCTTCTGGGTGGCCGCCATCGACGTGGTGCTGGTCGTCGCCTGCCGGGACGCGCTGCGCGAGCTGGGAGAGCGGGCCGGGCGCCAGGCCCTGGCGGAGGCCACCATCGAGGAGGAGCTGGCGCTGCGAGCGGGGCAGCTGGATGCCGCCGTGCGCGAGATGCACGCCGTCCGCGGCCACGTGGAGCAGATGGAGCGGTTGGCGTCGCTGGGGCAGCTGACCGCCAGCGTCAGCCACGAGCTGCGCAACCCGCTGGCGGCCGCGCGCACCGCGCATGCGTTCGTCCAGCGCCGGATGCGCAAGGCGGAGGCACTCCCCGCGGATCCACGCATCACCCGCTTCCTGGACATCATCGACCGGGAGTTGCAGGCGTGCTCGGTCATCATCTCCGACCTGCTGGACTACGCGAAGGGCCGGCCCCCGCGCCGCACGCCCTGTCCGCTCAAGCCGCTGGTGGAGGAAGCCATCAGCGTGGTGCCGTGCCGCGAGGGCGTGCGCGTGAACAACCAGGTGCCGGACGGGCTGCCGGTGCCGCACCTGGACCGCGAGCAGTTCCGCCAGGTGCTGGTCAACCTCATCCAGAACGCGGTGGAGGCCATTCCGGCGGAGCGCTCCGGGACGGTCTGCGTGCACGCCGATGCGTTGGGGGATGGCGGCTGGAGCCTGCGCGTGACGGACGACGGGCCGGGCATCCCCGCGTCGCTCCTGGAGCGCATCTTCGAGCCCATGTTCACCACCAAGCTGCGCGGCACCGGGCTGGGGCTCGCCATCGTGAAGCGGCTGGTGCAGGGACATGGCGCGCGCATCCAGGCGGAGAGCGACTTCGGCCACGGTTCTCGCTTCACCGTCCTCTTCCCTGAGGCGTCTCTTCCCTGAGGCGTGCGCGCCGGCTGCCGCGGCGCATCCCTGAAGAGAGAGCAGCGGCACGTTGGCGATTCGCACGTGGGGCGTGGGCTCACGCGATAACGGAGGCAGGCATGCAGGCACAGGCGAAGCCGTACCCGGAGGCGGGTGCGGTGGATGCGGACTGGGCAGTGCGGCGCATGGCGGCGACGGAGCTGGACACCGCCCGGGGGATGTTCTTCCTGGGGGTGCTGGAGACGGTGCGCACCGGCGCGGGGGAGGAGGCGGTGGCCGCCTGCCGGGCGGTCACCGACGAGCGCCGGTTCGTGGGCTTCTTCAACTACCCGGTGGCCACCTTCCTCAAGCTGGCGCAGGTGGCGGCGCGGCAGCTGTCACCCCGGTGTGGCGGGTTCGACGAAGCGCTGCGGCAGATGGGGATGCAGGCCACGCGCAGCTTCCTGGAGTCCGCGGTGGGGCGCACGTTCCTGCTCCTCGCCGCGGGCGACCCGCGCAAGCTCGTGACGAACCTGCCGTCCGGCTACCAGATGGCGGTGAGCTACGGGGAGCGCACCGTCGACTGGAAGGGAGAGGGGGACGCGCTGTTCATCATGCGGCGCGACTTCATGCCGCCGGCGTATCACGAGGGGGTGCTGCGCGAGGTGCTCACCATGGTGGGGGCTCGGAACCTTCGGGTCCAGGGGCGCAAGCTGGGCCTGCTGGACACCGAGTACCACATCACCTGGGAGGTGCCTGTCGTGCTGCCCGCGGAACCCCCCAAGCCGTCCCGCTGGCGGGTGTTCCAGTAGGGCGCGGAGGGGGACCGGGAGTTGGGGCCCGGTCCCCCGGGGCGTCGCGCTCTGGATGGCGCGGGAACTTGCGCCTCCGGTGCGGGGGGGCACGATGGCGGGGCTCTCCTCGTATCGGGAGGTCTTCTCCGCGTGAGCCGCAATGACAGTCAGGAACGGACGGAGCGCTGGCGGCGGCTCCTGTCGGACACCCGCATCGGGTCGGGGCCGCGCTCCGCGCAGGCGGAGGACTCGCACCGGCAGCTCGACGAGCGCAATGACTACTCGCGGGACTACGACCGCATCGTCTTCTCCAGCGAGTTCCGCTGCCTGCACGACAAGACGCAGGTGTTCCCGCTGTCGACGAGCGACTACACGCGCACGCGCCTCACGCACAGCATCGAGGCGTCCTGCGTGGGCCGCTCGCTGGGCCACCAGGCCGGGCTGGAGTTGAAGGCGCAGGGCGTGGAGTTGGATCCCTCGCACCTGGGCACCATCGTGGCGGCGGCGTGCCTGGCGCACGACATCGGTAACCCGCCGTTCGGCCACTCCGGAGAGGCCGCCATCCAGCACTGGGTGGGGCAGCGGCTTTCGCCGCCGGGGGAGGGGAAGAAGAGCCCGTTCGCGACGGAGGCCGAGTGGTGCGACCTGCGCGACTTCGAGGGCAACGCGCAGGGCTTCCGCATCCTCAACCGGCTCCAGTCGCGCGAGCGCCGGGGCGGGCTGCGCTACACCGCCGCGACGCTGGGGGCCATGAGCAAGTACCCGCGTCCGTCGGTGCTGCCGGGCTCGCGGCAGAAGACGAAGGGCGTCGTGTCGGAGAAGAAGTTCGGTTACTTCCAGGAAGACGTCGACCTGGCGCTGGAGGCGTACCGCGCCACGGGCCTGCGCGAGCGCGAGCCTGGCGTGTTCAGCCGCCACCCGCTGGCCTTCCTCGTCGAGGCGGCGGACGACATCTGCTACGCGGTCATCGACCTGGAGGACTCCGCGAAGCTGGGGCTCGTGCCCATGGAGCGCGCGTGTCAGTTGCTGGAGTCGGTGCTGCCGGAGCCCACGGCCCGCAAGCCGCCCCGGCACCTGGAGACGCGGATGGCGCAGGCGCGGGCGAGGGCCATCGGGAAGCTCATCCCGGAGTGCGTGGAGGCCTTCGTGGAGCACGCGCACGACCTGGAGGCGGGGCGGATGGAGACGTCGCTCACCGCGCTCAAGCCCGACGTGCGCGCGCGGCTGGAGGAGATCACCGACTTCACCCGCGAGCACGGTTACTGGAGTGAGCGCGTGCTCCAGATTGAGAGCGCCGGCTTCAAGACGCTTGGCGGCCTGCTGGACATGTTCGCCCTGTCGGTGCTGGCGGAGGCCCCCAACGCGGAGGAGAAGAAGCTGCGGCAGCTGTTGCCCATGGAGTGCTTCCAGCGTCCGGAGTTCGCGGCGGCGGATGAAGCGGCGCAGCGGCCACTGCGGAGGGACGAGGCCATCCAGCGGCTCACGCCGTACCAGCGGCTGCTGTGCGTGACGGACTACATCACCGGCCTGTCGGACAGCCGCGCGGTGGAGCTGTACCAGCGCCTGTCTGGCATCCAGCTGCCCACGTAGGCCCTCGGGCGCCGGGAACGTGCGGCGCCGGCCGCCGGGCGCTACGCTTCAACCCCATGTGTGGCCGAGTCACCGTCCGGACCTCTCCCGCGCAGCTCGTCGCCGAGCTGGAGCTCGCGGGCGCGCGCGCGACGCTGGAGCGCGAGCGTTTCAACCTCTGTCCCACGCAGCTGTTGCCCGTGGTGCCCAACGACGGCGCGCGGCTGTTGGACGTGTTCCGCTGGGGGCTCATCCCGTCCTGGGCGAAGGAAGCGTCCATTGGCAACAAGCTGATCAACGCGCGCGGTGAGACGGTGGCGGAGAAGCCCAGCTTCCGCTCGGCGTTGAAGCGCAGGCGGTGCCTGGTGGTGGTGGACGGCTGGTACGAGTGGAAGCAGACCACGAAGCCCAAGACGCCGTACTTCTTCCACCACCGCGACGGGAAGCCGCTGGCCCTGGCGGGGCTCTGGGAGGAGTGGACGGCGCCGGACACGGGCGAGGTGCTGCGCACCTGCACCATCATCACCACGGGCCCCAACGCGCTGATGGCGCCCATCCACGACCGGATGCCCGTCATCCTGTCGCCGGAAGGCCAGGCCGTGTGGCTTCGCCCGGAGCCCCAGGAGGCGTCCGTCCTGCTGCCGCTGCTCGTCCCCGCGACGGAGGCGCCGCTGGACGTCTACGAGGTGGCGCGCGGGGTGAACTCGCCCGCCAACGACGGCCCGGAGTGCGTGGCCCGCGTCGCGGCCTGAGCCTCGCCCTCTATCCCGCCGAGGTGCCCTCCTTCTTCTCCGGAGGCGGGTAGTAGGGCGCCACGGCCTCCTTGAAGAGCTCCATGTGCAGGGGCTTCTGGAGGGTCCCGACGACGCCGGCCATCCGCTCCGTCTGGAAGCTGGCGGTGAGCACGAAGACGGGCAGCCCGCACAGCGTCGCGTCGTCGTGCAACCGCCGCAGGAAGCCGTGGCCGTCCATCACCGGCATCATCAAATCCAGCAGGACGATGCAGGGCTTGCGGCAGGAGGCCAGCGCCAGCAGTCCCTCCTCGCCATTGGACGCCGTCAGCACGGAATAGCCTTCGAATTCGAGGTACCGGGCCATCACTTCCAGCTCCGGCTCGTCATCGATGAGGAGGATCAAGGGCGGGGTCGTCGCGTCGGGCACGGCTCTCTCTTCCGTGATGTCAGAGTAAAGCTAGGTCGCCCGAACGCCGCACTGCCCAGGGCCTACCGTTCATTCCGGGCTGGCGGTTCCAGCCACGGCCAGCGGGGCAGGGGGCTGGCTGGCCGTCTGCCCCGAAACAGTGGCGCGGCGGCCCAGGTCACTTCCTGGGTGCTCCGGAAAAAGCCCCCTAGGATTCGCGCCATGACGTCCTCCGACAGGGTGATGCCGGGCAGGCGCCGGCGCATCACCGTGGCTTCCCTGACGGGGCTCGCCGCGCCCCCGGACGTGGCCCGGAAGGGCCGCGGCTGCGCGACGGAGGCGAACCGGTGCATCGCCCTGACGGAGACCGCCTTCCACGCGCGGCTCTTGGAGCCCTTCGCGGCCCCCTCCCAGGGAGAGGCCTCCGCCGCGCTCGACCGCGACCTGGGGCACGCCGGCTGCCCCACGCTCGCCGCGCGTGAGGTGCGCACGCGGGGCGTGACATTGGAGGACCCTGCATCTGGCATGTCCTCCCTGGCCTCGTCCGTGGCATGGATCCCCTGGGCCCCCGGCCGCCAGGCACGCTCACGCATCGCCCGGGGCGTCCTCGCCAGCACCCTGGGAGACCTCACGCCGCTGCATGGAAACAGAACGAAACATCCCGCCCCCCTGCATGGCCAGGCAGGCACTCCAACCCCCTGAATCGCCGTCCCGGGAGCGCCGGGAAAAGGCCTGCGCCTGCCCACCTCCACGGTTTTCCGTGGATGACATGGAACTGGCGCCTCGACTGACCTACAGTTCTTGAACGGAGGGGGAAGTTTGCCCGAACTGCCACCCAGCACGTATCCGGCCTTGTTCGAGCACACGCGAGACGGCGTGCTCGTCCTGGACCCGACCCTGCGGGTCGTGGCCGTGAACCGTGCTGCGGAGGCACTGCTGGGCCCTCGCGACCTGTGGGTGGGGCAGTCCGTGGAGGGCGTGCTGCCGGGTTGGACGCCCCCCCAGGTCTCTTCCCCGGACGACGCACCCCTGGAGACGGAGCTCTCCGTGGGCCCGGTGCGCTCCGTGCGGGTGCAGGCGCTGCCCCAGGACGGCGGCTGGCTGCTGCTGCTCCGGGGCCTGGATGCGGCTCAGGCGGCCGAGTCCATCCTCCGGCAGCAGAAGGAGTTCTTCGAGGCGGTGGTGCGCCACAGCCCGGTGGCCATCGTCACCATCAGCCGCGCCTTCGAGGTGCTGTCCTGGAACCCCGCCGCGGAGCGGCTCTTCGGGTACTCGCCGCAGGAGGCGATGGGGCGCAACATCCTCAAGCTCGTGGCCAACCTGGAAGACATCCGTCCGGAGGCCGAGGAGACGTCGCGCGAGGTGCTGCGCAAGGACCGTGTGCACGTCGTCACCAAGCGCGCGCGCAAGGACGGCACGGTGGTGGACGTGGAGCTGCGCGCCATGCCGGTGACGGTGGCGGGCCAGTCCATGGGCTTCATCGCCATCTACCACGACGTCACCGACCTCCAGCGGGCGCGCCAGTCCGCCGAGGACGCCAACCAGGCCAAGAGCCTGTTCCTGGCCACCGTGAGCCATGAAATCCGCACGCCGATGAACGCCATCATCGGCATGGCGGGGCTGCTCATGGACACGGCGCTCACGCCCGAGCAGCGCGACTTCGCGTCCACCATCCGCCAGAGCGGGGACGCGCTGTTGGGGCTGCTCAACGACATGCTGGACTTCTCCAAGATCGAAGCCGGCCGGGTCGAACTGGAGCAGCAGCCCTTCAACCTGCGCCAGTGCGTGGAGTCCGCGCTGGATCTGCTCGCCATGCGCGCGAGCGAGAAGTCCCTGGACCTGGGCTACCACGTCACGGACGAGACGCCCGTCAGCGTGGTGGGCGACGGCGCGCGCCTACGGCAGGTGCTGCTCAACCTGGTGGGCAACGCGGTGAAGTTCACCGAGCGCGGCGGGGTGTCCATCTCCGTGGACACGCCGCGCCAGCCGCTCGCGCCGGGCGGCCTCTTCGAACTGCACTTCTCGGTGCAGGACACCGGCCTGGGCATCACCGAGGCCGCGCGCGCGGGCCTCTTCCAGCCCTTCAACCAGCTGGATGAATCCGTGTCGCGCCGCTACGGCGGCACGGGGCTGGGGCTGGCCATCAGCAAGCGGCTGGTGGAGGCGATGGGCGGCCGGCTGTGGATGGAGAGCGAGGGTGTCCCGGGCAAGGGCGCCACGTTCCACTTCACCTTCCAGGCGCGCGAGGCCGCGCGCGGCGCGGAGGCCCTGCGTCCGGACGCGCTGAAGCTGCACGGCCGGCGCGTGCTGGTGGTGGACGACAACGCCATCAACCGCAAGCTGCTGGGCCGCCAGCTGGCCGCGTGGGGCATGGCCATCGTGGAGGTGGGCTCCGGCGCGGAGGCGCTGTCCAAGCTGGAGTCCGGGGCCCGCTTCGACCTGGCCATCCTGGACCACCGCATGCCGCTGATGGACGGCCCCACGCTGGCGGCGCACATCCGCCAGCAGCGCGACGCGCGCGAGCTGCCCCTCTTGCTGCTCACCTCGTTTGATCAGCGCGACGCGCAGCCGCCCGGCCTCTTCACGGCGGTGCTGCCCCGGCCGGTGAAGGCGTCGCAGCTGCATGACGCGCTGATGACGTGCCTGGCACAGGACCTCATCTCCGCCCGGCCCATCCCCGTCACGCCCGCGCCCGCCACGCGCGAGCGCTCCGTGTTCAACACGCGCCCCGGCGAGCAGATGCCGCTGCGCATCCTGCTGGTGGAGGACAACCCCACCAACCAGAAGCTGGCGCTGCTGGTGCTGGACCGGCTGGGCTACCCGGCGGACACCGCGAACAACGGCCGCGAGGGGCTGAACCTCCTGTCGCGCAAGCGCTACGACGTCGTGCTGATGGACGTGCAGATGCCGGAGCTGGACGGCCTGGCGACGACGCGCCAGCTGCGCCAGGACATGCCCGTCAGCGAGCAGCCGTGGATCATCGCCATGACGGCCAACGCGATGACGGCGGACCGCCGCGAGTGCCTGGACGCGGGCATGGACGACTTCCTCAGCAAGCCCATCCGCGTGGAGGAGCTCATCTCCGCGCTGCGCCGTGCCTGGGAGCGCCTGCAGCGCGAGCCCGGAGCCGCCCTCGCCGCCCGCGCTCCGGAGGGCCCGCGCATGGGCGTCCCGCGCATCCGGGGCCTGGAGTCGGGCGCGTTGGATCGCCTGTGGCAGTCCCTGGACGGCCAGGTGGAGCGGATGCTCCCGGAGCTCGTGGACACCGCGCTGGAGAGCATGCCCCGGCTGATGGAGGACGCACGGGGGGCGCTCGCGCGCGGCGAACTGGAGAACCTGGCGCGCGCCGCGCACACGCTCAAGTCCAACGCGGCCTACTTCGGCGCGGCCATGCTGGAGTCGCTGTGCTGGGACATCGAGCAGCGCGCGGACGCCCGGGTGATGGACGGGATGGAGCCGCTCGTCGCCCACTGCCAGGAGGCGCTGGAGGAGAGCCGCCAGCTCCTGGAGCAGCTCAAGGGCACCGTGGTGTCCCGGGCCGCGGGCTGAAGAGCTTCAGGCCCGCTGGGGCGCGTTCGGGTCGCTGATGGTGAGCGGCTGACGCTGTCCGTCCTTCGCGACGAGGCTCGCGGTGAGGGCGAAGTCCGGCCCCATGCGCAATTCCAGCGTGGTGGGGCCCGGGTGGGCCACGCGCCAGTCCGGCTCGATGCGCACGGTGCCCAGGAGCTCGCGCTCCACGGTGGTGCGGTCCAGGGCCTCGAAGAGGGCCACCGGCACGGGGCCGGGCCAGGGCGGCAGCTCCAGGTCCACGGAGCGCGTGCCGGGCACGGGCGTGTTGGCGGGGAGCACCTCGTGCTGGCCGCCGCCGGGCACCATGGCGCCAATGGGCATGGGCACCACGTCCGACAGGCCGCTGATGCCGCGCGCCAGGTTGCGCCCCAGGATGGCCGCGCCCACGGCCACGCCCAGCTCCGGGTGCACTTCCTTGTCCGACGACAGCTTCTTGAAGTGGGCCAGGCGCTTGCGGATGGCGGGCATGCGCGTCTGGCCGCCCACCATCACCAGCTCGTCGATGGCGTCCGGCTTCATGCCCGCCTTCTCCAGCACGTCGTCGCACGCGGCGGCGGTGCGCTCGATGAGCTGGAACACCATGGCCTCCATCCGCTCGCGGGTGAGCGTGACGTTGAAGTCCACGAAGGCGCCGTCCTTCTGCGTGATGCAGGGGATGCGGATGGGGACGGACGCGCCGCTGGAGAGCGCCATCTTCGCGGACTCGGCGGCGAAGACGAGCCGCTGCATCACGACCTTGTTCCCGCGCAGGTCGATGCCGTGCTCCTTCTGGAAGTCGTCCACCAGCGCTTCCACGATGGCTTCGTCGAAGTTGGCGCCGCCCAGGAACGCGTCGCCGCCGGTGGCCAGCACCTTCACCACGCGGTTCTGCACGGACATGAGCGTGACGTCGAAGGTGCCGCCGCCCAGGTCGAACACCATCACCGTCTGCTCGGGGTTGCGCAGGTTGGCGTAGTAGAGCGCCGCGGCGGTGGGCTCGTTGACGATGGCGCGCACGCGCAGGCCCGCCTTCTCCGCGGCGTGGCGGATGGCCTCGCGCTGGCGGATGGTGGCGTGCGCGGGCACGGTGAGCACGCACTCCTTGAACGGGGCTCCGGCCGCGTGCGTGGCCAGCGTGTTGAGGTGCTTGAGGATGAAGTGCGCCACGTCGATGAGCGGCGTCACCTTCCCGTACACCTCCACGGCGGTGTAGCCGTCCGGGCCCTCCACCAGCTCGAAGGCGAAGCGGTTGCGGTGGCGCGCCACGTATTCGGACTGGAAGCGGCGGCCCAGGAAGCGCTTGGCGCCGAAGATGGTGTGGCGCGGGTCGTCGATGATCTGCCGCCGCGCCGCGGGGCCGACGATGGCCTTGTCGCCCGCGTGGAACCACGCGATGGAGGGCAGGGTGAGGCTCTTGTCCGCGATGGGCACCACGCGCAGCTTGTTCGCCTTGTCGAAGAAGGCCGCCGCGGTGTTGGTGGTCCCGAAGTCAATGCCGAGGATGGGGGCGGCGCTCGTGCTCATGTGGGGCCGCCATCCTCGCACGTCCCGCCGCGCCGGGGCACCCGGCACGGCGGACAGGATGTGCTCAGGGGTGCTCCCGGCCGCCACCATTCGCCTGGGCGCGGAGGTCGGTTGAACCCACCGTGTCAGGACCTGGGCGGCGTGTTGTAGCCGGCGTCGCCGTAGGGCTTCAGGCGCTCCAGCCACATCTCCTCCAGCACCTTCAGCTCCTCGATGGGCAGAGGGCCGCCGGGCTCCTCGCGGGGTGGCAGCTTGTCCAGCACCTCGAAGGAGAAGGCCGCTTCGCCATGGCGCTCCCAGTCCGCCTGGAGCTCGGGGACGCGGTGCATGCGCTGGGCGAACTCGAACCGGATGCGGTTGACCATCGCGGTCAGGTTGAGGGCGTGGCCCACGAACAGCTTGCCGTTGGCGTGGCAGCGGATGGCGTAGATGCCCATGGGCACCTCCGCTTCCTTGTAAGCGCGCTTGCGTTCCGCGCGAGCCGCGCGCGAGTCATCACCGGACGTCATGGTGACCTCCGAAGCCCCGCGAGACGAGCTTCGCCTCCAGCCGCTCCTTCGCGGCCGGGTCGCGCGGGCGCACCCAGTCGCGGCCCATCCGTTCCCAGTCCGCGTCGCGCGAGTCGATGCCCAGCGCCTGGAGGAAGTCGGCCTCGCAGATGAAGCACTGCTCGCGGAAGGGGAAGAGGAAGCCGCCCTGCGACTCCAATGAGCGAGCGGCCTCCTCGTAGGTGGAGAACCACCGGTTGAGGAACGTGCTCTGGCCCTTCTGGAAGAAGGCGCGAGTGTCCAGCGTGTGCGGCCGGGCCTCCAGGGCCTGCTTCAGCTCCGTCCAGGTGGTGTGCCCGGCTTCCCGCGCGACGACGGCGAGCCCGTGCTTGTGCTGTACGGCGTCCCGGCGGGTGAGCACCTCGCCCAGGGACAGGGCCGCGAAGAAGGGCAGGGCGCGCATCCGTTCCGCGGCGCGCGTGGCGCGGGCGGTGTCGGACGAGTCCAGGTCCTTGAGGAGCAGGGACGCGCGGACCTTGTATTCATGAAGCGTGACGGGGAGGGTGCTGCCGGTTCCCATGACGAATCCTCCGGTGCTGGCCCTCACCCGTTGGGGGACCGTGGAAGGACTTCATCGGGAGTCTGGCGACAGCGGGTGAAGCGAGGGTGACGTCGTCTTTCCGGGCGGCGGGCACCCCTCGGCACCCGTGGGACGAATAGACCAGACGCGTCCCACGGTCGTCAAACGCGGCCCGGACGCTCGCTAGGACTCGGACTGTCCGCGGCGCAGGCCCAGGGCCTTCATCTTCTTGTAGAAGTGACCCCGCTCCAGGTCGAGGATCCGCGCCGCCTCCGTCACGTTGTCATGCGTGTGGGCGAGCACCCGCTGGATGATCTCCCGCTCCGCGTCCTCCACCTGCTCGCGGAAGGTCTGATCCACGCGAGGCTTCCAACCTCCCGGGTTCGAGGGAGCGGGCTCGGCGGGAGCCGTCACCACCGTAGCGGGCTGCGCGGCGGGCACGTCACCGCCCACGGTGGGCTCGGGCATGGGGGGCAGGGGACGGCCCCGGGGCAAGAGCTCCAGCGCGTCCGTGCGCGAGACGACCGGCCCCTCGCAGAGGATGGCCAGGCGCTCCACCAGGTTGCGCAGCTCGCGCACGTTGCCCGGGTAGTCATACGCGCTCATCACCGCGAGCGCGTCCGGCGACAGCGCCAGGGGCCGCCGCCCGTTCTTCGCGCACGCCTCGCGCAGGAACGTGTCGATGAGGTCCGGCAGGTCCTCGCGGCGCTCACGGAGCGGCGGCGAGTGAATCTGCACGACGTTGATCCGGTAGTAGAGGTCCTCGCGGAAGCGCCCCGCGGCGATCTCCTTCTCTAGATTTTTGTTCGTCGCGGCGATGACGCGCACGTCCACCTTGAGCGTCTCCGTGCCGCCCACGCGCTCCAATTCTCCCTCCTGGAGCACGCGCAGCAGCTTCGACTGCATGGCGGCCGGCATGTCGCCAATCTCGTCCAGGAAGAGGGTGCCCTCATGCGCCAGCTCGAACTTGCCGCGCCGCACGCTCACCGCGCCGGTGAAGGCGCCCTTCTCATGGCCGAACAGCTCGCTCTCGATGAGGTCGTGCGGCACCGCGGCGCAGTTGAGCTTCACGAACGGCCCGGCCTTGCGCCTGGAGTTCTGGTGCAGCGCCCGCGCGATGAGCTCCTTGCCGGTGCCGTTCTCCCCGGTGATCAGCACACGCCCCTCGCTGGGCGCCGCGCGCTGGATGAGGGAGAAGATGCGCTGCATGGCGGGCCCGCCGCCCACCATGTCGAAGCGGCCCAGCTGCGCGCGCAGCTCCTGCAACTCCTCCATCGCCGCCTGGTGCTTGAGCGCGTTGCGCAGCGCCACCAGCAGCCTGTCCCGCGCCAGCGGCTTCTCCAGGAAGTCGCGCGCCCCCAGCTGCGTCGCCTTCACCGCCGTGTCGATGGTGCCGTGGCCGGACATCATGATGACGGGCAGGTCCGGCTTGAGCTCCGTGAGCCGGGCCAGCACCGTGAGGCCGTCCATGTCCGGCATCTTCACGTCCATCAACACCGCGTCCACAGGCCGCGCGCTCACCACGTCCAGCGCCACCTGCCCGCTGCTGGCCAGCTCCGTGCGGTAGCCGGCCAGCTGCAACGACTGGCTCAGGGTGAGGAGGATGTTCTTTTCGTCGTCAACGATGAGGACAGCAGCGGGCATGGGCAAACCGTTCACACTCTCACGGAAATAATCGGGGCATCAAGGGTCTCGTGCTGCCCGGAGGGGCAGGGAAAAGACAAATCTTTTGACTCTCCCCGGTGGGTCCGACTACACGCGACAGCCTTGGCTCACCCCCTGTGGGCCTCTCTTTTTCCCGTCGTTGCTGTCGGAGGAATGATGCGTCGGATTTCGCTTTGGGCCGGGTTGGCCCTCGCCGTGGCCGTGCTGACCGGGTGCCCGCCCACCTACCCCAAGTGCAACAACGACGAGCAGTGCCAGGAGAAGGGCGAGGTCTGCGTCCAGGGCCAGTGCCAGGAGTGCGCGACGGACGCCAACTGCCGCGAAGGCTTCACCTGCCAGGCCAACAAGTGCGCGCCCAAGCCTCCTGAGTGCACCACGGACGTGGCCTGTGGCACCGGCCGCATCTGCGAGGCCGGCAAGTGCGCCGAGGCCCAGTGCAAGGACGACTCCGCGTGCAACGGTGGCAAGTGCCAGGCCGGCCGCTGCCAGGCGCCCCGCGACACCTGCTCCGCCAACACCGACTGCGGTGAGGGCCAGGAGTGCCAGTCCGGCAAGTGCGTGGCGGCGGACACCTCCTCGCGCTGCGACTACTCGCCGGTGCCCTTCGGCTTCAACGAGTCCACCCTGGACTCCAGCGCGCAGTCGCGCCTGGGCGAGCTGGCGGCCTGCATCAAGGCCAGCCAGGGCAAGATCACCCTGGGCGGCCACGCGGACGAGCGCGGCACGGAGGAGTACAACCTCCAGCTGTCCAACCGCCGCGCCGCGGCCGTGAAGCGCTACCTGGTCGACCTGGGCGTGCCGTCCAACCGGCTGTCCACGGTGGGCTATGGTGAGACCCGCCCGGTGTCCAGCGCGGCCACCGAGGAAGGCTGGTCGGAGAACCGCCGCGTGGAGTTCCAGCGCTAGTTCTGGGGTAGGCTCTGGCGCGCATGGCCGCCCTAGAGTCGGAAACGCGTCAGTCCTACCTTGTCTTCGCGTGTGGAAGCAGTTGGTACGCGGTGCCCGCGGAAGCCGCGGCGGAGGTCGTTACCTTCCCCGAGCTGACGCGGGTACCGGGTTCCCCGCCCCACCTGCTGGGTGTGTTCGCGCACCGGGGTGAAGTCATCCCCGTCGTGGACATGAGCCTGCTGGTGGGCGGGGTTTCCGCCGGGTCCCGCCGCGCCGTCCTGGTGCGGCTGGCCCGAGGCACCCTCGCCCTCACCGCCAGCAGCGTCGCCGGTGTGTCCGCGCTGATGGGACCGCTGGAGCCCCTGGGCCCCTCGGGTGTGCACGTCCACCTGCGCGGCCCCGTGAAGAGCGGCTCGCGCGACGTGGCCGTCATCGACCCGGAAGGCCTCTTCGACCACCTCAGCCAGGGCGGCTAGCCCCATGCTTCCCGCGGGCCGGGTCGAGGGGACGCTCCTGTGCCACGTGGGGCCGCACCGCATCGCCTTCGAGGCGGGCGAGGTGGCCTCCATCGCCGCGCCGGACGCGGGCACCGTGTCCGCCCACCGGGCCTTCCTGGGGGCCGGGGGCGCCCAGCGCGTGCTGGTGACGGCCACCGGAGGCACGGTGGGCGTGGACGGACTGGAGATCGACTCGGAGGTGCTGTCCGTGCTGCCGCCCTCGCCGGTGGTGGCGGGGTCCTCCGGCGGCAGCCTGCGCGGTTTCGTGATTACCCGCGGGGTGCTCTGGCCGCTGCTCAGCCTGGACGCCTTCCAACGCTACCTGCGCGGGCTGGACGGGGAGGGCGCATGATGGCGCCGCTGGAGCTTCGCTCCCTGGGCCGCTGGACGACGCGGCCCCGCATCCCCGGCAGCTGCCTGGGCGTGGGCATCGCGTTCCTCCACATCCACCTGTCGCACACGCTGCCGGAGGCGGGGCGCACGCCGCTGACGTGGCTGATGTTGTGCGCGCTCGTGCTGTTCATCAGCGTGGGGTACGCGCGCGACACGCGGGCCCTGCGCACGCTCTTCGCGCTGGGCGAGGGCCGGCTGCCCGCCACGTCGGAGCACCTGCTGGTGGCGGTCCAGGAGGTGGCGGCCATCCCCGGCCGCAGCTTCTGGTTCGTGATGCAGGGCTGGCTGGGCGGCACGCTGACGGTGGCCCTGGCCTTCCCCACCCTGGCGGACGTGCCGTGGACGGAGGGCGTGCGGGTGATGGTGCTGGGGCTGTCCATCGGTCCCCTGAGCGCCATGCTCACCTACCTGATGGTGGTGCGCCGCGCGCGGGCCACGTTGGACCGGCTGGTGTCGCTGGGGCCGGCGCCGCTGGAGGTGCTGGCCGCGCTGCCGCCCCGGCGCATGCACATCCGCCGCCGGCTGGTGGTCTTCACCGCCATCGCCGTCTTGAGCCCGTCGCTCTTCATCCTGGACGTGGCCTTCACGCGCACGGTGACGGTGGTGGACGCGTGGACGCAGGCCACCACGCCGGACGCGCGCATGGAGGTGATGGCGCGGGCGCGCGAGGGAGGCGGGCCGCCCCTGGGGCTCATCGCGGGGCTCGTCACGCTGCTCATCCTGGGCACCGCGGCGCTCGCGGGCACGGCGCTGTCGGAGCCCCTGCGCGCCATCACCGAGGACGCGACGCGCATCGCGCGCGGCGAGGTGCGGCCCCCGCGTGTCATCCACGCCGAGGACGAGGTGTGGGCCACCTCCGCGGCCTTCACCCAGATGCAGGTGCAGCTGGTGCAGGCCCTGTCGCAGCTCAAGCGGGCGGGCATTCAAATCTCCTCCACCACCGAGCAGCTGGTGGCCACCAGCACGGAGCAGGAGGTGGGCGCGGACGAGCAGGCCGGGGCGCTCAACGCCACCAGCGCCACCACGGAGGAGCTGGCCCGGTCCGCGCAGCAGATCGCCGACAACGCGGAGTCCGTGTCCACCATCGCGGAGACGACCTTCGGCGCGGCGCAGTCCGGCCAGCGCGGCGCCACCGCCTTCCTGGGCGCCATGCAGCGCATGAAGGAGGACAACGAGGCCATCGCGGAGGCGGTGGTGCGCCTCAACAAGCGCGTGCAGCAGATTGGCAAGGTGGTGGAGTTCATCAACGAGATCGCCGACAAGTCGGACCTGCTGGCGCTCAACGCGGAGCTGGAGGGCACCAAGGCGGGCGAGGTGGGGCGGGGCTTCTCGCTGGTGGCGGCGGAGATGCGCCGGCTGGCGGAGAACGTCATCCGCTCCACGAAGGAGATTGAGGGCCTCATCGGGGAGATCCGCGACGCGACGAACGGCGCGGTGATGGCCACGGAGGCGGGCCTGAAGACGACGGAGCTGGGCACGCTGCTGGCGGCGCAGGTGGACGACAGCCTGAGCCTCATCCTGGAGCTGGCGCGGCAGACGTCGCACGCGGTGCGCAGCATCTCGCTGGCGACGCTGCAGCAGCAGACGGGCACGGATCAGCTCGCGGCGGCCATGGGGGACATCCTGCGCGTCACCGAGCAGAACGCCGCGGCCACCAAGCAGATGGTGGCGGCCAACGCGGACCTGTCCGCCCTGGCGGCGGACCTGCAACACGTGGTGCAGCGCTTCCATGTCGAGCCTCCCGGCGGCGAGTCCACCAGCGCCTCCGGCGGGGCTCCCGGCACGCCCGGCGCGACGGGAGGCGGGTGACATGGACCGCTCCTCGCGCTCGGACTCCCGGCGGGCCGCCTTCAGCCAGCAGCTGATGTTCCCCGTGCCGCTGGCGAACCTGGTGGGCTCCACGCTGGGGCTGCACTTCGCGTCGCTCGTGGTGGGGGGCAAGCTGTCCCAGGAGCTGGGGGGACTCGTCGTCCTGGTGGTGGGCGTGAGCGCGCTGCACATGCTCCTGGGCGTGGGTGTGTCCCTGCGCCGCTTCCCTCTCCTGCGGGCCCTGGAGCGCGGAGCGCTGCCGCCCACGCTGGAGCACCTGGCGAAGGCGGTGGGCGAGGTGGCGCGCGCGCCGGGCGAGGCGTTCTTCCGCTCGCTGGGGTTGTGGGCGCTGACCACGGGCGTGGTGGCGACGGCGCTCTGGTCGGCCATGGGGCTGCCGTGGAACGACACCCTGCGGGTCGCGGGGCTGGGGGCGCTGTTCGGCCCGCTCTCGTCGCTGCTCGTGTACGGGCTCGTCACGTTGAGGGCGCGGCGCGGCGTGCTGTGGGTGGCGGAGCAGGGGCTGACGCACGCGCAGGTCATCGCCGCGCTGCCCCGGCGCTCGCGGATTCGCGCGCGGCTGGTGGCCTTCACCGCCATCTGCGTGGTGACGCCCGCGGTGATGTGCGCGCAGGTCGTCACGGCGCTGACGGACCGGCTCTTCGACCGGCTGGCGGACGGGGGCAGCCCGGTCGCGCAGGGCCTGCTGGTGGACGAGTTCACGTCCAGCGCGCTCCTGTGCGCGGTGGTGTTCGGCCTGGCGCTGGCCACGGCGTACCTGGGTGGAACGCTGCTGGGGCGGCCCATGCGGGAGCTGTCCGGCGAGGCGCGCCGCATCGCCGCGGGTGACCTGGCCAGCCCCCGGCTGGTGCCCGCGGAGGACGAGGTGTGGGCGGTGTCCGCGGCCTTCACCACGATGCGCACGCACCTGGCGGACGTGCTCGCGGAGCTTCAGCGCGCGGGCTCGCAGATTTCGGCCACCACGGAGGAGATCCTCAGCACCTCCGGGCGCTATGAGGCCGGCGCCGCGGAGCAGGCCAGCAGCCTGGACGAGACGAGCGCCACCACGGAGGAGCTGGCGCGCTCGGCGAAGCAGATCGCCGAGAACGCGAGCTCGGTGGCGGAGATCGCCCAGCGCACGCTGGCGGCGGCCCAGGGCGGGCAGCGCAGCGCGGAGTCCTTCCTGGGGGCCATGTCGCGCATGCGCCAGGACAACCAGGCCATCGGCTCGGCGGTGGGGCGGCTGGACAAGCGCGTGCAGCAGATTGGCAAGATCGTCGAGTTCATCAACGGCGTCGCTGACAAGTCGGACCTGCTGGCGCTCAACGCGGAGCTGGAGGGCACCAAGGCGGGCGAGGTGGGGCGGGGCTTCTCGCTGGTGGCGGCGGAGATGCGCCGGCTGGCGGAGAACGTGCTGGAGTCCACGAAGGAGATTGAAGGGCTCATCGAGGAGGTGCGCGAGGCCTCCGCCGCCGCGGTGACGGTGACGGGCGGCGGCGTGCGCGCGGTGGAGACGGGGACGGCCCTGGCGGAGCAGGTGTCCGAGTCGCTTCGGCAGATTGTCGACCTGGCGGGGCGGACGTCGGACTCGGTGCGGATCATCTCCCGGTCCACGCAGCAGCAGCAGGCGGGCACGGATCAGCTCGCGGAAACGATGGCGGACATCCTGCGCATCACCCAGCAGAGCCTCAACGCGACGAAGCAGGTGGGCGCGGCGAACGGGGACCTGTTGGGGCTGGCGCAGGACCTGCGCGGCGTGGTGGAGCGCTTCCAGATCCACCAGGCGACCCTGCGCAAGGGGGGCGGCGGGTGAACCCCAGCGAGCGGCTCCTCAAGCAGTTCCGCGACCTGGTCACGGTCCGTCTGGAGCGCATCAACCGCTCCCTGATGGAGCTGGAGTCCGGGGGCAACCTGGAGGCCGGGCAGCGGGTGCTGCGCGAGCTGCACGGGCTCAAGGGCGAGGCCCGGATGATGGGCTTCAGCGAAATCAACACGCTCGCGCACGAGATGGAGGAACTGGTCCGGTGCGCGGAGCCGCAGCGCTACCGGCTGTCGTCGGAGTCCACCGACGCGCTGCTCGCCACGGCGGACACGGTGCTCGCGCTGTCGGGTGCGCTCCAGGCGGGAGAGCCGCTGCTGGCGGTGGAGACGCTGGTGGCGACGCTGCAGCAGCGGGTCATCGTGGAGTCCGCGCGTCCGGTGGGAGTCGCCCGTCTGGAGGAGGGCGGCCGGGCTTCGAAGGGGGAGGGCACGTCGCGCCTCATCGTGGCGGAGCGCCGGGAGCCGTCCGGGGCCGTGGTGGTCCCCGCGCACTGGGGAACGCCCGCGTCACGCCCGGACGCGCCGGCGGGAGGCGCGGCCCCGGGAGCCGCCGCATCGCAGTTCCTCGCCACGGCCCTCCGGACGGAGACGGCCGGGAGTCCGGCGGGAACGCACGGGGAGACGGCTGCCTCGGGGCATTCGCACCTCGTGGCTCCGGTGACGGCTGGCCCGGGGAGCCCTCACCTTGTCGGCCCCGCGCCGGGCACGTCCTCGAACACGCACCCCGCGAATCCGGCCGTGTCGCCCAGCACGCGGATGGTCGACACCGCCCGCTCGCGCCCGCCCGCCGCGCCGAAGCACGGAACCGCCACGGTGCGCACCGGCGACGTCCGCATGGACACGGCCGTGCGCATCGGCGTGGCCAGCCTGGACATGCTCACCAGCGCGGTCACCAACCTGGGCCAGGTGGCCCGCCGCCGGGAGCTGGCCACC
The DNA here is from genome assembly GCF_003611605.1 of Corallococcus sp. AB011P. Lineage (NCBI taxonomy): Bacteria > Pseudomonadati > Myxococcota > Myxococcia > Myxococcales > Myxococcaceae > Corallococcus > Corallococcus sp. AB011P. The sequence continues at coordinate 267,978 of NZ_RAVX01000005.1, forward strand.
GCGCGCCGCCTGGAGCTCGTGCGTGAATTGAGCGAGCTGGCCCGCACCGCGGAGGACCTGGGCCCCGCGGGCATCGCGCTCGCGGAGCGCCTGGGCCGCGCCAAGGAGCTGGCCGCCACCCTGCACCGCGAGGCCAAGCTGCTCGCCAACGCGGAGCTGCGCGACCTGGATCAGGTGTCGGAGGAGATCCAGGGCCTGCGCATGCTGCCCCTCTCCGTCCTCGTCGAACCCTATCCCCGCATGGTCCGCGACCTGGCGCGGGAGCTGGGCAAGGAGGTGGAGCTCGTCGTGGACGGCGAGGACACCCGCGCGGACCGCTCCGTCGTGGAGGCCCTGCGCGAACCGCTCATGCACCTGGTCCGCAACGCGCTGGACCACGGCCTGGAGACGCGCGTGGACCGCGTCGCCTCCGCCAAGCACCCCCGGGGCTGCCTCACCCTGCGCGCCGCCCGCGAGGGCAGCCGCATCATCCTGCGCGTGGAGGACGACGGCGCGGGCATGGACCCAGCGCTCCTCCGCCGGGTGGCCGTGCGCCGGGGCGTGCTGGACGAGCCCGCCGCCAACGCCCTCTCCGACGCCGCCGCGCGCGACCTCGTCTTCCTGCCCGGCTTCACCTCGCGAGACGTGGTCACCGACCTGTCGGGTCGGGGCGTGGGGCTGGATGCCGTGCGTACGTCCCTTCAGGCCCTGGGCGGCGACGTGGGCGTGGAGTCCGCGCCCGGCTGGGGCACCATCTTCACCCTGCGCGTCCCGGTGTCCCTCACCGTGGCGCCCCTGCTCTTCGTCCAGGTCTTCGACGAGACGCTCGCCCTGAGCGCCGTCCACGTCTCCCGCGCCCTCAAGGTGGACGCCTCGGAGGTGGGAGAGGTCGCCGGCCGTCCCACCCTCCGGATGGAGGGCCGCGTGCTGCCCTTCGCCTCGCTGGCGTCGCTCCTGGGGCTCGCCACCGAGCGCCCCGCCCGGGAGGGCGAGCTGGTCCTGGTGGTGAAGGGCCAGGGCATGGAGGCCGCACTGGCGGTGGACCGGGTGCTGGAGGAGCGCGTCCAGGCCATCCTCCCCTTGAAGGGCATCCTCGCTCGCTACACGCACCTCACAGGGGCCACGTCGCTCGCGGACGGGCGGCTGGCCATGGTGCTGTCCGCGGCCGCGCTGGCGGCGGGCGTGCATGGCATCGCGCCCCTGAAGCTCGCCCGGCCCCCGGTGCGCGCGCCCGCGCCCCGCCGCCGCCGCATCCTGGTGGTGGACGACTCGCCCCTCACCCGGGAGCTGGTGGCCAACCTGCTGGAGGCGGTGGGGTACGACACCCTCCGGGCGGCGGACGGCCCCTCGGCGCTGGAGCAGCTGGTGCAGGATGGGCCCCCGGTGGAGCTGGTCGTCACCGACCTGGAGATGCCGGAGATGGACGGCGTGGAGCTCACCCGGCGCCTGAAGTCGGACCCGGCCCGGCGCGGGCTGCCCGTCGTCATCCTCACCACCCGGGGGGGGGAGGCAGACCGGGCGCGTGGGTTGGCGGCCGGGGCGGACGGCTACATCACCAAGGGCGACCTCGTCCGCCAGGACCTGGTCGACGTCGTGGGGCGGCTCCTGGCCTGAAGTCCCCGAAGACCTGGGAGAGACGCCCGGGACCCTTCGCATTGCTATACTCCCGCGGCGCGTACGGGGTATTGAACGGACATGGGCAAGAAAGTGACGGTGCTGGTGGTGGATGACTCGGTCATCTGCCGTCAGCTCATCAGCGCGGCGTTGAGCGACGACCCGGACATCCAGGTCGTCGGCACCGCCGCGAACGGCCAGGAGGCCGTTGCCCTCACGAAGGAGCTGCGCCCCCACGTCATCACCATGGACGTGGACATGCCCGTCATGGATGGGCTCGCGGCCGTGGAGCACATCATGGCCGAGTGCCCCACGCCCATCCTGGTGCTGACGGGCGATCCGCGCTCGCAGGCCCCCGCGCTGACGTACCGCGCGCTGGAATTGGGCGCGCTGGCGCTTCAAATCAAGCCCTCCATCGACGCGGGGCCGGAGGCGTGGAACCTCACCAAGGAGGTGAAGCTCATCTCCTCCGTGCGCGTCATCCGCCACGTGCGCGGCCAGAAGCGCGGCGCGCCGGGCATGCCGCACACGCCCGTCCCGGCGCTGCCCGCGGCCTCCATGGGCATCGTCGCGGTGGCCGCCAGCACGGGCGGCCCGCAGGTGCTCTACCGGATGCTGTCGGAGCTGCCGGCGGACTTCCCGGCGCCCATCGTCATCGTCCAGCACATCAACGCCGCCTTCTCGGAGTCGCTGGCCAGCTGGCTCGCCAACGCGAGCAAGCTCAAGGTCCGGCTGGCGGTGGACGGGGACACGCTTCAGCCGGGGCTGGTGCTGGTGGCGCCGCCGGATCAGCACATGGTGGTGCCCGTGCGAGGCCGCGTGGCGCTCAAGCCCGGTGTGGAGCGCGACGGGCACATGCCCAGCGGCACCGTGCTGCTGGAGAGCGTGGCCAAGGTCTACGCCCGGCGCGCGGTGGGCGTGGTGCTCACCGGCATGGGCGCGGACGGGGCGGACGGGCTCTTGGCCATCAAGCAGGGCGGTGGGCTGGCGCTGGCGCAGAACGAGGAGTCCTGCGTGGTGTTCGGCATGCCGGGCGCGGCGGTGGAGCGCAAGGCGGTGGACCACCTCATCCACGGCGATGACGTCGCCGCCACCCTGGCGCGTCTGGCGCGCGGAGAGTCGCTGGCAGCAAGCCGCTGACCTCGCGCGCCATGACGTCCTCTTCCGAGCGCTGGACTCCCGTCCACGCCTGGCTTCAGGCCCACACGGGCATGGCGCTGAGCGGGGCCCAGCAGCGGCGGCTGGACGCGCGGCTGGACGCGCTGGGGCACGGGCAGAACGCGGCGCGGCTGGTGGCGCACCTGCGCACGCCGGCGGGCGCGGCGGACCTGGCGCGGCTGGTGGACGCGGTGGCGGTGCACACGTCGGAGGTGTTCCGGGACGAGGTGCAGCTGTCCGCCTTCCGCGAGCACGTGCTGTCGCCCCGCGTGCAGCGCTCCAGGACACCGCTGCGCGTGTGGAGCGCGGGCTGCGCGGCGGGCGAGGAGGTCGCCACGCTGCTCCTCCTGATGGCGCAGGAGGGCGCGGATCCCGCAAGCCGCGTGCTGGGCACGGACATCTCCGAACAGGTGCTCGCCCGGGCGCGCGAATTGAGCTTCCTGGCGGATGCGCTCCGGCGCGTGCCGGAAGCCGCGCGCTCGCGCTACTTCGAGTCGAAGGGCCGGCGCCACTCGCTGGTGGCGTCGCTGCGCGCGCAGGCGGAGTTCCGGCGCCACAACCTGATGGAGGCCCCGTATCCGGAGGCTCCCGGGGGCGGCGGGTTCGACATCATCTTCTGCCGCAACGTCCTCATCTACTTCACCCCGGAAGCCTTCCAGCGCACGGTGCGGAGCCTGGGCGAGCGGCTCGCGCCCGGCGGAGTGTTGGTGCTGTCCGCCGCGGAGCCCCTGCTCCAGGTGCCCCCGGAGCTGCGGCTGTTGCCCAGTGAGCACGCGTTCTTCTACGTGCGCGAGGACGCGGCGCCCGTGGAGCCTGCCCGGCCGAAGCGGGACTCCGGCCGGTTCCCGAGCGTCACCGGAGCCACCGGGCCCGCCGCGCCGAAGCCGGACGCGCCGGCGCCGAAGCCGGACGCGCCCGCGCCCCCGGACGAGGCCTCGATGGCGCAGGCGGACTGGCTCTTCTCGTGCGTGCTGGACGGGGCCTCCACGGGCGTCCCGGACGAGAAGTCCGAGCGCGACCTGCGCCGGTGCCTGGACCTGGATCCGGACCACGTCGCCGCCCGCTACCTGCTGGGGCTCCTGCTGGAGCAGTGCGCCCAGCCCGGCGCGGCCCTGGAGGCCTACCGCCGGGCCCTGCGAGCCGTGGAGTCCGGGCGGGCGCGGCCGGTGCCCTTCTTCCTCAACCTGCCCCGGCTCCGGGTGGCCTGCGCCCGGGCGGTGGAGCGGCTGGAGGCGGAAGGGGCGCGCTGAAGGGCAGGGGGGCAGCCGGGCGCAGGAGGAAACAGAAGCGGCGCGCGGGGCACTTTGGACCTAGGATGCTCGGCCCATGCGCAGGCTCGTGCTCTTCGCCCTGTTGACCGCCGCCGTTCCCGGTTGTTTCTACCCCGCCGACCGCGGCCGTGCCCTGGAAGCCAAGGTGGACCGGCTGGGCGCGGACAACGCCAAACTGGCCGCGGAGCTGAAGGAGGCGCGCGACCAGCTCGCCGTCACCCAGCCGAAGCTCGACGAGAAGATCGCCCAGGTGACGCAGGCCCTGCAGAGCCTGGACACCGCCGCGCGCCGCAAGGACGCGGACATCGGCGTGCAGTTCCAGAAGACGGTGGAGGACCTGGCGCAGCTGCGCGGCCAGGTGGAGACGTACCTCTACAAGATTGGTGAGCTGGAGGCCGCGCTCGGCAAGAGCACGGAGGAGACCAACCAGCGGCTGCTGGCGCTCCAGGGCACGGAGGCGGTGAAGGAGGCCGAGGCCAAGAAGAAGGCCGAGGAGCTCCAGCGCCCCGCGGACAAGAAGGACTTCCTCGCGCTCGCGCAGGACAAGGCGAAGGCCGGCGACGCGCTGATCGCGCGCCAGCTCTACAACGAGTTCGTGAAGAAGTGGCCCAAGGACGCGCTCGTGGGCGAGGCCCACTTCGGCCTGGGCGAGACGTACTTCACCGAGTCCAAGTGCCGCGAGGCCCTCTTCGAGTACGGCAAGGTGGTGCAGGACTTCGCGAAGACGCCGTCCGCGCCGGACGCGTACCTGCGCTCCTCCGACTGCTTCCTGAAGCTGAAGATGAAGGAGGAGTCGAAGCTGGCGCTGGAGGAGCTGGTGAAGGGCTACCCCAAGTCGGACGCGGCCAAGACGGCGAAGACGAAGCTGGCGGACCTGGAGAAGAAGCCCGCGCCCGCTCCCGCGCCGAAGAAGGCGAAGAAGTGATGAGCCCCCGCGCCCCCCGGCTCGCCGCCCTGGCGCTCCTGTTGCTCCTGCCGCTGATGGCGGGGGCCGCGCCGAAGAAGCTCGTGCTGCTCTTCACCGGGGACAATGGGGGCGAAGTCGCCCCCTGTGGTTGACGCCACAACCCGTCTGGCGGTCTGGCCAGACGAAAGACGGTCCTGGCCGGGGAGCGCGCGAAGGGCGTGCCGGTGCTCGCACTGGACGCGGGCAACGCGCTCTTCAAGACCCTGGCGGATGGCCCGGAGGCGAAGCCTCGCGCGGAGCTGCTGCTGGAGCAGCTGGACGCGCTGGGCTACGCGGCCATGGCCGTGGGCCAGCGCGACCTCGTGCTGGGCGTGGACTTCCTGAAGAAGAAGACGAAGGGCGCGAAGCTGAAGCTCGTGTCCGCGAACCTCGTGGACGCGAAGGGACAGCCGCTCTTCCCCGTGTCGGTGGTGACGACGGTGGGCGGGCTGAAGGTGGGCATCATCGGCGTGTCCCCGGAGTCGGCGGACGGCACGGCCTTGCTGCCCGCGGGCGTGCGGGGCCTGCCGGTGGGGCCGGCGGTGACCTCCGAGGTGAAGCGCCTGCGCCAGAAGGAGCAGGTGTCGCTGGTGGTGGTGCTCGCGGCGGTGCCCTACGTGGAGGCCGTGAAGCTGGCCCAGGGCGCCGAGGGCGTGGACTTCGTGGTGCAGTCGCACGACGGCCGGGGCGTGGGCATGGCGCAGCGCCAGGGCGTGTCCACGCTGGTGCCGCCCGGAGAGCGGGGCCGCCAGGTCGCGAAGCTGGAGCTGTCCGTGGAGGGCGCCGGTCCCTTCGCGGACCTGTCCGAGGCGAACCGCGCCCGGGAGAGCCAGCGCATGGTGGAGGCGAACATCGCGCGGGTGCAGGAGCGCCTGAAGACGGAGAAGAACGAGGACACGCGCAGCTCGCTCCAGGAGACGCTGACCTCCTTCGAAGCGCGGCGCGACGCCCTGGCCCGCACGGCGGCGGCGCAGGGCCCGGCGACGGGGCGCACGTACCAGCTGACGTACCTGCAGCTGGGCGCGGAAGTGGCGTCGGATGCCGCCGTCCAGAAGCAGGTGGAGCGCGTGGAGCCGCCCGGCTCCGCGGGTCACTGAGCTTCCGCGTGTGGAGCCAACCCCGTCCATCCTGGGACGGGGCTGAAACACCTGTTTCATTCCCTGTCGCGGGATGTGCCACGCCCGTTCCAGCCCTGCTGGAGAGCAGGCAGGCCCGGCGGCATGGAACGCATGGCAGGTCGCTCTTCAACCGAATAATGTGATCAACAGGTTTCCTGGCCTCCCCCACGCTGCTCACGCGACGAGCGGCAGGCCGCGCGTGATCGACATTTGCCGGCACTGACCCGAGGGCGATGCGTCCAGATTTCCGGGCGTCCCTCAGGGCCGTGTCGCGTCCAGAGTGCGGAGTCAATTCGATGAGCAGCAGCGGTGATTTGTCGAAGCGGATCGCGAATCTGTCTCCGGAGAAGCGGGCGGAGCTGCTGAAGAAGATGGCCGCGCAGAAGCAGGCGGCGGGGACTCCGGCGCGGGCGGCCTTCCCGCTGAGGGACCGGTCGAAGCCGGCGGAGCTGTCCTTCGCGCAGCAGCGGCTGTGGTTCATGGACCAGCTGGCGCCGGGCAGCCCGCTCTACAACGTGCCCGTGGCGGTGCGGCTGGAGGGCGCGGTGGACGTGGCGGTGCTGGAGCGCTCGCTGCGCGAGGTGGTGCGGCGCCACGAGTCGCTGCGCACGACCTTCCAGGGCGGCGAGAGCGGGCCGGTGCAGCACTTCGCGGACGCGCCCGTGTTGGAGCTGGAGCGCACGGACGTGAGCGCGCTCGCGGTGGAAGCGCGCGAGGCCGAAGCCTGGCGCCGGGTGCGGGAAGGGGCGCTGCGTCCCTTCGACCTCGCCACGGGCCCGCTGATGCGCGCGCTGCTGGTGCGGCTGGGGGACGCGGACCACCTGATGCTGGTGGTGATGCACCACATCGTCTCGGACGGGTGGTCGCTGGGCGTGCTCGTGCGCGAGGTGGCGGTGCTCTACGCCATGTTCCTGCAGGGGCAGCCGTCGCCGCTGCCGGAGCTGGCCGTGCAGTACGCGGACTACGCGGCCTGGCAGCGGGAGACGTTGCAGGGCGCGGCGCTGGAGCGGCAGCTGGCGTACTGGCGTGAGCAGCTGTCGGGCGCGCCGCCCGCGCTGGAGCTGACGACGGACAAGCCCCGGCCCGCGACGCGTGGCTTCCGGGGCGCGCGCACGCCCATCCAGTGGCCTCGCGAGCTGACGGACTCGCTCCGGGCGCTGGCGCAGCGGGAGGGCGCGACGCTGTTCATGGTGCTGCTGGCCGGGTGGCAGTCGCTGCTGTCGCGCTACTCCGGGCAGGACGACGTGAGCGTGGGCTCTCCCATGGCGGGCCGGACCCGCTCGGAGCTCGAAGGCCTCATCGGCATGTTCGTCAACACGCTGGTGCTGCGCGCGCGCTTCACGCCGGAGCTGTCGTTCCAGGGACTGGTGCGCCAGCTGCGCGAGACGATGGTGGGCGCGACGGACCACCAGGACGTGCCGTTCGAGAAGCTGGTGGAGGCGCTCCATCCGGAGCGCGACTCGGGGCGCACGCCGTTCTTCCAGGCGATGTTCGCGCTGCAGAACGCGCCGCGCGGCCCGGTCGCCGTGCAGGGCCTGAAGCTGAACGCGATGGAGGTGGACACCCAGAGCGCCAAGTTCGACCTGCTCCTCCAGCTCACGGAGGCGGATGGGAACCTGAGCGGCTACGTGGAGTACGACACCGACCTCTTCCACGCCGCCACCGTCGCGCGGATGGTGGAGCACCTGCGCGGCCTGCTGGAGTCCGCCGTGGCCCACCCGGCGATGCCCGTGGCCCGGCTGTCCATGGTGAAGGCCGCCGAGCGCCACTTGCTGGCCGTGGACTGGAACCGGACGCAGGCGGCGTATCCGCGGGAGCGGCCGGTGCACGCGCTCTTCGCGGAGCAGGCGCGCAAGGCGCCGGACCGGGTGGCGGTGGTGCAGGGCGTGGATGGCCGGACGCTCACGTACGGCGAGCTGGACACGAAGGCGAACCAGCTGGCGCATCACCTGCGCGGGCTGGGAGTGAAGCGTGGCACGCGGGTGGGCGTGTACGTGGATCGCTCCTGGGAGATGGTGGTGGGGCTGCTCGGCATCCTGAAGGCCGGGGGCGCGTACGTGCCGGTGGACCGCAACTACCCGGCGGAGCGCATCGCGCTGCTGCTGGAGGACGCGGGCGTCGAAGTGACGCTGACGCAGCAGTCGCTGGTGGAGAAGCTGCCGGCCGGAGCGGGCAAGCCGCTCTGCGTGGACACGGCGTGGGAGTCCATCCGCCGTGAACCGGAGACGGCACCGGACGTGGAGGTGGGCGGCGAAGACCTGGCGTACATCATCTTCACGTCGGGCAGCACGGGGCGACCGAAGGGCGTGTGTGTTCCCCACCGGGGCATCACCCGGTTGGTGCTGGGCAACGACTTCATGCGCTTCGAGCCGGACGCGGTCTGGTCGCAGACGGGGCCGGTGGCCTTCGACGCCTCGACGCTGGAGCTGTGGGGCTCACTGCTGCACGGCGCGAAGCTGGTGCTGGCGCCGCCGCACGCGCTGACGTTGGAGGAACTGGGCGCGCTGGTGAAGCAGGAGCGCGTCAGCACGTTGTGGCTGACGACGGCGCTCTACGAGCAGATGGTGCTGCACCAGGGGGAGGTCCTGGCGGGCGTGTCGCAGGTGATGACGGGCGGTGACGTGATGCCGCCCCAGCGCGTGCGGGAGCACCTGGCGCGGTTGCCGGAAGGCCCGGTGCTGGTGCACGCGTACGGCCCGACGGAGAACACCACGTTCTCCACCACCCACAGGATGACGGGGCGGACGGAGTTCGAAGGGTCGGTGTCCATCGGCAAGCCCATCGGGAACTCGACGGCGTACGTGCTGGACGCGCACGGCGACGTGGCGGGTGTGGGCGTGCCGGGTGAGCTGTTCGTGGGAGGCGAGGGCCTCGCATGGGGCTACCTCCACCGTGCGGACCTCACGGCGGAGCGCTTCGTGCCCCACGCCTTCAGCACGGAGCCCGGCGCGCGGCTGTACCGCACGGGAGACAAGGCGCGCTGGAAGGAAGACGGGACGCTGGAGTTCCTCGGCCGCACCGACTTCCAGGTGAAGGTGCGTGGCTTCCGCATCGAGCTGGGCGAAATCGAAGCCGCGCTCGGCCTGCATCCGGATGTGGCGGAGGCCACGGTGGTGGTGCGGGGGCAGGGCGTGGACAAGCAGTTGGTGGGGTATGCCGTCGCGAAGCCGGAGCGGACGCTCGACGCGGCGGAGCTCAAGGCACACCTGCGGCAGCGGCTGCCGGAGTACATGGTGCCCACCGTCCTGATGTCGCTGGACGCGCTGCCGCTCAGCGCCAACGGCAAGGTGGATCGCAAGGCGCTGCCGGAGCCGGAGGCCCCGCGCTCGGAGAAGGTCCACGAGGCGCCCCGCACGGAGACCGAAGCGAAGCTGGCGGCCATCTGGGCGCAGGTGCTGCGTGTGCCCCAGGTGGGCGTGAAGGACAACTTCTTCGAGTTGGGCGGGCACTCGCTGCTGGCGACGCAGGTGGCCTCGCGGATCCGCGCGGGGTTCGGCGTGGAGCTGCCGCTGCGGGAGCTGTTCGAGTCCGCCACGCTGGAGGCCCTGGCGCTCCGCCTGGAGCGCGCCACCCGCTCCGTCGTCCCGCCGCTGGTGCCGGTGTCGCGCGAGCAGCCCCTGCCGTTGTCGTTCGCGCAGCAGCGCCTGTGGTTCATCGACCAGTTGGAGCCGGGCAGCCCGCTCTACAACGTCCCGCTCGCGGTCCGTCTGGAGGGCGCGCTGGACGTCGCGATGCTCCAGCGGGCGCTCGATGAGCTGGTGCGCCGCCATGAAGCACTCCGCACGACGTTCACGGCGCACGAGGGCACGCCGGTGCAGGTGGTGCATCCGCCCTCGGCGATGCCGCTGGAGGTGGAGGACCTGCGCGCCGTCGAAGCGGGCAAGCGGGAGGAAGAGGCCCGCCGCCGGGTGATGGCGCAGGGGCTGCGGTCCTTCGACCTGTCGCGCGGACCGCTGGTCCGCGCGCAGTTGGTGCGGCTGGAGGAGCACGACCACCTGCTCGCGCTCACGATGCACCATGCCATCTCGGATGGCTGGTCGTTGGGCGTGCTCGTGCGGGAGATGGGCGCGCTGTACGCGGCGTTCGTGCAGGGCCAGCCCTCCGCGCTACCGGAGCTGCCGCTCCAGTACGCGGACTACGCGGCCTGGCAGCGCGGCTGGCTTCAGGGAGACGCGCTGGAACGCGAGGTGGCCTTCTGGAAGGGCCGGCTCGCGGGGGCGCCCGCCTCCCTGGAGTTGCCCACGGACCATCCGCGTCCGGCGGTGCGGGGCAACGCGGGAGCGATGCACTTCTTCCAGTGGTCCCCCGCGATGACGCAGCGCCTGCGTGCGTTGGCGCAGCGCGAGGGCGCCTCGCTGTACATGGTGCTGCTGGCCGGGTGGCAGTCGCTGCTGTCGCGCTACTCCGGGCAGACGGACATCAGCGTGGGTTCGCCCATCGCGGGCCGGACGCGGGCGGAGCTGGAAGGGCTCATCGGCTTCTTCGTCAACACGCTGGTGCTGCGTGCCCAGGTGGACGGGGAGACGTCCTTCCGTGAGTTGCTGACGCAGGTGCGAGGCACGGTGCTGGAGGCGTACGAGCACCAGGACGTGCCGTTCGAGAAGCTGGTGGAAGCGCTCCAGCCGGACCGCAGCCTGAGCCACACGCCGCTGTTCCAGACGTTGCTGGCGCTCCAGAACGTGCCGCAGGGCGACCTGGGGCTGCCGGGCATGGCGCTCAAGCCGGTGATGATGGAGAGCCGCACGTCGAAGTTCGACCTGAGCGTCTTCTTCGTGGAGGAGGGCGAAGGGCTGAGGGGCTCGGTCGAATACAGCACCGAACTGTACGACGCCGCGACGGTGCGCCGGATGGTGGAGCACCTGCGGGTCCTGCTGGATGCGGCGCTGTCGCGTCCGGAGGCCGCTGTGTCCCGGCTGCCGATGGTGGATGCGGAGGAGCGGCGGCGGATCCTCGACGGCGGCAACCGCATGGCGGCGGAGGCCGCGGGCACCACGCCGGTGCACGCGCTGTTCTCCGAGCAGGCCCGGAAGACGCCGGACGCGGTGGCGATCCAGGTGCATGACGGACGGACGTTGACGTACGGCGAGCTGGACGCGAAGGCGAACCAGTTGGCGCATCACCTGCGGAGCCAGGGCGTGAAGCGCGGCACGCGAGTGGGCGTGTACGTGGAGCGCTCGCTGGAGATGGTGGCGGGGCTGCTGGCCATCCTGAAGG